>KV835896.1 GCA_001838165.1 Actinomyces sp. HMSC035G02 | reverse complement strand
CTACGGCGACAAATACGTCACCGTCATCTTGGACATGACACCCGTCCATGATCGCAGCGGTCCCTCCCGAGTCTTGGACATGGTCCCGGGTCGCTCCAAGCAGGTCTTCAAAACCTGGCTGGCCTCCCGCCCTGACACGTGGCGCGAACGCATTGAGATCGTCGCGATGGATGGATTCACCGGGTTCAAAAGCGCAGCCGCTGAAGAACTCCCCGGCGCGAGGGCAGTCATGGACCCCTTCCATGTCGTGCACCTGGCTGGCAACGCCTTGGATGAGTGCCGCAGACGCATTCAGCAAGAACTCCACCACCGGCGCGGGCGTGCCACCGACCCCCTGTACAAGGCCCGCAGGATGTTACACACCAGATCTTGCCTGCTCACACCACGCCAGCAGCACCAACTACTCAACCTGTTTTCCGGTGAGGAGCACGTCGCGCTCGAGGTCACTTGGAGCGCCTACCAAAACATCACCTGGCGCCTACCGCGCGCCCGACACAGACGTGGGTACGGCCCTGATGGAAGCCGAAATCAACACCCTGACCTCCACGCGTGTACCGAGGGGTCTGACCGAGCTCATCACGCTGGGCAGGACACTCAAACGCCGAGCCGGGGACATCCTGGCCTACTTCGATCATCCCCACACCAGCAACGGTCCTACCGAAGCCATCAACGGACGCCTCGAACACCTACGCGGACCCGCACTCGGATTCCGAAGCCCCACCCACTACATCACCCGCTGCCTCCTCGAAACCGGCGGATTCAGACCCCAACTACACCCCCAATTATCAAGAGCCCCATATGTCCTACTAGTGGCGCGACCTCTCAATCCAAGTTGGACTGACTCCAGGGGTAATCTCTACATCTGTGGGAACTGTGAGGGTTGGGCCGTAGACAATGGTCTCCTTGCCGACATGCTGGATAGCAGCTGTATGCGCAATATCAAAGCGGGCGCAGCGGGCGGCATCGTAGAGGTCATCCCAGACAATCCTTTGATCGTCGTAGGTCAACAACCATGGGTACTTCGCAGCCTGTAGCTTTTCGGCTAAAGCCTTATGGTCATCGCCATTGAAGGCGTGGAGATAGAGCCTTCCTCCTTGCTCGACGTAGGGCGGGTCCGCATAGACGAGGACGTCCGTGGCGTGGGCTTCCATTGTGGTGAGGAAGTCGAGGCCGTCGAGCTGGGTGACGTGGATGCGGTCGCCCAGGGCGGCAACGTGTTTGACCCTCTCGATAAGCGCCGACTTGTTGTAGCGGGCATCAATCTTCCATTTGCCGACCTGTTCGAACCCGCCGATGGGGCCCGCGTCGAGGATGCCGGAGCGGTTGGTGCGGTTGAGGAAAA
Source organism: Actinomyces sp. HMSC035G02 (assembly GCA_001838165.1). Taxonomy (GTDB): domain Bacteria; phylum Actinomycetota; class Actinomycetes; order Actinomycetales; family Actinomycetaceae; genus Pauljensenia. Next base: position 5,895 of record KV835896.1, on the reverse strand, counting down.
AAGTGGCAAAGCCGAGGGCAAGGTCGTCTCCCTTACCGGCCTGGTAGATGGCTCTCTGGTGGTTCCACTGCTCAACGGTAACGAGGGTGTTGTTGATGAGCTGACAAAATGCGTTGGCACCATCGGGGGCGGTGATGGTGCGCCAGAACGCGGCAACGCCAACATTGAGATCGTTGATGTGGATATGGTCAACGGCGCCGTCGGTCAAGAGTCGTAGGGCGGCGCCGGCACCTCCTGCGTAGGGTTCGGCGTAGTGGGTCGGGGCCGGGATCTGGGCACGGATCAAGCGGGCGAAGAAGGGGGCCAGGCGGGCTTTGCCACCAGGGTAGCGCAGGGGGGACAGATACCTCACGGATCAAGCCTGCCCGTTTTTCTTGCTCGTGGCCACCGCACTAGCGGGCGGCTTGGCGAGGTCGGTGTTGATGGCGTTGAGCAGGGGCGTGAACAGGACGTTTGCTCGTTTAGCCATCTCGGGCGCAGCGGTGAACTGGTAGGCGTGCACGCAGTTGTGGAGGTCGCGGACGAAGTGTCCGTCAGCGGTGTCGGTGCGTACTGCCGCCCAGGTTCCAGCTAGCTCTGGGCGAGTGGGGTTCTTGGAGTTCAGGAGAGGGTCGAGGTGACGCAAGACAGCGGCAAGTTTGTCAGTGAGCTGCTTGCTTTTCGGACTGAGGTTCTGGTGGTCGATGAGTGTGTCAACAGCGAGCTCGACCACGACGCGCGCCGTGACTGACGCAATCTCAGGATGCTTGCTGATCTCCAGCTCGCCGCACTCCTTTATCAACTTCCGGAGTCGGTCGGGCATGTGGGCGTACCGTACGCCGTTGTATAGGTGGGTATCACTCTTACGAGGCTTGGGCGAACGGGGTCGGGAGTCGTTATTCGGGTGAGGATCCGGATCCTCGCCCGGATCCCTTTTCGCACCATCATTATCTGGAGTGGAAGAGTCTGGTGTCGGCGCGGCATCTGCCGTATCCCCTGAAGGTTTGGCTGTATCAATGTCTATTGCGGGAGTGACGTCGGCCTCTCCAACGGTTTCCGTCCACACCTTCTCAATCGTCTCCGCGGCGACATCTCTGCTGTTGAGAGTGCGGGAGGAAATGACGAGAATGTCGGCAGCGCCGGGCGCTTTGGGATCCTTGGGTTGAGGCGTGAGCATCCCAGTGATGAGCTTGTGAATGAATGGTTTAATCTTGTCGGGATCAATACCAATGCTGATCTGGCCGGGCTGGGTGAAGCTGGCACCGAGGAGCTCTTTGACTTTCCAGGTGTAGACGCGGTCCATGAGGGTGTACTGCTCGCGTCGGGCCCGGTCGATGAGGTCGACCAGTGGGCGGTCGTGCTGGTAGGTCTCCTCCAGCCAGTACCAGAACTCGTTCCACTCCACAGGATCGCTGCCGCTGTTGACCTGGTCGAGGTAGATCATCTCTGTGCCCCAACCGGCGGTGCCTTCACCACTGCCTGCGCCATGGTGCTTGAGGTGGATCCAGTAGCGGGCGTCGGCGCGGTGCTCGAACTCTACGCAGCTGGGGTTCAGATAGGAGCTAGTGGTGCGGACTCCTCGTTTGATACGCTCGAAGGTTGCAACTGTCTGCGGGTCGGGGGCCTTGCGGGGGTTGTCGAGGAGACGGCAGGCGACGAGGCGTCGGTTGCCTTCGAGGACAACGTACTTGCCCTCTTCTTGGACGATTGCCCAAGACTCGGTGGGATTAAGACCGTGTTCGGCGATACTTTTCGCCAAGGCAACGATCTTTGGCCCGAATTCCCTCAATAGTCGACTCGTGGCCTCTGCCTCGTTGTTTACTGCGGGACGGCCCAGGCGAGGATTTCGCAGGTCGAGATGGAGGCGTTTGATGGAGCGATTCTTGTGCCCTTTCGGAACCATGTCTCAAGCCCTCTCAAACTCAAACGTTATTAGTCTTAGGGTTGCATCCTTCGGCCGAATGGTGAGCGTCAAGGTCCGCATCCTGCTTGAGGAAGCCGCTACCGTAGCACTATAATGCATGGTTGTTCGTCGAGGCGCGACAAACTTCGCGTGCCTCATGCTTCTAGCACACCGATCACTTGCTCATTCTGAGGCGAACTTGCAGCGGACGGCGTCCGCGTCACGGCAACGCTGCTACCTACAAGAGGAGGGTGCCGACCGAGGCACTAGGCCTCTTCGTTCCCAGGACGTATGGCACTGCACATAGGATACTCGGACGCCACTACCATGAATCAGCAGCTGATGACCGACAGTCTGGGTCGCTCACCCCAAATCAAAACCACTACTGGACCAGTGCGCACCTCATCGATACATCAGATCATCGAGCCGCAAAAAGTCGGCTCTCCAGGCGCATCAGTCGCGAGGCAACCACCACCGCATCGATTCCTGCGCTCATTGGACTACTCACTGCGATAATCGCGAGAACACCCGATGATGCCCTATAGCAAGAGGCAGCAAGGTTAACTAGCACAACACAATCTTTCCTTTCGTATAGATCGTTGTCACCATTGACAGACCCAAACTGTCAAGCAGAGAGTATGCTTTCCTATTTACATCTGCGTACACGCGTCAAACCAGATTCCTTGTTCTCTCTGCTCAGCGCGCGGGCAGCCGCGATCAGGGCGAGTACTTCCTCCTCGATGCACATACGTGCACACATGTTGCGAATAGTTGCGTGACAGTTACAGCGTATTCTTATTGTTTCGTGTCGGTTCTGCGCGTACCCTGATGAGAAAAGACGCACCCCCAAGGGTGGGGGTGCGTCGGAGGACACCTCACCGTGGAGGCACACACACCATGAAGGTCCCACCCCAATCCGAGCGACCCGTCACCGAGGAAGAAGAGCAAGACTTCCTCACCCCGACATCACGCCGCCAGAAGCGCGCTCTGGCTGCCAGGAGAGCAGCACTACGCCCGTGGGCAATGGGTATCGGGCTCACCGTGCTGGTGGCTGTGGCATCCGTTGGTGCCTACACGCTGGGCGCAAGCATCAGCTCGTGGAACGATCGCCCCAGCACCGCCGCAACACCCACCGTGCACCCAGCGCCCATGCCGTCAGCATCGAGCGAACCACCGATGTCGGGTGGGTATGAGATCGGCCCCGACGGAGTCCTCGTGCGCCCCGCCGAGTTCGCGGCAGACACCTACACAAAGCCGGAGCTACCGGAGGCCGCTAAGGAAAACAGTGAGCGCGGCGCTGAACTGACTGCTGAGTATGTCATCGAGACACTCACCTATGCCTGGAATACCGGAGACACTCAACCCTTCGCTGATATCACGGAAGCTGGAGCTAAGTTTCATGATTCCACCATCGACAGTATCAATACCTTTTATGCAAACGGATGGGTTTACGGTAATAAGTCATCAGTCACGAGCATTGTGTCAGTCGAACCAATTACAGATCCAAAATGGAATGCCCAGCCCGACACTATAGGCGTCGTTTTCAAAGTGACAACTATTAACGGAACAGCTTGCATGGGGAAACAGATCATTGTCAGCGATTCCCCATTCGACATCAGATTTGTTCTATTCATGACATGGAAAGACGGCCACTGGGTTGCCACTGAAGGGAGCGTGTCGGACTATGAGGAAAATTAGTTGGATTGCTCTCGGCATGATTATTCTCCCCGTGATCAGCCTATGCACCCATGTACCCACGGCAAGAGCTGATGATATCTCCAACCCATCGTCCAGCTCATGCTCCGGCGGTGGATCATGGCAATTTGGAATATGCAGGACTGGCCAACAAGACGCCGCAGAGGTATATGCAAACGATCATCAACCACAGCAGAACCCCGGGCAGCAACAATCATCAAGCAATCCATCGACTGTCAACGACCAGAGGGCTCAGCTCACTGCCGATGCAGCAGCAACTCCTGAGGCACAGCGCTACTGGAACTGGGCGAGGTGCGCGTCAGTATCCATTGGAACCGCACCCAATGACGGTCATGTATCGGACGAGGATTGTTTCCTACCGTTTGACCCCATAACTGGAACCGTCACGCAAGGCTCTGCACAACTACCCACAACTCGAGATCTTCTTCTAGCGGCGGCAACGATTATCCACGCTGACGGCGCGGGCCTTCACAAGCGGCCCGAGGGGGTGTCGTACACGAATAAGTACATTCCCACGCTCGTTGCCGCCACCCATCCCACGCAGACACACACTGTGACGCTGTTGGGTCACGACATCACCATCACTTTGACGGCCACGTCTTACACGTGGAACTGGGGGGACGGAACCCCGGACCTGACCACGACCTCGCCGGGGATACCCTGGCAAGAAGGCATGGACCCCAACACGGATCCAGCCCTGATCCGCCACTACTACAAGGCGCCAAACGGGTGGAAGTCCTTCCTGGATGGGCCCTACCCCTACGCCACGCGCACCATCACGCTCACCACCACGTGGGCGGGCACGGCCACCAACCCCTTCACCGGCGACACGCAGACCATCAACGGACTGATCACCACCACCGAAACGACCGGCCCGTTCCCGCTCGGACAACTCATTGTCAACAACACCGACACCGCAGAAGAAAAACAAGGCCACTAAGCGAGTGATGCACCATGACCTCCAAACTTTCCACCATCGGCAAGTGGATCGGCGCAACCATTGCCGCCATTGTTATTGTCGCCGCGTCATTCCTGGGCTTACACGCATTCAACGCTCGAGCCCACGCGAACACAGAGCTTCAGTCCGGAGCACAGTCGCCCCAGTCTGACAGCACCGAACAATCTGGCCCCCAATCGGGAGACACTCCTCAATCCGCAGAACCGACACCCGTTGACGTCCCGAAGCCCACTCCCCCACCACACCTCTACGCGGGCGGACAAATTGGTGCCCAAGCAACATCACAGTGGCACATCGACCTATGGGCTTATGCGTTCAACACTGGAGACACAGAAGACTTTATGAAGGTATGCCAGGTTGAGGGCTACTGCGATGCATTTGCACATGACCTGGAACGCATGCATACAGATGCATATCTCGTCAAGCCGCTCACCAATACGTATCTTCAAACAAATAAGATTTATGACTGCTCACTCCAAAAGGCAGGCACTCAAGGAATTTGTATCGAATTCACATATTTGCAAACACCTGCAGGATTCCACCACCTAACAGAAGAAAAGGCATCAGAACAATACGACACCATAAGCACAGTGACCGACGAGGAAAGCAACAACGAACAAACACTCTTCCGTGTCCTATTTCTTGAAGAGCGGGGGGACACATGGGTCGTCACCCACATCTGGTATCACTAATAACCGCCGAAAATCGGTAGTCACTGATCACAACAGGATGCGGCATCAACTTTGTTCATTGACCCTTACCTACGCATCCGTGGTGCCATAGATCAAACGCACCATATGCCGAGGCCCCAACCCACCGCCGTGGGCTGGAGCTTCAGCGTCAATGTTTCACGTGCAATTACTGCCGGGACAGCAATAAGAAGCTCTCAGCTCCCCTGAACAAGCTCGTAACGCACCCAACGGTGCTCACCTGAGGACCTGACCAGGCCTCGCGAAGCGAGATCACACAGATCGGAACGCACTTCTTCCACACTCACGCCAAAGCGCTCCCGATACTCGCTGTTATTCCACATACACCGCCGTTGCTGAGGGCCTCCTCATCGCTATCGTCGACGATGGCGCAGCATGAGCACCCACTCCTCCGATGTCGCCATCTCATAGACCCACCCATCCATCTCATAGACCCTCGCCCCTATGTCATAGAAGCCCATTTCTATCTCATAGAACGCTTGATTGGCTCCATAGAGATTCATGCGTGAGGCAGGCGATGTCATGCCACGCCTTCAGGAATCTGAACGCTGAGGCCCCAGCCCACCATCGTGGGCTGGGGCCTCAGCGTCAATGTGGCTCTTCAGAGTTGAGTGTGGTTGGAGGCATCT
>KV835895.1:3662-4641 GCA_001838165.1 Actinomyces sp. HMSC035G02 | reverse complement strand
GTAGGCGATGTGTGCGTAGGTCCAGGGGATGACGAACGCCAGGACGAGGACGGCTACGACGATGGCGCGGATGCGTGTGGGTCTGATGGTCATGGGTGTGCTTCTGTGGTGACGGATGGTGTCATCCGTGAGTTTGTTATGGGAAGTCACGGAAGGTGAATGTGGGGTCTGGGTCGAAGCAGAACAGTGCTTTTCCAGGGTTGGGGGTGAACCAGACGATGTCTGAGTGTGCTTCCTTCAGGGTGAAGGTGCCGACCCCCTCAATGGTGGCGCTGTCGCCGCGGTGTAGGTCTATGGCCTGGCCGATTAAGTCGTAGTGGTCGTAGCCAGTGAGCGCTGATACGCTGAAGGAACCGCTCTGGCGTCCCATGGAGACTTTTCCTGTTATGCCAACGAAAACGAGGCGTCCATCGGAGATGGTTCCCAGTCTCATGGATCGTTGCTTGTCGTATGGGGTGAGGTAGTAGTTGCCGGTGCAGGCTTCGCCTGTGGATTGTTCTTTCCAGGGCCAGGCGTAGGCGATGTGTGCGTAGGTCCAGGGGATGACGAACGCCAGGACGAGGACGGCCACGACGATGGCGCGGACGCGTGCGGGTCTGATGCTCATGGGTGTGCTTCTGCGTTGAAGGTTGTCAGCGTCGCTGCGTTCGTTACGGGTAGCTCCGTTTGGTGAATGTAGGGTCTGGGTCAAAGCAGAATGTCGCTTTTCCAGGGTTGGGGGTGAACCAGACGATGTCTGAGTGGGCTTCCTTCAGGGTGAAGGTGCCGACCCCCTCGACGGTGATGCTGTCGCCGCGGTGAAGATCTCGAGCGCTTCCGAGGGTGTCGGAGTGGTCATTGTCGTCGAATGCTGACACACCGAAGGAGCCGATCTGGCGTCCCATGGAGACTTCTCCGGAGATGCCGACCAAAACGAGGCGTCCATCGGAGAGCGTTCCCAGTTCTAAGGATCGTTGCTTGTCGTATGGGGTGAGGTAGT
>KV835895.1:0-3562 GCA_001838165.1 Actinomyces sp. HMSC035G02 | reverse complement strand
GGGATGACGAACGCCAGGACGAGGACGGCTACGATGATGGCGCGGATGCGTGCGGGTCTGATGCTCATTCCATCCTCCTTGATGTCGTGCTTAACAGAGGGACTTTAGTGGGGGAGGACACAATATGCAAATCTCGGGTGAAGGGATGATGCGTGTTGCTGCGCTGCCCAGCTGGACATCAGAGCGTGGCACCTCCTGTTGATCCGTTTGGCGTCCGCGCTGTGCTCAGGACGTTACCTTCGGCTAGGTGTCAGAGCCTAACTGTTGAACGCCGTGGTGCCCGACGCTGGGGATGGTGTGGGGGTTTTGCGCCATGCGAAGCCTTTTTGCGGCGTGTCGCCGGCGTGTCGCACCCTTGCATGGCGCAATTCCCCCCGCCCCGCAGGCTGTCTGACGGGCGTGGCGCCCAAAATGCAGACCGCCTCGCCAAATAACAGCGAAAAAGGGCTGTTTGGGGTGAGGGCGTCTGCGGTTTGGGCAACCCCGAGGGTATGAACTGCTGAATCCGAGGGCAAGGGGGGCGGTGCTGCAAGGATGGGGGTACGGGAAATGGTGCTGCGAGGCGAGGAAACGACGAAGCCGAGAAAGCAAGAAAGCAACGAAAAAGCGTGACACCTTCGTGGTGTCACGCTGGCGGGGGTGGGGCGCGTGTCGTTCACGCGCCCCGCATAGGCTCAGGCGCGGGTGCGAGCGATCGAGAGAAGAGCGGGGGAAACGATCAGGGAGGTCAGAGCGATGACGATCGCGAAGACGACCGACGCGACGGAAGCGACCTGAAGGGCGGCGAACACGCCGAGGCCCGCGAGGACAACGATCAGAGCGATGAGAACGGAAGCCGAGGCGGTGGCCTGGGACATGGTGGGGGCGGTTTCAGCCTTGACGATCTGGTTCATGGGGTTCTCCTTGTGAGTGTCTTCGCGCGGAAGCACGAAGCGCGCCCCGCACGCCAGCGTGTGTGTGGACCTGTTGGTCCGTGCCGCCCGGGTGGGCAGCGGTATCAAAAAAGGGAGGTGACTCGTGGTCGCCCCCCTTGGTGCAGCTCCAATTCTACGCGGATTCCACCGCTCGGTCTATACCGCACAAGCCCTTGTAAGGCATGGCACAAACATCGTAAAAAGCTGTTAAAGCACTGTTTTGTCAACGAAAAAGGCATGCGCGAAAATCGGTGGAGAACGTGCCTGTTCGTGCAAGTGTGCCCGAGTGGGAACTCCACCCGGGCACACAGTGTCACTCGGCTCGTGCCACATTCATAGCTTGGAGGCCCTTTGGTCCTTCAATCGCCTCATATTCGACCTTCTCGCCCTCTAGAAGAGTACGGCGCCCAGATTGGCCGATGATGTTTGAATAGTGCACGAAGACGTCGCCGGATTCGTCATCAGGAGTGATGAATCCGAAGCCTTTGGCGTCGTTGAACCACTTGATGGTCCCGGTAGCCATGGGCCCTCCTTCGTGTTCGCCCCAACGCTGGGGCACCGTTCGGCTCCGTCTGCGGAGCCGACATGGTCCCGTCGCCCCTGTCCGGCATCGATGCCCCCCGGACTGGGCGTGCGGAATCACACTTATACGGTACCGCACTCGCAGCGAAAATGTGGCTGACCTGCGCAATCGTGACGAAGAAGTTTTCGGCGTGATGACGCTACTTGTCCCCACTTAGACGAACCGGAACGATCGCCCGCACCTCCTCTCCCTCGAAGGCCACGCTCCCGATCGCCACGTCTACCCCGAAGACGGCCGCGAGGGTACCCGCATTCATGACGGAGGACGCCGGGCCGACCACGGCCTCGTGAGTGGAGGAGAAGAGCGCGACCTGGTCCGCGACGCGCAGGGCGTGCGCCGGGTAGTGCGTGTTCATGATGACCGCGAGGCCTCGGTCCTTCACGAGGCGCTCGAGGAGTCCCAGGACGATGAGCTGGTTGCGGAAGTCGAGGCCGGTTTCCGGCTCGTCGAGAACGAGGACGCGCGGGTCGGCGACGAGCGCGCGGGCGATGAGGATCATCTGGAATTGGCCGCCCGACATGGTCGCGCAGGGCATCTCGGCCAGGTGGGAGGCGCCGACCTCGTCGAGGACGTCGCGGGCCATGCGCTCCTCGCGCGCGCCGGGCTGAGCGAGGGTGCGCATGTGCGGGGCTCGCCCGACCATCACCATCTCGAGGCCGGTGAGTGCCACGTTCGATGCGTTGCGGGCCTGCGGCACGTAGGACAGGACGCGGCCCAGCGCCCGGGTCGACATCGACGAGATGGGGGTGCCGTCGATGAGCGTGCGCCCGCTGTCCCACTTCTGCAAGCCGATCATGGTGCGCAGCAGCGTCGTCTTGCCGGCGCCGTTGGGGCCCAGGATCGCCAGCAGCGAGCGCTCGGGTACCTCGAAGGACACGTTCGTCAGGATCGGGGAGGGCGCGCCCGGGTATGTGAAGGTCGCGTTTTCGACGCTGATCATCGCGCTCCCCCCGTCCGGCGCAGCAGCACGATAAAGAAGGGTGCGCCGATGATGGCCGTCAGGATCGAAATGGGGATCTCCGAGGCCGACAGGGAGCGCGCGAGCGTATCGATGACGATCATGAGCGCAGACCCGAGCAGCAGTGACACGGGGATAACCGCTCGGTTGTTCTGCCCGCACAGCATGCGCGCGCAGTGCGGCACGAGCAGGCCGACCCAGCCGACCTGGCCGCACATCGAAATGACCGAGGCCGTGATGACCGTCGAGGCGACGATGAGGATCGCGCGCATGAGGGAGACGTTGACGCCGGCTGAGCGGGCCTCGTCCTCTGAGAGGGAGAGGATGTTGAGCTGCCAGCGCAGCGCCACGATGACGACGACGCCTGCGATGATGAACGGGGCGCCCAGCGCGATCTGGTGGTAGGTGACCGCGGCGAGGGAACCCATGAGCCAGTAGGTGATCTCGGGAAGCTGGCTTGTGGGATCGGCTGTCAGTTTGAGGAGCGAGAGGACAGCGTTCGCGAGGGCGGAGACGATGACGCCGCCGAGCACGAGCGTGATGACGTTGAAAGAACCCGTGCGCGTGCGTGAAATCGCCGTCGTGAATGCCATCGTCGCCAGGCCCGCGACGAGTGCCGCGGCCTGCACGCCGATCAGGTTCCAGTCCAGCAGCAGGGCGATGACCGCGCCGACGCACGTGCCCGCCGCGACGCCCAGGGTGTCCGGCGTAGCCAGGGGGTTGGAGAAGAGCGACTGGAATGAGGCGCCGGCAACCGACAGACCTCCGCCGATCAGGATCGCCACGATGATGCGCGGCGCCCGCAGGTCAAACACGACGGAGTTGACGCGTGGGGGCACCGCCGGGCCACCCCAGAACCGCGCGCGCAGTGCCGCGACCACGTCCTCCAGGGACACGGAGAAACGGCCGATCAGCATGGCCGCCGCCGCGCACACGACGATGAGGGCGACCAGCGTGGGGACCACCCACACGCGCAGCCGCCCGTTCCTGGTCAGCACAGACTTCATGATGTCCTCTCCCCGACGCACGCCGGGAGTAAAGCGCATAAGGGGCCCCGGCCTCGTCGATAGGGAGATGAACTGCGCCCCGAAACTTGGACGCGTTTAA
>KV835894.1 GCA_001838165.1 Actinomyces sp. HMSC035G02 | reverse complement strand
TACTACCTCACCCCATACGACAAGCAACGATCCATGAAATTGGGAACCATCCCCGATGGACGCGCCGTCTACATCAGCATCTCCGGAGAAGTCTCCAAGGGACGCCAGCTCGGTTCCTTCGGCCTGTCAGCACGCACCGACAAAGAACCCTACGACTTCCTCGGGGGTTCTGAGGATTTACACCTCGGCGACAGCACCACCGTCGAGGGGGTCGGCACCTTCACCCTGAAGGAAGCCCACTC
>KV835893.1:28400-49040 GCA_001838165.1 Actinomyces sp. HMSC035G02 | reverse complement strand
CCCACAACACCTACACCCTCAAATGCGAAGAGCCACAAAAGTCCCTGCAGATCAGTCGCTGGCGCTTCCTTCGCCGCGCAGCTCGTCGAGCATGCCCGCCGTGAAGATGCCCGAGGGCAGGGCAACGACGGCGACGCCCATGAGCGAGGAGATCATGGCGATGGCACGCCCCACGTCGGAGGTGGGGTAGAGGTCGCCGTAGCCGACGGTCGTCAGGGAGACGACCGCCCAGTACACGGCATCGAAGAAGGTGTTGAAGGTTTCCGGCTCGACCTTAAAGATGACGAGGGCGCTGACGAGGATGTAGCCGATGGCCAGGCCGAGGACGGCGAGCAGCGCCTCCCTCTCTTTCTCGAACACGGCGGCGATGGCGGAGGCGCTCTTCGAGTAGCGAATGAGCTTGAACATCCGCAGGGCCCGAAACAGGCGGAGGACTCGCAGCGTGCGCAGCGCGTCGTTGAGGGCATTGAAGACTGGCAGGATCGACAGCAAGTCGATGACGGCCATGGGGGTGAAGGGGTAGATCAGGAACGACAATGCGCCCTTGCCGAGCTTCAGATCCGCCGTCGCCCATCGTGCCAGGTAGTCGGCGATGAACACGAGGACGCAGGCGTACTCGATTGTCTCGAGGACGGGGCTGGATTCCTTGAAGCACAGGGGGAGCAGGCTGGCGATAATGAGCACGGTCATGACGCGCCCGCACCACATTGCCGCTCCACCATCACCATCCAGCAGAGAGTAGAGACGTTTCCGCACCTTTAACACTCCTCATCGATATGCGAGTCACTCGCCGATACCACGCACTGTAGCACCGCGCCGAGTCCCGCCGACCACGCCCCACACACAGTTGTGGGCCGCTCACAAACAGCACAAGAACGCCTATCTCGTCAAAAACTCAACGAGTTTCCCCTCACAAACACCATACATATCAATTATTTACGCGTAAGGTAGTGGGCATGGCAACAGATGCATGCACGCTGTTCGCGACACTGATCGACACGGAAGTTCGCGCTTGGAGCGCCGTTGAATCCGCCCTCTCCGAGGCCGGAAACGCGCTGACACTCGGCCGCTTCCTAGTCCTGCGCACGGTCCGAGACACCCCCGCGTGTCGCATCCAGGAGGTCGCGGCGAGCCAGGGGATCACCCTGGGAGCGGCCTCGCGCCTCGTCGATCGCCTCCACCGCGACGGACTGCTGCACCGCACCCCGTGCGAGCACGACCGGCGCGCGACCATCCTGACGGTGACGGACCGGGGCCTGGCACACCTCGAGGAGGCCTGCGCGGTCGTCGAGAAGGAGCAGGAGCGCCTCTTCGCCCCACTCTCCACAGCCCAGCGCGAGGAGCTGACGCGCTGCCTCGCGCTCATCGCCGAGGCTGCCAAGGAGCGCGCATGATTCGCTTCGACCACGTCTCCAAGACCTACCCGGGCGGCACACGCGCCGTCGAGGACTTCTCCCTCACCGTCGAGCAGGGTTCCACGACCGTCTTCCTGGGCACCTCCGGCTGCGGCAAGACGACCCTCATGCGGATGGTGAACGCGATGGTCACCCCGACCTCGGGCAGGGTATTCGTACGAAACCAGGACGTCGCAGGCGAGGACCCCGTGCGCCTGCGCCGCTCGATCGGCTACGTCCTGCAGGAGGGCGGCCTCTTCCCCCACCGAAGCATTGCCGACAATATCGCGACCGTCCCGCGCCTGGAGGGCGCCACGAAGCAGGCCTCCCGCGAGCGCGCGCTCGAGCTCCTCGAGCTGGTGGGCCTGGATCGCGAGATGGCCGATCGCTACCCCGCTCAGCTGTCGGGCGGCCAGCGTCAGCGCGTAGGCGTGGCCCGGGCGCTGGCCAACCGCGCGGACATCCTGCTGATGGACGAGCCCTTTGGCGCGCTGGATCCGATCGTGCGCACAGAGCTGCAGTGCGAGCTGAAGGAGATTCAGCGGGTGCTGGGCACAACGATCCTCTTCGTGACGCACGACGTGGACGAGGCGTTCACGCTGGGTGACCAGGTCGCCGTCCTCTCGACGGGCGGCCACATCGAGCAGGTGGGGACGCCCACCGAGCTCCTCTCCTCCCCCGCGTCGCCCTTCGTCGCGGAGTTCGTGGGGGCCTCGCGCGCCGCGCGCCCGGTGCGCGTCGCCGGCCCGGGCGGCCTGGTCGTCGACGACGCCGGCACCCCCGTGGGCACGCTGACGACCGACGAGGCCGGGGAGCGTCCGTGACCTGGCTGTCCTCCAACTGGGGGCTCATTGGCTCCCTGACTCTTGCTCACCTGTGGATCGCCCTCCCAGCGATCGCACTGTCGGTGCTGCTCTCCGTGCCGATCGCGCGCTGGGCGGCGTTTTCGCGCCGCGGCGGCTGGGTTTTGTCTGCCCTGTCGGCGCTGTACGCGGTACCGTCGCTGCCGCTCCTGATTGTCATTCCCATGATCGTCGGGGTGGCGCTGCGTTCTCCCGCCAACATGGTGATTGTCCTGACGCTGTACGGCGTGGCGGTGCTGGTGCGACAGGCCGCGGAGGGCTTCCGCGCGATTCCTCGCGCGACCCTGCAGGCCGCAAACGCGTGCGGCTACCCGCTCTTTCGACGCTTCGTCGAGGTGGAGCTCCCCCTGGCGACGCCCGTCATCGTCGCGGGCACGCGCGTGGTCGCCACGTCGACGGTGTCGCTCGTGACGGTGGGCGCGTTCATCGGGGTGCGCTCGCTGGGGACGCTGTTCACTGACGGTTTTCAGCGCGGACTCATCGCCGAGGTCGTAGCCGGCTTGGTCGCGACGGTTCTCCTCGCGCTCGTCATCGATGCGCTGATCCAGGGAATCGGCTGGGCGCTCACTCCGTGGACGAGGAGGGGACAGGCATGAACATTCTCCTCGACGCCCTGACATGGTTGGCGGTCCCCGCCCACTGGCTGGGCGAGTCCGGGATCCTCGTGAGGGCCACCGAGCACCTTGGCCTCACCCTCCTGATCGTGGCGCTCGCGGCCCTCATCGCGCTGCCGCTAGGCACCTGGATCGGGCACACGGGCAGGGGCCGCTGGCTGGTGAGCGCGACGGCCGCGGCCCGCGCGGTCCCGACGCTCGGCGTCCTGACGCTGGCGGGCCTGTGGCTGGGTATCGGGCTGGCCGCGCCCACACTCGCTCTCCTCATCCTGGCGATTCCGCCGCTCCTGTCGGCGACCTACTCAGGGATCGCCTCGACGCCGCGCGCGACCGTGGACGCTGCGCGAGCGATTGGGCTCACCGAAAAACAGGTCCTCGCGCAGGTCGAGGCCCCGCACGCGGCCGGCCTCGTCGCAGCGGGCGTGCGCTCGGCAACGCTCCAAGTGATCGCGACGACGACGCTGGCGGCCTACACGGCAAACTACGGCCTCGGCCGTTTCCTCTACGAGGGGCTGAAGACCCGCGACTACGCGGAGATGATCGGGGGCGCGATCATCGTCGTCGCCCTCGCGCTGGCGACCGACGCGCTCCTGGCGTTGGTGGCACGACGCCTTCGTGCCCGCACCCATTCTTTCTCAGACAATGAGGACAACTCACTCAAGGAGACACTATGAAACGCACGATGATCACAATGGCTGCCGTCGCGGCTTCCGCCCTGGCGCTGGCCGCCTGCGGTTCCGCGGAGTCGATCGGTGGGAACGCGAGCACCGGAAGTTCGGAGAATGGCCAGACGACGCTCGTCGTGGGGTCGCAGGACTACTACTCCAACGAGATCATCGCCGAGGCCTACGCACAGGCGCTCGAGGGCGCCGGATTCGCAGTCGACCGCCAGATGCGGATCGGCCAGCGCGAGGTCTACATGCCCGAGATAGAGGCCGGATCGATCGACGTCTTCCCCGAGTACACGGGCAACCTCCTGCAGTACCTGGATCCCGATGCGACCGCACGCTCCACGGACGAGGTGTACGACGCGCTGCGCACCGCGCTCCCCTCGGGCCTGCGCGCCCTCGAGCAGGCTGGCGCGACCGACCAGGATTCCTACGTGGTGACGGCCGACTTCGCGGCCGCCCACTCGCTGACGTCGATCGGCGACCTCGCGGGCGCGGGCACGCTCACCCTGGGCGGCAACTCGGAGCTGCAGACGCGACCCTACGGCCCGACGGGGCTGTCGCAGACCTACGGCGTGACCGTCAACTTCACCCCGATTGAGGACTCGGGCGGCCCGCTCACCGTCAAGGCACTGAAGGACGGCGACATCCAGCTGGCGAACATCTACTCGTCCGACCCGGCGCTGGCCGACGGGACGCTGAAGGTCCTGGATGACCCGAAGGGCCTGTTCCTGGCCTCGCACGTGGTACCCCTGGCCTCGTCGCGGGTGAACGACGACGCAACCGCGGTCATCAACCGAGTGAGCGCGGCGCTGGACGCTCAGGACCTTGTGGAGATGAATCGGGCGTCGACGGTCGAGCAGAAGTCCGCCTCTCAGATCGCCCACGAGTGGCTCACGTCCGAGGGTTTGCTCCCCTAGTTTCCCCTTCTTGACTCGACGAGGCCGGGGCCGAGTGTGTGCGCACGCTCAACCCCGGCCTCGTCCCATGCCTAATCGGTCACACCCCAGACCCTTTTATGTGACTCACACCATTATTTGACCTTTTTTTTACGTTTGTAACCAAAATGTAATGCGCACATGATGGACATCTTTCGTGTCTTCCAGGCCTCAGGGGTTACTCTCGGACCATACCTGAGGGCACCGCCCCCAGTTCCACCCATCAACCAGGAGGAAGAATCCATGAACCTGAAGAAGGCATGGCTCGTCATCCCCGCGGCTGCCGCGCTCGCTCTGACCGCCTGCGCCGGCGGCGGCAACACCGCCTCGTCGTCCGGCTCCGGCGACAAGGTCGTTACCGCGAACGGCTCCGAGCCCCAGAACCCGCTCCTGCCCGGCCTGACCAACGAGAACGGCGGCGGCAGGATCCTGTCCGTTCTGTTCAGCCAGCTCGTCCGCTACGACACTGACGGCAAGGCCGTCCTCGACGTCGCCGAGTCTATCGAACCCAACGAGGACGCTTCCGAGTGGACCATCAAGCTCCACAACGACCGCAAGTTCTCCGACGGCACCCCCGTCCAGGCTCACAACTTCATCAAGGCCTGGAACCTTATCACCACGAAGAACCAGCAGCAGGCTGCATTCTTCACCATGTTCGAGGGCACCGACGACGAGGGCAACGGCGAGATCACCGGCCTGACCGAAGTTGACGACTACACCTTCACCGCGAAGCTGAAGAACCCCACCTCGGACTTCATGTCGCGTCTGGGATACGTCGCCTACGCACCGCTCCCGGATTCCACGCTGGCTGATCCCGATGCCGGCGGCCAGGCCCCCGTGGGCAACGGCCCCTACAAGATGGCCTCGGCCGACGCGTGGGAGCACAACGTCAAGTTCACCACCGTTCCCAACGAGAACTACGTGGGTGACACCAAGGCCCAGAACGACGGCGTGACCTTCGTCTTCTACTCGAGCCTCGACGCGGCCTACCAGGATCTGTCTTCCGACTCCGTGGACGTTCTCGACGCCATTCCGGCCTCCGTGTTCGCCACCTACGAGTCCGAGCTGTCGGGCCGCACCGTGAACCAGCCCTACGCTGGCGCCCAGTACTTCACGATCCCGCAGTACCTCCCCCACTTCTCCGGTGAGGAAGGCCAGCTGCGCCGCCAGGCCATCTCGATGGCCGTCGACCGCGACACCATCGTGAAGACCATCTTCAACGGCACCCGTACCCCCGCCAAGGACTTCACCGCTCCGACGCTTGAGGGCTACGACGCCAACGTTTCCGGCAACGACGTTCTGACCTACAACCCCGAGAAGGCCAAGGAACTGTGGGCGAAGGCCGACGCCATCTCCCCGTGGGACGGCACCTTCACCATCGCCTACAACTCCGACGGTGGCCACAAGGAATGGGTCGACGCGACCGCCAACTCCATCAAGAACACCCTGGGCATCGACGCTGAAGGCAACCCCTTCGCCGACTTCAAGTCGCTGCTGGATGCCGAGGACAAGCACGAGATGACCGGCGCGTTCCGTAACGGCTGGCAGGGCGACTACCCGGCGCTGTACAACTTCCTGCAGCCCCAGTACGCCACCGGTGCCGACGCCAACAAGGGCGGCTACTCCAACAGCGAGTTCGACTCCCTCGTGACGCAGGCTTCCTCCGCCACCAGCTCCGCCGAGGCCGCGAAGACCCTGGAGCAGGCTCAGACCATCCTGCTGCGCGACATGCCCGCCGTCCCGCTTTGGTACACCAACGCTAACGGCGCATGGTCCAAGAACGTTGACAACGTCAAGTTCGACTGGAAGGGCCAGCCCGTGTTCTGGCAGATCACCAAGAAGTGATCGCACGAGGTTAACCTCTCCCGCGGGGCGGGCGGCGCGAGCCGCCCGCCCCGCGCGCATCTTCTCGACAGGCACACACACATCAACGCAGCTCAGCATCGCACTGCGCTCCCGCATTGACGCGGGACACACTTTCATCTCAAAACAGCATCACGGGGTTGATACGGCATACAAATTGAGAGACTGATGCGCCATTTGCCCATTCTTTACCCTATGATGAGACCATAGTCGGCCTCGCCCGCGAGGCTCCGCCAGGGATCGGAACCTCCCCTCCCACGACACGAACACTAAAGGATTGTCCATGCTCCGCTACATCGGACGGCGACTCCTCCAGACCATCCCGGTCTTTTTTGGAGCCACCTTTCTGATCTTCGCGATGGTCTACCTGATGCCAGGTGACCCCGTCGCCGCACTCGGTGGCGACCGCGGCCTCTCCGAGGCCGCCGCCGCGCAGATCCGCGCCCAGTACAACCTGGACAAGCCCTTCTGGATGCAGTACCTGCTGTACCTCAAGGGAGTCTTCACACTCGACTTCGGCACCGCGTTCAACGGCCAGAAGGTCACGTCCATCATGGCGACCGCCTTCCCGACGACCGCGAAACTCGCCCTCTACGCCCTCGCCATCGAGACCATCCTCGGTATTGGCCTCGGCGTCATCGCGGGTGTGCGCCGCGGCAAGTGGTTCGACTCCACCATCCTCGTGGTCTCCCTCCTGCTGATCTCGGTCCCCACCTTCGTGCTCGGCTTCGTCCTCCAGTACGTCCTGGGCGTTCAGCTCGCAATCCTGCCGACCACGGCCTCGGCCTCCGTCGACCTCCGGAGCCTCACCATGCCGGCCATGGTGCTCGGCGGCGTCTCCCTGGCCTACGTCATCCGACTGACCCGCCAGTCCGTCTCCGAGAACGTCTCCGCCGACTACGTGCGCACCGCGCGCGCCAAGGGCCTGTCCGGCGGCGTCGTCATGACGCGCCACATCCTGCGCAACTCCCTCATCCCCGTCGCCACGTTCATCGGCGGCGACCTCGGCGCCCTCATGGGCGGCGCGATCATCACCGAGGGTATCTTCAACATCCACGGCGTCGGCGGCACCCTGTGGAGCGCCATCATCAAGGGCGAACCCCAGACCGTCGTGTCAGTGACAACAGTGCTCGTGTTGGTCTACATCATCGCGAACCTGATCGTCGACCTCCTGTACGCCGTGCTCGACCCGAGGATCCGCTATGAGTGACCTGATTCCTTCCGCCAACATCACCCGCACCCGCGCGGGCCAGGACCACTACGTCTCCGACATCGACGAGACCGGCCTCGGCGCCGTCGACGCGGTCGCCGACGAGGGTGCCCCCTCGTCCATGTGGGGCGAGGCCTGGAAGCGCCTGCGCCGCCGCCCGACCTTCTGGATCGCCGCGGCCATCATCACGCTCGCCGCGCTCCTCGCCCTCTTCCCGTGGCTGTTCACCTCGACCGACCCGAAGTTCTGCGAGCTGTCCTCCTCCCTGGCAGGACCCACCGCCGGCCACCCCTTCGGCTTCGACAAGCAGGGTTGCGACATCTACGCCCGCGTCGTCTACGGCGCCCGCGCATCCGTGTCCGTCGGCATCCTCACGACCATCGCGGTCGTGCTGATCGGCGGCACCGTCGGCGCACTCGCCGGCTACTTCGGCGGCTGGTTCGACGCACTGCTCTCGCGCGTCACCGACGTGTTCTTCGCCATCCCGCTGCTGCTCGCCGCCATCGTCTTCATGCAGATGTTCAAGGGCTCGCGCTCCATCTTCATGGTCGTCATCGTCCTGTCCATGTTCGGCTGGACCTCCATCGCGCGCATCACCCGCGGTTCGGTCCTGTCCGCCAAGAACGAAGAGTTCGTGACCGCGGCCCGCGCGACCGGCGCATCCCGCGCACGCATCCTGCTGAGCCACATCATCCCGAACTCGATGGCCCCCATCATCGTGTACGCGACCGTCGCTCTGGGCACCTTCATCGTGTCCGAGGCCTCCCTGTCCTTCATGGGCATCGGCCTGCCGACCTCGGTCGTCTCCTGGGGCGCTGACATCTCGTCCGCCCAGACGTCCCTGCGCACCAACCCGATGGTCCTCTTCTACCCGGGCGCGGCCCTGGCCCTGACCGTCCTCAGCTTCATCATGATGGGTGACGCCGTGCGCGAAGCCCTCGACCCGAAGGCACGCAAGTGAGCGAAACGAACACCCCCCAGCTCTCCGACAAGGAGATGGAAGAGATCGTCGAACGAGCCGTCGCCCCCAGCGCGGCCCCGGCCTCGTCCGACCTCCACCCGGACGACGCGCAGCCCCTGCTCAAGATCACGGACCTGGAGGTCACCTTCACCTCCTCGACCGGCGTCGTCCCCGCCGTGCGCGGCGCGAACCTGACCATCTACCCCGGCCAGACCGTCGCCATCGTCGGCGAGTCCGGCTCCGGTAAGTCCACGACCGCCGCCGCCGTCATCGGCCTGCTGCCCGGCACCGGCAAGGTCGCGGGCGGAAAGATCGAGTTCGACGGCCGCGACATCACCCACCTGACCACCAGGCAGTGGGTGGAGCTGCGCGGGTCCGGCATCGGCCTCGTCCCCCAGGACCCGATGAGTAACCTCAACCCCGTGCTCCGCGTGGGCACGCAGGTCAAGGAGGCCCTCCTTGCGAACAACGTCGTGCCCCGCTCCGAGGCCGGCCAGCGCGTCACCGCTCTCCTCAAGGAAGCCGGCCTGCCCGACGCGGCACGCCGCGCCAATCAGTACCCGCACGAATTCTCCGGTGGCATGCGCCAGCGCGCCCTCATCGCCATCGGCATGGCCGCGCACCCCAAGCTGCTGATCGCCGACGAGCCGACCTCCGCCCTGGACGTCACCGTCCAGCGCCGCATCCTCGACCACCTCGGCAAGCTCACCAGCGAGATGGGCACCGCCGTGCTGTTCATTACGCACGACCTCGGCCTGGCCGCCGAGCGCGCCGAGCAGCTCGTCGTCATGCACCGCGGCCGCATCGTCGAATCCGGCCCCGCCCTGGAGATCCTCCAGCACCCCCAGCACCCCTACACGAAGCGCCTCGTGTCCGCCGCGCCCTCCCTGGCCTCGGCGCGCATCGAGTCCGCTCACAAGCAGGGCATCTCGGTCACCGAGGAAGAGCTCGTCGGTGCCGGCAAGGGCGCGACCTCCACGGACGCCATCATCCGCGTCGAAAACCTCACCAAGAAATTCGACATCCGCGGCGCCAAGAAGGGCCAGGACACCTTCTTGGCCGTCGACAACGTGTCCTTCGAGCTGCGTCGCGGCACTACCCTCGCGGTCGTCGGCGAGTCCGGCTCCGGCAAGTCCACCGCCGCGAACATGGTGCTCCAGCTCCTCAAGCCGACGAAGGGCAAGGTCTACTTCGACGGCGAGGACACCTCGCAGATGAGCGAGGCGCAGCTCTTCCGCCTGCGCCGCCGCCTCCAGGCCGTGTTCCAGAACCCCTACGGCTCGCTGGATCCCATGTTCTCGATCTACCGCTTGATCGAGGAACCCCTGAAGATCCACGGCTACGGCACCCTGGAGTACGCGCGCGCCGAAATCAAGCGCGCCGAGGCAACGGGCCGCGAGCCTGAGGAGTGGATGCGCGTCCTCGTCGAGGCCGCCGACGCGAAGCGTTCGCTGACCGCCGCCGAGAAGCGCGAGTTCAACCCGAAGAAGCTGCGCATCGCGCGCGCTTCCGAGCTGCTCGACATGGTGGCCCTGCCTCGCTCCGCGATGCGCCGCTACCCGAACGAACTCTCCGGCGGCCAGCGCCAGCGCGTGGCCGTTGCCCGCGCCCTCGCGCTCAACCCGGAGGTCATCGTCCTGGACGAGGCCGTGTCCGCCCTGGACGTGCTGGTGCAGAACCAGATCCTGTACCTGCTCAACGACCTGCAGGCGCAGCTGGGTCTGTCCTACCTGTTCATCACGCACGACCTGGCCGTTGTCCGCCAGATCGCCGACGACGTGATCGTCATGGAGAAGGGCAAGCTCGTCGAGGCCAACACGACTGACGAGCTGTTCAACAACCCCGTCCAGGACTACACGCGTGAGCTGATCGAGGCCGTCCCCGGCCGCAACATCCAGCTCAACCTGTGAGCAACTGACACGCGAGGGGCCCGAGGCGCTGCGGCGCTTCGGGCCCTTTGCTGTGTCCTGCCGGGTTGCTTTGTGTGCCCGTGGGCGGCGGCCCGCCCGCGAGCCGTCCGCGCCGCGAGCTTCGCTCGGCGCGTCGTCTCGAAGCCCGGCCAGGCCCCGCCACCGCCCACGGGCACCGCAGCCAGGCCTTCCACTCCCGCCCGTGCCCTCCGGTCCCTCCGGCGTCCTCCACACCAGCAGCAAAGGGGGTTTTGCGCCATGCGAAGCCCCCTTAGGGTGTGTCACCGGCGTGTCACACCCTTGGATGGCGTAATTCCCCCGATTGGTGGCGGCAAGGCAGCGCCTTGAGGGGTGTGGCCGCCCAACCGAAGCAATGTCGCACGTAATTCCCCGACGACTGCTTCACAGGCTGAATTACCATCATTGGAATTGCAACGTTTGCGGACTATCTCAAAAAGTGACCGCATTAAATTACGTGCGACTTTTGGAAGATGTCACCCCTGACATTTGTCATGGCTCCTCCTGCATCAAAGGGCACTTCCGGCCCCATTAATGCGAGAGCAAAATGGGAGACATGAACGCAGAAGCAACGCCCGCCCTCCAGGCGACGAACATTCACCAGTCTTTCGGCCACGTCGACGCGCTGCGCGGCGTGAACCTGACCCTCATGCCCGGCGAGATCGTGGCGCTCCTCGGCGTCAACGGCGCCGGCAAGAGCACATTCCTGGACATCGTCCTCGGCCTGGCCGCCCCCACGCAGGGCGACATCAGTGTCTACGGCATGAGCCCGCGCGAGGCCGTGCGCCGCTCCCTCGTGAGCGCGATGCTTCAGACCGGATCGATGCCGCGCGACGGGAAGGTTCGCAACACGATCGACCTGGTCGCCGCCATGCACGCCAACCCGATCCCCACCGACGAGCTCCTAGAACGCACGAACCTGACACAGCTCGCCAAGCGCCCCCTCAACAAGCTGTCCGGCGGCGAGCGCCAGCGCGTGCGCCTCGCCCTCGCGTTGGCGGGCAACCCGGACTTCCTGATCCTCGACGAGCCCACCGCAGGCATGGACGCGCTGGCCCGCCGCGCCTTCTGGGAGACGATGCGCGCCGAGGCCGCAGAGGGCCGCACGCTCCTCTTCGCCACGCACTACCTGACCGAGGCCCGCAAGGACGCCGACCGCATCGTCATCATCGACGCCGGAAAGGTCCTCCTGGACGCGCCCACCGAGCAGGTCGTCGCCGACAACGAGGACCTCGAAGACGTTTTCGAACGCATCACCTCCCACGCCGACGCCGAGTGAGCGCGACGAACACCCGCCCCGATGAGCCGGCCCCGGCCTCGTCCCGAGGCCCCCGCCCCACGAACGCAGACACGACACACGAAGAAGGCATCATGACCACCCAGGCACCCGCACGAGCCACCGACCGACCGATCCCCTCCCCCTTCACCGGAGCGGGCAAGCTGTGGCGCGCGACGTTCCTGTCCCACATCCTCAACCCGTGGAACATGGCGTTTGCCCTGCTGCTCCCCATGTTCATGTACGCAATGTTCGGCATGACCGATGTTGCACGCGCGACCCAGACCGGGCGCGGGAACCTGGCAGCAGCGATGATCGCGATGATGACCACGTACGGCGTCATCCTGGTCGGAGGCTCGCTTGGCGCGACGCTGTCCGTCGAGCGCACGACCGGCATCTCGCGCATGTACGCGCTGACCCCCATCCAGCCGTGGGTAATCCTCCTCGTGCGCCTCACGGCCCTCGTGGCGCTGAGCGCGTTTATCACGCTCATCACCTTCAGCTTTGGCCTGGCCACCGGCGCGCAGATGACGCCGGGAGCATGGGTGGCCAGCGCAGCGGTCGTCGTCGCGCTCTCGGCTCTGGGTGCGCTCATCGGACTGGCCTGCGGGTACACGATCAAGGGCGAGAACGCCTACAGCGCCTCCGCGTTCGTCATGCTGATGGGCGCGTTCGTGTCCGGCATGTTCATCCCGCTGGACCAGCTGCCGCCCTTCGTCGCGCAGATCGCGCCCTTCACGCCCCTGTACGGTGCCGTCCAGGCGATCTACGCGGTCGCCGGAACCGTGACGATGCCGGTCGCCGCGTGGCTCAACATCGCCGGGTGGGCGGTCATCACGGCCGGCATCGCCTGGTGGGGCGCGTCCCACGACACGGGTCGATAGGCTGTTGCCATGAAGGAGCGCTTGATCTCCCTGGCGTGGGCGGCCCCGTGGATGCTGTTCATGGGCTTCCCCCTGGCCTACGCCCTGGAGTTGACGGACACGGCCCAGCGGGTGGGCATCATCGGGCTGTGCGCCCTCCTCGCGGCCGCTAACTCGGCGGCGTGGCTGACCAATCCCCTGCCCGCACGCAACTCCTTCACGAGGCCGTTCATCCTCTCCCACGTGGCGCTGGCCGCGGTGACGGCCATCTACCTCGTCTACGCGACCTCCGTCGGTTTCCCTTACGCGTTCATGCTGACGTCGTATCTGCTGGTCGCGTGGATCTTCCAGGCACCGATCCGCTTCGTCCCCGCGGGCGTCGTGCCGATCGTTGCCATCGCGGGCGTGGCCGCCTACGCGGAAGGGGAGTCACTGTGGACGGTTTGGTACCTGGCCCTCCTCATCGGTTTCGTCGGTATGGCCCGCTGGGGCATGGAGCGTGCGGCCCGCGAGCGCCTGCGCCGCCAGGACGCGATTCAGCGGGCGAAAGCCGCCGAGCGGGCGCGCCTGAGCACAGACCTGCACGACATCCTCGGACATTCGCTGACGGGCGTCACGATGGTGTCCGAGCTGGCGGGTCGCCTCCTGGATGCGGGGCGCGTGGAGGAGGCGCGCGAGCAGATCCGCGCGATCACCACGCAGTCGAACGAGGCCTTGGCTGACGTCCGCCGCATCGTGGCGGCCACGCGGGCCCTGTCCCCCATCGAGGAGCTCAACGAGGCGCGCTCACTGCTGGAGGTCGCGCGTGTCGACGCCGAGATCACGAATGAAGGCGAGCCGCCGTCGGGTCCTCGTTCGGCCGCCGCCGCTCACGTGATCCGCGAGGGCGTCACGAACGCGATCCTGCACGCACGCCCCTCGTGGGTGCGGGTCCGCCTCTCCCCAGACGGCGTGACCGTCACCAACGACGGCTACTCAGCCGCCTACGCCGCGTCGAGCGCGGGATCCGGCTCGGGCCTTGCTGGCCTGTCCGATCTGGTCGGCGACGAGGGCACACTCACCTGGGGCGCGTCCGGCTCCACGTGGACGCTCGCGCTGTCCTTCGAGGCCACACCTGACGCTCGCTCGTCCTGAGGGGTGAGCACACCCGAGAGATGATCCTGCGACCTGCGCTAGCCTAGTACCCCAAGCGCAGACAGGAGGGTGACGTGACGATTCGGGTACTTGTGGCCGACGACCAGGCGATGATTCGCGGTGCCCTGGCGGGGCTGCTGGACCTGGAGCGCGACATCGAGGTTGTCGCGCAGGCCGCCGATGGCGCGCAGGCCCTCGAGGAGCTGGCGCGCCTGACATCTGCGGACGCGCCGGCCCGCGCAAGCACCCCCGTCGACGTTGCCATCATCGACGTCGAGATGCCCCGCATGGACGGCATCACGGCCGCGCAGGCGATTCGTTCCCGTTTCCCGGATGTGCGTGTGCTCATCGTGACGACGTTCGGGCGCCCGGGATACCTGCAGCGCGCCCTCGACGCGGGTGCCATGGGCTTCATGGTCAAGGACGCGCCGGTCGAAGCCCTGGCCGACGGAGTGCGCACCGTGGCTGCGGGTGGCCGCGCGATCGACCAGAGCCTGGCCCTCGAGGCGCTGTCGGCGGGATCCTCGCCCCTGACGGACCGCGAGGCCGACGTTTTGCGCGAGGTCGAGGGCGGCGGCACCATCGCGGATATCGCTCACTCGCTGGGGCTCAGCCAGGGGACGGTGCGCAACCACGTGTCGTCGTCGATGCTGAAGATGGATGCACGCACGCGCGCCGAGGCCGCGTCCCTGGCCCGCGCCGCCGGCTGGCTGTAGGCAGGCCACGCAGGTGGTATCACAGTGATACCATGTCGATATGGCTATGACACTCCGACTCGATGAGGAACACGCACGCAAGCTCGACGAGCTCGCCCAGCGTTCCGGCACGTCAAAACACGACGCAGTGCTGCGCGCCATCGATGAGGAATTCAACCGCATGACCCACCGTCAGCGCGTCACCGACGCACTCAACCAAACCGTTGAGCGCTGGGGGGACGCACTTGAGCGACTCGGCCAGTAACACCATGCCGTGCGAGTTTCTCTCGCTTGAGGACCTGCTGGACATCGTATCCACGCTGAAAATCGGTCCCGTCCGGGATCTCGGACTCCTCAATGCGGCAGCACTGCGCCCCCAAACGACACTGATGGGCCAGGATGCCTACCCGTCCACCGCCGCCAAGGCCGCAGCCCTCCTCGAGTCGCTCACGAAAAACCGCGCGCTGATCGACGGAAACAAGCGTCTCGCCTGGGCGGCCTGCAGCATCTTCTTATCCCTCAACGCAGCCGTCATCCACGAGTCGGTATCCAACGATGACGTCTACGAGCTTGTCATCGCCGTTGCTTCCTCCCACGTGACGTTTGAACACGTCTGCGCCACGTTATCGACGTGGACGTCTACGCACCCATGAAGCGCGAGTTGCGCGCCATGAAGGGCAACAGGCGTACGCCCGCGTAGGTGCCCAGCGTGTTCATGATGACGTCGTCGATGTCGACGACCCGGTAGGTGCACGGCACGACGCCGAACAGGCCCGTGTACTGGGTCAGCTCGATGAGGCAGGAGACGGCGCAGCCGATCGCCACCCACGCGAGGACGCGGCGATGCGGGATTGAGCGCGCCAATCGGGACCCGTCGGCGGGCGCGCCCTCGGGGGCGCGACGCATACGCCGAATACGCCACGTGGTCTCCGCAAGGGCACCCAGCGGTACAAACAGCGCGATGTTGAGCAGGATCGACAGGGCGTACAGGGTCCCGCGCAGGCTCTCGCCGTCGCGGAACTGGTCGGCGACAGCCACGAACGACCCGAACGGCACGTAGTTATCCCAGTGAATGATCGCAGCGCACGCGGCCACCGGATCGGAGGGCAGCGGCAGAAGCGTAAAAATCAGCAGGCCTGCCGCGTACAGGACCCAGGCGAGAGGCAGGGCGCGCGGGAGCCTCCACATCGACGAGGAGGGGGCCGCTACCACGGGAATCTCTGCCGTCATCGGAGTGTCCGGGTTCTCCTCGCGAGGCAGAAGGGCGCCCGTCTGCTTCGAGCGACGATAGATGAGCGGCAATGCTTGAACGACGGTCAGGCGGGCACGGCTCACCCGCCCGGAGCTCTGAGCGGAGTCGGTCGAGGCCTCGGCACGCCCCGCAGTGGCACTGGGGTTCCCGCGACGCCCGAGCAACCACCACAGCGCGCACACGATCGCGCAGACGGCGGCATAAAGACCCAGATCAAGCCCCCAGTTAATCGCCGTGTACATGTCACCCCTCTCCTTGAAGGGAACATTACCGGCGTTATCGGGCAATGTTGCGGACGTGCGCCCAGTTCCACACACGATGGACACATCGTGAGAAAACGGCTGGGAATCCGCTGGAAATTACTGGTCAGAATTGCGCGTTGCAACGGCGCATGGCGCAGGGGTCACTCCCCGCGCGTCATCCCGAACAGATTGACAGCTGCTCGGCGAGCGCGTCCTGCTCCGCGCGGGTGACGCTCAACCCGTACGCGTTCTTAACGGCGATCTGGCGTTTCACGTAGTCGCAACGGAACGCGGTATTGGGCGGCAGCCACTGGTCCGCGGACGCTGCCGACTTGTCCTCATTCGCCTGCCCATCCACCGCTAGGAGGTTCTCCGGGTCGTTGGCGAACTCCTGGCGGCGCTGCGCGTCCCACTGCCAGGCCCCCGAGCGCCACGCGTCCGCGAGGGCGACGACGTGGTCGATCTGCACCAGGGCCGAGGTCTTGTCCCCCCTCTGGAACTCGATCGTGGCACCCGTGTAGGGCTCGGCAAGCGTGCCTGACAGGACAACGCAGTCGTGCGTACCCGGCTTGAACGTCGGGCGCGCCAGGTCGCGGGCAAGAATGTCGTTACGAGTGTCGCAGCCGTTGTGGTCGGTGTCAGCCCACCGCTGCCCGAAGGCCTCGCGGTCGTACGCTGGCGCGGCGGGATCGTCGACCGACTCCCGGACAGTGAGCTCGCGCAGCTGGCGGGCCGCCTCGCTATCCGGCAGGGAGGACAGCGCCTGCCCGCTGCGCAGCGGCGGCCACCCCAGGCGCGAGCGCAGACCCAGCAGATCCCAGCCGACGCCGGG
This sequence comes from Actinomyces sp. HMSC035G02, assembly GCA_001838165.1. Lineage (GTDB taxonomy): Bacteria > Actinomycetota > Actinomycetes > Actinomycetales > Actinomycetaceae > Pauljensenia. Next base: position 32,307 of record KV835893.1, on the reverse strand, counting down.
CGCAAACGCCCACACGAGGGCCGCGAGAATCACCAGCAGGGCAGCTGTGTCCCCGATGCTCCTGCGCCGCTTGCGCGCCATCTCCCTCTCCTTTCTCTCACAACGCCCACGCAATGAGGGCACCCCGTCCGTCCGGGGTGCCCTCATGATGCACCCACCCACCGGCATCTGCGTCCCGGCAGGTGGGTACCTGTGGATAACTAGGCGTGCTTACGCGACAGCACCAGCTGGCGCACGAAATAAATCGCCACGATGAGAAGCGTCAGCGCGCCCATGGAGACCAGCTGAGCCCGGCCCTCGTCGCTCATGAGCATGAGGACACCGATCCCAGCAAGGCCCGCGAGGACCAACCATGGCAGCCACGGCCACCCGGGCATACGAATCACGAGGGAGCCCGAGCGCTCCAGCGAGGGGTGCAGGCGCATCAGCGAGATGATGATGAACGTCCACACGATCAGCAGAACCATGCCGATCGCGTTGATGAGCATCGTCAGAATCGAACCGGGCAGGTACCAGTTGCCCAGGACGGCCAGCAGCGCTAGCACGACGACGAGGCCGACCGCGCGCTTCGGGGTCCGGCCCGCCTCGATGTCGCCCTGGAGCTCGTTGGCCAGGAGGGCCTCGTCGTCCTCGAGGGCCGCCTCGACGACGGAGCGTGTGCGAGCTTTGTTGGAGGCCGAAGCGCCCAGCAGCCAGCGCGGGCCCATGTCGCGCGCGGACAGCGAGTAGGCCATGCGGGAGGAGGCGTAGATGTTCGCGGAGAACGCGGAAATCAGCGCCATGAAGATGATGACGTTCATGAGCGTACCGACCGCGGGGACGCCAGCCATTTCAAGGATCGCAGCGAAGGCGTTCGTCTTCATCGCCTCGCCGTCCCAGGGCAGCAGCGCGATCAGCAGGATGACGGAGCCGACGTAGAACACGAGGATGCGGGTCACGACCGAGCGGATCGCACTGGTCATGGCGGCGCGGGGATCCTCGGCCTCGGCGGCGGCAATCGTGACGATCTCCAGGCCACCGAAGGACGTGATGACGGCCAGGAGAGCGACCGCGATACCCGACAGGCCGTTAGGCGCGAAACCGTTGTGTCCCAGGACGTTCTGCAGGACGCCCTCGTGGCCCGGCAGGGGGCCGACGATCGCCGTGCGCGCAACCAGGTAGGCGCCCACGACCAGGAAGGCGACGATCGCGACGATCTTCACCATCGACAGCCAGGCCTCGATTTCGCCGTACTGCCCGGCCGCCAGCAGGTTAATGCCGCCAATAACAACGACAATTACGAGGGCAACCACCCACTGCGGAACCGCGGGGAACCAGCCGACGAAGAACGTCGCTGCGCCTGTCACCTCCAGACCCGACACCATGATGAGCATGACCCAATACAGCCACCCGATCGTGAACCCGGCCCACCGACCGATCCCGGCCTCGGCGTAAGAAGAGAAGGAACCCGTCGACGGCAAGGACGAAGCCAGTTCCGCGAGAGCCAGCATGACCGACACGACGATGGTGGCAGCCAGGGCGTAGGACACGATGACGGCGGGCCCGGCCTGATGGATCGCGGAACCCGTGCCCAGGAAGAAGCCAGCGCCAATGGCGAGGCCCAGGGCCATCATGGACAGGTGCCACGTCTTAAAACGCTTACGCCCGGAGGCCGGCGACGCGGCGGGAGTTGAAGATGCGGGTGTTGATTTGGGAGTCACACCGCCATACTAACGCTTGCCCCCACGCAGAGCTTTTAACTGCGAATATGTGAGAGTGATGGTCCACTCGCGGGTCTGGGGGAGCTTCCAGCGGCGCCAATGCGCCATTCCCGTGAACACGAGGCCCACGATGATGGACGCGCCCATGCCCAGGACCGGCTGGCCCATGTACCAGAAGATGACGGTGACCAGCGAGCACGCGAACGCGGGGGTCGCGTAGAGGTTGTTGCCGCCGAAGACACGCGGGACCAGGCCTGCGGAGATGTCACGGACCATGCCGCCGCCGATCGCCGTCATGATACCCAGGAGGATCGCCGGCATGATCGCGAAGCCCGCATCGAGGGTCTTGATCGCGCCGGTCGCGCTCCAACATCCCAGCACCATGCCGTCGGCGATCACAAGGAGCACCGACCACGCGCGCGAATCCATCCGGAAAGCCATCGCGATGAGAGCGCCGATGATCGCGAACCACAGGTAGTAGGGGTCAGTGATGGCGACGGGCGCACCGGTGCGCGTGGTGAGGAGCAGGTCACGGATCATGCCACCCGCGAGCGCCGTCATGATCGCGAGAATGCAGAAACCAACGGCGTCGAAGTTGCGTTCTCGGGCAACTTTGCCGCCGAGGATGCCGTTGAGGAGAACGCCCATGAGGTCGATGGCTCGGAAGACCTCGGGCAGGGAGTTGTTCAGCGCGTCGAGCAGGTGCATGGCGATCCGGAGGAGTCGATGAGTGTCGTTGTTCAAATGCTACAGGGTTTGTTGGCCCGTCAGCGAGAGCCGCGACCGTCCTGTCTCACGCGTCCACCGGGTGCGACAATGTCCCCATGACTGCTCTCTTCGCCGGGCTCACGACCCTGGATGTCCTGCATCGACTCGACCACGTGCCGGATCCTTCACTGAAGGTCACGTCGACGGACTTCACGATGGCCGCAGGAGGTCCCGCGACGAACGCGGCCGTCACGTACGCGGCGCTGTGCGCGGCCTCGCGCATTCTCTCCGCTCCTGTCGGCGAGGCCGGGGCCGCCTCGGGCGTTCCCCTACCCTCGACGGACGCGCCGACTCTGTTGACGGCCCTCGGCGAGGGCCCCGTTGCTGCCTTCCTCGCGGCCGACCTGGCGGCCGCGGGCGTGCGCGTCGTGGACGCGACGGCGCCTGCCGCGTCCCCCGCTCCCGAGGCGGGCAAGCACCCCACTGACGCGGGCGAGCGTGGAAGCGCCCCGGCCTCGTCCCCCACGTCGCGCGAGCCCGCCGTGTCCTCGATCATCGAGCACCCGAGCGGTCGCATGGTGGCCTCCACGAACGCGCGGCTCGACGCGGACGCGGGGCGGATTGCGGCCGAGCTGCCCGAGCGCGTCGGCGCGGTCCTCATCGACGGGCACAACCCGGCGCTCGCGCATGTGGCCCTCACCCTGGGCGTGCCCAAGGTCGACGGCGAGGACCCGTTCGCCCCGCTCGAGGCGCGCCCGCCGCACCCGCGCATCCTGGACGGCGGCTCCTGGAAGGACTGGCTCACTCCCCTGCTGGGCTTCGTCGACATCGCGGTCGTGTCGGAGGATTTCGCGCCTCCGTTGATGGTACGCGCGGACGGTTCGCAGGTCGCCGAGTTCCTGCGAGGCTTCGGCATCACGCGCACTGTGCGCACGCGCGGGGATCGCTCCGTGCAGTACTGGTGGGATGGCGACAGCGGCGAGGTTCCCGTCGAAGCCGTCCCGGACGCGTCCACGCTGGGCGCGGGGGATGCTTTCCACGGGGCTTTCACGTGGGCGATCGAGCGCGGCGGGGACGCCGACCCGGAGCGCCTCATCCGCTTCGCGTCAGCTGTCGCCGCGGTGTCGGTGTCTTCCTTCGGCACGAGGCAGTGGCTGGCTTCCCCGGCTCTCGCTAAGCTGGTGCGCGGCTGGAAAGTGGCTGAGGAGGCACAACAGTAGTTTTGCCTGCCTCCGTGCGGGTCACCCCTGGGACAACAACTACCAAAAAGGCGGCCTTCCTGGTGCCGACAGGTCAATAACTATCCCCACTCGCTACCTTGCGGGCCAACCCGGTACAAAACTCTCCCTGCAGGGCGAACAATATCCCGTACCAAGACACACCCTCACTGCACGGAGCGGAGTTTTCTTCCCCGATCACCCCTCCCGCACCGCGCGGCGCATAGTGGGCGTCAGCGCTGCCTCACAGAACCAAGAAGCGAAAGAAAAACCACCCCTGCA
>KV835893.1:3030-28300 GCA_001838165.1 Actinomyces sp. HMSC035G02 | reverse complement strand
GATCTTTCTTTCACGCAACCCCCGGGAGCACCCCAGCATGGAGGACACCAGAGAAACCGAGCGCACCTCAAGACGCAGAACCTGACCACAGAGCCCGAAGGTCACGGCGGAGCCAGGCCTCAGAAAAGTCGCATGCAATTCAATTGGAAGAAGATTCAATAACGTCTGAAAACATTGCAATTTCAACGCTGTGAATTCAATGTTTGAAATAGTCGCGGGGGAATTGCATGCGAAATTGAATGTGGACTCAGCAATGAGGGTTCGACGGCTCGGGATGAAGTGGGACTGGCAGCAGGGCCTGGTCGACACCACACAGCACCGAAGGCGCCGCCGGTGTGAAGGGCGCCGGAGGGACCGGAGGGCACGGGCGGGCTTCGAGATCGACCACTCCGAGCGAAGCTCGCGTGTGGCGATCTCGCGGGCGGCCGGGCCCTCCGGCGCCCGGAACACCAGCGGCACAACAAGCACCGCAGGAAATCAGGCGATCAGCGACTCACGGGCACCCAGCGGCTCGCCCATTCGGCGGCGACATCCGCCAGGGCGGGCAGGTGCGCCCAACCGGAGGCCGCGAGCGCGCGATCCACGGCCTCGTCAATGACGGGCACGCCGTCGACCGGCGTGTACTCGCCCGCGATGCCATCGGGGGCGGCGGTCATTTCAACGAGGGAGCCGTCGGGCAGCAGGTGGAAGACCTCGCGTGTGCGGTCGAGCAGACCGGTCTCCTCATCGAAGGAGTCATGCGTGATAAGCACAGGAACGCTGAGGCCACGCAGGGCTTTCTCGCCGGAGACCATGGACATGTCGGCGAGGGTGCGCTTGGAGATGGTGAACTGCTGGCGCACGGACTCGGAGTCGTCGGGCACGGTCGTCGCCCCATGGTGCTCGAGGTCGGAGAGCTGCACGTCGGAGAACACGAGGTTCCAGTCGTAGGACAGGGGGCCGAGGACCGGGGAGACCAGCACGTATGTCTGCACGGCGGGCGGGCGCGAGCGCAGCGCGACGGCGGCGCCGAACTCGTGGCCGACGCAGATTTGGCGCGCGAAGCCCTGGTCGACGAGCCAGCCGGACGCGGAGCGGAAGTCTTCGATGAGGGGATCGAAAGCGATAATTTCGTCGCCCGAGGCACCGTGGCCGGAGTAGTCGAAGGTGAGGGTGGCATAGCCCGCGCGACGCAGTGCACGACCGAGTGAGTCGAACATGCCCGATGCGTGACGGTCCGACAAAAAGGTGTGAGAAAAGATCACCGCGGCGTCGCGGCAGTCCACAGGACGCGTGAATGTACCGGAGAGGGATACTCCCCGGGGCGTCTCAATCGTTATCTGGCTCACGCCATAAACATAGCGTGTGAGGACCGCTCAGGAAAAGAGGGGCCCACACTGTGCACGAATGTGACAAGGGGATACCTGAGACGAGAAGCATCCGTGAATAATCCCCACTCTAGGTGAGGATCGTGCGGCGCGGCGGACAGCGCCACTAAGATGGGACGCATACGCGCCGGTGAGAGCCGCGCCCACAGGAATTGCGAAACACCCGCCACGACGGGAATCCCCACCACTTGCAGCGAGAGAAGGACATTCATGGGAACCAAGACTGGAATCCTCATCGGAGTTGGCATCGGATACGTCCTGGGCACCCGAGCAGGCCGCGAGCGCTACGAGCAGATCCGCGCGAGCGCCTCGAAGCTGCGCCGTTTCCCGATCGTTGCCCGCCCCCTGGATGCGGCGGGTCAGAAGATGTCCGACCTCGTGCGTGCGGGCGGCGAACAGGTGACCGATAAGGTTGCCGACGCCGTGAAGGAACGCCTGTTCGGCGCCCCCGCTTCCGAGCCGACGACGGTCGACGCGCAGGCTACCTCTTCCACGACGCAGCGTTGAGCGCGCGAGGGTACGAGGCCGTGAGCACAGATCAGCAGATCAACTCCCAGGAGCCCACGCGCGCGCAGATTAAGCGCTGGCGCAAGCACCTGGCCGAGGAGCGCATGGAGGCTCGCACCTACCGCGACCTTTCTGAGCGCCGGACGGGCGAGGAACGTGCGGTCCTCTTGCAGCTCGAGGAGGCGGAGCGCCGCCACGAGGAGTATTGGCTGGCGCGCCTGGGCGATCACGCCCTGCCCGCACCCAAGCCGCCGCTGCGCACGCGCGCCGCGTCCGTCCTCGCACACCTTTTTGGCACGATTTTCATTCTGGCGATGGCCCAGCGCGCGGAGCAGCGGTCCGCCCGCGATGTGGACGATGACGTGCCCGCGCACATGCAGGCGGACGAGCACATTCACGCCGAGGTCATCCGTTCCCTGGCGGCGAAGTCCCGCGAGACCCTGGCGGGCACATTCCGCGCGGCGGTCTTTGGCGCGAACGACGGCCTCGTGTCGAACCTGGCCCTCGTGCTGGGCGTGGCGGCGACGGGCATGGAGCCGCACGTCGTTCTCTTGACTGGCGTTTCGGGCCTGCTCGCGGGCGCCCTGTCGATGGCGGCTGGCGAGTGGGTGAGTGTGCGCAGTCAGCGCGAGCTGCTCGATGCCTCGATCCCTGACCCGGACGCGCATCAGGCGGTGCCGGACCTGGACGTGGATGCGAACGAGCTGGCACTCGTGTTCCGTGCGCGCGGCGAGAGCGAGGAGGAGGCCGAGCGGCACGCGAGGCAGGTCTTCGCGCGCCTCGCCAAGCCTGCGAACGGCGAGTCCGGCGCGATCGCGGTGCGTGCCGCCCTGGGCGGCCCCGAGTCGGACGGTGCTGGCGATCAGGTGGGCACGCCCATGAAGGCGGCGCTGTCCTCGTTCATGTTCTTCGCGGTGGGCGCGTTCTTCCCGCTGATCCCCTACCTGCTGGGCATGACGGGCCTGGCGGCGATCGTCGTCGCGGCCGTGATCGTCGGCGTCGCCCTGCTGTTCACGGGCGGCATGGTCGGTATCCTGTCCGGCCAGTCCCCATTGCCTCGTGCGCTGCGCCAGCTCGTCGTGGGCTTCGGTGCAGCGGGAGTTACCTACCTGCTGGGCTGGTTGTTCGGCACCTCGGTTTCCTGACGTCTCTCTCGGGACGAGGCCGGGGCCGACTCACGCGTCCACCTGGCCTCGGGCGAGGCGTGGGGCGCAGGCCGTGGCCCAGCTGGGGCCCCTGTGCGAGACTGGGGGCATGACGGATTTTCTTTCTCGGGCGCGCGGCGCCCTCATGGGCCTGGCTGTCGGCGACGCGGTGGGCACCACGAACGAGTTCAAGTGGGCGGGCACCTTCGATCCGATCACGGACATGGTGGGCGGCGGCCCCTTCCTGCTAAAGCCCGGGCAGTGGACGGATGACACGTCGATGGCTCTGTGCATCGCGGATTCCCTGCTGGCGCAGGGCCGCTACGACTCGTTTGACGTGATGGAGCGCTACCAGCGTTGGTTTTCGGAGGGTTACCGTTCGTCGACGGATAGGTGTTTCGACATCGGCGGCCAGGTGCGCGCTGCGCTGTTCGATTATCAGCATGAACGCCGCGTACCGGTGACCGCCGAGCGCACGAACAGCGCGGGTAACGGCGCGATTATGCGCCTGGCGCCCATGGTGATCGCGGGTTTCCGCTCGCGTTCCCCGCGCGAGGTGGTCGCGACCGCTCGCTTGAGCGCGCGCGAGACGCACTTCTCGGTCGAGGCCGAGGCCGCCACCGAGGTCTTCGCCGCCCTGCTGGTGGGCGCACTGCTGGGATGGTCCCCAGAGCAGCTCATGGACGTGTCGTGGGCGTCGACGGGTGCGGCTTTCGACGACATGGCCGCGAGGGTGATCAGCCCTGATCCGCAGGTTCGTGCCTCGTGGGAGGCGGAGACAAGCGGCTACATCGTAAACGGCCTGCGCCTGGCGGTGCACGGCCTCCTGGATTTCCCGTCCTTCAAGGACGCGACCCTGGCGATTTCGAACATGGGCGGTGACTCGGACACGAACGCCGCGATCTACGGCCAGCTGGGCGGCGCTTACTACGGGATCGAGGGCATCCCGGCCTCGTGGAGGGAGCGCGTGTACCTGGGCGAGGAGATCGACCAACTGGCGCGCGACCTCGTCGATCTGCGCCTGGAACCACCCGTGACTCGCTTCGACGAGGACCTGCAGGACGAGACGCCCTCCGCCTGACGGCAGCCCCGACTCGCCACACCCTCACCCACACCCACACCCGCACCCACACCCACACCCAGCACTTACCGAAAAATGTCGCACGTAATTCCCCCATCCCTCTTTCAATGTTTGAAATCAGACCGTTGAAATCATGCGGATTTAAGCCGCACTCAAAAACTGACCCAAGGGAATTACGTGCGACTTTGGGGGTGTCGCGCCTTCCAGTGCGGCCACGCCGCCGGGTGCCGGGCGGCCCCCTCTGGTCTGCGACTAGACTGGCGCTATCATGCCTGACTCTCGCTCCGCCAAGCCCCGCTCCTCCGAGCCCGCGCGTAAAGCGCGACCGCGCCGCGGGGGCCGCCCCCGCGAGCACGCGTGTCCCTTCAAGCCCTTCACGCCGGAGCAGCTCGCCGAGCGCGCCGCGGCAATCCCGGTGATCTCCTTCCCGGACCTGCCGGTGAGCGCCCGCCGCGACGAGATTGCACGCGCTATCCGCGACCACCAGGTGGTCATCGTGTCGGGCGAGACCGGCTCGGGCAAGACGACGCAGCTGCCGAAGATCTGCATGCAGCTGGGCCGCGGCGTGGCCGGCATGATCGGGCACACCCAGCCGCGCAGGCTGGCGGCGCGCTCGGTCGCGGATCGCATCGCCGACGAGCTGGGCCAGACCGTGGGCCGCGAGCGCGGCCAGGTGGTCGGCTACCAGGTGCGTTTCACGGACGAGGTGGGCCCCACAACCCTCGTCAAGCTCATGACGGACGGCATCCTACTGGCGGAGATCCAGTCGGATCCGATGCTGCGCCGCTACGACACGCTCATCATCGACGAGGCCCACGAGCGCAGCCTGAACATCGACTTCATCCTGGGCTACGTGGCGCGCCTGCTGCCCGCGCGCCCGGACCTGAAGGTCATCATCACGTCGGCGACGATCGATTCGGACCGTTTCGCGGGCCATTTCGGCACGTGGGAGGGCGCTCCCGGCTCGGGTCGCCTGATCGAGCCGGCGCCGGTCATCGAGGTGTCGGGCCGCACGTACCCGGTGGAGATCCGCTACCGCCCCCTCGGCCCGACGACGCCCTCGTCGTACACGTCCGAGGCCTCGGCACAGCAGGCGGACGAGACCGAGATCATCGAGACCACCGACGTCACCGAGTCCGGCCCCATGCAGCTGGTCCTGGAGGACCCGGACGACGAGCTGGCGACGCTGGGCTACGGCATGGGCGAGGACATCGACGTGGAGACGGCGATCTGCCACGCGGTGGACGAGCTGAGCGCGGAGGGCGACGGCGACATCCTGGTCTTCCTGCCCGGCGAGCGCGACATCCGCGACACGGAGGCGGCCCTCCTCGATCACCTGAAGGGACGAGGCCGGCGCGCGGGCGACGACAAGGGCGCCCGCCCGACAGACATCGAGATCCTGCCGCTGTACGCGCGGCTGACGGCGGCCGAGCAGCATCGCGTGTTCGAGCCGCACCGCTTGCGCCGCGTGGTCCTGGCGACGAACGTGGCGGAGACGTCGCTGACGGTGCCGGGCATCCGCTACGTGATCGACCCGGGTTTGGCGCGTATTTCCCGTTATTCCAACAAGACGAAGGTGCAGCGCCTACCGATCGAGCCGGTCAGCCAGGCCAGCGCGAACCAGCGCGCGGGCCGATGCGGCCGAGTCGCGGAGGGCGTGGCGATCCGCCTGTTCTCCCAAGCCGACTACCTGTCGCGTCCGCGCTTCACGGAGCCGGAAATCCTGCGCACGTCGCTGGCCAGCGTCATCTTGCAAATGGCGTCCCTCGGGCTGGGCGCGGTCGAGGACTTCCCGTTCCTGGACGCCCCGGATCGACGCGCGGTGCGCGACGGCGTGGCCCTCCTCGTGGAGATCGGCGCGCTCGCGCAGGATCGCGAGACCGGGGACGGCGCCCCGGCCTCGTCCCAGTACAGGCTCACCGGCATCGGACGGGACCTGGCGCGCCTGCCGATCGACCCGCGCCTGGGGCGCATGCTGCTGGAGGCCGAGCGCCTGGGATGCGCCTCGGAGGTGCTCGTCATCGTGGCGGCGCTGTCGATCCAGGACGTGCGCGAGCGCCCGGCCGAGCACCAGGGCACGGCGGACGCCTCGCACGCGCGCCTGGCGGACCCCCATTCGGACTTCATCACGTACCTGAACCTGTGGCGCTACCTGGCGGTGCAGGCCCGCGACCTGTCGGGTTCGGCGTTCCGGCGCATGTGCCGCGCGGAGTTCTTCCACTACCTGCGGTGGCGCGAGTGGCGCGACGTCGTCGGCCAGCTGCGCCAGATGGCCCGGGCGCTGGGGATCGCCGCGGGGCCGGTGGGCGAGCCGTCAACGGGAGACGTCGTGGAGGCCGCCCAGTTCGGCGGCGCGCAGGACGCGGCCGTTCGCGCGGTCCTGGCCTACGGGCAGGGCACGGCGAGCGTGGACGCGGATCAGGTGCACCGCTCGCTGCTGGTGGGCCTGCTGTCCTACCTGGGGTCGTGGGACGAGACGAGGCGCGACTACGAGGGCGCGCGCGGCACGCACTTCACGATCTGGCCGGGCTCGGGCGTGAGCGGGCACCCCGCCTGGGTGATGACCGCGGAGCTCGTGGAGACCTCGCGCCTGTTCGCGCGCACGGTGGCCCGCATCCGCCCGGAGTGGGTGGAGCCGGCAGCGCGCGGCCTGCTCAAGCGCTCCTATTCGGAGCCGTTCTGGTCGGTCGCGAAGGGCGCGGCGATGGTCCGCGAGCGCGTGACCCTCTACGGGTTGACGCTGGCGGCGGACCGCGAGGTGCTGCTGGGGCGCTTGGGTGACCTCGTCATCGACGAGGCCGTGGCCGCCTCGCGCTCTCACGCTCCGCGCGCGGGGTCGCTGGAGGCGCTGGCGGCTGGCTTGGTGTCGGCGTCGAAGGATCCGCTGTCGTCGGCGTCGAAGGATCCGCTGTCGTCGGGGTCGTTTGAGCCGCGTCATTTCGAGGAGCTGGCGGCCGCGCGCGAGGGGACGACTGCCCGCGAGCTGGCCCGCGAGATGTTCATTCGTAACGCCCTGGTGGATGGCCAGTGGAGGGAGAGGCACGCTTTCCAGCGCCGAAACGAGGCGCTGGTGGAGCAGGCTCGCGAGGTTGAGCGCCGTAGCCGCACCCACGGCCTCGTCGCGGACGAGCAGGCGCGTTTCCGTTTCTTCGACGACCTGATCCCCGAGCACGTGACCAGCGCGGCGGCGTTCAACCGCTGGTGGAAGGACGAGCGCCGGGAGCACCCCGATTTGCTGATCTACCCGGCGTCCCTGCTGATGCCGCGCGAGGCGACCTCCGGCGAGGGCTTCCCGGATCGTTGGCAGTGCGGCGAGCTGTCGCTGCCCCTGAGTTACGAGTTCGCCCCGGGCAGCCCGCGCGACGGCGTGTCGATGCGCATCCCGATCGAGGTGCTCGAGCGCGTGAGCGACGCGGGCACGGACTGGCTGGTGCCGGGCATGCGCGAGGACCTGCTGACCGAGGCGATCCGCGCGCTGCCCAAGGGCGTGCGCCGCCTGCTGGCCCCCGCGCCGGATGTGGCCGCGTCGGTCGCTCGCTGGATCGAGCAGGCCGGCGACGAGCCAGTCGAGGTCGTGGTGGCGTCAGCGGACAAGGCTGCCGGGAAAGCGGCGAAGGCCGACGGCTCCGACGAGCCCGATCCGCTGAGCCTGGACGCCGCGATGGGCCGCCTGGCCGCGTGGGGCGCGACGTCCGGCAAGCTGTCGACGCGCAATTCCCCTGCGAAGGCACCGAAGAAGGCGGAGCCGAAGGAGGCTCCTGAACAGGCGCCGGCCACTCAGGGTCCCGAAGCGACCGCCGAGAAGCCCAAGCCCCGCCCCCTCACCGAGGGCTCCGTCCTGGACGCCCTCGCCCACGCGGTGCGCGTCCTGCGCGGCGTGGACCTCAGCGAGGCGGACCTGGCGCACGCGCGCGCCCACCTGCCCGATCACCTGCGCATGACCTTCGTCGTCACCGACGCGTCGGGCAAGGAGCTGGGCGCGGGCAAGGACCTGGCCTACCTGCAGCGATCCCTCGCCAGCGACGCAAACAAGGCTGTGCGCACGGCCGTTCGCGCCGCCCTCGAGGAGGCCGGCGAGAAGCAGGCGAGCAGGAACAAGCGCGGGCGCGGGGCCTCGGAGAAGGCCGCCGCCCGCGGTGGGGACAATTCCTCCACCTCCACATCCGCGTCCAACGAGGGCACGCAGTCCGCACCCGGGGGCGCGCACGCGCCAAAGGACGCCCAGGCCTCGGCGCCCGCGCCGGACCCGGCGTTCCACGCGGACGGCGTCACGCAGATGCCGACGCTGCCGCGCTCGATCACCCAGACCTCGGGCTCGATGACGCTGCGGGCCTTCCCCGCGCTGGTCCCCCAGGGCACCGCCGCGGCCCCGGCGGCTGGCGTGCGCGTCATGGCCAGCGCCGCCGAGGCGGACCGCGAGCACCGCGCCGGCCTCGCCCGACTGCTGCTGTCCCGCATCGCCCTGGCGACGAACCGCGTGACCACGCGGTGGACGGGCCGCGAGGCCCTCATGCTGGCGGCCTCCCCCTACGCGGACACGGCGGCCCTGGTCGCGGACGCACAGCTGGCCTCGGCCCTCGCCCTCGTCGACGAGCTGAGCACCCCCGCCGACGTGCGCGACCTCGAGGCCTTCGAGACGCTCGTGGCGGCCGCGCGCGACGCCCACGAGGACCGCGTCTACCAGATCCTCTCCCACGTCGTGCGCGCCCTGGAGGCCAGCGCCGAGGCCGACGCCGCCGTGCGCTCCCACCCCCAGGCCTCGCTCAAGGAGACGACGCGCGACGTCGCGGCGCATGGGAAGACCCTGCTCTACGAGGGTTTCGTGTCGGCGACGCCCGCCTCCGCGCTGCCGCACCTGGCCCGCTACCTGCGCGCCGGGGCCGTGCGCATCGAGCGCGCCGCCTCCTCGCCCGGGGCTCTGGCTCGCGACCTGGAGGACATGGACCGCATCCACCAGGCCGAGGCCGAGATCGCCGCCACGCGCGAGGCCCTGGAGCGTCGGCCCTACGACGCCCAACGCGACGCCGCGCTCACCCAGGCGCGGTGGATGGCCGAGGAGCTGCGCGTGTCCATGTTCGCCCAGACCCTGGGCACGCCCAACAAGGTTTCCATGAAGCGCCTGCTCGGCGTCCTCGCGGGGGCGCGGTGAAGCGCGAAGAGGCACGTGCCCTCGCGCGCTCCCTCATGGACGCGGCTGGACTTGTCGACTGGCGTTTCCGCTTCGACCACGCCAAGCGCCGGGCGGGGGCGTGCACGCATTCCTCGCGCACGATCAGCCTGTCCGGCCCGCTCACCGACCTGTACGACGAAGGCACGATCCGGGGCGTCATTCTGCACGAGATCGCCCACGCCCTCGTCGGCCCCGCCCACGGGCACGACGCCGCGTGGAAGCGGGCCGCACGCGCCCTCGGCGCCCCCGATTCCGCCCGGCTGCCCTCGTCCCTGCCCTCGCCGGACGCGCCCTGGGTGGGGACGTGCCCGCGCTGCGGGGCCACCCGCCGCCTGTACCGGGCGCCGCGCCGAGTCTCCTCGTGCGGGGTGTGCTCGCGCGCCTTCAATCCGGCGCTGATCCTCACGTGGGAGCACCGCGGAAAGGCCGCCTCGCCCGGGCGCGCCTACGAGCGCGAGCTCGCCTCGATCCGCCGCCGTCGTTAGCACCACCGCTTACTCAAAAATGTCGCACGTAATTCCCCCAACTCTCTTTCAAACTCTGAAACCAGACCGTTGAAATTGCAGGGTTTTATGCCGCTCTCAAAAACTGACCCAGTTAAATTACGTGCGACTTTTGGGGAGGGAATGACCAGGCCCAACCTCACACTCAGCTTCGAGTCCAGAAACCTGCCATCCACTCCGCGCGGCACACGTCTGCCCACGTCACAGTTTTATTCACCGTACGGGCGCGCACACACCCGCCCGACGGCGATACCCTTGAAACCAACACCCCCGAGAGAAGGAAGCCATGGGTACCACCGCCAGCCCCGACGCCACTACCGCTCCCGACCGTGAGGTCCTCACCTGGGAGGGCTTCGGCGACGCGTCCCGTGAGCTCACCCAGCAGATCGTCGACTCCGGCTGGATCCCGGACCTGATCGTCGCCATCGCGCGCGGCGGCCTCATCCCGGCCGGCGCCATCGCCTACGCGATGGACGTCAAGGCCATCGGCACCATGAACGTCGAGTTCTACTCCGGCATCGGCGAAACCCTCGACGAGCCCATGCTGCTTCCCCCGCTCATGGACGTCTCCGCGATGGATGGCAAGCGCGTCCTCGTCGTCGACGACGTCGCCGACTCCGGTAAGACCCTCAAGATGGTCATGGACCTCATCGACGAGCACGGCCTTTCTCTCGACGGCTCCTCCTCCGTGCGCGTCGAGGCCCGCAGCGCGGTCATCTACAAGAAGCCCGTTTCCATCATCGACCCCGACTACGTGTGGGCGTACACCGACAAGTGGATCAACTTCCCCTGGTCGACGCTGCCAGTCATCAAGCCGTGACTTCCTCTCGGGCGAGCTCGGGACCACAGGCAACTGCTGCCTCCCTTGAGTGCGCCCAGGCCTCGTCGATCACCAAGCACATCGTCGAGGCCGTGGCCGAGCGCGCACGCCTCGGTGACCCCGTGCGCGTGCTGGGCCTGACCGGTCCTCCCGGGACCGGCAAGACGACGATCGCCGCCGAACTGGCGCGCGCCCTGCCCGAGGCCGGCATCCCCGTCGCGGGCCTGGCGCCCATGGATGGCTTCCACATGTCCAACGCGGTGCTGGCCGCGCGAGGGATCGCCGACCACAAGGGCGCGCCCGACACCTTCGACGTGGGCGGGTACGTTGCACTCCTGGGGCGCGTGCGCCGCGCGGACGGCGTGGTCCTCGCCCCCGATTACCGGCGCGACCTGCACGAGCCCGTCGCCGCCTCCCTGCCCGTCGAGGTCGACGGCGTCGTCATCACGGAGGGCAACTACCTGGGCCTCGAGCTGCCCGGCTGGGCGGACGTGCGCGGCCTCATCGACCTGCTCGTCTTTATTGACACTCCATTCGACGAGCTTGCGTCGCGTTTGATCGACCGGCACATGAGCTTTGGCCGCGACCGAGCGGACGCCGCACACTGGGTGCGCACGGTGGACGCGGCGAACATGGCCCTCGTCGATCGCACGAAGGAGCGCGCGGACCTGGTCCTGTCGCTGTAGGGGCGCGGCTGCGCTATGACATCCGTTTG
Source organism: Actinomyces sp. HMSC035G02 (assembly GCA_001838165.1). Lineage (GTDB taxonomy): Bacteria > Actinomycetota > Actinomycetes > Actinomycetales > Actinomycetaceae > Pauljensenia. The sequence goes on along the minus strand of KV835893.1, from coordinate 16,992 downwards.
TGCGCTTGCATGCGACAATTAGCATGCATTTTCAACTACTTCCAAGTAAGGTGAACCTATGTTCCTCTTGCTTGGCCTTCTTGGAGGCTTCATCACGGGCATCTCCCCGTGCATCCTTCCCGTCCTACCCGCACTATTCCTCGGAGCCGCTGGCTCCCGCGCCTCGGCGTCCCCCTCGAACGAGGCCGGGGCTCCTCGATCCGCATCCTCCCCGGACGCAAAGGCGGGCATCGACCCGTCTCTCTTCCGCGTCGCCCCGGGCGTGAACCTGGGTGGAGAAGCGCCGAAGAAGGCAGCCGTGAAGGCCGACGGCAGCGACTCGGTGACCCGTCGTCCCGTGCTCATCGTCCTGGGCCTGGTCACCTCGTTCATGCTGATCACCGTCGCGGGTTCGGCGCTGTTGAGCCTGCTGAACCTGCCGCAGGCACTGATCCGCTGGACCGGCATCGTCCTGCTGCTGGCCGTCGGCATCGGCATGATCGTCCCGAAGATCATGGAAGTGCTCGAGCGCCCCTTCGCGCGCCTGGCACTCCGCACGACGGGCAACAGCGCGGGCTTCGGCCTCGGCCTCGTCCTGGGCGCGGCGTTCGTGCCGTGCGCGGGTCCGGTGCTGACCTCGATCATCGTGGCCTCCAGCTCCGGGCAGATCACGTGGCACATCATCGGCCTGGCCATCTCCTTCGCGATCGGCGTGTCGATCCCGCTGATGATCGTCGCGATCGCCGGTTCGGGCGTCGCCGCCCGCTTCCTGAAGACCCGCCAGCAGCCGCTGCGCATCGCTGCGGGCGTCGCCATGATCGCGCTCGCGCTGGGTATCGCGACGGACGCCCCGATGGCCCTGCAGCGCATGATCCCCGACTACACGGCCTCGCTCGAGGCCAGCACTGAAGGCGCCTGTGAGGACGGTGCGTGCGAGCCCGAGAAGGACGTCGAGGCGAGCACCGACTTCGCGCAGTGCGCGCGTAATGGTGCGAAGGATTGCGGCGCGATGCCGACGATCCAGGCCTCGGAGTGGCTCAACTCCCTGGGCCAGCCGTCCGGCACGGTGACGCTCGTGGACTTCTGGTCGAGCTCGTGCACAAACTGCCAGCGCGAGATCCCCGAGCTCGAGGCCATCTACGAGAAGTACAAGGACTACGGGCTGGTCGTCGTGGGCGTGCACTCGCCCCAGCAGGCCTACGAGCGCGACGCGTCGGTCGTGAACGCGTCGATCGAGAAGCTGGGCATCACCTACCCGGTCGCCCTGGACCCCGACCTCGAGGCCTTCAAGGCTTACGGCGCGACGGCGTGGCCGACGCACTTCATCGCGGGCACGGACGGCAAGCTGGTCGCGATGGGCCGCGGCACGAAGGGCGTCGAGGAGCAGATCCGCACCCTCCTCACCCAGGCGGGTGCCTCCCTGCCAGACTGAGTTCCGCTTTTCAATTTCGCACGTAATTCCCCCGCACTTCTTTCAAGATTTGAAATCAGATCGTTGAAATCATGCGGTTTTCACGAGGTTTCAAAAAGACCTCGGCGGGGAATTACGTGCGAAATTTCTTAGTTATCCACAGATTTTTCAAACAGCTCACACAAAGCGCCACAAAGTAGCATGATCTGTGCATGGACCTCAACGAAGAGCTACATAAACGGCACGGAATCACCAAACTATCGAGCCTGCGCCACGCAGAGCTCACTCCTTCGATGCTGCCAGCTGGCATCAGTCACTACCGCGGTTGGATCTACGACCACACCAGGTACACGTTAGATCAGGTACGCGCTTTCGTATACAACGCGTGCATCTCCTGCGTGAGCGCTGCACCCATATACGAACTTCCGATCCTCATGGAGGAACGCCCGCAAAAGACCCACCTGTCAGTTGCGTATAACCGTGGAATGCACCCGTCGAAGCTACGCCGCTTCGATGACGTATGCATCCATAGGGAACAGATCATGAGTGACGAAGAAAGGCGTACACACGTCGCCAGCATCGGGACAGTCTTGGAGCGAGTGCTCGTCTGCATGCCACTCAAAGTCTCACTGCCCATGCTTGATGCCGCGCGCAATCGCGGACTCTACGACATCTCGACGCTCGCTATCCCACCAACGGGCAGCCGACTGCCTCACCTCAAAGAAGCGCTTTCCCTCTCGTCGGACCGAGCCCGCTCAATCCTCGAAACCGTTGCCCGCTTGCAGCTCATCGACATGGGGCTGACACCGCAGGTCGGGGTCTGGATCGAAGGAGTCGGCGAGGTCGACATGATCATCCTCGGCTTCATCATCATCGAGGTGGATGGGTGGGCCTTCCACTCATCGAAAGAGCAGCGCGAGAAGGACCTCAAACGCGATCGAGAACTTTTACGGCGCGGATACGTCGTCCTTCGATTCACCTATGACGACGTCATGAATGGCGACTTCGCGCGAGAGGTCCCGGTCTCGGTGACAGCCCTCCGTCGCCTCGTACCTGACACCAGAACGGAGGACGCGCGCGACGCAGTGAAGAACGCCGACTTCCTCAACATCCTGCGCGGATACCTGCCTAGTTATCACCTTCAACACTAATTTCGCACGTAATTCCCTCACCACTATTTCAACATTTGAATCCAGATCGTTGAAATCATGCGGTTTTCTCGGGGTAACCCGAAGATCCCTCAGGGGAATTACGTGCGAAATTAATGGGGCAACGAGGAATCAGTCCGCGCGCGGAACAGGCCAACACACCGCGCTTGTCAGCTGAGAATCCTCAAAATCTGCGGGGTGACTCGCTCAATGACCTCGAGGGTGTCGAGGAAGTCCTGGTGGCCGCCGTACCACGGGTCGGGCACGTCGCCGCTGCCCTCGGGGTCGAGGTCGCGGTACAGGCACACGCGCGGCCCCTCGGCCAGATCTAAAGCGGACGCGGGCGCGCCCTCGTGCTCAACCCCTGCACGATCAAAGAGGCGCTCCAGGACGTTCAGGTGGCGCGAGGTCATGGCCAGGATGAGGTCCCACTCCCCCAGCTCGCCGGCGCGGATCTGGCGCGCGCGGTGGTCGGGCACGGCGTACCCGGCGTCGCGCAGGACGCGGGCGGCGCGGCGGTCGATCGGGTTGCCGGCTTCCTCGTCGGAGACGCCGGCGCTATCGACGACGACGTCCACGCCGGCGCGCGCGGCGGCCTGTTCGAGGATCGCGTGAGCCATCGTGGATCGGCAGATGTTGCCGGTGCACACCATGAGGACGCGTGCGGGGCGGGTCATGATCGTTTCCGTTCGTTCGGGGCGACGAGGCCGGGGCGCGGTTCAGTGGGGGCCGCAGGGTATAGCCGAGGCGGCGCTCAGAGCAGCGTCAGGTAGGCGCGCACGGCCTGGGCGCTGTGGGCGGCGGCGCGAGCACCGTCCATGTGGAAGGCCTGGTCGGCCGTGGGGCCGCACAGGTCGGAGACGGCTCGCAGCGAGATCCAGTCGACGTCGGAGGACCAGCACACCTGGGCCATCGCGCAGGTTTCCATGTCGGTGCCGATGGCGTCGGGGAAGCGCTCGCGCATGGGGCCGACGTTGGCCTCGGTGCAGAAGGAGTCGGAGGAGACGATGCGACCGCGGCGCACGGGGTGATCGATGAGTCCGCGCAGGAGGGGCAGGCGCTCTTCGGCGGCTTCGGAGGTGGTGTAGTCGACGGGCATCTGGGGGACCTGGCCCATGGCGTAGCCGAAGGCGGTCGCGTCGGCCTGCCCGTAGATGGCGCGGGTGCCGGCGGCGATGTCGCCGACGTTGATGTCGCGGGCGAGGCCGCCGGTGGTGCCGGCCGCGATGACGATGGGTGCCTCGACGAGGGTGAGGGCGCGCGCGGTCGCGGAGGCGGCGTTGGCCAGGCCGATGCCGGAGGTGACGACCAGGACGGTGCGGCCGTCGAGGATGCCGAGCACGAAGCGCTGGGCCTTGTGGGTGCCCGCGAGGATGGCCTGGGGCGTCTCGTCGTCCCCGATGGGCGCGAGCTCGTGCAGGAGGGGCGCGGCCTCCATGTCCATGGCGGCTTGGATGATGGCGTCGACGCGGATGCGCTCGGGGAAGCTGAGGTTCATGGTTCCCATCGTAGGGGACGAGGCCCACCGCGGTCGCGCTCGCCTCGCGCGGGGGCGGCCGCGCTATGTGTACCCCCCTTTTCTTGGGTCCCCCTAAAGTCGCACGTAATTTAACACGGTCATTTTTGGACATAGCCCACAAACGTTGCAATTCCAACGATGCAATTTCAAAGTCCGAAATAAGCACAGGGGAATTACGTGCGACATTGTTGAGAAACCACAGGGCCGGGTCGGGGCCGTGCGCGTCGGTAGCACGGCGGGCACGCGCCACAAGTGCGGCGGGGAACGCCACAGGCACGGCGGGCGCGCGCCACAGGGGACGTGAAGCGGGATCGAGCCCCGGCCTCGCGCGAATCAAACAGTGCGGGAACGCCGCGCCCACGCGCACGCGCCGGCGAGGCCGAGGAGGGCGGCGCCAAGGCCGAGGTGGGGGTAAATGCCGCCGGCACCGGAGTTGGGCAGGACGCCGACCTGGGTGTCGACGACACGGATGGCGGGCAGCGCGGCGGCGCCCGTTCCTGCGGAGGCGGGGATGACGCGCACGGAGGTGAAGCCCTCGTCGGCACCGAAGTCGGTGGTGATCACGGTGGAGGCCGAGGCGTCGGTGCCCACCTCGATATGGAAGGGCACGGCGCGGGGCAGGAGGACGTGTCCGGCGGGGGCGCGGGTCTCGACGAGCCAGTAGGTCTTGCCGGTCTCGAGGGGCGCGGTGACGAACTGCGATTCACCGTCGGAGGTGGACACGGGGGTACCGGTCAGGGCCTCGTTGTCGTAGATCGCGAAGGCGGCGCCCTCGAGCGGGTAGGTGCCGTCCTCGTTGGCCGTACCGACGGGCTGGGTGCCGGCCTTTTCGATGCGGATGGAGCGCGGGCGGGCGGGGGCGCAGGCCTCGTTGTTGGCGGCGCCGTCGTGGTCGTAGGGGCCGGCGACGGAGTTGTAGAGGCCGCGCCTCGGGGTGAGGCGCCCGTTCGAGGGGACGCACTCGAGGGCGGCCTCGCTGTATCCGGCCGCCTTGGGGTCGCGGGCGACCTTCATGCGGATGAACCAGGTCGCGGACGCCCCGGGCGCAACGTTGGTGCCCTGGGTAAGGACGTAGGTGGCGGCGCGGTTCTGTTCGCGGGCGCCGCCCAGGCCCTCGAGTGAGGTGGCGATCGCGGCGGAGCGCAGGGTGAGGCCGGGCGCGAAGGCCGGGGTGTCGACGAGGCGACCTGTCGTGCCCGCGATCGTGCCGTCGTTCGTGGCGGTGACGCGGTAGGTGACGGTGATCGTGTCGCCCGAGGCGCCCTCGACGCTTTCGACGGTCTTGTCGATGCGCAGCTTGGGGGCCTGCTGCTGGATCGTGAAGTTGCAGGTGATCGGCACGGCGGCCGCGGTCTTGGCCGGGGGCACGTCGGAGAAGTCGATGCCGCCGGTCATGGGGTCGCGCGTGACGTTGACGGCCTCGCCGATGCCGTTCACGCAGTTGATGTCGGTGAGCTCCCAGCGCGCGGAGTTCGGGTCGTCGGAGACCTTCCAGGGGCCGAAGTAGCCGGGTTCGCCGAAGCGCAGGGGGCGGCGCCCGGGGATGCGCGGGCCGGTCTCGGCGATGACGAACTGGGAGTAGCCGGGGATGAAGGCCTGGTACCCGGACGTCACCGTGCCGTCCTTGCCGTAGCCCGTGGGGGTCAGGGGGCTGTCCTCGAAGGAGGACCAGTCGACGAAGCCGCCAGCGTTCTCGGCGGTCTTGAGGGGCTCACCCGTGGGCGAGACGAAGTCGCCGATGCCCAGCGTCGTGAAGTTGAAGGAGGGGATCTTGCCGCCGATGACCTCGGATTCCGGGGTGACGGTCTTGGCGATGCGGATGTAGCGCTCCTGGCTGAAGGTGGCGTACAGGCACCCGTAGGAGGTCTTGTTTTCCTTCGAGCTGAAGGTGGAGACGGGGGTGACGCCGCCTGGCGGCGTGTCCGGGCAGACACCGTCGCCGCTGGGGGTGAAGCCGGCGATGACGAGGCGGTACGGGATTCCGTCGATCATGACGGTCTTGTTCGAGGTGGTCCGCGAGATCGTCAGCACGTCGTCGGAGTTGGGGCTCTGGTCGGGCGTGCCCGCGGCGTCGGGGTAGGCGGCCGGGTTGTTCGTGTAGATGTCGCGGTTGCCTCGGCCCTTGCCGACGTGGCGGTAGCAGTACCAGACGCCCGGTCCGGCGTCGCGGTTGAGGGCGGCGTAGGGCGCGTTGGCGGGGCAGGAGGAAGGGCCGTTGGCGCGCGAGGCGAGCATATAGGCACCCTCGTCGCTGAGGGCCGCGGTGGTGTCGGTGTCGTCTTCGGTCTCCTCCTGGTCGAAGGGGAAGGAGTCCTCGATGCCGCCGATGTTGACGTCGATCGACGAGTGGACCCACTGGCTGGCGGAGAGCACCTGGAAGTTGTTGTGTCGCACGGTGCCCAGCAGGAAGGGCTTGCCAATGGGGACGTCGCCGGGGTTGTTGGGCTTGTAGCCCAGGGCGTTGGTGTTCTGCGGCGAGATGACGCCGGTGGCGACGGGGTTGGCGGCGGGCAGGCCGCGCGCAATGTAGGTCCAGTAGTCGCCCGCGGCGACTCCCGCGTCCAGCATGGGCTGGGCGGTCCCAGCCTGGAGGGGGGCCGAGGACTGGGCGGGGTCGGCCGCATCGTAGGGGCCCGCGCCGCGCACGGTTCCGACGTAGGCGTTGTCGGGAACGTTGGTCGTTCGGTCGTAGCCGGAGCCGTTGATGGTGGCCGCGCCGAGGCGGCCGGCAGATGAGGTGACGGGGACGGTGCCGCCGCCGGGGGGCTCGAGCGCGGGGTCCGCATCCGCGCGCTCGGGGGCGACGAGGCCGGGGAGGGCAGCTGCGCTCGCGACGAGGAGGGCGGCCAGGGTACGCGCGACGGCGCGACGAGGCCGGGGCTCGGCCCTCGCGTGCGTGGCGCGGCGGGAGCGTGCGCCGCTGGGGTGATGCTCCACAAGCCCTCCAGATCGTTTGACAGTTACTCACTGACTTTAGCGTAGATGCGCGGAAACGCGCGGGTGAGCTTGCTCGCTCGCCCGCGCGTTTCCGCGCCTCACGTGCCCCGCGGGGGCCGCATATAGGGGATGCTTACTGCTTGCCGCGTTCCTCGAGCATCTTCTTGAGTGCGGCGGTGCGGCCGGCGTCGACCTCTTCCTCGGAGATCTGCTCGGCGTCCGTCAGCAGGTCGGGGGTGGCGGCCTCGGAAGCCTCGGGGGAAGCGTCGTCGGAGGCGGACGCGACCGCGCCGGGCTCAGCGGCCTCAGCGTCCTCGGCGGACTCAGCCCCGGCCTCGTCCCCGGCCTCGGCCGCGATGAGAGCAGCGGCGGCGCCTTCGAGCGCCTGCGGCTCCTCGTCCTTGCGCTTGCGCGAGCGCAGCCAGAGGATGCCGGCGACGAGGAGGATGACGACGACGGACGCGAGGACCGCGATCATCCACGGCTTCATGACGGAGCCCTTGACCTGCGCGGCTTCGGCGGCGACGGCCTCCTCGTCCATGGGGACGCGCTCGCCGGTCACAAGGAGGCGGTGCGTGTTGACGCCGTAGGGCGTACAGGTGATGAGGGTGGCGAGGTCCTTGCCCTCGACCTTGTTGAGGGACTCGGTCTCGTGGGGCAGGACGACGCGGATGTCGGTGACCTGGTACTTGAGGTGGCGCCCGGCGGTCTCGATGTAGAAGTAGTCGCCCATCTTGACGCTGGTCAGCTGGTCGAACATGGTCGCGTTGCCCAGGCCGGTGTGGCCGGTGAGGACCGTGTGCGTGGACTCGCCGCCGACGGGCAGTGCGGTGCCGAAGAGGTGGCCGACGCCCTTGTCGAGCGTCGCGGTGTCGGTGCCGTGGTAGATCGGCAGGTTGACGTCGATCGAGGGGATCTTGATGGTCGCCATGACGTCGTTGAGGTTGAGCTGGCTCAGGTAGTCCTGGTACTGCGCGGTGCCGGGGCGCTGGGCGTCCAGCCAGGGGTCGAGGATGGGCGACTCGGAGGCCTTGAGGTTGTACTCGTCGGCGCGGCGCAGGGATTCGGCGACGGCGTCGGGGCCGGCCTGCTCGGCGACGGCGCTGAATTCGGAGGCGATGCGTTCCTGGCGCGCGTTGTTGTACTGGGTCGCGAAGACGGGGTACAGGAGGACCAGGATGCCGGCCAGCAGCAGGATCGGGGGCGCGATGGTGAGGAGACGCCACTTGAGGGGGGTCTTCTTCTTGTCGGGCGCTTTGGTGCTCACGCTTTCTCCGTTCATTGCCGAGGCCGTGGAAGTTTGTCTGGTTACAGGGTAGTACCGCTGGGGGCGGTTGCGGGCAACGCAAGGGGGGTGTGGACCCGCGGGTCCACACCCCCCTGTGTGTCGCTAGCTAGCTAGGCTCAGGCGTCAGCCTGCTCCTTGCGGCGCTTGTTGGCCAGCGCGATCGCACCGGAGCCGCCCACGAGGAGGGCGCCAGCACCGATCAGGACGCCGACACCGGCAGCACCGGTCAGCGGCAGGTTGAAGCCACCGTTCTTCGGGACATCCTTCACCGTGGTGTTGAGGGTGTAGGTGTTGTCTTCGGTGGAGTTGGACGTGAGGACCTGGAAGGCGATCGGGCGGGTCTGGAGCTCGAAGCCCTCGGGGGCCTTGGTCTCAACGAGGCAGTAGTAGCCGGGGTTGGTGACGGCGGCGTTGTTCTCCCAGTCGTTGTTGCGCAGGCCGTCGATGGTGACCTCACCGTTGGCGTCGGTGGTGTAGGTCGCGGTGCCGGCGGGGCTCAGCTTCTCGTCCAGGGAGGCGTCGACGGACTCGAAGTTCGCGGACGGGGTGGACTGAGGCGTGCACTTCCAAACCTCGAACTCGGCTCCCGCGAGCTTGGCGTTGGCATCCTTAGCGGAAACCTTGGTGATCTTCACCTTGCCGAACTTGGAGACGACCTCGGAGTTCGGGTAGTCCGGCGGCGGAACGGTGCCCGAGTTGGGCTTCCAGCCGTTGGAGGGGGCGTTGGGGAGCAGGATGGCCTTGTTCTTGAACAGGCCGTCGGACTCCACCTTGTCCTTGACGGTGCCGGACAGGTCCATCTGGACCTTGGTGTTGTCGTCCTTGCGGTTGTCGAGCAGCTTCTTGCGGCCGTCAGCGGTGAACTCGGCGGTCCAGAACTTGGTCTTGCCGTCGGTGCCGTTAGCGGCGACCAGCGTGTAGTCGGTGCCCTTGGCCAGGGTGACGTCGCCGGTCTTGCCGTTGATGATCTTCAGGGCGATGTTGGCCTCGGGAAGCTCAACGCGCTTGTCGTACTGGTCGACGACGTCGTAGAAGTCGAGGGCCTCAGCGGCGGGGATGTCCGACTTGATGGTGTAGGAGATCTCCGAGCCGATGGCCGGGGTGGTATCGTCCTTGACCGTCTTCTCGATGCCAGCCTTGGAGTTCTTCGGGTAGGCGTGGACGTCGTAGACCCACTTGTTCAGCTCGGTCGGGTGCGTCATGGGCACCGTGATGATGAAGGGCTTGGAGCCGACGTAGCCGGCGGGGGTCACGGTCTCGGTCACGACGTAGGCGCCGAGGGGGAGGCTGTCAAACTTAGCCAGACCGCCACCGGCGGTGGTCTTCTCGACGGCAGCGTCAACGCCGGTAGCCTTCGCGGCCGCAACGTCGCCGTTGAAGCCGGCGAGCTTCTCCCAGCCGGCCTGCGTGGTGAGGTCGACGTTGGTCAGCTTCTCGACGGTGAAGGTCGCGCCGTCGAGGGCGGTGCCGTGATCGGAGGTGTCCTCGAGGCCGTTACCGGCCGTGGTGCCGTTGTTGGCGTCCTTCACGTACTTGTGGATGGTGATGGAGCCGGTCTTGGTGGCATCGAGGTCGACGAGCGAGGGGGCGCGCGTGACGGTGGCCGCGAGGCCGAAGGCGGGGGCAGCCTGGGTCGCCGAGGTGGCGGCGGGCAGGGCCAGCGCGCCGGCGGCGACGGCGAAGGCTGCGAGCAGGCTCAGGCTGCGGCGGGTCTTCGTGGTGCTCATAGGTGTTCTTTCTCCTGTGTGTGTGATTTCGGGAGTTTTTTCTGATGGTGGGTCTCGTGGTCACGGGACCTCATGGGTGGCTCAGGCGATTGCCTTGCGCCTCTTGGTGGTGACCACGGTCATCACCATCGCCCCGGACATGAGCGCCGCTGCGACGCCGATGTAGGGGTAGATTCCGGTGCTGCCAGCCTTGGGCAGCTCGCCAACCTCGGTGTCCTTGACGAGGATGGTTGCCTTGTAGGTGCCGACCTTCAGGCCCTTGTCGACGGAGCTGCTGTCAGGCTCCGAGGAGAAGGCCTGGACCGCGCTCTTGGCCCACTTGTTCTCGTCCCTGAGGTCGCCTGCGAGCTGCACCGTGGTGCCGGAGCCGCTGGCTCGGGCGGGCGTCAGCTTGAACTCGATGGGCTGAGGCAGGAGCGAGTGTCCCGCGGGGGCCTTGGTCTCGACCAGCCAGTAGGTGGTGTCGATGTTCAGGTCGTTGACGGACCAGTAGTAGCCGTCGGTCGCGGTCGCCTGGGTCAGGGTCTTGACCGCGGTGGCGTTTGCGTCGGTATTCGGGTTGGCGTTGTAGATCGCGAACTCAGCGCCCGCGAGGGGGTACAGCCTGGCTCCGCTGGGGGCCGTGTACTGGTTCGAGCCATCCTTGAAGGTCTTGCCCGTGTTCTGCGTGCCAGCCTTCACCACCACGAAGTCGTGGGGAACGGTCGGGCCACAGGCCTTGTTGTTGGACGAACCGTCGGAGTCCTTGCCGTTCTCAGCCAGGACCTCGTTGAAGAGACCCTTGCCGGGAGCGAACTCGTTGTTTCCGTTGACGGAGCAGGCCAGGTCAACCTCGTTGTAGCCGGCGGCCGCAGTGTTGCGGACGACCGCGAAGCGGATCCAGTATTCCTTGGTGGCCCCGGCAGCCAGCTCGACGCCGTCGGTCAGCGTGTAGACGCCGTTCGTGGCGGTGGCGTTGGACGCGGAGTCCAGGCCGGCCTGGGTTTCGGCGATCTTCGCGGACTGGATCTCCAGGCCCTTGGCGAAGTCGGGCTTGTCGGTGAGCTTGCCGGTGTTGGCGGCCAGCGAGCCGTCGTTGGTGGCGACGATCTTGTAGTCCACGTTAAAGCTGGTGGCACCGTTGGCGCCGCCGTTCGCCTCGATGGACTTCTGGACGCGCAGCTTGGGAGCCTGGTATTCGTTCACGAACGTACAGGTGATGGGGGCTGCCTCGTTGGAGGCGGCGCCGCCGACGTTCTTGAAGTTGACGCCGCGCTCGGTCTTGGTCACGGCGACGTCTTCACCGATGCCGTTGACGCACTTGATGTCCTTGAGGTTCCACTTGTCCTCGCCGCCGGTGTTGATGTCCTTCTCCGTGATGGTGAAGTCGGAGTTGCCGACCTCGAAGGGGATGAACACCGAGTCGTACTTCGCCTGGTCCTCACCGAAGGCGGTGGGGGTCAGCGACGCGGCCGGGTCGGCTGCGGAGATGTACGAGGCCTTGGCGGGGGCGGAGGAAGCCGTGGGCTTCGTGACGGTCACCGTGCCGGTGGTCGCCGGGGTACGGTCGGTGTTGTCCGCCCACGTGTCGCCCGTGGTCACCGCGAAGTTGGCGGCGGGGATCGCCGGGTTGGCACCCGAGGGGTCCTCGACGGCCTTCGCGATGCGCACGGAGCGCTCCTCGGTGATGACGCCGTAGAGGCAGGCGTAGTTGACCGAGAGCTCCTGCGTCACGAAGTAGTCGGTGCGCTTGGCGTCAGCCGGCGGGGTCGCCGGGCAGTTCGCCGTCGGGATGGAGTTGAAGTTCTCCGGGGTCAGGAAGTTGGTCGCGTTCGTCGCGGGGGTGAAGCCCCACAGCTGCAGACGGTAGGTGCGGCCGTTCTTCGTGAAGGTACGATCCGAGACGGTCTTCTGCAGCTTGACGGTGTCGGAGACGTAGGGGTTCTCGTTGACGTTACCCTTCGCGCCCGGCCAGGTGCGAGGCGTGACCTCTTCCTTCACGAGCTGGTTGTGAGGCTGCTCTGCACCGCCGTTGTAGTACTGGCTGTACAGGTCGTAGTCACCGTTGCCCTCGCCCACGTACTTGACACAGTACATGCGTCCGGAGCGAGATTCGGGCTTGTTGACGTAACCCTGCGAGCGATCCGCCGCGTTCACCGGGTCCGGCTCATAGGCGGGACCGATGAAGGCGCCGGAGGGCGTGTAACCGGGACGACCGTAGGTACCATCGAGGACCAGGTCACGGACCCGCCTTCCACCGACTAGCTGATTCACGTCCCAGCCAGTAGTACCGAAACTGGTAGAACAGGTGCCCGTTCCGGCTTCGCCAGGCGTCTTTACGTAGGCGCCGCCCTTGCGGTAGATGATCGTCGAGGCCAGGGTGTTGAAAGTCTCGTGGTTGACGAAGGGAAAAGCTTCTCTCTGCTGACCCGCGGGGAATAGTCCAGCAAATTCCAGGTTGATGTTGGCCTGAAGGTAAGGCTGCCCCAATTTGTGCGGCGCATCAGCCTGCCCGATGGGCAGGTTATTATGGCGGATCGCGCCAAGAAGGAAGGTCTGACCCGGCTCGACCTCACCAGGTTTGTTCGGCTTGAAACCGATGGCGCTCTGACCATCAACCCAGATCTTCTTGGGGTCGGCAGCCCACTGGTCATAGTGAGCCTGCATCCAGGCTTTGCTGGCAGGAGTGTCACCATAGTCGCCGGTCTGGTTATCCCACTTCCACGGCACACCTCGAGCAATGTACGCCCACGCATCCTTACTCTGAGCGGTGGTACCACTCAGCCACGCATCTACGGGCTGATTACCCGTGCGCAGGCGATTCTGCGACATTCCGGTAACAACACCGTACCTGATGCTGTCATTCAGGTGCGCACCACCCTCGGTTTCGCTCGTGTAGCCACCGTTAATCCAGGCGGAAACCTCGCCAACATCAATCTTGGAGGCGGCGGGCTCCTGGGCGGCCTGGGCGGCCTGGGGGGCGGCGACCTGGGAGACGACCAGCGTACCGGTGGCGGTTGCCACGACGGCCAGGGCGGCCAGGGCGCGGGACGCGACTCCTGCTCGCTTGGTCCGCGCGTGGCCTGCGCGCGCTCGACTCGTTGCCATTAATCAATCTCCTTGAAGACTGTTGCTTCGCTGTGTCGTACTCGGGGGGATGTCCCGAGAGGTTTTTCCACAACCTTGATGACACTCAGCGTACGACGCGGTTACCGAAAAATGCAACCCATTTTCTTCAGCTTTGTGAGTGGGCTACATTACAGAAAAACAGTAAAGCTATATTTCCGCAGGATATCAGCGTTTTACCTAGTGGTTTCAATCTATGAAAACACGTCTATTCGCCGATTTTTATCTTTTTTAACGGCTGGCAACAAATCAAAATGTGGAACTTTGCAGCGCTTGACACATTCTCGACAATCAACCGTTGAGCCTATTCTCAGACCGGTGTCATCCCAAAACCGTCAAGTATCGCAACGAAAACCCTTTGTCCTGTCACCCGTTCCCACCCAAACTTCTTCCCGCCTGCGAATACACGGGACTTCGGTCCCATCTACGCTCCATACACGCGCCCCGACGTGCCCCTCCCACCCCAAAGTCGCATGCAATTCCCGAACAAGAGTGACTCAGCAGCATGAACTGATACGAACATGCAATACGCTCAAGGGGAATTGCATGCGAAACTGCGGGACACCATGCCGTCCGCTATCAAAGTCGCACGTAATTCCCCCAGGGCCTGATTCATCGATAGCTCAAAAACAGCGGAATATCAACGATCCGATTTCAAACTCTGAAACATCCTCAAGGGAATTACGTGCGAAATTGCTGAGCTTCACCAGGTTCCTGGGAAGCCCCGCCCGGAGGCCGCCGCGGGGCCTGCGGGGCAATAGGGGTGTGGCTGCGGCGCTCGTGGGCGGCGGCAGGGCCAGGGCACGCAGGCGCACGCCCGATTGGAGGCCGCCGCGAGGCCTGCGGGG
>KV835893.1:0-2930 GCA_001838165.1 Actinomyces sp. HMSC035G02 | reverse complement strand
AGGCCGCCGCGAGGCCTGCGGGGCCTGGCCGGGCATCAAGCCAACCATCAGCACACCAGGCCCCACTGGTGTGGAGGGCGCCGGAGGGGCCGGAGGGCACGGGCGGGCTTCGAGGCGCGGCGCCGAACGAAGTGAGGCCGCCTAGCCTCGCGGGCGGCCGGGCCCTACGGCGCCCAGAACACCCGTGGGGCCACAAGCACCACCGGAGATCTGGCGGGGCACAGCAACGGCGGAGGCCCGGCGGGCCACAACAGGCAGCGCCCCGGCCCGCTGCTGCACAATAGTCCCCATGGATCTTCGCCCCGTCACCCTCGGCACGTCTGTCACGACGTACGACCCGTCGCGCCCCACGCCCGCAGCTATCGTCTCGGGCGAGGTGGCCGCGCACGACGCGCCGCACCCGCTGTCGGTCTTCGACATGTTCCGCATTGGCATCGGGCCGTCCTCGTCGCACACGGTGGGTCCGATGCGCGCGGGTCTGGCGTTTACGACGGAGCTGACGACGCTGAAGCCGCCGTCGCACATCACGATTGACCTGTTCGGGTCGCTGGGCGCGACGGGCCGCGGCCACTCGACGGACCGCGCGGTCCTCCTCGGCCTGGCGGGCTACGACCCGGAGACGGTGGACATCAAGACGGTGGAGTCCATCCTGCCGGCCCTGGCCTCGTCGAACATGCTGACGCTGCCGAGCGGCACGCAGGTCGCGCTCAACATCGCCGAGGACGTGCGTTTCGCGGCGCGCACCATCCTGCCCTATCACGTGAACGCGCTGACGATCACCGCTTCCGACGAGGACGGCACGGTCATCCTGGAGCGCACCTATTATTCGGTGGGCGGCGGCTTCGTCATGATTCAGACGAATGACGACCCGCAGAACCCGGAGGTCTCTTCGCTCGCGACGAGCCAGGCGGGCGTCGGCATCGACGTTCCAGCACCGCACCCGTTCGCGTCGGGCGCGCAGCTGCTCGCCGCGTGCGACGCGTCCGGCCTGAGCATCGCGGAGCTCGTTCGCACGAACGAGGAGGCGGTGCGCCCCCGCGAGACCGTCAACGCCTACCTGGATCGCATCGCCGACACGATGTTCGATTGCGTGGACGCGGGCACGTCGGCGGCGGGCATCCTGCCGGGCGGCTTGGACGTGCCGCGCCGCGCCCGCGCGCTCGCCGGCCAGCTCGCCGAGCGCCTGACGGGCGCCTCTTCTTCGTCGGACGAGGCCGGGGCCTCCTCGGGCGCATCTCCCGCGGACGGTGTGCGCTCCCCCGCGCGCGCCTGGGTGTCGACCCTGGCCGACCCGATGCGTGCGATGGACTGGGTGAACCTCTTCGCCCTGGCCGTCAACGAGGAGAACGCGGCCGGCCACCGCGTCGTGACGGCGCCGACGAACGGCGCTGCCGGCGTCATCCCCGCGGTGCTCGGCTACCTGGTGACGCACTGCCCGGAGACCGGCTCAACGCCCGGCGTGGCGGCGGGCCCTGCGACCAAGGACGGCGCGGTCACCCCGCTGGCGCACATTCGCATGACGACGGACGAGTCCTCGGAGACTTCTTCGGATGATCCCGCGTCACCCGAGGCCTGCGCGGCCCGCCGCCGCGCCCTCGTGCACGACTTCCTGCTGGCAGCGACGGCGATCGGCGCCCTCATTAAGACGAACGCGTCCATCGCGGGCGCGGAGGTCGGCTGCCAGGGCGAGGTCGGGTCGGCCTCGGCGATGGCGGCCGCCGGCCTGGCACAAGCCCTCGGCGGCACCCCGCAGCAGGTGGAGAACGCTGCGGAGATCGCGATGGAGCACTCACTGGGACTCACGTGCGACCCGGTGGCGGGCCTCGTGCAGGTGCCGTGCATCGAGCGCAACGCGATCGCGGCCGTCAAGGCGATCAACGCGGCGCGCATGGCCCTGTGGGGCGACGGCCGCCACACGGTGAGCCTGGACGTGGTCATCGAGACGATGCGCCAGACCGGCAACGACATGCTCTCGAAGTACAAGGAGACGTCGGAGGGCGGCCTGGCCGTCAACGTCGTCGAGTGCTGAGGCCTGCGGGGCTTGAGTGGCCTGGCGTTATGGTCTGACGGCGGGGCTTCACCGCGTACCTGCACTCTCTGGTGCCTGCGTACGTTAACCCGCCTGGTGGCGGCTCGGCCGGGCCGTCACCAAACGGGGGAAATGGCGTCACTAGAGGTACGACACACCGGCGACACGCCGCCAACCAGCTTCTAATGCTGCAAAATCCCCCACCGCAGCCAGCCTGAAGTGCGCCACGTCGCCTACAAGACCTGGGCACAGGGCCGATTGGCGCGAAAAACCTCGCCCAGCACGGCCCCTCCAGCGGCTCTTCCGCGAAAAAGTTCGCCCAACACCGCCCCTCCAGCCGCATTTCCGCGAAGAAGTTCTCCCAGCAAGCGTAAAAATACCGATTTTGGGGTGTTTTGAGCGTGCTGGGCGAGCTTTTTCGCGCTCACACCCACATCAGGCCGAGCAGGGCGAAGAATGTCGCGCACAGGACGCGGAAACATGGCGACGTTGAAACCACCAACACCACTGCTCGCCCCCAACAAGGGACCTATGAAACCGGCATCACCTCTGCGCCCGAAAACTGCACCAAAAAAGCCCATTTCACACCCGCAAAGGCGATGGCGGTTTCAACCCACCACAGGCACGAGCGAGCAAAGGAGACAGGGGTTTCAGGCAATCGGGCGGCCTGGAAGACAGGGCCTGACCACAGCGCCCGCGGGCGGTGGCTGGGCCAGTCCGCGGCGCCCGTGGGCAATATCCGTTACAAACGTCGTCAAACCAACGCGATTCACATCGCCTCGCGAGGACCCCTGTGACAAACGTCGTCAATCCAAGCCCAAAAACCTTGATTTTCAGCGAAAAAGCCGTTGAATTGACGACGTTTGTAGGTCAAGTCCTGTGGAGTGGTGTAATCGTTTTG
>KV835892.1:156987-235015 GCA_001838165.1 Actinomyces sp. HMSC035G02 | reverse complement strand
GTAGCCCTGCTGAGCCTGCTGACCGTAGCCCTGAGACTGGCCGTAGCCGCCCGCCACAGGCATCTGCTGGGTGGGCTGCTGCCCGTAGCCGCCGATGGCAGGCATCTGCTGGGTGGGCTGCTGCCCAAAGTCACCTTGCGGGTATCCACCCTGCTGGGGGTAGCCACCCTGCTGGGGCTGATAGGGCTGCTGATTCTCCGGAGAATAGGGCGTGCTCATGATGTACTTCCATGTTGGTGAGAGAGGTCTCAGGGAACATTCTGTATCCTACCAGGCGCTAGGCTTGTGGCATGACGATCGACTATCTGACTCAGACGCGACCGCTGATGCCCCGCGAAGACATCCTCCCCGTCATTATCGGAGGAGACTTCGGAGTGTACGGAATTGGGCGTTGTTTCAACGAAGCGTTTGGGTGTCGGTGTATCTGCGTAGGATCGCAGCCGACCGCGTCGATCACACGCTCACACTTTTTTGATGTCCGCCACGTGAGCGCTCATGCGAGTGACGCACAGCTCCTGGACGTCCTCATGACTATCGCGGGTGAGCATCCGGATAAGAAGCTGATCCTGATGGCCAACCACGACATCTTCTCGGCGTTTGTAGCACGGAATATGGAGACGCTCTCCCGTCACTACGCGCTGCCGTTCCCCACCGAGGAGGTCATGGATCGGCTGACCGATAAGGCCGAGTTCGCCCGCGCGTGCGAGCGTGCTGGGATCGCTACGCCGGGCACGGTCGAGGTCGATTTCTCCGATGTAGAGGACGAGGCTTGGGCCGCTCCCGAGATTCCGTTCAGTTTCCCGGTGGTTGCTAAGTCCGCGAAGGGTGAGCCCTACGATGTCCTTGAATTCGAGGGCAAGCGCAAGATCTGGTTCATCGACACGGCCGATGAACTCACCCAGCTGTGGGGGACCCTGAAGGCTGCGGGCTTCCGCGATACCTTCCTTGTGCAGGAGCTGATTCCCGGCGATAACACCGCGATGCGCTCGATTACCGCCTACGTGGACTCGCGCGGAGAAGTCACGCTGATCGGTTCGGCGCGCGTCCTCCTCGAAGACCACGCGCCCACGATGATCGGGAACCCCGTCGCCATGATCACCGAGGACTTCCCGACGCTGTGGCGCGATGCCTGCGCCCTGCTGACCGAGAACGGATACCGTGGCTTCGCGAACTTCGACGTGAAGATCGATCCCCGCGACGGACGAGCACTGTTCTTTGAGGTGAACCCGCGCATCGGCCGCAACAACTGGTACATGGCCGCCGCCGGAGCGAACCCGATGATCCCGATGGTCAAGGATCTTATCGACGGTAAGGCCTGCGAGCAGACCCAGGCGACTGACGAGATTCTGTACACCCTCGTCCCGGACTCTCTGCTACTGCACTACATCACCGACGAGGACCTGCGCGCGCGCGTCAAGCGCATCATCCGCGAGGGCCGGCGTTTTGATCTGCTCCTGAACCCGACGGAGAAAGACCTGCGCCGCAACCTCACCGTGTGGCTCCAGAAGCAGAACCACAGGCGTAAGTTCGCCCGGTACTACCCGGAACCCACCGAGACGTCCTACTGACGTTGCCTCTCCCCGCCCCGGCCTCGTCGGCGGGGGAGAAGCCCCTGATAGACTGACTTCCTACGCGACCGATATTTCCGACCAACGAGGACACCATGACGACAACCGCACTCGTGCCCATCTCGCAGGACGATAAGATCGCCGCGGTCTCTGGCTTCCAGGACCGCTCCCTGCCCATCGAACAGACGTGCGTGTGGGAGGCGTTCGAGGAATCCCAGGGCCATGGAGTGTGGGGTCGCTACGCCTGGTGCGAGGACGATTCCAAGATCGCGTTCATCACCCTGTACAAGTATTCGGTGCGCGGCGTCCACTACCTGTGGGCGAAGTGGGGACCCGCGTGGGTCAAGGAAGCGAGCCCCGAGCGCGAAGCCGCTCTGCGCGCGGACCTTGTGCGCGAGATTAAGGCGAAGGACAAGAGCGTCGCCTTCGTGCGCCTGCATGCCATCTATCAGCACACCGACCTGTGCATGCCGCTGCAGACGATTTCCTATGACCGCACTGTCATCATCGACACCTCCGGCAAGACCGAGGAAGCGATCCTCGCCGCCATGCCCAAGGCCGGTAAGCGCTCGATCCGCTCCGGCCTGAAGAAGGGCAAGGCCGAGGGTGTGACCTTCCATGAGGACACCGCAAACGCGGCGCAGGTCATCGACGAGTACTACGCCGTCATGGAGGAGACCGCCAAGCGTGACGGCTTCCGTCCCCACCCCAAGGAGTACTACCTCAGCCTGCTTGAGACGCTGGGCCCGAAGCACGCGCGCATCTTCTCGATGCGTGACGCCGACGGAAACATCCTGTGTTGGGACTTCTGCCTCGTTGAGGGAATCCGCGCGCAGGCCGAGTACGGCGCTTCGACCGAGGCCGGCCGCCGCCTGCGCCAGCCCCCGGTCCTGGACTTCCTGGCCGCAGAATTCCTCGCCCGCGACGGCGTGCGTGAATTCGACCTGATGGGCGCCCACTCGCCGCGCTGCCCCGACCTCTACAGCGTCGGAAAGTACAAGAGCGCCTTTGCCTCACACTTCACAGACGTGCCCGGCGGCTGGGACATGCCCATCAAGAAGGCCACCTACCGTGCCCTGAGCGCCGCGAAGGCTGTGAAGGACTGGCGCGCCCGCTCCTGAAGCGGACCCGCCACGGGGCTAGAATTCTATTCGCAACACAATCTCGCGTATCTAACGAAACTAGGAGACACAGTGCCCGATATCTCGCTCGTCATTGACGGACACGAACAGACCGTACCGGCGGGGACCACGGGCACGACGTGGTTCGAGAAGTCGCGCGACGTCGTCGCCATCAAGGTCGACGGCACGCCGCGCGACCTCGAGACGCCTTTTGAGGCAGGAACGACCGTTGAGGCCATCACGCTGGCCAGCGAGGACGGCCTGAACATCCTGCGTCACAGCGCCACCCACGTGCTCGCGCAGGCCGTGCAGGACGTGTTCCCCGACGTCAACCTCGGCATCGGCCCCTTCATCACCGACGGCTTCTACTACGACTTCGGCAACATCGACGCCGTCACCCCCGAGCTGCTGCGCGACCTCGAGAAGCGTATGAAGCGCATCATCAAGGAAGGCCAGCGCTTCGTGCGCCGCGAGATCTCCGAGGAGGAGGCCACCCGTGAGCTGGCCGAGCAGCCCTACAAGCTCGAGCTCGTCACCACGAAGGGCAAGGGCGCTGAGGGTGCATCCGTCGAGGTCGGCGGCGGCACGCTCACCATGTACGACAACGTCCGCCGTGACGGCTCCGTCGCCTGGAAGGACCTGTGCCGCGGCCCCCACCTGCCCTCCACCAAGCTCATCGGCAACGGCTTCGCGCTGACCAAGGCCTCGGCCGCCTACTGGAAGGGCGACCAGTCGAACGATCAGCTCCAGCGCATCTACGGCACCGCCTGGGCCTCCAAGGAAGACCTCGTCGCCTACCAGGAGCGCATCAAGGAAGCCGAACGCCGCGACCACCGTCGCCTCGGTGCCGAGCTGGACCTGTACTCCTTCCCCGAGGAGATCGGCCCCGGCCTCGTTGTCTTCCACCCCAAGGGTGGCATTCTGCGCCACGAGATCGAGTCCTACGTGACCGACCGACACAAGAAGGCCGGCTTCGACTTCGTGCACACCCCCGAGATTTCCAAGGGCGGGCTCTTCCACACGTCGGGTCACCTGCCCTACTACGCGGACACCATGTTCCCGCCCATGCTCGTCGACGAAGAACGCGACGAAGATGGCAACGTGACGAAGGCGGGCCAGGAGTACTACCTCAAGGCCATGAACTGCCCGATGCACAACCTGATCTTCCGTTCGCGCGGACGTTCTTACCGCGAGCTGCCCCTGCGCTTCTACGAGCTGGGCCACGACTACCGCTACGAGAAGAGCGGCGTCGTCCACGGCCTGACCCGTATGCGCGGCTTCACGCAGGACGACTCACACACCTACTGCACACCTGAGCAGGCCTCGGAGGAGATCCGCACGCAGATCGAATTCTTCCTGTCGATCCTGTCGGCCTTCGGCCTCAAGGACTTCTACCTCGAGCTGTCCACGCGCGACGAGGACGGTAAGAAGAAGGACAAGTTCATTGGTTCGGACGAGGACTGGGCGGCCGCCACGAAGGCACTCGAAGACGCCTGCGCCGCGACCGGCCTCGATCTCGTTCCCGATCCGGGTGGTGCCGCCTTCTACGGCCCCAAGGTCTCCGTGCAGGTCAAGGACGCGATCGGCCGCACCTGGCAGATGTCGACGATCCAGTACGACTTCAACCAGCCCGACCGCTTCGACCTGGAGTACACGGCGGCCGACGGCTCCCGTCAGCGCCCCGTCATGATCCACTCCGCGAAGCTCGGATCCGTCGAGCGCTTCATCGGCGTCCTCACCGAGCACTACGCGGGTGCGTTCCCGGCGTGGCTCTCGCCCGTCCAGGTCCGCCTCATCCCCGTCGCCGAGGCCTTCGACGGCTATGTCAAGGACGTGGCCGCGAAGCTGCGCGAGCGCGGCGTGCGCGTCGAGACCGACCTGTCGGACGACCGCTTCGGCAAGAAGATTCGCAACGCCTCCAAGGACAAGATCCCCTTCACGCTCATCGCCGGCGGCGAGGACGTCGAGGCGGGCGCGGTGTCCTTCCGTCTGCGTGACGGCTCACAGCACAACGGCGTCGCCGTTGATCGCGCCGTCGAGCTGATTGTGTCGCACATCGAACAGCGCAACAACGCCGACCAGATCGACGGCCTCGACGAGGCGTGAGCGACATGAGCGACGCTGGTGCCGAATCGAACGGTGCCGCGAACACCCAGTTGCCGACCGAGGACGCCCGCGAGCTTGCGGGCGTCCCGGACGGCTTCGGTCGTTTCTGGACCCCCTACCGGATGGCCTACATCCGTGGAGAAGGCAAGCCAGCCGATGCCTCGGATGTCGGGTGCCCGTTCTGCACGGCGCCCGGTAAGGACGACCAGGCGGGACTGATCGTCTACCGCGGCGACGCGTGCTTCGTACTCATGAACCTGTTCCCGTACAATTCCGGGCACCTGCTCGTGTGCCCGTATCGTCATGTTTCCGACTACACGGAGCTCACCGACGCGGAACGCGTGGAGCTTGGGAACCTGACGGCGACCGCCATGCGCGTCACCCGTGCGGTCGCGTCTCCGGCGGGTTTCAACCTGGGCATGAACCAGGGTGAGGTGGCCGGGGCCGGTATTGCCGCTCACCTTCACCAGCACGTCGTTCCGCGCTGGCTCGGGGACGCCAATTTCCTGCCGATTATCGCGCAGACGAAGGCTGTGCCCGAGCTTCTCGAAGATGCTCGAGCGCGTCTCGCCGCCGCCTGGCCGAAGGAGGACTGATGCTCGGAAATCACGGGCGTTCCATCACGAAGGCAATCTTTACTCCTCTCGCTCGCGTTCTCGCACGAATGGGGGTCACCCCGAATATGGTGACGGTCGCGGGCACCGTTGCGACGGTTGCGATCGCGGTCATCTGCATTCCGCAGGGGTGGATCTGGCAGGGCGGCATCGCGCTGGCCGTCGTTATGTTCGGTGACTCTGTGGACGGCACGCTCGCTCGGATGACGACGGGTGGCACACGCTTCGGAGCTTTCCTCGATTCGACGCTCGACCGACTGGGTGACGGGGCCGTGTTTGGCTCCCTGACCGCTTACGCGGTCTTCCAGATGGACAACTCGTTCGTGCGCACATGGGCGATCATCGCCGGCATCTGCTCGATCGTCGGTGCGGCTGCAGTGCCCTACGTGCGCGCCCGCGCCGAGTCCGTCGGCGTTGTCGCCAAGCTGGGCATCGCCGAGCGAACCGACCGACTCATCATTGGTATGGGCGCGGCGATTCTCATGAGCCTCGGCCTGCCCGAGTGGGTGTTTGCGGCTGGCCTGACCTGGGTGGCATTTGCCTCCTTCGTGACCGTCTGCCAGCGCATTTGGTTCACCGCTCGTCACATCGATGAGGGAGCGCCGTGAGTTTTTCGCCCCTGTCGCTCGCCTTCGCTGTCGCCCCTCGACTTCCGCTGCGCGTCGTCATGCGCATGGCGGACACGGGTGCATCGATCGCGGCGAGGCGCGGGGGCTCGATGATTGATCTACTGCGCGCCAACATGGCGCGTTTGACTGGAACGGAGCCGTCGTCCGACGAGCTGCGCGACGCAGTTCGCTCGCACATCCGCAACTATGCCGAGCAGCTGATGCTCGGGTCGCGTCGTGGCGCGCCGTTGCTTGAGGGAGTCTCCTTCGAGGGTTTCGAGGCCTTGGCCGCGGCCAGCGAAGACGGCCCGGTCGTCCTCGCCCTCGGACATTCCGGCAGCTGGGATCGTGCCGGCGCGTGGGTGTGTGCGCACGGCCGGGGCATCGTGACTGTCGCGGAGAAGGTGGAGCCTCCCGCGCTGTTTGAGCGTTTCGTGTCGTTGCGCGAAGGCCTCGGCATGGAGATCATCGGCGTCGCGAAGGGCGAGTCGGTCTTTTCCACCCTCATTGAGTGCGTGCGCGGGCGTAGCGTCATCGTGCCGCTTCTTGCAGACCGGGATATTTCGGGTTCGGGCATCGAGGTCGATTTCGGTACGCGGCGTGCACTCGTCGCCGCGGGTCCGGCTGCGCTCGCGACCAAGCTGGAGCGTCCCCTCTTCGCCGCCTGCATCACCTACGAGAATGAGACTCCGACCGGGGCCGATGTACGCGTGCGATGCGTTGGTCCTATCCAAGCCGGTGAGCGCGAGCGGCCGGGCATGAACCACGTCGAAGCCCTCACGCAGGCATGGGTGGATGAATTTGCCTCCATGATGGCGTCGAAGGCCCAGGACTGGCACATGATGCAGCGCGTGTATGTGGAGGATCTTGACCCCGAGCGCCTGGCGCGCGCGAGGGCCGAGCACGAGAGGAAGAATCGATGAAGATCGGAATCGTGAACCCGTACTCCTGGGATGTGCCCGGGGGCGTGGGCTTCCACATTCGTGACCTTGCCTTGAAGCTGCGCTCACGTGGCCACGACGTCCAGGTGCTGACGCCGTCGACCTCGGAGGACCTGCCTGAGTGGATCACGTCCGCCGGTTCGTCCGTGTCGATCCCCTTTAACGGATCGGTGGCCAATATTTCCGTGAAACCGAAGGCACTCGCGCGTACTCGCCGTTGGCTGGCAGACAACGATTTTGACGTCGTGCACGTCCACGAGCCTGTCGTTCCCTCGGTGTCGATGGCAGCCGCGATGCTGTCGAGTGCCCCCCTCGTGGGAACATTCCACGCGGCCCTCGGACGGTCGGTCTCGCGCGCGATTGCCTCGGCCCCGATGCGCCTGTACATGGAACGCATCGGGGTGCGCATCGCGGTCTCCGAGGAGGCACGTCGAACGCTGATCGAGCACCATGGCGGCGACGCCGTCATCATTCCGAACGGGGTCGAGACGGCCTCGTTCCGCACCGCGCAGCCCCTTGAGCAGTGGGTGGCGACGGACGAACGTCCGGTGATCGTGTTTCTTGGCCGCCTTGATGAGCCCCGCAAGGGCCTGGGCATTTTCGCAGGAGCTATCGCTGGTGTTCTCGAGCGTTTCCCGGGCGCCCGTTTCCTGATTGCCGGCCGAGGAGACGCTCCGGAGATTCGCCAGGCCGTCGAGCGTTTTGGTGATTCCGTGTCGTTCCTCGGCGGAATTAGCGACGAGGAGAAGGAATCTTTGCTCGCGGGTGCCAGCATCTACGTCGCGCCGCAGACGGGCGGCGAGTCTTTCGGTATTGTCCTTGTCGAGGCGATGGCGGCTCATACGGCTGTCGTTGCCTCGGATATCCCTGCCTTCCGTGCGGTGCTAGAGGACGGGCGAGCTGGCGCGCTCTTCGAGACGGGCAACAGCGACTCGCTCGCACGTACACTCATCGACCTGCTGACAGACCGCGACCGCCTCGAGGAACTGTCCGCAGCCGGAGCGCGCTCATCGGCGCAGTACGACTGGGAAGTTGTGGCGGATAAGGTCTTTGAGGTCTACAAGCTCGCGATTGCCATGGGAAGTCCCGCCGAATCGGGAACTCGCCGGGCACGTGACCTGATCCGAGGCCGCGGAGAGGAAGGGCAAGAACACGCATGATCTCATTGTCCCCGTGGTTGCTTGTTGCCATCGTTCTTGCTGTCATCGCGCTTGGCGTCGTCGCAGGATTCGCGATCACGCGCGCGCGCCGTCTGGACCGGCTCCATCAGCGCATCCTTGCCTCACGTGACTCGCTCTCGCGCCTCCTGCTGCGCCGGGCCTCCGAGGCAGACCTTCTGAGCCGCAGCGCCGGTCTGGAAAGCTCCGGCCTCGCCGATGCCGCACGCGCATACATTCAGGACGGGGGAGACCAGCTCACGACCGATGGCCTCGATCGACGGACTGCGGCGCAGCGTCAAGGCGATCGTGTCGAGGTTGCGGCTCGCTTGGAACGTGCATCCGCCCTGTCGCGTGCAATCCGCGAGACGCTCACCCCCGAAGAGCGGGAGCGGATTGCGTCGGATTCTGATGCTGGCGCGCGCCTGGAAGCGTTGGATGCGACGTGCTACCGTATCCAGCTCACGCGCAACGTGCACAACGTGGATGTCGCGGGAGTACGTGCCCTGCGTTCCGCACGAATGGTAAAATTGCTGCGACTGGCCGGGCATGCTCCGATTCCCGAGCCCATTGACTTTGATGATGACACGCAGACGGGTGGACGAGGTTACTGACATGCACGCGACCCACTGGGGAGGGCCCGGCGAGGACTATCGCCTCAGCAAGATCAGCAGCGCCACCATCGACTCCACCGATGGCGTCTCAGCACCGGCCCCCGACGATGCCGCTCCCGTCTGGCAGCCTCCCAAGCCCGCGCACTCCTTCCCCTGGTTCGAGGTCGTCATGACGACGATCGGCGTGCTGGGGACCATCGGCATCATTATCTTCGGTCTGGCACCCGAGTCTTCGAGTGTGACGTCCTTCGTGAAGACGACTCTGCTGTCCCTGGTCGCCCTCGTGATCGTCGTCGGCTTCCTCCAGCGGATCGATCGCTGGGAGCCCGAGCCGTGGACGACGAAGCTTGCGATGTTCCTGTGGGGCGGGGGCGTGGCGACGCTGTCGGCGATGATTATGAATACGGCGCTGAGCGAGGATATTGCCGCAACAATCGGCGACTTCGACCGTGCAGAGGCACTTGCCGCTGCATTTATCGCGCCCCTCGTAGAGGAGACCCTCAAGGGGATCGGCGTCCTCATCATCGTTGTTGTACGACGCAACTCCATCAACTCGGTGCTCGACGGTGTCGTGTACGCGGGATTCTCGGCGGCTGGGTTCCTATTCTTCGAGGACATCCTGTACTTCCTGCGCACCGAGGGACAAGGTACACAGACCCTCGTCTTTGTATTCGTCGTTCGTGCCTTGCTGGGGCCCTTCCTGCACGTGATGGCAACCTCGATGACGGGCATCGGATTGGCGCTCGCCCTCCTCAAGTTCAAGCGGGGCTGGTCGAAGACCGCTATCGTCATCGTCTTCTGGTTCTTCGCGATGCTTATTCACTTCGTGTGGAATGGAAGTACCGCATTAACCGGATCTGGATTGGCCTTCATTACCATGTATCTCGTCGTGGGTATTCCCGGGTTCGCCCTCTGGTCGATTCTGCTGCTGCGAGCTGCACGCCGGGAGGCTCTCCACATTCGCGACGGCCTCGTCCCGTACGTGCGCACCGGATGGATCCTTCCCGGCGAAGTCTCGATGGCCACCGATCGTCGCGCGCGTAAAGCCGCCTTCAAGTGGGCTGCCCAGGGTGGTCGGGATGCGAAGCGTGCCATGCGCGCTTTCTTGTCCGATCTGGCCTCCCTCGGCCTCGACCAGCGCCTCATGGCTCGCCACGGCGCCGATCCCTCGCGCATCGAAAATGATCGTCAGATGCTGGCTGATGCCGCTGAAAAGCGCCGTGAATTCCTGCGACTGACCTCTATTGCGGAGCAGCAAAAGGATGTCACGAACGCCGTCGCGGGTCGTGCGCACGTCGCCTGACGCGCAGCATTGAGCTGGGGCAGCATGGCGGTACGGACGAGCTGAGGAGATGACAGGTTTTCTCGGTGGCCACCGGCTCACGCCCTCTCGTGTGAGCACTTTCTCATGGATAGTT
This sequence comes from Actinomyces sp. HMSC035G02, assembly GCA_001838165.1. GTDB lineage: Bacteria > Actinomycetota > Actinomycetes > Actinomycetales > Actinomycetaceae > Pauljensenia. The sequence continues at coordinate 224,868 of KV835892.1, read as the reverse complement.
CATCGCGCCCTCATAGGTGACGCATAGGAACAGCGGGCATGATGGGGGCGACAGAAAGGAAATAACGTGACTCATGCTGTGTCTTTGCGCCCCCGTTCGTGGGCGCTGGTCGTCTGCTCGCTCATTCTCATTGCACTGAGCGTTCCAACGGCGATTTATGAATGGAACCAAGCCCTGTCAGGGATCGATGCATCCACTGGATGGCTGGCTGTCGGTGCCTCCACGCTCAGCGCAATCGTGGGCCTGGCGTTTCTCGCGTGGGCCGCTCGCCTCAAGCCCACCGTGCTGTCCTGGTTGGCCGCATTCGGCTGGGGAACCGGCGGTGCGTTGATCTTTGCGGGATTTGGAAACGGCTTCATCGACTCGGCGGTTGAGGCGAGCAATTTGAGTGATGAGGCTGTTGATTTCGTGACGTCCGTGCTCACGGGTCCCATCGTGGAAGAGACGGGTAAGGGCATCGGCGTTCTGGCGCTGATCCTCGCCGCCCGAAAGGTGCTCGATCGTCCCGCGCAGGGTGGTGTTCTCGGCGCGCTTGTTGGCCTCGGTTTCGCCTGGGGTGAGGACATCGGCTACTACGTGAGCGCCCTTGAAGACGGGATGAGTGGACTGTGGGAGTCGTTCCTGGCTCGCGCCCTGCTCGGCGCCTACGCGCATGCTATTTTCACGGGCGTCTTTGGCTACGCCCTGGCGTGGGCGGTGCTGCGTGCAAGGAATGCGATTGTTGGCTTCCTCGCTGCGGCCGGCGGATTCGTCGGAGCTCTCGCACTGCACGCCCAGGCCAATGGTGTCGGCTTCCTGGCTCCCGAAGACTCCTGGAACCTGACCTACGGTGCGATTGAGATCCCGGTTCTCGTCGTGAGTGTCGCCCTCCTCGTGTGGGGCTTGCGACGCCACCGGGCTACCCTGGAGGCATGAGCGCACTCGACTGGCCTGTGGACGCGGACGGCTATCCCCATCGGGAGGCCGCCCGCGTCCTTCTCTTTGACGACCGTGGACGAGTCCTGTTGGCCAAGGGGCACGACGAAGATCAACCGGAGCGATTCTGGTGGTTCACGATCGGGGGCGGCATCGAGGAGGGCGAGGAGCCGCGCACCGCAGCCGTGCGTGAGGTCTTCGAAGAGACCGGCATCGAGCTGGCCCCTGACGACCTCGTGGGCCCCGTCCTCTACCGGACCGCCGAGTTCGACTTCCTGGCTGTGACAGCCCGGCAGGACGAGTGGTTTTTCATCGCGCAGGCCCCTTCGACCGCTCTCAGCCGGGATGGATGGACCGACCTGGAGCGCTCCGTCATCGACACTCAGGCCTGGTGGGATATTGACGAGGCCGCCGCCCAGATCGATGGAGAGATCTACCCCGCGCAGATCCTCGAGTATGCGCGCGCCTGGCGCAATGGGTGGGATGGACGCATGATTCGCCTGACGGACACGCGCGAACCCTAGCGTTTCCTCCTAGGCGAGGCCGAGGGGAGCGATCGCCAGGGACAGATCCGGAGCGTTGAGCTGGACCGACACCTGCTCGCGCACCGCGGGCTTCGCACAGAACGCGATACCGACCCCGGCCTCGTGCATCATGGGGATATCGTTCGCCCCGTCGCCGATCGCAACCGTGCGCTCGAGGGGGACACCGAGGGACGAGGCCCAGGAACGCAAGCACTCGACCTTCACCTGGGAGGTCACGATGCGCCCCAGCACGCGGCCCGTCAACACGCCGCCGGCGACCTCGAGGCGGTTCGCCGCGTAGAAATCGATGTCGAGGGAGGCCGCCAGGGGAGCGACCACCTCCTCGAATCCTCCCGAGACGATGCCGAACTTTCCTCCGGACCGGTGAACAGCGTCGATCAGCTCACGTGCACCCGTCGTGGGGGTGATGGTGGACAGCACATCGCCGAAGACGGATTCGGGGACCCCAGCGAGGGTTGCGACGCGCTCGCGCAAAGACTCAGCGAAATCGAGCTCGCCATTCATCGCACGAGACGTAATCTCGGCGACCCTCTCACGGGTACCCGCAGCTTCGGCGAGCTCCTCAATGACTTCCTGGCTGATCAGCGTCGAATCGACGTCAGTGACGACGAGGCCGGGCGCCCCGCTGGCACACAGCAGCGGAGCACCCGGCTCGTCGAGACGGTGAGTCATGCTCACTTGCGGACGACCGCGCCCTTGGGAACGACCGTAATGCCGGACTCGGTGACGGTGAAGCCGCGCTCGCGATCGTGGTCAAGATCGACGCCGACGACGGCACCTTCCTCAACGACGACGTTCTTATCCAGAATCGTCTTCACGACCCGCGACGAGCGGCCGATACGACAGCCATGCATGACGACCGAATCCTCGATCTTTGCCCACGAGTGGACGTAGGTGTTCGGGGAAATGACCGAGCGCACGATCTCGCCACCGGAAACGATGACGCCGGGGGAGACGAACGAGTCGATCGCATGACCCAGGCGATCCGCATCGCCGTAGACGAACTTGGCCGGCGGCAGCGAACCATCGATCATCGTCATGGTCGGCCATTCACGGTTGTACAGGTTAAACACCGGGTGCACCGAGATCAGGTCCATGTTCGCCTCGTAGTAGGCGTCCAGCGTACCGACGTCACGCCAGTAGTCGCGGTCACGGTCGGTCGACCCCGGCACGTCGTTGTCCTGGAAGTCGTAGACGCCGCACTCGCCGCGCTCGACGAACCACGGGATGATGTTGCCGCCCATGTCGTGCTTCGAATTGGGGTTCTCCGCGTCCTCACGCAGAGCGTTTACCAGATCCTTCGTGGTGAAGACGTAGTTGCCCATGGAGGCGAGAACCTTGGTCGGATCGTCGGGCAGGCCCACCGCGTTCTTCGGCTTCTCGAGGAAGTTCTTGACGACCCCGTTCTCGCCGTCGATGACACCGAGCGCCGAAGCTAGCTCGATCGGCTGACGGATGCCGGCGACCGTGGCGGGCAGGCCCGAATCGATGTGGTGCTGGACCATCTGCGAGAAGTCCATGCGATAGATGTTGTCCGCACCGATGATGACGATGTACTCCGGCTGCTCGTCGTCGACGATGTTGAGCGACTGGTAGATGGCATCCGCGCTACCCAGGTACCAGTGCGGGCCGCGACGCTGCTGAGCCGGCACAGGGGCAATGAAGTTGCCGAGTAGCGGAGACGTGTACCAGGTCTTTGTGACGTGGCGGTCGAGCGAATGGGACTTGTACTGCGTCAAGACAACAATCTTGAGGTATCCGGAATTCACGATGTTCGACAGCGCGAAATCGATCAGGCGGAAGTGGCCACCGAACGGAACTGCCGGCTTTGCGCGGTCATCCGTCAGAGGCATCAGTCGCTTACCCTCACCGCCCGCGAGAACGATTGCCAGAACGTGGTTCTTTGCCATGTGGCACCTCTTCGTTGGTCGAGTGGACCCGCATCGGCGCGGATCCGTGGGAGTGATCACACTGTATTACAAATGTCTATCGATTGCTACACCGTCTCGTTTTCGACCAGCGGTGACGTGAGATCAGATACGATGTGTCTCACATGTCGCTCCCGTCGGAAGGACCCCACCATGCGCGTTGATCTCCTTACCCGTGAATACCCTCCTCACGTCTACGGAGGAGCCGGTGTCCACGTGCTCGAACTGGCCAAGGTCCTGCGTGGCCTCGTCGATGACCTGCGCGTCCAGGCGTTTGACGGTCCGCGCGAACCGGGCACCGACGGAGCCGACCCGGGCGTGACCGGACACACTGATCTGCCTCAGCTGGCCGGTGCGAACGCCGCTCTGCGCACGCTCGGTGTTGACCTTGAGATCGCCGCCGCGTGCGAGGGCTCTGACCTGGTCCATTCCCACACCTGGTACGCGAACTTTGCTGGGCACGTTGCGTCGCTTCTCGGCGACATCCCGCACGTTATCTCTGCGCATTCGTTGGAGCCGCTGCGCCCGTGGAAGGCTGAGCAGCTCGGCGGCGGCTACCGCCTGTCCTCCTACGTGGAGAAGACCGCCTACGAGGCTGCGAGCGCGATCGTCGCGGTCTCGAACGGTATGCGTGACGATATTCTGCGCTGCTACCCGGCCGTCGACCCCGAGCGCGTGCATGTCATTCACAACGGTATCGACCTGAACAAGTGGCACGCCCCCGAAGGGGAAGCGGGCGAGGAGCTGCGCGCCCGTGTGCTTGCCGAGCACGGTATTGACCCGTCTCGTCGCACGGTCGTGTTCGTCGGCCGCATCACTCGCCAGAAGGGCCTTCCGTACTTCTTGCGCGCCGCCCAGCTGCTGCCCGATGACGTTCAGCTCGTGCTCTGTGCAGGTGCCCCCGATACGCCTGAGATCGCCGCAGAGGTGGAGGGCCTCGTCTCCGAGCTGCGTGCTCGTCGCTCGGGCGTCATCCTCATCTCCGAGATGCTCCCGCAGCCTGAGGTGGCAGCGATCCTGTCCTCGGCGCAGGTCTTCATTACGCCGTCGGTGTACGAACCCCTCGGCATCGTGAACCTTGAGGCCATGGCCCTGGGCCTGCCCGTCGTTGGTACCGCGACCGGCGGCATCCCCGACGTCATCGTCGATGGAGAAACCGGCTACCTCGTCCCGATCGAGCAGATGCAGGACGGCACGGGAACGCCGCTTGATCCTCGCGCCTTCGAGGAAGCGATGGCTGATCGTCTGGTGCGTATCCTCGACGACCCGGAGCTGGGACGTCGTATGGGCGAGGCCGGCCTCGCTCGCGCCCGCGATCACTTCTCCTGGGAAGCGATCGGCGTGAAGACCGCCGAGCTGTACCGTTCGCTCGTTTAGGGCGCACGTCACCCGACAGACGACTAGGCTGGATACATGACTTACGTCCTGAATCTTTCTCACGTGTCTCTCCAACGCGGGGACACGCAGGTCCTGTCCGACGTCTCGTGGTCGACGCGTCCGCGCCAGCACTGGGTCATCGTCGGCCCGAACGGCGCGGGTAAGACCACGCTGGCGCGCGTGGCCTCGGGCCGTATCACTCCCGATAGCGGTGAGGTCACCATTTCGGAGACGGATCTGTCGCAGGCCGATCCGGCAGAGATCGCCACGCGCGTGGGGCTCTCGTCGGCCGCTGTGGGGGCCAAGATCGTGCCGACTCAGTCGGTCCTCGACACGGTGCGCAGCGCCGCCTGGGGCCTTGCCGTCGCCCACGACGAGGAATACGAGCAGGTCGACGACGAGCGCGCCCACGCACTCATGGACATCTTCGGTGTCTCGCACCTGGCCCAGCGCGAGTTTTCGACGCTCTCCGAGGGCGAGGCCCAGCGCGTGCTGCTGGCGCGCGCCCTCATGACCGATCCGGAGGTGCTCATCCTCGACGAGCCGACCTCGGGCCTCGACCTGGGGGCGAGAGAGCTGCTCATCGCCGCTCTGTCGGAGATCATGGCGGGCTCGAAGTCCCCGCAGGTCATCCTGGTCACGCATCAGATCGAAGAGATCCCCGCGGGCGTGACGCACTGCGCGATCATGTCGAACGGCGAGATCACGCATCAGGGGCCGATCGAGGATGTCCTGACCGGTGTCAACCTGTCCGAGGTGTACGGCATGCCTCTGCTCGCCGGTAACACCGATGGGCGCTGGTGGGCGCGCGGCGTGACTGACTGAAAGGGGTTGTGTCATGAGTACCTGGTGGCTGTGGATTCTCGGGGCCCTCGTCTGCGGAATCGTCGAGGTCATGAGCGTGAGCTTCGTCTTCCTCATGTTTGCTATCGGCGCGTTGGCTGCTGGCATCGCGGGCGCGTTGGGTGCAAACCTGGCGGTTCAGGCCATCGTTTTTATTGTCGTCTCGATCGCTCTTTTGGTCGTCCTGCGTCCCTTCCTGAAAGGGCGTATCGACCGGTCCAGCGGTTACGTTCCGAGCAACACTGACGGTCTGATTGGCAAGACCGGTTACGTGACCGAGGCCGTGGGAGAGCGCCACGGACGCATCCAGTTCTCGGGTGGAGAGTGGAGCGCGCGCACCGAGGGGCCGACGCTGCGCGTTGGTGCCGAAGTTCGTGTTGATCGCATCGAGGGCGCAACTGCCGTCGTGAGCGCCCTCGACCCGGCCTCTGCGGCTCCGACGCATCCGTACGGAGACTCGATCTCCTGATCCCGCACATCTTGTATTTTCATAGACGTAAGGAAGGAAAGACGCTGTGAATTCAGGAAACATCATCGGCAACATTGCGTTCATCGTGGTGCTTGCCGTCGTCATTTTCGTCGTGGTCTCGCTCGCCCGCGCAGTGCGGATCGTCCCGCAGTCGCAGGCGTACGTTGTCGAGCGCCTTGGTCGGTTCCAGGCGGTCATGCAGGGTGGTTTCCACCTGCTGGTCCCCTTCGTGGACCGCGTCGCTGCTCGTATCGATCTGCGTGAGCAGGTTGCGAACTTCCCGCCTCAGCCCGTCATCACCGCCGACCAGGCGATGGTGTCGATCGACTCCGTCATCTATTTCCAGATCACGGATCCGCGCAGTGCGACCTACGAGGTCGCTAACTTCCTGCAGGCGATCGAGCAGCTGACCGCGACGACGCTGCGTAACCTGATCGGTTCGCTGGACCTGGAGCAGACGCAGACCTCGCGTGAGTCGATCAACAAGCAGCTGCGTGGCGTCCTTGACGAGGCCACGGGCCCGTGGGGCATCCGCGTGACCCGCGTGGAGCTCAAGTCCATCGAGCCGCCGCCGCGAGTCCTGGCTGCCATGGAGCAGCAGATCACGGCGGAGCGCACGAAGCGCGCGACGATTCTGACGGCCGAGGCCGAGCGTGAGGCCCAGATCAAGAAGGCCGAGGGTGCCAAGCAGGCTGCCGTTCTGGCCGCCTCCGCCCAGCAGGAGGCCCAGGTTCTGCAGGCCAAGGGTCAGAAGGAAGCCCTGATCCTCCAGGCCGAGGGTGCCCGTCAGGCGCAGATCCTGCGTGCACAGGGCGAGTCCGAGGCCATCCAGACCGTCTTCGCGGCGATCAACGCTGGCAAGGCCACGCCCGAGCTCCTGTCCTACAAGTACCTCGAAATGCTGCCGAAGATTGCTGACGGTCAGGCGTCCAAGCTGTGGATGCTTCCCTCCGATCTTACCGGCGCACTGGAATCCATCTCGAAGGGTTTCAACCTGGGCAAGTAGACTGAAGCCATGCCGGGCCGACCGCAGTCCCTGCGGTCGGCCCGTTCTTTTCTCAACGGGAGGACAGCGGTGGATTCGCATCAGGAATACGTGCTGCGCGAGGTCGCGCAGAAGAACATTCGTTTCATCCGTTTGTGGTTCACGGATGTTGCGGGCGTGTTGAAGTCGATCTCGATCGACCCCGGTGAGCTCGAGGAGGCATTTTGCGAGGGAATCGGCTTCGACGGCTCGGCCGTCGAAGGCCTAACGCGCGTCTACGAGTCGGACATGCTGCTGAAGCCTGATGCGTCGACGTTCCAGCTGCTCCCGTGGCGTTCCAACGAGGACCCGGTTGCCCGCATGTTCTGCGACGTCCTCATGCCCGATGGTCGTCCGGCTCCCTCCGATCCTCGCGGCGTCCTCGAGCGCGCGGTGGAGCGCGCCGCCGATGCTGGCTTCCGTGTCATGATCCACCCGGAGATCGAGTTTTACCTGCTCCGTCAGCCCGTGACTCCCGATCACATGATCCCCGTCGATCAGGCCGGATACTTCGATCACGTCGCACGCGGGGACTCGAACGATTTCCGCCGCCGCGCCGTGCGCATGCTCGAGGACATGGCAATCCCGGTTGAGTTCTCGCACCACGAGGGCGGACCGGGGCAAAACGAGATCGATCTGCGCGCCGTTGATCCCGTGCGCGCAGCGGATAACATCATGACCGCGCGCACCCTCATTGAGGAGGTCGCGCTGCGCGAGGAGCTCGTCGCGACGTTCATGCCGAAGCCCTTTATCGAGCACCCCGGCTCGGGCATGCATACGCACCTGTCGCTGTTCGAGGGCGAAGAAAACGCATTCTTCTCCCCGGCGGGTCAGTATCGCTTGTCCACGACGGGGCGCCAGTTCATTGCGGGCCTCCTCGCACATGCCGAGGAGATCGCGGCTATCACCAATCAGCACGTCAACTCCTACAAGCGCCTGTGGGGCGGGGGAGAGGCACCCTCCTACGTGTGCTGGGGTCACCTGAATCGCTCGGCCCTCGTGCGCGTTCCCCTCTACAAGCCGAAGAAGGCGGCTGCCGCGCGCATCGAATACCGCGCGCCCGACCCGAGTGCGAACCCCTATCTGGCGTTCGCCGTTCTCATCGCTGCGGGACTCGACGGCATCGAGAAGAAGATGGAACTCATGCCCGAGGCCGAGGACAACGTGTGGGACCTGTCGGATCGGGAGCGCCAGGTCATGGGTATTCACGCCTTGCCGGCCTCGTTGTCGGACGCCGTGCGGGCCATGAAGAGCTCCGATTTGGTGGCTTCCACCCTCGGTGAGCAGGTGTTCGACTACGTTATCCGCAACAAGCGCAAGGAGTGGACGGAATATCGCCAGCAGATCACTCGCCAGGAGCTCGAGCAATTCCTGAAGGTCGTTCCCCGGTGAGCGGTGATGCGCTCCGGATCGCCGGTTTCTTAGATCCACGCCGTGCTCTCTCCTTCTTGGAGGAGCTGCCGGGCGGAGCTGAGGTGTGGGCGGCGGACCTGGGGGCGAGTGCCGACCCTGATCAGGCGCTGCTGGCGGCGATCCGTCTGCACGAGGCCGACCCCGGCCTCGTCCGTTTACTCGTCGATGATGCGCGTGCGCGTGCTCGCCTGTGCGCCGTCCTGGGTGGTAGCCAGTGGCTGGGTGACTACGTGATCGCCGACCCCGCCCGTGCGCGGGCGATCTGGGAGGATCCTGGCGAGGCCGCACGGGTCATGCTGGCGTCCGTGGGGGCGACGCGGGTCGAGTGCGGTGCGTTCGTCGCCTCTGAGGATGCTCGGGTGGACGATCTGCGCGGCGCGTATCGCCGGGTCCTGCTATACCTCGCCGCCGATGATCTGACGAGTGACGATCCCGAAGGGTTCATGCCCGAGGTCGGTCGGCGCATCGCCGACCTGGTCGACGCGACCCTTGAGGCCGGCCTGGCCCTGGCGAGGCGGGACATCGACCCGTGCGGGCTCATCCCCTTTGCCATCATCGCGATGGGTAAGACTGGAGCGCGCGAACTCAACTACATCTCCGACGTCGATGTCGTCTACGTGGCCGAGGCTGGGGCGGATGGAGATGAGCGCGTAGCCCTCGAGGTTGCGACACGCCTTGCGGCGGCCACCGCCTCCGCATGCTCGGGTCCCGGCACCGAAGCCCCGCTGTGGACGGTGGATGCGAACCTACGTCCCGAGGGGCGCAACGGAGCGCTCGTGCGCACCGTCGAGTCCTACCGCCAGTACTGGGACAAATGGGCGCAAACCTGGGAGTTCCAGGCGCTGCTCAAGGCGCGCGCCTGTGCGGGAGAGGAGGCCGTCGGGCGTGCCTTCGAGGAAGCTGCGCAGCCCTACGTGTGGAGCGCTGCGACGCGTGAAGGATTCGTCGAGGCTGCGCGCGCGATGCGCCGTCGCGTCGAAGACAACATCTCGCGATCGCACGCGTCCCGAGAGCTCAAGCTTGGGCGCGGTGGCCTGCGAGACGTCGAGTTCACCGTCCAGCTGCTTCAGCTTGTTCACGGTCGCACCGACGCCTTCCTGCGCGTGAGGTCGACGCTGGATGCGATCGAGGCGCTGCGCGAGGGCGGCTACATTGCGCGCAGCGACGCGCATCAGCTTGCCTTGTGCTACCGGTTCCTGCGCGCCGTCGAACACCGCACTCAGCTGCCTCGAATGCGCCGCACGCACCTGATTCCGGACAAGGAACGGGAGCTGCGTGTCCTCGGGCGTGCGATGGGACCCGATCGCTTCGCAGATGCGGAGTCGATCAGCGATGCCATCGACGAGGTTCGGACCCGCGTCCGCGCCCTGCACGAGGACGTCTTCTACCGCCCGATCATCGCCGCGACCGCGTCGCTGAGCGAGGACGAGGTGTCGTTGCATGCGGATGGCGCGCGCGACCGCCTGGCCGCGATTGGCTACCGGGATCCGGCGGGAGCGCTGACGCACATCGGTGCGCTCACCCAGGGGACGAGCAGGCGCGCGGCGATTCAGCGCCACCTGCTCCCGGTGTTTATCTCGTGGCTGGCTGGCGGGGCGGACCCCGACATGGGCCTCCTCAACTTCCGCATCCTGTCCGAGGACATCGGCGATTCGCACTGGTACCTCGCGCTTTTGCGCGATTCGGGCGTGGCCGCCCACAGGCTCACGACCATGCTCCCGAACTCCAGGTGGATTGCCGAGGCCCTCGCCAAGCGTCCCGAGGCCGTGGCATGGCTCGACGATGATGCTGAGCTGGCCCCGCGAGAGCCGCACCGGCTGGCCCGAGAAGTCGCCGCCCTGATTGACCGTCATGACGACGCGACGGAGGCCGCTGCGCGGGTCCGCGCCGTTCGCACCCGTGAGTTGACGCGCTGCGCGATGAGCGACCTGCTGGGCGGCGTCGATCCTCGCGGAAACGCGATCGCTGACGCTACGGATGCCGCAATCCTCGGAGCCCTCGCCATCGCGCAGCGGGAGGAAGTCGAGCGGTGGGGCGAGGAACGGGCCTCTGTCGTATTCGTCGCGATGGGTCGCTACGGCGGACGTGAGTGCTCGTACGCGTCGGACGCAGACGTGATCGCCCTGCACGAGGCCGTCGGCGGAGCCTCCGACGCCGAGGCGGCTGCCAGCGCTACGGCGATCGTCAACCGCGTGAAGAATCTTCTCGGCTCGGCGACCACTCAGCTGGGCATCGTCGTCGACCTCGACCTGCGGCCCGAGGGCAAGAACGGCCCGATGAGCCGCACTTCCGAATCGCATCGTGAGTATGCGCAGCGGTGGGCCTCGACCTGGGAGAGGCAGGCGGCGGTGCGTGCGCGCCCGATCGGGGAGGGGAGCCTCGCCGATCAGGCTCGAGGACTTTTTGCGGAGCTTGCGTACGGGGGAGTGAGCGAGGCGGACGTGCGTGACATTCGCTTGCTCAAAGCCCGCATGGAAAACGAGCGCCTGCCGCGCGGCATTGAGCCCGCTCGTCACGTGAAGCTCGGACCCGGTGGTCTCACCGATGTGGAGTGGACGATCCAGCTCATTCAGATGCGTGCCGGAACGAACAACCTCGCACTGCGTACGCCCTCGACGACGCAGGCGATTCAGAGCGCCAGGGAGCACGAGCTGATCAGCGCTCAAGACGCGCAGACTCTTCTCGATGCCTGGGATATGGCAACCCGCATTCGCGCGGCAAATACTTTGGCGACCGGGCGCATGAGCGGTGTGAAGCTCGACGTCTTGCCCCGTGACAGCGCGGAGCTGCGTGCCCTCGCAGCGATCCTCGGGTACGGTAGCGGCGGGCTGAATGCCCTCGAAGACGACTGGCTGCGCGTTGGACGCAAAGCGCGCGCCGTCATGGAACGACTTTTCTGGGAGCAGCAGTGAAGATTGTGCTGGTACGGCACGGACAGACCCCCGCGAATCGCCTCGGTGCGCTCGATACGGTGCGCCCCGGCCTCGGGCTGACTCCCGAAGGGCTTCTCCAGGCTCAGCGCCTCGCGGATCGATGGGAGTCCGAGGTCGCACCTCCTCCCACCGTTATCGCATTGTCTGGGCTGCACCGTACTCGCCTGACCGCGGCGCCGCTGGCGAGTGCCTACGGCCTGACCCCGCAGGTGCACCCCGGCATCCGAGAGCTGCGTTCGGGCGACCTCGAGATGGCGGCCGACCCCGCTTCGCAGTCCCTCTACGTGCGCACGACCCTGTCGTGGTGCGCTGGCGACCTTGACAACCGTATGCCCGGCGGCGAAAACGGGCGCGAGGCCCTGGCCCGCTCGCTGGAAACCGTGCGCAGCGTGGGCCTGGCCGCCCGCGAGCAGGCGGGGGACGAGGCAGTCGCAGTGTTCGTTATCCACGGCGCCCTCACGCGTCTGCTGGCCACGTGGCTGTCCACCGACATCGACGAGGACCTCGTCTCCAAGCACTTCATGTCCAACACGGGTACGTCGACCTTCGAGTGGGCCCCCGACTTCACCCCGGCCTCGGCCGACGAACTGGCGAAGGGGCTCCACGCCCTGACATGGAACGACCGTCCCCTCGATCAGTGGGCCTGAGGCTGGTCCTGATCGGGTGCGACGAAAGCTGACACCTCGAAAGGGAACGAGCGGTACGTGAAGTAACCCTCCAGGTAGGACAGGTGATCCTCGCACGCGAGCCACGTCTTTGTGCGGGCGTGGTGGATCGCAGGGTTACGCCAGTCGATCCGGTAGATCGCGGCGTTCGTGCATTCGCGCGCCGAGCAGATGCCCGATGCGGCTTCGACTCCCAGTGCCATGGTGTCCTCCCCGTGCGGTTACGCTTGGAAGTATGCCAACCCTCGTTCTCGTTCGCCACGCGCAGGCCGCATACTCATACCCCGATCACACTCGACCCCTCACGCACGCGGGTGTCGATCAGGCCGTGCGTCTCGGCGGTGTCTTATCCCGCGAGATCGGCAGCTTCGATGTGGCCGTGTGCTCGGACGCGGTCCGTGCCCAGCAGACGTTCGCCCAGATCAGCCAGCGCGTGTCGATTCGCGAGAGCTGGTTCGACCGCGGCGTCTACAACGCCGACGAGGAAGACATCCTGACCCTGGCGCGCACCTTCGAAGGGGAGCGTGCGCTCATCGTCGGTCATGAACCGACTATCTCCGGCGCGGGCTATGTTCTGGCCCGCGAGGACGATCGGGCAGAGGTGGCCCGAGGCGTGCCCACCGCGACCGCTCTCATCCTCACCTTCGATGGGTCCTGGGAGGATATGGCCCCCTCGAGCTGCGCCCTGCGTGCGGTGCTCACCCCACCCACCCGATAGGTCGCGTGCCCCGGAAGTGGCCCTGGCCTCGTCCGTCCTTCCTGTGAGTGTGTTTACGTTTGTCCACGTGGTGCCCGCCCGGATGCGGATGGGGGCTGCAAACGCGTTAGAATGTGGCGGTATCTATCCACCCAACAGGGAGAAGTGATGTCGGGACACTCTAAGTGGGCGACCACCAAGCACAAGAAGGCCGCTATTGACGCCAAGCGCGGCAAGCTCTTCGCGCGCCTCATCAAGAACATTGAGGTTGCAGCTCGCACGGGCGGCGGCGACCCCGCTGGCAACCCGACCCTGTACGACGCCATCCAGAAGGCGAAGAAGAACTCCGTCCCCGCCGACAACATCGACCGCGCCGTCAAGCGTGGCTCCGGTGCCGAGGCCGGTGGTGCCAACTACGAGACCATCATGTACGAGGGCTACGGCCCCAACGGCGTCGCCTTCCTGGTGGAGTGTCTGACGGATAACCGCAACCGCGCCGCCTCCGACGTGCGCCTGGGCTTCACCCGCCACGGCGGCTCGCTGGCCGACCCTGGTTCGGTGTCCTACCTGTTCTCGCGCCGCGGCATCGTTGAGGTGCCCGCCGCCGACGGTGTGGACGAGGAATCCATCATGATGGCCGTCCTGGACGCGGGCGCCGAAGAGGTCGAGGACGCCGGTGAGCTCTTCATCGTCGAGTCCGACCCCAAGGACGTTGTTGCCGTGCGTACCGCTCTGCAGGACGCTGGCATCGACTACGACTCCGCCGAAGTCCAGTTCGTTGCCTCCACCGAGGTTGAGCTCGACCTCGAGGGCGCCCTCAAGGTTAACAAGCTCATCGATGCCCTCGAGGACTCTGATGACGTGCAGAACATCTACACGAACATGTCCCTGTCGGATGAGGTTCGTGCCCAGCTGGAAGAGCAGGAGTGAACATGAGCGATTCGACCGCTAAGCGCGAGGTCGGCACCCCGCAGGTCAAGCGTGGCATGGCCCAGATGCTCAAGGGTGGCGTCATCATGGACGTCGTTACCCCCGAGCAGGCGAAGATCGCCGAGGACGCGGGCGCCGTGGCCGTCATGGCCCTCGAGCGCGTCCCCGCCGATATCCGCGCTCAGGGTGGCGTGGCCCGCATGTCCGACCCCGACCTGATCGAGGGCATCATCGAGGCCGTGTCCATCCCCGTGATGGCCAAGGCCCGCATCGGTCACTTCGTCGAGGCGCAGGTCCTGCAGTCCCTCGGCGTGGACTACATCGACGAGTCCGAGGTTCTGACCCCCGCCGACTACACCCACCACATCGACAAGTGGAACTTCACCGTTCCCTTCGTCTGCGGTGCGACCAACCTCGGTGAGGCGCTGCGCCGCATCAACGAGGGCGCGGCCATGATCCGCTCCAAGGGCGAGGCCGGCACCGGCGACGTCTCGAACGCGACCACGCACATGCGTAAGATCCGCGACGAGATCCGCCACCTGACCTCCCTGCCCGAGGACGAGCTCTACGTCGCGGCCAAGGAACTGCAGGCCCCCTTCGAGCTCGTCGCCGAGGTCGCCCGCGAGGGACGCCTCCCCGTCGTGCTCTTCACGGCCGGCGGCATCGCCACTCCCGCCGACGCTGCCATGATGATGCAGCTGGGCGCCGAGGGCGTCTTCGTTGGCTCGGGCATCTTCAAGTCCGGCGACCCCGCCAAGCGTGCGGCTGCCATCGTCAAGGCCACGACCTTCTACGACGATCCGTCTGTCATCGCCGAGGTCTCCCGTGGCCTGGGCGAGGCCATGGTCGGCATTAACGTCGACGACCTGCCGGTCGATCACCGCCTCGCGGAGCGCGGATGGTGACCATCGGCGTTCTCGCCCTGCAGGGCGACGTCGCAGAGCACGTGCGGGCGCTGGAAAACTCCGGCGCCCGCGCGCTGCTTGTGCGCAGGGTTTCTGAGCTCGACCAGGTCGATGGCCTGGTCATCCCGGGTGGCGAGTCGACGACCATGTCGAACCTGCTGCTCTCCTTCGGATTGTTCGATTCGCTGCACGACCGCATTGCATCTGGCTTGCCTGTGTACGGTACGTGCGCGGGCATGATCATGCTTGCCTCGTCGATTCTGGATGGCCGTGAGGACCAGCGTTCCTTTGGCGCGCTCGACATGGTCGTGCGCCGCAACGCCTTCGGACGCCAGGTCGACTCCTACGAGGAGGACCTGGACATCGAGGGGCTCGAGGGCGGTCCTTTCCATGCCGTGTTTATCCGCGCTCCGTGGGTTGAATCGGTGGGCGAGGGCGTCGAGGTCATCGCGCGCGCCGGCAACAGCGCCGACGGCCCGATCGTTGCGGTGCGCCGTGGCAACGTCATGGCGACGTCCTTCCATCCCGAGGTGGGTGGGGATGACCGTATTCACGCCATGTTCGTCGATATGGTGGCTCGCGCCTGATGCGCGTCATGGGCATCGACCCGGGCCTGACGCGCTGCGGCCTCGGCGTCGTCGACGTCGATGCGTCGCGGCGCGCCTCGCTCGTGTATGTCGGTGTCGCCCGCACGGATAAGGATCTGGCGACGCACTTCCGGCTGCGCACGATCGCGGACGCGATCGACAGCGTCATCGAGCGCTACGAGCCGGAGGTTGTCGCCATCGAACGCGTCTTCGCACAGGACAACCTCCAGTCTGTGACCACCACGATGCAGGTCATGGGTGCGGCGATGACGTGCGTCGGTCGCGCCGGCCTTCCGATGGCCGTTCATACGCCCTCCGAGGTCAAGTCCGCAGTGTCCGGCAACGGCAATGCGGACAAAGCGCAGGTGCAGGCGATGGTCGCGCGTATCCTCGGCCTCGCCAAGGCACCCAAGCCCGCGGACGCCGCCGATGCTCTGGCTATCGCGATCACACACGCGTGGCGGGGGACCGGCTTGCTCGGTGCCCCCGAGGACTCGTCGGTCGCTGTCTCGATCTCGGGTCGCCTGACCGCGCGCGGGTCCATGACGCCCGCCCAGAAGGCGTGGGCCGAGGCCCAGGCCGCGCAACGCCGAACGGGTGCCGTCGATCCGAGGCGCAGGCGCGGCTAGAATCGTACATATGTTCGCCCGCGTGTGCGGGTGACCCGTGAACGAAAGGAACGCAGTGATCTCCATTCTGCGCGGCACAGTCGCGAGCGTCGGCCTTGACCACATCGACATCGTGGTGGGGGGCATCGGCTTTCGCGTGCACGTGACGCCCGCGTTCGCGCAGGGCGCCACGCGTGATGAGGAGATGACGGTGTTCACGTCGATGATCGTGCGCGAAGACTCGATGACGCTCTACGGTTTCGAGTCCGCGGATGAACGTGACGTGTTCACGAAGCTCCTGTCTGTGTCGGGCATCGGCCCGAAGATCGCGCTGGCAGCACTGGCGGTCCTGCGCCCCGATGACCTTCGCCGCGCGGTGCGCGACCAGGACCTGACGGCCCTTCAGCGCATCCCCGGCGTGGGCAAGAAGTCGGCGCAGCGTATGGCCCTCGAAATCGGCGACAAGCTGGGTACTCCAGCAGCCCTGCCGGGTGTAGAAACCGCGGCCGCTCCCGCGCCCGCCGAGGATGCCGTGGCCTCCGAGGTCAGCGCTGCGCTGGTCGGCCTCGGATGGTCCGAGGCCCAGGCGGCCAAGGCCATCGAGAAGCTCGCGGGCAGCGGGCTTGGCGCCTCCGATATGCTGCGTGCTGCTCTCGTGACGCTGGGAGGCGGACGTGGCTGATCAGATGGATCCTGGTTTCGACGTCGAGGCGATGCGTATCGTCGCTCCCGACGCCGGGGAGCTTGAGCGGGCCGCCGAGGCTGCGCTGCGCCCGAAGAAGCTGTCGGAGTTCGTCGGCCAGCGCGTCGTGCGTGGTCAGCTGCAGCTTGTACTCGACGCAGCGCGCATGCGTTCGGCGAGTCCCGATCATGTTCTTCTCGCGGGCCCTCCGGGACTTGGCAAGACGACGCTCGCGATGATTATCGCTGCGGAGATGGGCACATCCCTGCGCCTGACGTCCGGTCCTGCGATCCAGCACGCGGGTGATCTCGCGGCGATCCTGTCCGGTCTCCAAGAGGGCGACATCCTCTTCATCGACGAGATTCACCGCCTCGCGCGCACCGCGGAGGAAATGCTCTACCTCGCCATGGAGGACTTCCGCGTCGACGTCGTCGTGGGCAAGGGACCCGGTGCGACATCGATTCCGCTGACACTTCCCCCGTTCACGGTCGTGGGCGCGACGACTCGATCCGGCCTCCTTCCGGCGCCGCTGCGTGACCGCTTCGGCTTCACCGCCCATCTCGAGTTCTACGAGACCGATGAACTGCAGTCCGTTGTCACCCGTTCCGCCTCGCTGTTGGGGTCACCCATCGACGCGCAGGCCGCCCACGAGATTGCCTCGCGTTCGCGCGGCACTCCCCGAATCGCGAACCGCCTCCTGCGTCGCGTCGTCGACTACGCCCAGGTGCATGGCGACGGGCAGCTGACCCTCGAGGCCGCGCGCGGCGCGCTCGAGCTCTTCGAGGTCGACCCTTCGGGCCTGGATCGCCTGGATCGCGCGGTTCTCGATGCCATCTGTCGTCGTTTCGCGGGCGGTCCGGTGGGCCTGACGACCCTGTCCGTGACGATCGGCGAGGAAGCGGAAACGGTTGAAACGGTTGCAGAACCCTACCTCGTGCGCGAAGGATTCCTCGTGCGTACCAACCGTGGACGCATGGCAACCCCGAAGGCGTGGGCTCACCTCGGCCTCACTCCGCCCGCGCCGGACGGTGCTCTCTTCGACTAGGGGAGTGGGCCTCGTCCCCATCTGTGCTGGCCGCGGGTGACGCGTGGTGTCAAAACGTCTCAGGAGGCGTCTTGCGCCGCGCCACACCTTGATCACTTAGGCTAAAACCTTGCTCGGGCATTAGACTGGCAAAGTGCGCTCGAAGCGCTAGACCGTCATCGAAAGTGAATCAGCCTTTATGAACAACTACATGCTCCTGATCATGGCAGCTTTCCTCATCGTCTTCATGATGTGGAGCTCGCGCTCCCGCAGGCAGCAGATGCAGAAGCTGGAACAGGAAAAGCGCGACCAGCTCGCAGCCGTCACACCCGGAGAATGGGTGCGTACCCGCGTGGGCTTCTGGGGTCGTTTCGTCGACCTCGACGGCGACATCGTCGTCCTGGAGACCACCGACGGACACGAGATGTACTGGGAGCGCGAATTCATCGCCGAGATCGGTGGCCAGCCGCCGCTCGCTGACGCAGAGCAGGCCGATGCGGACGCCGACGAGGCAGAGGCAGTGGAGGAGGACGCATCCGTCCTCGGCCTCGATCAGGAAGCCGCCCAGTCGTTTGACGTGCGCGACACCGACGAGCAGCAGAAGTAACACAAGGCTGAACGGAAAGTAGAACCGTGGCATCACACAAGCGACGCCCCGTGCGCGCGCTCGTGACCCTGACCGTCGCCATCCTGGCGGCGTGCGCGGCACTTGCGATCGGGCACTTCGTGAAGGGCGTGTCCCCGTATCCCGACCTGGCCCTTGACCTTAAGGGTGGTACTCAGCTGATCCTTACTCCGACCCCGACGTCGGAGGGGCAGCGCGAGATCACCGAGGAAGACATCACGCAGGCGATCTCGATTATCCGTAATCGTATTGACGCCTCCGGCGTGTCCGAGTCTGAGATCTCCTCGATGGGTAGCTCGAACATTATGGTGTCGATTCCCGGCACCCCCTCCCAGGAGCAGCTGGACCTGATCCGTTCGTCCTCGCAGATGAACTTCCGCCCGGTGCTGCGTATCGGGCCCGCGCAGGACACGCTCCAGAATCAGCAGCAGCCTCAGGTGGATAACCCGCAGTCGGGTGAGCAGTCCGGCGCTCAGTCGGGCGAGCAGAGCGGCGCTCAGTCGGGTGAACAGAGCGGCGCTGCCGCGGCTGACACGGCCCAGTCCGGCGTTCATTCCACCGTCCTGGACGAGGCAACTGCGCGCGGCGCTGCGGACAAGGACGGCGACGGCGTCCTGTCCGACACCCCCGCGACGACTCCCGAGAACGCGTCGGATCTCGCCTGGGTGACCGAGCAGGTCTGGTACGACTTCCTGACGCTCGATTGCTCGGCATCCGCCGATGTGAAGCGCGTCGAGGGCCCCGCTGATAAGCCCTACGCCGCCTGTGACGAGTCCGGCCAGATCAAGTACATCCTGGGCCCTGTGGCCGTTCCCGGTTCGGACCTGACGTCTGCGACCGCGGCCATCGCGCGTAACAATAACGGTCAGTCGACCGGTCAGTGGATCGTCTCGCTGCAGTTCAACCACGATGGTGCCGAGAAGTTCAAGGACACCTCCACGATCCTGTACGGCTACCACGATGCGGACCCCCAGGGGTCGTCCTTCCGAGGCAGCCCGGACCGTAACTCGTTCGCGGTCGTCCTCGACGGAACAGTCATCACCGCTCCGTCCATGCAGGCCATCATTACGAACGGTGAGGCGCAGATCAGCGGTAACTTCACCGCGCAGTCTGCGACCGCGCTGGCTAACCAGCTGCAGTTCGGCTCGCTGCCCCTGAACTTCGAGGTCGAGTCCGAGCAGCAGATTTCTGCGACGATCGGTACGGATCACCTGACCATCGGTCTGTGGGCGGCCCTCATCGGCTTCCTCCTCGTCATCTTCTACCTGATCTGGCAGTACCGCGGCCTCGCGATTATCTCCGCCGGTTCGCTGGTCATTGCCTCGGTCATCACCTACCTGGTGATTACCCTGCTGTCGTGGGCGATGGGCTACCGCCTCTCGCTGGCAGGCGTCGCCGGTCTAATCATGGCAATTGGCGTGACCACCGACTCGTTCATCGTCTACTTCGAACGTGTTCGAGACGAGGTCCGAGATGGACGTCCGCTCCGCGCTGCCGTCGAAGAGGGCTGGGATCGCGCAAAGCGCACCATCCTGGTCTCCGACGCCGTCAACCTGGTTGCGGCCGTGGTTCTCTACCTGCTCGCCGTTGGTGGCGTTCAGGGCTTCGCCTTCACCCTCGGTATCACGACCGTCATCGACATCGCGGTGATCTTCCTGTTCACCCACCCGATGATGGAGCTGCTGATCCGGACCCGCTTCTTCGGCGAGGGCCACAAGCTGTCGGGTCTGGACCCCGAGCACCTGGGCGCGAAGAACTCCCTCGTGTACGCGGGTCGCGGACGCGTGGTCGTGCGCGGTGAATCCACGGCGACGAAGGACAAGGACGACGAGGCCGGCGACGGTCTGTCGATTGCCGAGCGCCGCCGCGCCGCCCGCCTCGCCGCCGCCAAGGCCGAGGAAGAGACCGCCGACGACACGCCAGTCGAAACGACGGAAGACTCCGCAGACGTGACCGAGGAAGAGGAGAACTGACATGATGAGTTTTGCTCAGTGGGGTAACGCCCTGTACTCGGGCGACAAGTCCTATGCCGTCGTTCCTAAACGCAAGATCTTCGTCGGCCTCGCCGCTGCTGTGTTGGTCCTCGGTTTCGCGCTCGTCGCAATCATGGGACTGAACCGCTCGATTGAGTTCACCGGAGGCTCGCAGTTCGATGTCGCCCACGTGAGCGACCAGAGCGAATCCTTCGCTTCGCGCGCAGTGAGCTCCACCGGCCTCGTTGAGGGCGCCCCGAAGGTGACCCGCGTGGGCTCGGACTCGGTCCGAATCCAGACGTCGTCCCTGGACTCCGCGCAGACCGCTCAGATGCGTGACGCGCTGGCCAGCGCCTACGGTGTGGATGCGACCGAGGTGCAGTCCTCCTCGATCGGCCCCTCCTGGGGTTCGTCGGTCACCAGTAAGGCCGCCCAGTCGCTCGTCATCTTCATGGCGCTCGTCGCCCTGCTGATGACGGTGTACTTCCGATCCTGGCGCATGGCAGCGTCCGCGCTGCTCGCGTTGGTGCACGACATCGCCGTGACCATCGGCGTGTTTGCGATCCTGCAGGTCGAGGTCTCGCCCGCGACCGTCATCGGTTTCCTGACGATTCTGGGCTACTCGCTCTATGACACCGTTGTCGTGTTCGACAAGGTGCGCGAGCTGACCTCGGACGTCTACGAGCAGAGGAACTACACCTTCGCCGAGTACGTGAACCTCGCGGTTAACCAGACGATGGTTCGTTCGATCAACACCTCGGTTGTGGCGCTTCTCCCTGTTGGTGCGATCCTGATCATCGGTTCCGTTGCCCTGGGCCCGGGTACCCTGGTGGATATCTCGCTGGCCCTGTTCGTCGGTATGATCGCAGGTACCTACTCGTCGATCTTCATCGCGTCGCCGCTTCTGGTGACCTTCCAGGAGCTGTCGGATAAGACCCGCGAGCACAACGCGGCCGTCGACCGGGCACGTCAGGGCCGCCACGCCACTGGCACGCCGGGCGCTTCCGCGTCGGTGAAGGTGGCTCCCATCAAGCCCGGCAAGCGCCTGGGCAACGAGAACCAGCCCAACAGGAAGAAGAATCGTCGATGATCGGTGAGCTTGGCGAGCGCATCGCCACTCTGGTGCGCAGCAACATGCTGGAGATCCCGGATTTTCCGGAACCCGGCGTCCTGTTCCGCGATATCACTGAGCTGTTTGCGAATGGTCCGGCATTCAAGGAACTGGTCGAGCTGATCGGCGCTCGCTACGCGGGTCGCATCGACGCCGTCGCGGGTCTTGAGTCGCGTGGCTTCATCCTCGGCGCCCCCGTGGCCGCCGAGCTTGGCCTCGGAATGCTGACGATCCGCAAGGCCGGCAAGCTGCCCGGCCACGTGATCGGCGTCGACTACGAACTCGAGTACGGCACGGCGCGCATGGAAATGCACCCCGAGTCGGTCCACGAGGGACAGCGCGTCCTCATCATCGACGACGTGCTCGCAACGGGCGGCACCGCGAACGCGGCGGTCAAGTTGCTGCGTCAGTGCGGTGCCTCCGTCGAGGCCGTGGCCGTTCTCCTCGAACTTGATGCGCTGGGTGGACGCTCGGTGCTGACGGATGTGACGGTGGAGAGCGCGCTACACCTCTAAGCGTCGTTTCTTGACAGCGAGCGGGTCCGGGGATCGCCACGATCCCCGGACCCGCTCGTTCGTCGCTATCATGGGGCCATGAGCAGCGACGACATGACTTCAGGATCCGCACTTCCCGCGGCCGGTTCCCGAGTGCGCTCTGGCCTCGTTTGGTTTGGCTCACGCGGACGCGCCACGATCCCCGAGATTGAGCCGCTTGTGCGCGCCCTGCGAGCGAACCATCCGAAGGCGGATATCAGCGTCGTTGAGCGGGCTTACCGCACTGCCGAGGAACACCACCGCGGGCAAATGCGCAAGTCCGGTGAACCGTACATTACCCATCCGGTCGCCGTTGCCACGATCCTGGCGGAAATGGGCATGACGACGCCGACGCTTGTCGCAGCGCTGCTGCACGACACGGTCGAGGACACGGACTACACCCTTGAGCAGCTCGCTGCTGAATACGGTGAGGCGATCGCCAACCTTGTCGATGGCGTGACCAAGCTCGATAAGGTGCACTACGGCGCGGCTGCCCAGTCCGAGACCCTGCGCAAGATGCTCGTTGCGATGAGTCGCGATATTCGTGTGCTGCTCATCAAGCTCGGCGACCGCCTGCACAATGCTCGCACGTGGCGTTTCGTGCCTGCCAAGTCGGCGGCAAAGAAGGCGAAGGAGACGCTTGAGATCTACGCTCCGCTCGCTCATCGCCTCGGCATGAACATGGTGAAGTGGGAGCTCGAGGAGCTGTCGTTTAAGACGCTGTACCCGGAGATCTACGAGGAGATCGACCGCCTCGTCGCAGAGAGGGCGCCACAGCGCGAGGAATACCTGCGCGATGTCATCGACCAGATCGAAGAGGATTTGCGCCGTTCGGGCACGAAGGGGACGGTGAGTGGCCGTCCGAAGAGCCACTACTCAATCTACCAGAAGATGATCGTGCGCGGAAAGGCCTTCGACGAGGTCTTCGATCTGGTGGCTGTGCGTGTCCTGGTGGAATCGATTAAGGATTGCTACGGCGTGCTCGGGGCATTGCACGGACGCTGGAACCCGATTCCCGGCCGTTTCAAAGACTACATCGCGATGCCGAAGTTTAACCTCTACCAGTCGCTGCATACGACGGTCATCGGCCCCGGCGGCAAGCCGGTGGAGATTCAGATCCGTACCTTCGACATGCACGAGCGCGCTGAGCACGGCGTCGCCGCGCACTGGAAGTACAAGCAGAACCCCAACGCTTCGAGTGGCGACGCTGATCGCATGAGTTCTGACGAGCAGGCGAACTGGCTGCGGGCTCTGGTCGAGATGGAGCGCGAGACGGGGGATCCTGAGGAGTTCCTCGATTCGCTGCGCTACGAGATCGCCGGTGATGAGGTCTACGTGTTTACGCCGAAGGGCCAGGTCATCGTGTTGCCGGCGCGTTCGACGCCCGTTGACTTCGCGTACGCGGTGCACACTGAGGTCGGCCACCGCACGGTGGGTGCAAAGGTCAACGGGCGCCTCGTCTCTCTGGATACGCGCCTCGAGTCGGGAGAGACGGTCGAGGTCGTGACCTCTAAGTCGGACAAGTCGGGGCCTTCGCGCGACTGGCTGGCTTTTGTTGCCTCACCACGTGCGCGTTCCAAGATCAAGGCGTGGTTCTCGAAGGAGCGCCGCGAGGAAGCCATCGAAGCCGGCAAGGAGGCGCTCGCCCGCGCGATGCGCAAGCAGAACCTGCCGCTCCAGCGCCTTATGAGTCACGAGTCGATCCTGTCGGTCGCGACGTCTTTCGGCTATCCGGACGTGTCCGGCCTGTACGCAGCTGTCGGAGAGGGACACATCTCCGCGCAAAACGTCGTCTCCAAGCTGGTCGACAACCTGGGTGGGGGAGACGGCACAGAGGAGACGCTGTCCGAGGCCGTGACCCCCGGTTCGCAGAAGCCGCGCTCCGAGGCCTCGGGCGATGCGGCGATCACCGTCACCGGTCTCAGCCCGAATGAGATCTGGGTGAAGCTCGCCAAGTGCTGCACGCCGGTGCCGGGAGACGACATCGTTGGTTTCATTACCCGAGGCCAGGGCGTCTCGGTGCATCGCAGTACGTGTGCGAACGCCGTGCGCCTGGGGCAGCTGCAGCCCGAGCGATTCGTCGACGTGTCCTGGAACGAGAAGGGGTTGGGTGCTCCGTTCCGCGTGCAGATCGAGGTGCGCGCTCTCGACCGTGGCGGGCTGCTGTCCGATCTGACGCGCGTCCTGTCCGACTATCGCGTCAACATTCTCGCCGCCGCGCTCAAGACCGACGGCGATCAGGTTGCCTCGGGAAACTTCTCGTTCGAACTGGCTGATCTCGGGCACCTGAACGCTGTCCTGTCGGCTCTTCGTCGGGTCGACGGAGTCTTCGAGGCGGTGCGCATCGGCGCCGATTCATAGACGAGGCGTGGGCGGCCTGCGTCGATTCGGGCAAAATGGGTGTTACATCCGTCCCCTTTTGGGTGATGAGCTTTCCCCTGCTCGTTAGATGTGACACACTAGCTCTGTGTGTCACATCGGCACGCACCCGCGCCGGGCGTAAGCCCTCGTCTCAGAAGGAATATCGTGACTACGACGCCGATTCCGAATAACGAAACCGCTCCCGAAACTGCCCCGTCGACCGTTGAGGAGGCTGCGGTCTCGACGACGATCGCTGCTTCTGAGGTGCCCGAGCACCCCTTCGCCCGTATCGGCGAGGACGGCACTGTCTATGTCAAGGATGGAGACGAGGAGCGCGTCATCGGCGGCTTCCCCGAGGGCATTCCTGCTTCTCCCTACGCTCTGTACGAGCGTCGCTACGCAGACCTCGAAGCCACCATCAAGCTTTTTGAGGATCGCCTGGGCACGCTGAGCCCGCGCGACATCGACCAGACTCTCGCAACGCTGCGCGAGCAGGTCGCCTCTCCGAACGTTATCGGTGATATCCCGGCGCTGCGTGAGCGCGTTGCGGCGGCCACGAAGGCTGCCGAGGAGCGCAAGGAAATCGCCCGCGAGGAGCGCAAGGCTGCCAAGGCTGCCGCTCTCGCCGAGCGCACCTCCGTGGTTGAGCGCGCCGAGGCCATCGTCGCCCAGGACCCCGCCAAGACTCACTGGAAGCAGTCGGGCCAGACCCTGCGCGACCTCCTCGACGAGTGGAAGAACCTGCAGCGCCGCGGTCCGCGCCTGGAGAAGGCGATTGAGGATGAGCTGTGGAAGCGTTTCTCCTCCGCGCGCACCCAGTTCGATCGCCACCGCCGCCAGTTCTTCTCGCAGCTTGATCAGGCTCAGTCCGAGGCGAAGCGTGTGAAGGAAGCCCTGATCGCCGAGGCCGAGGCTCTGTCTTCGTCCGTGGACTGGTCGCGCACCTCCGGTGCCTACCGTGAGCTGATGAACCGCTGGAAGGCAGCCCCGCGCGCCTCGCGTAAGGAAGACGACGCGCTGTGGGCGCGTTTCCGCGCCGCTCAGCAGGTGTTCTTCGACGCTCGCCGTGCCAAGGACGAGGCCACCGACGCGGAGTACCGCGAGAACCTCGTCGCGAAGGAGGCGATCCTCGTTGATGCCGAGGCGATCCTGCCGGTGACCGACATCGATCGTGCGAAGGCTCAGCTGCGTCAGATCCAGGACCGCTGGGAAGAGGTAGGCCGCGTGCCTTCCGCCGACCTGCACCGCATTGAGGGTCGTCTGCGCGCCGTCGAGGCCGCCGTCCGCGAGGCCGAGGAGAAGGAATGGCGTCGCACCAACCCCGAGACGCGCGCACGTGCGGCGGGCATGGTTGGTCAGCTTGAGGAGCAGATCGCTCAGCTCGAGCGTTCTCTGTCCGAGGCCGAGGCCAAGGGCGACGAGAAGTCCGCCAGGAGCGTCCGCGAGGCTCTCGAGACCAAGCGCGCCTGGCTCGCGCAGATCTCCTCCTCCATGGAGTGACATGCGTCTTCACGTCATTCCGTCGCCATTTTACGCGGCGAATGGGCTTGTGCTCGTCCCTTCTGGGGCGGGCACTGCCCTTGTCGTCGACCCTTCAGCCGGAATCCAGCACCTGATCCGCGAGGTCCTCGATCTCGAGGACGTCAGCGTGGGCGGCGTGCTTCTGACACACGGACATCCGGACCACGTCTGGGATGCAGCCGCTGTGTCCACCTGGGGACCGGACGGAGCGACCGTCCCCGTGTACGTCCCGGGTCCCGACATGTACCGCATGGATGATCCGGCCTCGTTCCTGCCGATGCCGCTGCCCGACTTCGTGGGGGAGTGGGTCAAGCCCACCGACCTGCGCGAGGCACCCTCCGATTCGTTCGAGGTGTGTCCCGGCGTGTGGCTGCGCATGGTTCCCGCCCCCGGCCACACCGAGGGATCGGCCGTTTTCCTCGGGGAGAGCCCGCTGGACATTCGGGTGAACAACCAGTCCTTCTATTCTTCCGACGAAGCGGTTCCGTGGGCGATGAGCGCCGACGTCCTGTTTAAGGACAGCGTCGGGCGTACCGACCTGCCCGGGGGCGACGAAACTCAAATGCGGCATTCTTTGCGCACGATTTCCAACGCTCTCGATCCGCGCACCGTCCTGATTCCCGGCCACGGTCCGGCGACGACGCTCGCAGATGAGATACGCTCGAACCAGTATCTGATTCGCGCCCGCCGCATCGGCTAACCACCTTCCTCACAGAAAGAACGCTCAATGGCTCGCACGTCCCTGTCAGGTTTCCCCGAATGGCTCCCCGAGGGCCGCATCATTGAGATGCACGTCCTCGATGAGCTGCGGCGCGTGTTTGAATTGCACGGCTTTGCGGGCATCGAAACCCGTGCGGTCGAGACCCTCGAGCAACTCGAAGCAAAGGGCGAGACCTCTAAGGAGATCTACGTGCTCGACCGCCTGCAGGCCCTGAAGGCCGCGGCGGCGGGCGCACGCGCTCCCAAGGACAAGGGTATGGGTCTGCACTTCGACCTGACCGTTCCCTTCGCCCGCTACGTGGTGGAGAATGCGAACGAGCTGGATTTCCCGTTCAAGCGCTACCAGATCCAGAAGGTGTGGCGCGGTGAGCGTCCTCAGGACGGTCGCTTCCGTGAATTCACGCAGGCGGACATCGACGTTGTGGGTAACGGCGAGCTCCCGTTCCACTTTGAGGTCGACCTGCCGCTCGTGATGGCGCAGGCTCTCAACAACCTGCCGATCCCGCCCGTGCGTGTGCTCGTGAACAATCGCAAGGTTGTCCAGGGTGTGTGCGAGTCCCTGGGCGTCACGGACGTTGAGGCCGCCCTGCGTGGCCTCGACAAGATTGACAAGATCGGCCCGGAGGGCGTGGCCGCCGAGCTGGCTCAGTCCGGCATCGACGGTGACCAGGCATCCGTCCTGCTCCAGATGGCGCAGATCCGCACGTCCGACTCTTCCGAGGTGCGCACGCGTCTGGCCGAGCTCGGCGTGCGCGGCGAACTGCTGGATGAGGGCCTGAAGGAGCTGACCGAGCTCCTCGATACTGCGAACAAGCGGATGCCGGGTGCGGTCGTCGCGGACCTCAAGATTGCTCGCGGCCTCGACTACTACACGGGCAGCGTGTACGAGTCGGAGATCGAAGGCCATGAGGACCTCGGCTCGATCTGCTCGGGTGGCCGCTACGACTCCCTGGCAAAGGACGGCAAGCGCACGTACCCGGGCGTCGGTCTGTCGATTGGCGTCTCGCGCCTCGTGTCGCGCATGATTTCCGCGCCGATGGTGACCGCTTCTCGCAAGGTGCCCACGGCGGTCGTGGTCGCGGTTATCGCGGAGGAACAGCGTGAGCGCTCGGAGTCCATTGCCGCCGTGCTGCGTTCGCGCGGTATCTCGACGGACGTTGCTCCCAGCGCCGCGAAGTTCGGCAAGCAGATCAAGTTCGCCGATAAGCGCGGAATCCCCTACGTCTGGTTCCCGGGCGATGAGGGGACTGCCGACACGGTGAAGGACATTCGTAGCGGTGATCAGGTAGACGCCGACCCGCAGACGTGGGTTCTGCCCGAGGCCGACGCGGTGCCCACTATCGAGAAGGTGACGGACTGAGTGTCCCTCACGGCGGTTGAAGCAGCTCGCTCGCTGGCGCAAGCCCTCGAGGAAACGCTCCATGCCATTCCGGACGGGAGTCGTGGCGACGCGGAGCGCGCGCTGCGACGCCTGCAGGACGTCGTGTTGCCGCGCCTCGAGGACGCGGATGCACCCGTGCTGGTGGTCGTCGGCGGCTCGACGGGGTCGGGTAAGTCGACGCTCGTCAATTCGCTGCTTGGCCGAAACGTGAGCCGGGCGGGCGCGGTGCGTCCGACGACTCGACGCCCCGTGTTGGTGTGCTCGCCCAAGGCACGCGAGTGGTTCATGTCGGACCGCGTGCTGCCACGCTTGGCGAAGAGTGAGGGTACGGGCGGGGACAGCCTTGATGCGATCACGATCGCGGTCGAGGAGACGCTGTGGCCCGCCGTGGGCATCGTGGATGCCCCGGACATCGATTCCGTCGAGGATGGAAACCGTCGCCTGGCTGCGGAGCTGCTCGATGGTGCAGACCTGTGGGTGTTCGTCACGACCGCCGCCCGCTACGCGGATGCGGTGGCGTGGAAGCACCTGGAGGAAGCCGCGAGCCGCGGATTGCGTGTCGCTATTGTGCTCAACCGTGTCCCTGCTGGGGCGACGCAGGAAATTCGTGAGGATCTGGCGGCGTTGGCTCAGCGGCGAGGCCTGGGTGAGGTCGCGATTCATACGGTCGAGGAGCAGCCGCTGAGCGACTCCCGCCTGCCCGCCGAGGCAATCGCGTCGATTGGCGCATACCTGGAGGGAATCGGAAGGGATGCCGAGGAACGCGCCGCGATCGTGCGCCGATCGCTGTCCGGTGCCGTCGCTTCGTCGTTGGAGGAGACGACTCGCGCGCTCGAGGCTGCGAGGCAGCGCAACCGTGAGTTCGAGGCGGCCTCCGATGATATCGCCCAGCTCGTTGCTTCCTATGCCCGGGAGGTGTCCTCCTCGTCCAGCGACGACGTGCTGCGCGGCGAAGTAAGCGCACGTATCGCCGAGGTGCTGGGTTCGTGGGATATGTCCAAGACCGTTTCGCGTGTGTTTTCCGGCCTGAGCTCGCGCGTCATGGGGGCTCTTCGCGGACAGGCGGCCCCGGACGTTCAAGTGCAGCGCGACCTGACCGGAGGCCTCGCGCAGCGCTTGGCGGACCAGTATCACCGGGCGTGGGGGGAATCCCTGCGCAGGGCGCGTTCGGTCATCGATACGTCGTCTTTCGATGACCTGCTCGATGTCGATGCAGCGGCGCAGCGCGCACGCACGGTCGCGCAGGAGTGGACGCGCGAGGTCACGCAGATCATTCGTGGCCAGGCCGAGTCCTCGCGCGTCAGCGGGCGCATGCTCGCGGGCGGCATTAACGTCGTGACGGTGTCGCTGATGGTGACGGCGTTTACGATGACCGGTGGTCTTACCGGTGTCGAAGTCGGTATCGCCGGCGCATCGGCCGCCCTGTCGCAGACCGTCCTGGAAGCCTATTTCGGCGAGCGCACGGTTCGCTCGCTGGCCGAGCAGGCCCGTGCGGCGCTCGAACGCCTCGCCGGCGAGTCGCTGTCGGATGTCGTTGCCCCGGTGAGCGCGAGCCTTGACCACGCTTCCGACAAGGTTCTCGTCGACAAGCTGGCGACGGCCGTTGAGAGCGCCCGGGAGGTGCTGGCATGAGGCGAGCGACGAACGCCGTGGCGTCGGCCGCCCAGCAGCTCGACGAGATATGCACTGTGGCTGCTCGGGATCTCGATGACCAGACCCTGGCGCGTATTCGCGAGCTCATTGACGTGACGTCCGAACGTAGCGAGGTCGACCCGTCCTGGTGTGTCATCGGCATGCTGGGAGGCACGGGCGCTGGCAAGTCCTCTCTGGTGAATGCGCTCAGCGGGGGAGAGGTCGTCACCGCAGGTGTTCGACGCCCCACGACGAATGAAGCGTGCGCCGTGCTGCCGCGAGGCCGAGAACCGCAGGAACTGCTGGGGTGGCTGGGCATCGGTCGCCGGGTGGAGGCTCCGCAGGCACTCCCTGGCAACACCGTCGTCGTCGATCTGCCGGACATCGATTCGGTCGAGGCCAGCCACGCGGAGATCACCGATCGCCTAGCATCGCGTGTCGACGCGCTCGTTGTTGTCGTCAATCCGCAGAAGTACGCGGATGCGCGTCTTCACGACGAGTGGTTGGCGCGCTTGCGCTCGTCTCACGCTTCGGTGACGGTTGTCCTCACGCACATCGATACCATCTCCATGCCCGAGCGTGATGCGATCGAGCAGGACCTGCGTCGTCTGCTGAGTGAGCGCGGCGTGGCTGACGCTGAGGTCTTCGCGGTGTCGTCGACGACGGGCGATGGCATGCGCACGCTCATTAAGTACCTGACGCGTGAGGCCGAGAGGGTCTCGCGGCAGGCGTCGCGCGCGCGTGCTGCGCTGCGTGAGGCCTCTCGGCTGCTGCGTGAGTCCTTGGAGCTGACCGGCACGGTTCGAGGTCTCGAGACCGATGGTCTGGCCGCCGAATTGGCTGGCACGGCGGCCGATCTTGCGGGTGCTCCCATCATCGCCGAGGCCGTGGCTGACTCGACGCTGCGTGCCGGACGCCGGGCGGGTGGCTGGTTGCCCTTGCGCTGGCTAACGCGTACGGGTGCGGACCCGCTTCGCCGCCTGCATCTGGACGATGAGTCGCGCGCCGAGGGTGCGACGACTCCGACGCTGCCGACTCGGTCCGCCTCCGATGAAGCTTCCTTCGTCAACGCTGTGCGCGGGGCCGTTGGGGAGCGCGCGCAGGCGCGTCCTGCCCGTTGGCGCGCGGCGCTGGTCGAGCGCGCGCTCAGCGGGGCGCGAGAGGTTCCAGACGCTGCGCATCGCGAGGTTGCTGAGCACATCCGCGTGTCGACCGGAGCCCCGGCGCTGTGTCGTGTGCTGGGAGGAGCGCAGCTGCTTGCGTGGCTCGGCGTCGTCGTGGGCGTGGCGTGGATTGTTCTCGTGCACCTGGGTAGGGCTGTCCTCATTGACGTTCGCGTCCCCGCGCTCGGGCCGATTCCGCTTCCGACGGCTCTTGTCGCGTTGGGCCTTTTGATCACGGTTCTGTGCGCGTGCATGAGCCGGGCACTCGCCCGGTGGGCTGCATCGCGGCGTCGACGCGTCGTGATGCGAGACCTGCAGGGACTGTGCCGTGATGCTGTCGATCGACTCGTTGTTGCTCCCCTGCGGTCCGAGGACAATCGACAGGTGACGATTGCCTCGTTCCTTGCCCGCCTGCCGCTCTGAGCGCCGTCTGAGCGACGAAGGGACGATTCGCTGACAGTGAGTTCGCCGACCACGCGCCTCTACGAGCTGCGCGCGAGGGTATGCTGGTCATAGCGATGAGGCGCTGCCCCTTGTTATGGTGCCCGCGGGATGCGGGATTTGTTGTTATGGGTGAGGCCGCGCCGAGGAGCCGAGTAGGCCCGCCCCGATGGTTTTGCTGACACCGATTGCACCACGCAAGGATGAATTATGCCCTCTGACGATTTCATGGAACGCGCTGACGATGAGCGCGAGATGACGGCAATTGCCGACGATATCGACGACCTCGACGATGACCGTGATCTCGATGATCACGGCGCGGACGAGGAGGATGCGGATACCGTGCCCTTCGCGAGCCTCGGCCTGCCCGAGGAGATCCTCGCGGCCGTCACCGACATGGGATTCCGCGTCCCCACCCCGATTCAGGCCGCTGCTATTCCGCCGCTGCTGGAGCTGCGCGACGTCGTCGGCATCGCCCAGACCGGTACCGGTAAGACCGCTGCATTCGGTCTGCCGCTTCTGGCGATTGTCGACGCGGACGAGCGCGACGTCCAGGCCCTCGTGCTTGCCCCCACCCGTGAGCTCGCGATGCAGAGCGCCCAGGCGATCGAGGATTTCGCCGCACGTACGGCCCGCCTCGACGTCGTTCCCGTCTACGGTGGCTCGCCCTACGGCCCGCAGATCGGTGCGCTCAAGCGCGGCGCTCAGGTTGTCGTCGGCACTCCGGGTCGCGTCATCGACCTCATCGAGAAGGGCGCCCTCGACCTGTCGAACGTGCGCATGCTGGTCCTCGACGAGGCCGACGAAATGCTGCGTATGGGCTTTGCTGAGGATGTGGAGACGATCGCGTCGAGCGCCCCGGATGATCGCCTGACGGCCCTGTTCAGCGCGACGATGCCCGCCGCCATCGAAAAGGTCGCCCGCGAGCACCTGAAGGATCCGGTCAAGGTCGCGGTCTCCACCGAGTCTTCGACGGTGGATACCATCCATCAGACCTACGCGGTGGTGCCCTACAAGCACAAGATCGGTGCGCTCTCGCGCGTGCTGGCCACCCGCGCCCAGCACATCAAGGAAGGCCAGGAAGAGGCTGACGCCGCCATCGTTTTCGTGCGCACGCGCGCCGATGTCGAAGAGGTGTCGCTGGAGCTGTCGAGCCGCGGATTCCGCGCCGCCGGCATTTCCGGCGATGTCGCTCAGACCGAGCGCGAGCGCATGGTTGAGCGCCTGAAGAACGGCTCGCTCGACGTGTTGGTCGCGACCGACGTGGCCGCCCGAGGCCTCGATGTCGAGCGTATTTCCCTCGTTGTTAACTTCGACGTTCCGCGCGAGCCCGAGGCCTACGTTCACCGCATCGGTCGCACCGGCCGCGCGGGTCGCGAGGGTCGCGCGCTGACCTTCTTCACCCCGCGCGAGCACGGCCGTCTGCGCCGTATCGAGAAGCTGACGGGCACCGAGATGGAAGAAGTCGAGATTCCCTCGCCCGCAGCCGTCTCCGAATTCCGCGCCAGCCGCCTACTCGAGGGCCTGTCCGCTCGCATCGAGCGTGGCCGTCTCGACATGTATAAGCGTCTGCTCGCCGACCTCGGCGGTGAGATGTCCGTCGAGGACATCGCCGCCGCCCTCATGGCGACGGCTGTTGGCGACGATGGCCCCGCCCCCCGCGTCGAGAAGGATCGTCGCGGTAATGGCAAGATCCGCCGTGAGGAACAGCTGGACGAGTCCGGCGAGTTCGTCGGCGCCACTTTCGAGGCCGGTCGCGACAAAGACCGCCCGATTAAGGGAGGCGCGAACGGTGCCCGTCGTCGCGGCGGCGGCCGCCCGGCACCCGGCTCCGGTACGCGCTATCGCATCGAGGTGGGTAAGAAGGACCGCGTGAAGCCGGGTTCGATCGTCGGCGCGATCGCAGGCGAGGGCGGCATCGACGGCCGCGACATCGGCAACATCGAGATCTACCCGACCTTCTCACTGGTCGACATCACCGCGGACCTGTCCGGCGAGCAGCTGTCCCGTATTTCCAAGGGATACGTCTCGGGCCGCCAGCTGCGCATCCGCGTGGACGAGGGCCCCGGCGGCCGTTCTCACGGCGACCGCGACGGCTTCGAACGCCGTGAACGCCGCGACTTCGACCGAGATAACCGAGGCCGCGGTGGCTACGGCGATCGCGAGGGCCGCTTCGGTGACCGTGATGAGAAGCGTCCGCACCGCTTCGAAAAGGGCGACGGGTCCCGTCCGCGCCGCTCGGTTCGCACCGAGCGCTGGGAGAAGGACATTAAGCGTGCCCGCCGCGAGCGTGAGGGTGGCCGCGATGGCGGTTGGGACCGTGACGGAGGCCGCGACGGCGGACGCCGCCACTTCGGCAAGCGCCGTTACGATGACTGAGTGCTAGCTGCCTCGCCCGTGGAGTGAACCGAAGAGGGACGCAGCCGAGTCACGGCAACCACGGTGAGGATCGCAAGCGCTGCAGCAATGACCCAATAGGGAGCGTAGGCCGCCCCGCCCACCGTGGCGGTGGCGGCCCACGCGCTCATGGCCACGGAAACGAGGGCGAGTTCGAGCGCAGGACCAGCCGAGTCGGCTACCTGCAGCCACGAGGCGACGCGCCCGTGCTTGGATTCAGGGGTGACCTCGAGTGCCATGACGGAAAGGGGTGCGTGGACGAGACCGACGCCCAGGCCAACAAGAAGCCAGCCGACGAGGGCCACCCACACCGGAATTGACGGAAGAAGCAGAGCACCCACGGGGATCGCTCCGACTGCCATCATTGCGCCGCCGACGACCGGGAGTCGGCGTCGCAGCTGCGGATCGTGCACGCGCGCCTGGCCGACCGCACCGATGGCCCATGTGAGCGAGCCGAGGGTGACCCACCAGGCGGAGGATGCCTCGGACCACCCGTGTACACGCTGGAGGATCAGCGGAATCATGACGGCGAGACCGACTTGTGAGGCCATCGCGCTCAGCCTTGCCAGAATCGCCGATGGCATACCTCGGCGCGATACGAATGTTCCGTGCGGCAGGAGACGGGGCAGCACCCAGACCGCGATGCACGCGCCGAGGGCGAAGACCGCGAATTGTGCCAGCGGTGTGGGCAGCGCGCCCGCAAGCTGCAGCAGCATGACGCCAATTCCGACAAGCCCGGCGTCTCGCGAGAGGGACGCGAGCACGGGGGAGCGCTGCCCCTGTGCAGTTGGGATCGAGCGCAGGACGTAGGCGATGGGGAGCGCCGCGACCGCAACGAAGAGCGGAACCACGCCGAAGACGTAGCGCCAGCCCCACTCCTGGGTCACGTGGGCCGCGATCGCGGGACCGACGAGCGACGGGAGAACCCACGCTAACGAGAAAGACGCAAAGAACGAAGGGCGGTGATGGGGTGTAGCGACCGCTCCGACGAGGACGTACAGCGGGACAATGAGAAGGCCTCCGCCGAGCCCCTGAAGCGCGCGGCCGACAACGAACACAACCACGTTCGTGCCCGCGGCGCACACCACCAAACCGACGGCGAAGAGAACCAATCCCGCGAGCAGGACTAAACGGGGTCCCTTCCAATCCGCCAGAGCGCCCGCGACCACGGTGGCGCTGAGCTGCGCCGCCAACGCCGCGCCCGAGGCGATCGGGTACCAGGAGGCAGCGTCAAAAGACTGGACGACTGCGGGCATAATCGTCGTGGCTGCGAGTTCCTCGAAAGCAACGAGTGTGATGAGAAGAACCGAGCCGATTGCCAGCCCGATTTCAGCTGGAGTCCAGGTGGCGCGGGTAGTGGAAGAGGAAGAACCGTCGGCGGGCATGGTGACTATCCTACTCGCGGCACGCGCGACTCTTCGGAAGGTGGGCGTACAATAACAGCGCCGCCGCCTGTCTCGCGGATGGTAACTACGAAAGGAATCACAGTGCTCCGCACTCACAACATTGGAACCCTCGGCACCGACCTTGTCGGTCAGACTGTGACGCTCACCGGTTGGGTGGATCGTCGTCGTGACCACGGTGGCGTGGCGTTCATCGACCTGCGCGACGCGTCGGGCATCGCTCAGGTTGTCGTCCGCGACGAGCGTGTCGCCCACGAGCTGCGCTCCGAGTTCGTCCTGAAGGTCACCGGCGAGGTCTGTGCTCGCCCCGAGGGCAACGAAAACCCGCACCTGGCCACCGGCGCCATCGAGGTGATGGGCGACGATATTGAAATCCTGAACACCAGCGCGCCTCTGCCGTTCCAGGTGTCCTCCAATGCTGAAGATTCCGGCAACGTGGGCGAGGAAACCCGCCTGAAGTACCGCTACCTCGACCTGCGTCGCGAGCCCGAGCAGTACGCGATTCGCCTGCGCTCGAAGGTCTCCCGCGCCGCTCGTGAGGCGCTCTACGCCCGCGACTTCGTCGAGATCGAGACCCCGACGCTGACCCGTTCGACCCCCGAGGGCGCCCGCGACTTTATCGTCCCGGCTCGCCTCTCGCCCGGCTCCTGGTACGCCCTGCCTCAGTCGCCCCAGCTCTTCAAGCAGCTGCTCATGGTGGCCGGTATGGAGCGCTACTTCCAGATCGCGCGCTGCTACCGCGACGAGGACTTCCGCGCCGACCGTCAGCCCGAGTTCACCCAGCTCGACATCGAGATGAGCTTCGTGGACCAGGACGACGTCATCGAGGTCGCCGAGGATGTGTTGAAGAACGTGTGGGCGCTCATCGGCTACGACCTGTCCACGCCGATCCCGCGCATGACCTACAAGGACGCCATGGAGCGCTACGGCTCGGATAAGCCCGACCTGCGCTTCGGTCTCGAGCTCACCGAGCTCACCGAGTACTTCAAGGACACGACCTTCCGCGTGTTCCAGGCCCCCTACGTGGGTGCCGTCGTCATGCCCGGTGGCGGCTCGCAGCCGCGTCGCACCTTCGACAAGTGGCAGGAATGGGCCAAGGCGCGCGGCGCCAAGGGCCTGGCGTATGTCACGATTGCCGAGGACGGCACGCTCGGCGGCCCCGTCGCTAAGAACATCACCGAGTCTGAGCGTGAGGGCCTTGCTGCCGCCACCGGTGCCAAGCCTGGCGACTGCATCTTCTTCGCCGCTGGCAAGCCGACTCCGTCGCGCGAGCTGCTCGGCGCTGCTCGCCTTGAGATCGGCAAGCGCTGCAACCTCATCGACCCCGATGCCTGGGCCTTCACCTGGGTCGTCGACGCTCCGCTCTTCAAGCCCGCCGGCGACGCCGAGGCCGAGGGCGACGTTGCGCTGGGCCACAGCGCCTGGACGGCCGTCCACCACGCGTTCACCTCGCCCAAGCCCGAGTGGATTGACTCCTTCGACAAGGATCCGGGCAACGCGCTGGCCTACGCGTACGACATCGTCTGCAACGGCAACGAGATCGGCGGCGGCTCCATCCGTATCCACCGCCGTGACATCCAGAACCGCGTGTTCAACGTGATGGGCATCGGCGAGGAGGAAGCCCAGACGCAGTTCGGCTTCCTGCTGGACGCCTTCAAGTTCGGCGCCCCGCCGCATGGCGGCGTGGCTTTCGGCTGGGACCGCATCGTGTCCCTGCTGACGAAGTCCGAGTCGATCCGCGACGTCATCGCCTTCCCGAAGTCCGGCGGCGGTTTCGACCCGCTGACCGAGGCCCCGGCCCCGATCACGCCCGCGCAGCGTAAGGAAGCCGGCGTCGATGCGAAGCCGAAGAAGCGCGGCGAGGAAGCGTCTGAGGAATCCGAGAAGTGATTTCGGCGCCGTGACCTTGTCCACGGAACCCCCATCGGTTACCGACCGGTGGGGGTTTCGTGCACAATAGGGGTATGTCGTACGTCGAGATGCACCCTGAGAATCCGCAGGCACGTCTGGTCAACACGGTCGTTGACCTGCTGGAACGCGGCGGCACGATCGCGCTGCCCACCGACTCCGGCTACGCGATCGCCACGAAGGCGGGCAATAAGGCGGGTATGGACACGATCCGTGCCATCCGTAAGCTCGATGACAAGCACAACTTCTCGCTGCTGTGCCACTCGTTTGCGCAGCTGGGCGAGCTCGTCATCATCGATAATCACGAGTTCCGCACCATGAAGGCGCTCACCCCCGGACCCTACACGTTTATCCTGCGGGGGACCAAGGAGGTCCCGCGCATCATGCTGAACAAGAAGAAGCACACGGTGGGCGTGCGCATCCCCGATCATGTCATCACGCAGGCGATCGTCGAGGCGCTGGGCGAGCCCCTGGCCTGCTCGACGCTCATCATGCCGGGCGAGGAAGAGCCGCTGACGGACGGTTTCGACGTGGATGAGCGCATTGGGCACCAGGTCGACCTGGTGGTCGTGGGTCCCGTGGGCGTCGCTGAGCCGACCACGGTCATCGACTTCGCTGGCGGGGACGCTGTCGTCGCGCGCGTCGGCGCTGGCGACATCTCGCTCTTCGACTGATCTCGTGGCGTTTGAGCACACGTCTTTTTCGCGCACGGGCTTTTGCCTGCTGCGCTGGGAGGCATCAGACGGAATCTATCGCTACGCCGATGGGCTCCCGATCGTCGGGCCGCGGCTCGTCGTCGATGGGGTCGACGCTGTTCGCGTGACCTTCCAGTGGGGAGCCCAGGCTGCTGCTGACTGCTATGTCATCCTGAACACGATCACTGATCGCGCGCGAGAGTACCTCGACGACTTTTGCATGTCGATAGGGCCGGGACGCTCGGATGCTCGGGCGCTCGTGTGCGCGCTTCCTGCGGACGCGATCCTCAGCTATCAAAAGGTCATTGTGGGTCCGTGGGGCCTCGACCCCGGGGTGCTTACGGACATGGGGGAGTGGATACGATTCCTGGAGGATGCGCGCCCTGATAAATCTAATCCCTTGCGAGTCGTGAATGGCCGAGGAGCTGTCGCCTCGCTCTTCGTTGGGCCCGATGCGCGGGTGGTGTGGCCATCGGAGGATCTGACGGCGCCTCAGATGCGTGCGCCGCGGGAGCGCGAGATTGGCACGCGTGTCAGTGCCCGGCTCGGGCACACGCGCCAGCGACCGGTCGTGATGTTCGACGGCGAGTCGGAGCCAACGTGCACGCTCATCCTCTTCGACGGCGAGATCTGGCGAGGCAACGGCGTCGGTTGGCTGACTCGGCGCTATCCCGGCCTGCGCATCGTGACGATCGACGCGGGAGATCTGGATGAGCGCGAGGCGGAGCTGACCGATGCGGATCGCGTCGCTGCTCTGCTACGGGCGGTGTACGACGAGGCGGGGGCGGGGCCGGTGATGGTCGCCGGCCAGTCCTACGGTGGTCTTGCTGTGTTGGAAGCGGCGCTGCGCAGCGATTTCCCTCTCGATTGTGCAGTTGCCCAGTCTCCGTCCCTGTGGTGGGGAGGGGAACAACGAGGAGTCGGCGAAGGCACGCTCATGGGTGCCCTGCGCGCCGGGCAGATTCGACCGCACCGGGGTGTGCGGCTACGTTTGCAGGTGGGCACGTTGGAAGAGACGATGCGTCCTGTAGTGGATGACTGCGCCGAGCTGCTGCGGTGCCTGGGCGTGGCGGTTGAGCTTGACCACTATCGCAGCGGGCACGACGTGGCATGGTGGCGCGAAGGCCTCGTGCGCGCGCTTGATGAATGGGACGCTCTCACATGCTGACCAGGAATGAGACAGCCCAGGTCAATGTGTAGCCTGTAGGTTAGGCTTACCTACGCACCTGATAAGATCGACTGAATTGAGGCACTTGTGCACCTGTCGACGCGAATTCGCGCCATCGTTGGCGTCGCTCTGACCGCTCTCGCTCTGGGAGCATGCTCGTCCAACCAGCCCGCCCCGGCCTCGTCTCCTGAGGCTTCCGACGCCTCCGCGGCATCCGAGACGCGCACCGTCACTGACGCATCCGGTCAGGAAGTGACCCTGCCGTCGCACCCTAGCCGCGTCGTCACGCTCTCTGAGCCGACGACCGACAACGCGCTCGCCCTGGGCTTCACCCCGATCGGCGTTGTCTCCGGCCGCGGCCAGCAGACGGTTCCCAACTACCTCGTTGATCGCGCGGGCGATATCCCGATCCTGGGCTCCATCGGCACACCCAACCTCGAGGCCATCGGTGCGGCGCACCCGGATCTGATCCTCGTTGACGGCACGTCGGTGAAGAACAACGACACCGAGACGCTGACCGCGCTGGCTCAGATTGCGCCCGTCTTCTTCACGACGCAAAAGGGCGGCGACTGGCGCGAGACCTTCACCCTGACGGCCGACGCGCTCGGCGTTGCCGACCAGGCGCAGACCAAGCTCGCGGAATTCGATCAGCACGTTGCTTCCGTTAGCGCCCGCCTGAAGGACGCCGGCTATCTCGATCAGACCTACTCGGTGGTGCGTTGGCAGGGCGACAGTGCCGGCCTCATCCTCAAGGAGCTGCCCGCCGGCCAGGCTCTCACCGCGCTCGGCATGAAGCGTCCCGCGAACCAGGATCGTGACGGCGAGGGCCACTCCGAGCCCGTCTCGCTGGAAAACATCGATCAGATCGACGCCGACTGGATCTTCTTCGGCACCCTGGGCAAGGCCTCGGTGAACAACCCCTCCGCCGGTGGCAACACGGGCGTCGAGGCTTCGGCCGCCGCCCTGGAAGAGGCGAAGAGCACCGTCGGTTTTGACTCCCTCAGTGCTGTGAAGGCGAACCACGTGATCCCCGTCGACGGTTCCCTGTGGACGTCCGCCGGTGGATACCTCCTCATGGATGGCATCGTCTCGAGCATCGAAGCCCAGTTCGTCCCGGCCTCCTGACATCGATGGCCACACGATCCGGGTCGATGACCTGACATGATGACACGTCGCATCACCAGCGTCGCCATTGCTTGTGCAGTGGCGACGCTGGTGCTTGCCCTCGTCGCCCTCGCCTCCCTCGCCTTCGGCTCGCGTCAGATCGCTCCCGACGTGGTCTGGGACGCGCTCGTGCACGGCGGCGTCAGTCAGGACGCCCAGGTGGTCACGCAGCTGCGTGTTCCCCGTACTCTCGCCGCGCTCGTCATCGGCGGGGCACTGGGGCTGGCGGGATCCGTCATGCAGGCCATGACTCGCAATCCTCTCGCAGATCCCGGCGTGCTTGGCATCAACGCAGGAGCGGCCTTTCTCGTCGTGACCGTCACGGCCGCGAGCGGTGTCGCGACTCGCATGGCGACGCTGGGCGCCTCGCTCATCGGCGCGGGGGTGGCCGCCGGTCTTGTCTTCGCTATTTCGGGGAGCGGTGGAGGATCGCGATCGCGCCTCGCCCTGGCGGGCATTGCCGTATCGGCTGCTCTCGCCTCACTCACTCAGGCCGTTCTCGCCGCGAATCAGTTCGCGTTCAACGAATTTCGATACTGGGCATCGGGATCATTGGAAGGCGTTGATATGGCCTCGGTGGCCAGCGCGGGTGCAGTGATTGCCGGCGGCACCGTGGTTGCCCTGCTCATCACCTCGGCACTGGGTGTTCTTGCACTCGGCGATGATGCTGCGGTGAGCCTCGGTGTGCGCGTGCGACTCATCCGCTTGCTCGGGGTTGTCGCCGTTACCGCATTGGCCGGGGGAGCGACTGCCCTGGGTGGCCCCCTCACGTTCGTCGGCCTCGCAGTTCCGCTGATGGTGCGACGCTTCGTCGGAGCCCGGCAGGGGGCCATTGCCCTCTGGTCTATCGTGGTCGGCGCTGCTTGGGTGTGCGGTGCTGACGTCGTCTCGCGTCTCGTGCTCGCACCATCCGAGGTGCCCGTGGGTGTCATCGTCGCTTTGATCGGCGCTCCGTTCTTCATCCTGGGGGCGCGTGGAAAGGGCATGTCATGACGCCAGCTCCATCGCGCTACAAGACCGTTTCGCTACGTGGTTTATCGGTGCGCGTGCACCGGCGCAGCGCAGCTGTTGTAGTCATCGGATTCGTTCTCCTCGCCGCGCTCGCCGTTTATTCGCTGACGCTGGGGGACTACGGGCTGAGTGCCGCCGATTCGTTCCGTCGTCTTCTGGGAGACGGTGGGCCTCGGGACGATTATCTTGGGGTCTACTTTGTCCAGTCGGTGCGCCTGCCGCGTATGCTCGCAGCGATCGCTGTCGGCGTAGCGCTTGGGATTGCCGGGCGTATCTTCCAGACGATCTCGGGTAACCCACTCGGTAGCCCCGACATCGTCGGTCTGTCGACCGGCTGTGCGACCGGTGCGCTGATCGCGATCATCGTTCTGGGATCGAGCCCCACGGTCACTGGGGTTGGTGCATTGCTCGGAGGACTCGTTTCGGGTGCGATCATCCTTGCGTGTGCGGGGGGCATGCGAGTCACGGGTATTCGTGTCGTCCTCGTCGGTATTGGCTGCTCGGCGGCGTTGCGTGCTGTCAATTCGCTGCTCATCGTCAAGGCTCCGCTGGAAGCAGCGCAGCGTGCGCAGCTGTGGAGCGCCGGTTCATTCTCCGGCGTTACTATCGCGCGTCTGATGCCTCTGCTCATCGTGATTGGTGCCGTCGTTATAGTGTGTGCCGTCTTCGCTGTGCCCCTCGGTCTTGTCGCGATGGGCGACGATGTGGCGACGGGCCTCGGCGTGAGAGTGGGTCGTACCCGCGTCCTCCTCATCGTCGTCGCGATCCTACTCGTCGCATCCGCGACATCGGTGGCGGGGCCGGTCGCTTTTGTTGCCCTCGCGGCTCCGCACGTCGCGCATCGGCTGTGCGGTGGCGGGGGAGTCGGATTCACGTCCTCTGCTCTCGTCGGAGCTCTGCTTGTGCTGGTCTCGGATGTGTGCGCACAGAGGCTCGTCGCGCCGGCCGAGCTTCCAGTCGGTGTTGTGACAGGCGTCGTTGGAGGCGTCTACCTTCTCTGGTTGTTGATTCGTGAGGTGAGATCGTGAATGAGCCTGCTGTGAGCCGTGGGCTGAGTGCTCGGGACATTGTTGTCGGCTATGGGAAAAATGCCCCGATCCTCGAAGGGCTTTCACTGGATGTTCTGCCAGGAGAACTGACCGTCATTGTTGGCCCGAACGCCTGCGGCAAGTCGACGCTCCTGCGTTCGCTGGCCCGAGTGCTTGGCGTGCGACGCGGCGAGGTCGAGCTGGATGGGCGAAGTGTTGCCGATATGAATCAGAAGGCTCTTGCGCGTCGACTGGGTTTGCTGGCTCAGTCGTCGGTTGCTCCGGGCGACATGTTTGTCGAGGATTTGGTTGCTCGCGGCCGCTATCCCTATCAGTCGGTGCTCCATCAGTGGAGTGCGCAGGACGACGAGGCCGTGTCTCGCGCGATGAAAGATGCGGGGGTTGCGGATCTGGTGGGGCGTCGAGTCGGCGAGCTGTCGGGCGGACAGCGTCAACGCGTGTGGATCGCGATGTCACTTGCCCAGGCGACGGACATTCTGCTCCTTGATGAGCCAACGACGTATCTTGACCTCAATCACCAGCTGGAGGTCCTGCGCTTGGCGCAGCGCCTCCATCGGGACGGTGTGACGGTTGTTGCGGTACTGCATGACCTTCATCTGGCATTCCGCTACGCGACGCACCTTGTGTTCATGAAGGATGGCGAGGTTGTGGCCCAGGGGGCACCTCGCGACGTTGTGACGGCAGAACTGATCGAACGCGTGTTCAGTGTGCCCTGCAGGATCATCGACGACCCTGAAACCGAAACGCCACTGGTGATTCCGATGCGATGACCCGGGCGTTGTGATCCCCAAAATCTCAAAACTTGACCGTCGGGTCACGCAGCTCCATGATTGTTGGATAATATAATTCACAGGAAGTTGGTAGAAGGCTGAAATTTCCTGATAAAAACGTGTTTTGACTGCATGTTCCGGTAATTTGCTTGTTGTTCGCAATTGCAGAATAGGCATCAGGCAATAATATGGTTTCTGTAGCTAGTGGTTACTCGGACACTGACATATTGATTCTGGGCCTGATGAAGCCGCTTAGCACACGACATCCCGTCAAGATAGAGAAGGATACAGATGACGACACAGATGCGATCGTACGGTAGGGGACTGCGCATGCCCCTGCTGGCTCTGACCGCGTCTGCTTCGATCGTCGGTGGGATCTTTGTTGCTGCTCAACCCGCATACAGTGTTGACGGAGTTGCCGGTGTGACCGGACAGTGTCACACCGTCACTGACGAGGGTGCGTCTATCGTCGTTTCGTCGGTCGTCCCTGTCGGCTCTCCGCTGCATGTGGAGGGTTCCGGCTGGGGCCCTAGTTCTGAGAGCTCGCGCGGCTTTGTTGTTGTCACGCTCGACGATGGGCAGGAAGTTCGCCCTGATGGCGTCACCCTTCCCGCCTGGGTTCCCGCGTCTGTCCTCCGCAATAAGGCTGCTTGGAGCGTCGCCGAAGTGTCGACCACCGGCTCTTTTAGCACCGACATTGAACTGCCGCCGACGTGGACGGTTGGTTCC
This sequence comes from Actinomyces sp. HMSC035G02, assembly GCA_001838165.1. Taxonomy (GTDB): domain Bacteria; phylum Actinomycetota; class Actinomycetes; order Actinomycetales; family Actinomycetaceae; genus Pauljensenia. The sequence continues at coordinate 181,568 of KV835892.1, read as the reverse complement.
GAGCATTCGATCATGATCGGCGATGGCGTGACCGGCACATACGTGCAGGTGTCTGTGACGGTCGCAGAATCCAATGCGCAGGTGCCCGCGTGCTCGCTGACACCGACCGACGATTCTTCGGTTGAGCCCACTGACGAGCCGTCGACGGAGCCTGATGGCCGAGCGTCTTCCGACGTTGTCACCGATGGGCCTACGGAGTCTCCGGCTGATGATGCCGCCCATAACGCCGCCAAGCCTGTTGTCGATCTGACGGATGATGCTCCCGGCGACGCCTCGGCCAGTGCTCCCTCCAACGTGACGGCGACGCCGTCTCTCGGTAGCACCCCGTCGGCTGGTAACACCCCGTCGGCTGGTAACACCCCGTCGGCTGATGCCTCGGATACCTCGCGCTCGTCGGCAGCCCCGGTGCCCTCCGCTTCGGCCTCGTCTGCTTCTTCCTCCGGGGGTAATGGTTCGTCTTCTGCTGCCGGTGGCGGTGTCGGCTCGAACGCTGATGCCCCATCTCCCTCGCCGTCCGCGGAGCAGGAAAGTGTGTCTGCTTCGCAGATTGGCCCCAAGGCTCATTCGGAGCAGCAGGCCACGAACCAGGCGGTTCGTGAGCAGGAGTCTCGCCTCAACGGATGGATCCTCGCAGGCGGCGGTCTTCTCGCGCTTCTCGGCGCGATCGTCACGGTCAGCATTGTTCGCCGCTCGCACGGGCTGCTGCGCTAAATCTCGCACACCTGCGGCGATGCGCTGAGAATTTGTGCATTAACCGAATGGTGTGTCTTGGGATTTAGCATTCGTGCGTTACGCCTGTTACTCTTGATCCGATACGATAGTTTCTGCGGATTAACTCACTAAGGAGAACGGTATGCAGCACGGACGCGCATCGTCTGCCGTTGCCGCTCGGAGGTTCGTCGGGCGCAGTCGAACCATGAGCCTGCTCATGGCGCTGTTCCTGTTTGCGGGCATCGGTCTTGCGATCCCCGGTTTTGCCGCGCGTGCGGATGACACACCGCGTTACGGTGTGTTTGAAGGCGGCCCGCTCCGCGCAGTCATGTCGTCGAACTCCGACTTTGCCGCTAAACATGTCGCGACCGGATATTGGGGACTGATCCTGGACCATGGTCAGGTCACGCCGCTGCAGCGTCCGACTTTCACTCGCAACAATCAGTCGGTGACGGCGAACGACCCTGATCTATGGGCTGCTGCCGCGCTCGATGATCCTACGATCATGACGGCCATTCCCAATGGCACGAACAATGTTGAGGGGATTAAGTGGACGGCCGGAACCGTGCACACGGTCACTGTTGTCATGTACAGCAGTGACTCCTCCGGGGTTGAGCCCGACCCGGTCACCTATACGGTGATGGTGAATAGTCCGTACGTGGCCAACATCGACGATCCGACGCCCGCTCCCACCACGGACCCGACCGCTGCACCCACCGACGATCCGGCGGCTACACCCGCTCGCACGGACGAGCCGACCGCTGAGCCTGCTCCCAGGACGGACCCCGAGCCCGCTCCGACGGCCGAGCCGACCGTTGATCCTGCTCCGGCACCTGCTCCGGACCCGGTGGTCGAGCCTACGACGGAGCCTTCTGCCGCTCCTGCACCGGTGCCCGACGATCCGCAGCTGCCGGTCGTGCGCCCGATGCCGACCCCTTCTGAGAGTGCGTCTCCCGCGCCCAGCCCGTCCGCGTCTGCGACAGCTTCGCAGCCGACCGAGACCCCCGTGTCGCCCATCACTGACGAGTCTCAGCTGACCGACTCGAACAAGGGTGGCGTGAGCGCCGCCTTCACGGCTGGCCAGCTGACCATCAACGTGCCGTCGGAGAAGGCAGCCGTCGGCGACTGGGTGAGCGCCAACATCATGCAGACCGGCGAGGCCCGTTGGCTGCAGGTTGAGGACTCCAACAAGGTCACCATGGACCTCACGGGTTTGCCGACCGGCGAGTACAAGGTGGTTGTTGCTAACCGCTCGCACGAGCTTGTCGGATGGGCCGAATTCAAGGTCGCTTCCGCTGTCGGTGCTGCCGCGAACGGTTCGTCGGTCGACGCATCGGGTGCCGTGAAGCTTCACGCGGAGATGCTGTCTTCCTCGCTCGCTGGCGATGAGTCCGAGGGGCTCAACGGATACCTGCTCGGTGCCGGTGCCTGCATGCTGATCCTCGGCGGCCTCGTGGTCGTCCAGGTTCTCTCCGGTCCTAAGATCGGCTCTTCCTCGAGTGGAGTCACTCTGTCCTAAGCTAGGTTTCATGGATCTGTTTGATTCTGAATCTGTCGACGAGTCGGGCGTGCCTGCTTTCAACGCGGGCGCGCCCCTCGCCGTTCGTATGCGCCCAACGACCCTCGACGAGGTCGTCGGACAGTCTCATCTGCTCGGTGAAGGGGCACCGCTGCGCCGCCTCCTGTCGCCGGGTTCGAGTGATGGCGTCGCCGTTTCTTCCGTGGTGCTGTGGGGCCCGCCGGGAACGGGTAAGACGACCCTCGCTTATCTGATTGCGCGTGCGTCCGGGCGGCGTTTCGTCGAGCTGTCCGCAGTTTCTTCCGGAGTGAGCGACGTCCGGCGGGTCGTGGATGATGCGCGTCGAACTCTCGCCAGCGGCGGAGAGGAAACGATCCTGTTTGTTGATGAGGTGCATCGCTTTTCGAAGTCGCAGCAGGATTCGCTGCTTCCGGCGGTTGAGAATCGCTGGGTGGTGCTCGTCGCGGCCACGACGGAGAATCCGTCTTTCTCGGTCATTTCGCCGCTGCTCTCGCGCTCGCTCCTGCTGACACTTCGACCCCTGGATTCGGACGCGATCGAGGGACTGATCCGCCGTGCGTTGGCGGATGAGCGCGGTCTCGCGGGGCGCTTCTCCATCACAGACGAGGCAGTTGCTGGCCTCGTGCGTCTGGCGGGATCTGACGCACGAAAGTCATTGACTCTCCTCGAGGCAGCGGCAGGTGTTGCCAGCGACGACGGTTCTGGCGAGATCACCGTTGTGAGCGTCGAGGCAGCAGCGAATCAAGCCCTCGTTCGGTGGAGCAAGGACCAGCACTACGATGTTGCGAGCGCGTTCATTAAGTCGATGCGCGGGTCTGACGTGGACGCCTCGCTCCACTACCTCGCCCGCATGATCGAGGCCGGGGAAGACCCGCGCTTTATCGCGAGGCGCATCATGATTGCCGCTTCTGAGGAAATTGGCATGGCGGCTCCCGAGGTGCTCACCACCTGCGTGAGTGTCGCACAGGGAGTTGCGCTCATCGGCATGCCCGAGGCGCGTCTACTCCTCGCTCAGGCGGTCGTAGCCGTTGCGACTGCGCCGAAGTCGAACGCGACCTATCTGGCGATTGACCGCGCCATCGCGGATGTTCGCGCCGGGCGCGGGGGAGCGGTACCCGCACATTTGCGCGACGCGCACTACGCCGGTGCGAAGACTCTCGGCCATGGCGACGGGTACCTCTACGCGCACGATCAGCCCCACCACGTCGCAGCTCAGCAGTACCTGCCGGACGACCTTGAAGGCACCCGGTATTACGAGCCGACGGAGAATGGACATGAGGCGATGCTCACGAAGAGGCTCGGTGTGATTCGCAATCTGCTGAAAAGACGCTAGGATGTAACAGTTGTCCGCACCAGCGGGCACCTGGGGCCTTAGCCGACGGATCGGATCGATCCTGGAGTTGGCCCCATGCCGGGAATCCCGGCATGACATGAGAAACAGGAAGAAGAAACATGGCAACGAATCGTTCCCGCAAGCAGGTGCGTGAGTCCCGCGCCCTCGGTCTGGCCCTGACCCCCAAGGCCGTTCGCTACTTCGAGAAGCGTCCCTACGGCCCCGGTGAGCACGGCCGCACCCGCCGCCGCCAGGACTCCGACTACGCCGTTCGTCTGAAGGAAAAGCAGCGTCTGCGCGCTCAGTACGGCATCCGTGAGTCGCAGCTGCGCCGCGCCTTCGAAGAGGCCCGTCGCACCGCCGGCCTGACCGGTGAGAACCTGGTCGAGCTGCTCGAGATGCGTCTCGACGCCCTGGTCCTGCGCGCTGGCTTCGCCCGCACCATCCAGCAGGCCCGCCAGTTCGTCGTGCACCGTCACATTCTCGTTGACGGCAAGATCGTCGACCGTCCGTCCTTCCGCGTGAAGCCCGGCCAGACCCTGCAGGTCAAGCCGAAGTCCCAGACCACGGTTCCCTTCGAGATCGCTGCTGAAGGTATTCACCGCGACGTGCTGCCCGCCGTCCCTGAGTACCTGGATGTCGATCTGTCCCGCCTCAAGGCGACCCTGGTGCGTCGCCCCAAGCGCGCTGAGGTCCCCGTGACCGTCGACGTCCAGATGGTCGTCGAGCACTACTCGCGCTGACACTAGTCAACTCCGCGCCCCCGAGCGTTGCTCGGGGGCGCGGTTTTTTCTTTCATCCCACTGTCCGCTTGCGCGTGCCGATGTGCCGCAAGGGGCACGAACCGTCTAACATGGGGGACTATGCGTACGTCTGAAATCCGCACCCGCTGGCTCGACTACTTCGAGAAGCAGGGTCATGAGATTCGTCCTTCCGTTTCTCTCGTCTCTCCGGAGCCCTCGATTCTGTTTACGATCGCGGGCATGGTTCCGTTCATCCCCTACATCACGGGTGTTGAGCCCGCGCCGTGGCCGCGCGCCGCGTCGGTGCAGAAGTGCATTCGCACGAACGACATCGACAACGTCGGCAAGACGACCCGTCACGGCACGTTCTTCCAGATGAACGGCAACTTCTCCTTCGGCGATTACTTCAAGGAAGGCGCGATCAACTATGCGTGGGACCTGCTGACGGGTTCGCGCGACGAGGGTAAGTACGGCCTGGATGGCGATCGCTTCTGGGTGACGATTTGGGACCAGGACGAGGAAGCTTTCGACGTGCTGACCAAGCAGGTCGGCATGGACCCGAAGCACATCGTGCGCCTGCCTCGCGAGGAGAACTTCTGGGATACCGGCCAGCCGGGCCCTGCGGGTCCCTGCGCCGAGTGGCACTACGACCGCGGTCCCGAGTACGGCCCCGAGGCCGTGGGTGGCACCGTCGACCCGGGTGGCGACCGCTACCTTGAGGTGTGGAACCTGGTCTTCGACCAGTACATGCGAGGTGAGGGCTCCGGCAAGGACTATCCGCTGCTGGGCGAGCTGGACAAGAAGGCGATCGATACGGGCGCTGGCCTGGAGCGTTTGGCCTTCGTCATGCAAGACAAGCCGAACATGTACGAGATTGACGAGGTCTTCCCCGTCATCGAGGCCGCCATGCAGATGAGCGGTAAGCGTTACGGCCTGGGCGCTGCGGGCCCCGAGGCCGGCGCTGCTTACGACGACGACGTGCGCATGCGCGTCGTGGCCGACCACGTGCGTTCCTCCCTTATGCTCATCGGAGACGGGGTGCGTCCCGGCAACGATGGCCGCGGCTACGTGCTGCGCCGCCTGATCCGCCGCGCGGTTCGCTCGATGCGTCTGCTCGGCGTCGACGAGGCGACGATGCCCACGCTGCTCACGGCGTCGAAGGACGCGATGAAGGTGTCGTACCCCGAGCTGGAGACCAACTGGAAGACGATCTCCGAGGTTGCTTACGCGGAAGAAGACGCGTTCCGTCGCACTCTCAGCGCCGGTACGACGATCCTCGACGCCGCTGTTGCGACGGCCAAGGAAGCAAAGGGTGCGCCCGTCATTTCTGGTGCGTCGGCGTTCTCGCTGCACGACACCTACGGTTTCCCGATCGATCTGACCCTCGAGATGGCCGCTGAGCAGGGCGTGTCCGTCGACGAGGAGGGCTTCCGCTCTCTGATGGCCGAGCAGAAGGAGCGCGCACGCGCCGACGCTCGCTCGAAGAAGACCGGACACACCGACGTTCGCGTCTTCCATGACATTGAGAAGGCGATGGGTGGCGGCTCGACGTTCCTGGGCTACACGGAGCAGGCCGCCGAGGCCACCGTTGAGGCTCTGCTCGTCGACGGTGTGGCGGCTCCCGCTGCGAGCACCCCTGCCGAGGTTGAGGTCATCCTCGACCGCACGCCCTTCTACGCAGAAATGGGTGGTCAGCTCGCCGACCACGGCACGATCCGTCTCGCCGGAGGCGGTGTCGTTGAGGTTCACGACGTGCAGGCTCCTATTCGTGGCCTGAGCGTTCACCGCGGTACCCTCACCGAGGGTGGAATCACGGTGGGCGAGAAGGCTTACGCCGAGATCGACGGTCAGCGTCGCCTCGCGATCGCGCGCGCCCACACCGCCACGCACATGGTGTACGCGGGACTGCGGAATGTCGTGTCGGAGGACGCGACTCAGGCGGGTTCGGAGAACTCCCCGTCGCGCCTGCGCTTCGACTTCCGTCACGGATCCGCTCTCGAGGGCTCGCAGCTCAGCGACATCGAGGCTCTTGTCAACGAAAAGCTCGCAGAAGACCTGGCCGTGACCACCGAGGTCATGAGCCTCGATGCCGCGCGTGAAGCCGGTGCGATCGCACTGTTCGGTGAGAAGTACGGCTCCGAGGTCCGCGTTGTCACCATCGGCGATGGCTTCGACCGTGAGCTCTGCGGTGGCACTCACGTGCCCACGACCGGTCACATTGGTCGTATCACGGTGCTGTCTGAGGGATCCGTCGGCTCGGGCGTGCGCCGTATTGACGCTTTGGTCGGCGACGGTGCGTACGAGTTCCAGGCGAAGGAACACGCTCTCGTCAATCAGCTCTCTCAGCTTGTGGGCGGCCGCGCCGATGAACTGCCTGAGCGCATTGAGTCGCTGCTGGCCAAGCTGCGCGAGTCCGAGAAGGAGCTCGAGAAGGCCCGCACCGCACAGGCTCTGAGCCAGGGTGCCGATCTGGCAGCTTCCGCGAAGGCCGTCGGTCCCGTGACGGTCGTTGCGTCAGCGGTTGGTGAGATGCCGTCTGCGGATGCTCTGCGTACCCTTGCGCTCGATGTGCGCGACCGCCTCGGCAATGAGCGCGGAACCGTCGTCGCCCTCGGTGGTGTTGTCGGCGGCAAGCCCTCGCTTGTCGTCGCGACGAACGAGGCAGCGCGCGAGGCGTCGGTGAAGGCCGGTGCTCTTGTCCGCGCCGTCGGCAAGTACATGGGCGGTGGCGGCGGTGGCCGTGACGACATTGCCCAGGGTGGCGGCACCAAGCCTGAGGGCATTGCGGACGCGATCGACGCGATTCGCAAGGAAATCGAGGCTCTGTGAGCATCCGTCGGGGCATTCGTATCGGCGTGGACGTCGGCACCGTGCGTGTCGGCGTCAGCCGGTGCGACCCTGACGGCATCCTCACGATGCCCGTCGAAACCCTTCACAGGGCTCCCGATCTGTCTGATCTTGATCGCTTGGCCGACATCGTGCGTAGCCACGACGCGATCGAAGTGATTGTCGGACTTCCCCGGCACCTGCGCGGGGGAGAGGGGATCTCTGCGAAGGGGGCGCGCAAGTATGCGCGCCGCATCAAGAAGCTTGTTCCCGACGTTCGTGTGGCGATGGTCGACGAACGCATGACTTCCAACCAGGCACACGCGCGGCTGCGTGCCTCCGGTATCCCAGAGATCGAGCATCGCAGCGTTATTGACCAAGTCGCGGCGCAGATCATTTTGGAACAGGCACTCGAGCTCGAGCGCATGAGCGGTCGAGCTCCCGGTGAGGAAATCATCCTCGAGCCAAGTGAAGGAGCGCACGCATGAGTACGCCTCCCCCTTACCCCTTCCGTTCTCGCCGCGAGATTCATTCCGGCGAGCAAAAGGTCTATTCCGATGCCGAGCTACACGAGCAGCATGCATCGCAGGACGCGACCGCGACGCCCGCTGCGGGAACCGACGTGCGTGACGGTTCTTCACGTGCCGAGGCCGTGGTGCCCGTTTCGGTCACGGCGCGGGGTGAGCGCACACTTCCTTCTTTCGACGAGGTGACGGATACGGGCGCGACTCCTCGCGTGTCCGGTGCGGCGCTGCGTCAGCGCAGTGCAGTGCAGGGCGCAGAATCGCCTTCTGAGACAACGGGTATGCGTTCTCGCCGCCTCGCCAGTGAACGACGAGCGGCGCGCAAGCGCAAGCGTCGCCGTCGGGTGCGATCCTTCTTCATTATCGTTCTGGTTCTCGGCTTGCTGGTCGGTGCCAGCTACGTCGCCTACGATCAGCTCTTCAACTCGTCGACGACCTCATCCGATGATTTCCCCGGGCCGGGCTCTGGCTCAGTCGAGGTGACCATCGCTGAGAACTCGTCCGGTCGCGATATCGGCCAGACGCTCGTGGATGCGGGTGTTATTAAGTCGGTCGGTGCGTTTGTCCGTCAATTTGAGAACAACCGTGCGTCGACGTCCATCCGCCCCGGTACCTACCGGTTGAAGCTGCAGATGAATGCCGCTGGCGCGCTCGCCGCGCTGCTGGATGAAACGAACCGCCTCGATTCGACGATTACTATCAAGTCGGGACAGAAGAAATCGGAAATCAAGCAGCGCATCATCGACATCATGGGTGTCACGGAATCTGAGGTCGACGCCGCTTTTGCTGACACAGAAGCCATTGGCCTGCCCTCCGAAGCCGGGGGGAATGTGGAAGGCTGGCTGCTGCCCGGTTCCTACGAGGTGTCCGAGGAAGACACGCCGACGACCGTCATCGCGCGGATGGTGAAGGGCACCATCGATGAGCTTGATCGTCTTGGCGTCGCCCCCGCGGATCGCCAGACCGTCTTGATCAAGGCCTCGATTGTGGATGGCGAGATGAATATCGACAAGTACAGGCCGATGGTCGCTCGCGTCATCGAGAATCGTCTGGCCGATACGAACGGCGAGACGAAGGGCATGCTCGGTATGGACTCGACGGTGCTCTACGGCGTTGGCAAGACGAGTGGTTTGCCTGACCAGGCGGATCTGGATAACGACAATCCGTACAACACGCGCCTGCACGCCGGACTTCCTCCAACCCCGATTGGCCAGCCGAGCGAGAAGGCAATCGAGGCTGTGCTCAACCCCGCCGAGGGAACGTGGCTGTACTTCGTGACGGTCAACCTGGACACCGGCGAAACGCTGTTTGCCTCCACGCTTGAAGAGCAGGAGAAGAACCGCGACAAGCTGACGGCTTACTGCTCCGCCCATCCGGACGAGTGTAAGACGTCATGACCTGGGCCGCGGTCATCGGGTCGCCGATTGAACACTCCCTGTCGCCGGTGATTCATCGGGCTGCTTGGGCCCAAATCGGCATCGATGGCTGGGAATACCACCGCCTCGAGCAGGACGCAGACTCACTGCCCCGGTTCATTGGCGGCCTTGGCGGTGACTGCGCGGGTCTGTCGGTGACGATGCCCTGCAAGCAGGCAGTCATGCCGTTGCTCGATGCGATCGATCCGCTGGCAAGCGCTGTGGGCGCCGTCAATACGGTCGTTCCGTCTTCAGGGGTCCTTGCCGGTTTCAACACGGATGTCACGGGGATTTCTTCGGCGATTCGCCGTGCGTGCTCACAGGCCGATCGAGCGCTCCCCACAAGCGCCGTCGTGCTCGGGGCCCGAGCCACCGCCTCGTCTGCGCTTGCCGCGCTCGGCGAACTTGGCATTGTGACCTCCACCGTCGCCGCGCGCCGTTTCGGCGGACCCGGTTCTGTCGTCGCAGCGTCCTCGCGACTGGGGGTCAGCATCGATCAGGTGCTGTGGTCAGATCACGACGCAGTTCTTCGTGCTATCAGCGGTGCTGACCTCGTGATCTCGACGTTGCCCGCCGGTGTTGCTGACCCGCTCGCCGAGCACATGACAGTTCGCGAGGGCCAGATTCTCCTCGACGTTGTTTACTCTCCTCGCGAGACGGCGCTACGCAGTGCTTTCGAAAGGAACGGTGGCATTGTCGCCGAAGGCACCGACATGCTCGTCTTCCAGGCGGCAGCGCAGGTACAGCTGATGACGGGCCGCACCCCGAAGACCGATGTCATGCGTGGCGCACTGGAGGCGGAGCTTGCTCGACGCGCCCGGGTCAGCGGGGGAGGGGCTGCCTCGTGATTCCGACGTTGCTGCCGCCGTGGCTGAGCGGTGATCTGTCTTTAATCTCCGGTTTTCTCACCTGGATCGTCGTTCTTTACTGGCTGTGGCGTTCGGGGTGGAAGATTCAGCGCCGCTACTTTATTGAAGCGACGCAAAAGCCGCTCACGCGCAACGCGATCGTGTGGAGCGCGGGCATCGTCGGAGCAATCTTTTTTGTCGCGGCACAGATGCGTCCCGGCATGCCCGGTGTGATGACAGTCGCGATGATCGGCGCGCTGAGCGCTTACGTTGACGCTCGCACCCATCGGTTGCCGAACGCATACACGGTTGCGATGGCGATCGGCGTTGTCCTCGGCCTGGCCGTCAGTGGCGTCATTTCCCCGCTGTGGCAGGAGCGGCTCTTTGGAGCGCTCATCGGTGCGCTCATTTGGTTCGTGCCGATTGCTTTGTTGAATCGCTTGCCCGGCGGCATGGGTGGCGGTGACGTCAAGCTGGGTCCGGTCTTGGGAGCATTGGTCGGTTCCGTGGGACTGCACGCCGCGGTTTTTGCGCTTGCGCTCTCCTTCGTCTCCGCCGGTGTTGCGGCACTGTGGAAGATCGTCGTCGGATCAGCGGGAACGAAGACCCGCGTCCCGATGGGCCCCTGGATGATCGGATCAGCGCTCGTCGGCACCATTGCATGGGGCGTCGTCCCCGACTGGCTGTAGGGATCAACGCAGGTCTCATCGTGGACCACGGCGGGACGAGTACGCGTGCGGATGGGACAATAGGACGGTGAGTATTTCGACGCCTTCGTATCAGTGCGAGCCTGTAAACCTCGAGTGGGGTCAGACGTGGCCCACGCGCAACGTCTTTGTTGATCTCGCTGCCGAGCGCCGCGTGATTCCCGTGGTGCGCCGCGTGCTTGCCGACGAGCTGAGCGCGGTGGGCGTCTACCGACAGCTTGCGCACGGCAACTACGGCAGTTTTATCCTGGAATCCGCCGAGCACGGTGGTTCGTGGGGACGCTGGTCGTTCGTCGGAGCTTCGAGTGCCGGCGCGATTGTTGCACGAGACGGACACGCGCAGTGGATCGGTTCGCATCCTGAGGGTGCGCTGGAGGAAGGAACCTTCCTTGAGGTCGTGCACTCCGCCCTCGAAGAGCTTGCCGCGCCTGCGATTGAAGGAATGCCTCCTCTGACGGGTGCTCTTGTTGGATCTTTGGGCTGGGGCATCATCCCTGAGTGGGAGCCGACGCTCGCAGCGACCGCGCCGAAGGAATCCAACATTCCGGACGCGACGCTCGTGTTGGCCACCGAGGTCGCGGCGCTCGATCATGCGACTGGTTCGGTGTATCTGATGGCGATCGCATGGAACCTGAACGGCTCGGCCGATGGCGTGGACGGGGCGTACGACCGCGCGATTCAGCGCCTCGACGCGATGACCGCGCAGCTTGCGACCCCGATCGCCCCCGCGGTTCTGGGCAGCAGCGGTGCTACGCCGCCCCAGGTGCGCGAGCGCACGGCACGCGCGGATTTCGAGTCTTCCGTTAACGCGGCCAAGCGCGCGATTGAAGACGGGGATGCCTTCCAGATCGTCGTTTCCCAGCGCCTTGACGTGTCGACGTCAGCCAGCGGCATCGACGTGTACCGGGTGCTGCGCACGGTCAACCCCTCGCCCTACATGTACTTCCTGGACCTGCCCGATGAGCTGGGCGGTCACTTCGAGGTCGTCGGCTCGTCTCCCGAGACCCTCGTCAAGACTGAACGACGCCGCGTCTGGACGTATCCGATCGCCGGCTCGCGCCCGCGCGGCGCGGATTCGGCCGAGGACCATCGCCTGGCTGCCGAGCTCCTCGAGGACCCGAAGGAGCTGTCGGAGCACGTCATGCTCGTGGACCTGGCCCGCAATGATCTGTCGAAGGTCTGCGATCCGGCTTCGGTCGAGGTCTCCACGCTCATGGAACTCAAGCGTTTCTCTCACATTCAGCACATCTCCTCCACGGTGACGGGCGTGCTGCGCGAGGATGCTGACGCGCTGGACGCCTTGGTCGCGACCTTCCCGGCGGGTACCCTCTCAGGCGCGCCCAAGCCTCGTGCTATCCAGCTCATCGACGATTTCGAGCCCGCTGCGCGCGGCGTGTACGGCGGCGTGGTCGGCTACTTCGACCTGTCGGGGGACGCCGATCTGGCGATCGCTATTCGCACGGCTTCGTTGAAGGACGGCGTGGCCTCGGTGCAGGCGGGTGCGGGACTCGTCGCTGATTCGGTTCCAGCCCTCGAGTACGAGGAGTCGCGCAACAAGGCTGCGGCGGCGGTCGAATCGGTCGTGCGGGCGTCGACTCTCATCCCCTTGTCCTGACCCGTAGTGCGGGATGGCGCGCCCGCGGTGAGCCATTTTTCGCTAGCCTAGGTGAGGATTGATCATTTCTGCCTGAAAGGGGAGCGTCGTGAGCGTTCTCGATGACATTATCGCTGGGGTCCGGCAGGACCTGAAAGAGCGTGAAGACCGCGTCCCTCTGGCTCGCATCAAGGAGATGGAGACCCAGGTCCCGGAGGCGAAGGATGCGCTCGGTGCCCTCCGGGGCCGCGATGGTGCCGTCAAGATCATCTCCGAGGTGAAGCGTTCCTCGCCGTCCAAGGGCGCGCTTGCAGCGATCCCGGATCCGGCTGCGCTTGCTTCCACGTACGAGGCAGGGGGAGCGTCGGTCATTTCGGTGCTCACCGAGCAGCGTCGCTTTAACGGCTCGCTCGCGGATCTTGACGCCGTGCGTGCGGCCGTTGACATTCCGATTCTGCGCAAGGACTTTATCGTCACTCCGTATCAGATTCATGAGGCGCGTGCTCACGGCGCCGACCTCGTGCTCCTGATCGTTGCGGCGCTGGAGCAGAACGTGCTCGTGTCCCTGCTGGAACGAACTCGTTCGCTCGGCATGGAGGCGCTGGTGGAGACGCACTCACGACTCGAAGCCCTGCGCGCGATGGAGGCCGGTGCGTCGATCATTGGCGTCAACGCCCGCAATCTGAAGACGTTGGAAGTGGACCGCTCGACCGTTGAGCAGGTCATCGACGTGATTCCCCAGGATGTTGTCGCCGTCGCCGAGTCCGGCGTCGCGAATGCTCACGACGTTTTCGAATACGCCAAGTGGGGCGCGGACGCTGTGCTCGTCGGCGAAGCGCTCGTGACCTCGGGTGATCCCCGCGCGAGCATTCAGGACATGGTGAGCGCGGGCCAGCATCCCGCGCTACGCACGGATCGTAAGGCTCGTGTCGCCGCTGCGCGTCAGGAAGGACAGTGATGGACGCCGAGAACTTTGCTCAAGGACCGTACTTCGGTGATTTCGGTGGACGCTTCGTCGCCGAGTCCCTCATGGGGCCCCTCGAAGAGGTTGAGGCCGCCTGGAAGCGCCTGTGGCGCGACAAGTCGTTCCAGCGCCGTCTGCGCGACCTGTTCCTGAACTATGCCGGACGTCCCTCACTGCTGACCGAGGCCCCGCGTTTTGCAGCCGACCTGGGCGGCGTGCGCGTGTTCCTCAAACGCGAGGACCTGAACCACACGGGCTCGCACAAGATCAACAACGTGCTCGGTCAGGCGCTGCTCACCAAGGAGCTGGGCAAGACGCGTGTCATCGCGGAGACCGGGGCCGGCCAGCACGGCGTGGCCACCGCGACCGCCGCTGCTCTCCTCGGCCTCGACTGCACGATCTACATGGGACGTGAGGACACCGAGCGACAGGCGTTGAACGTCGCGCGCATGCAGATGCTCGGCGCCGAGGTCATCGCCGTGACGGCGGGCTCGGCGACGCTCAAGGATGCGATCAACGAGGCCTTCCGCGACTGGGTGACCAACGTGGAGACCACCAACTACATCTTTGGCACGGCCGCCGGCCCGCACCCCTTCCCGGAGCTGGTGCGTGACCTTCAGCGTGTCATTGGCGACGAGGCGCGCGCCCAGCTGCTCGCCTCCGAGGGGCGCCTACCTGACGTCGTCGTGGCCTGCGTGGGCGGCGGCTCCAACGCCATTGGCTCGTTCACCGCGTTCCTCGACGATCCCAGCGTCGAGCTGCTCGGTTGCGAGGCGGCCGGCGACGGCTTCGAGACCGGGCGACACGCTGCGTCGATCACCGCCGACGAGGTGGGCGTCCTTCACGGTGCCCGCACGTTCGTCCTGCAGGAACGCGACGGCCAGACGAAGGCCTCCCACTCCATTTCCGCCGGCCTGGACTACCCGGGTGTGGGCCCGCAGCACGCATGGTTGGCGCGGACGGGGCGCGCCTCGTACATGCCTATTTCCGACGCCGAGGCCATGGATGCTTTCCTGCACCTGTCGCGCACGGAGGGCATCATTCCCGCCATCGAGTCCTCCCATGCTCTCGCGGGTGTGCGCGCCTGGGCCCGCGCGAAGGCCGAGGCTGAAGGCCCGTTCGCGCCTGGTGAGGAACCCATCGCGATCGTGACCGTGTCGGGTCGCGGTGACAAGGACGTCGATACGGCATCGCGGTGGTTCGGCTACGGTCACGCGAAGCTGCAGGTCATCGACCCCAGCGCGGGCCCGTCGGGTGTTGCCGTCCTGGATGAGAACGAGGAGAAGTGACATGACGCGTGCACCCCATTCTGCGCTCGCTATCGATGCCGCGGTCCAGCGCGGCGATGCCGCCCTCATTGCCTACCTGCCTGTGGGCTTTCCGTCGGTCGAGGACTCGATCCGGGCGGGAAAGGTCTTGGCGGACTGTGGCGTTGACGTCATCGAGCTCGGCTTCCCGTACTCGGATCCGGGTATGGACGGCCCGACCATCCAGCGTGCGACCGTTGCGGCCCTTGAGCGCGGCACCCACCTCGAGGATCTTTTCCACGCGGTGGACGAGCTGACCTCGTACGGTATTTCGACCTGCTCGATGACCTATTGGAACCCCGTCGAGTGGTGGGGCGTCGAGCGCTTCGCCAAGGACTTCGCCGCCGTCGGCGGCTCCGGCCTCATTACGCCGGACCTGCCGCCCGAGGAGGGCGCGCAGTGGGAGGCGGCGTCGGACAAGTACGACCTCGAACGTATTTATCTGAGCGCTCCTTCATCCCCCGAGCATCGCCTTAAGCTCATCGCCGAGCACTCGCGCGGCTGGGTCTACGCGGCTTCGTCGATGGGCGTGACGGGTGCGCGCGCAGCGGTTGGTGCCCACGTTGCTGACGTCGTGGAGCGCACCCGCGCCGCCGGTGCGCAGCGCGTCTGCGTGGGCCTCGGGGTTTCCAACGGCGCTCAGGCCCGTGAGATCGGTGCCTACGCGGACGGCGTCATTGTCGGATCCGCGCTCGTGAAGACTCTGTTCGACGAGAACGTCGACCGTGGCCTGAAGGCACTGGGTGAGCTTGCCACCGAGCTGAAGAATGGCGTCAGCGGGGCACGCGCGTGAGCGCCCTCATCGCAGCCGGTATCCCGTCGCCATCGCAGGGCGTTTGGTACCTTGGACCGATTCCGCTGCGGGCCTACGGCATCATCATCGCCGCAGGCATGATCGTTGGCGTCTGGTGGACGGCCCGCCGTTACCGTGACCGCGGTGGGAACCCGGACACGCTGTACGACGCCGCGCTCTGGGCGATTCCGCTCGGCGTCGTCGGTGCGCGCATCTACCATGTCATCACGTCCCCGGATGCCTATTTCGGCCCGGGTGGTGACCCGATGCTCGCCTTCCAGATTTGGCGTGGAGGCCTGGGAATTTGGGGCGGCGTCGCCTTCGGTGCGCTCGGCGTGTTTATCGCCGTCAAACGTGCGGGCGTCCGCCTCGGACCGATCGCCGACTCCCTGGCTCCGGCTCTGCTGATTGCCCAAGCGATCGGCCGTTGGGGAAACTGGTTCAACCAGGAGCTCTTCGGTGCTCCGACGACTCTGCCGTGGGGCCTCCAGATCGACGCGGCGCATATGCCCGCCGGATACCCTGCAGGCACGCTGTTCCATCCGACCTTCCTCTACGAGTGCCTGTGGAACCTTGCCGCCGCCGCGCTCATCGTGTGGCTCGACCGGCGTCACCGCTTCGCCGGGGGCCAGGTGTTCGGGCTGTACCTGATGGCCTACACGGCCGGCCGGTGCTGGATCGAGATGCTGCGCATCGACGATGCACACCGGGTGTTGGGCCTGCGCCTGAATGTGTGGACGTCGCTGCTTGTGTTCGCACTCGGACTACTCGTGTTCGTCGTGGCCGGTCGACTCGGTCGCTCGACGCGCGTAGTAGCCGAAGATCTGGAAGACCCGGATGCCGAGAAGGCAGACGATGCCTCGTCGGTCAACGACGGGGGAGAAGCCGGTGCATCCGTCGAGGAGCGCGGAGAGAATACTGCGAGCGCAGCAGATGCATCCAAGGATGGCGTCACTAAGTAGCCGTCGCCTGGCGCCTGTCCGGGTTTTGTGTGCCTGAGGTCCCACAACAGGTCGATACATGGGAATGATCACGTTGTCTCGTTGCCGATCCTCCTCGTTTCAACTGTGATTGGACGGTAAACTCATACCTATGCGTCGAGCTAAGATTGTCTGCACTATTGGACCTGCCACTGAATCCCCTGAGCAGCTCCAGGCACTGGTGGACGCCGGCATGGATGTCGCGCGTATCAACCGGTCGCATGGAAAGGCTGAGGAACACGAGGCCGTCATTGAGCGCGTGAGGAAGGCGTCTGCAACGTCCGGCCGCGCGATCGCTGTCCTGGTTGACCTCCAGGGCCCCAAGATTCGCCTGGAGACCTTCCAGGATGGCCCTCAGGAACTCAAGATCGGTGACACCTTCACCATTACCACCCGCGACGTTCCCGGCACCAAGGAACTCGTCGGCACGACCTTCAAGGGTCTGCCCGGTGACTGTGCTCCCGGTGACCGCCTGCTGATCGACGACGGTAACGTCGCGGTCCGCGTTGTCGAGGTGACGGATACTGACGTCGTCACCCGAGTTGAGGTTCCGGGCATGGTCTCGGACCACAAGGGTCTGAACCTTCCTGGCGTCGCCGTCTCTGTTCCCGCCCTGTCCGAAAAGGACAAGGAGGACCTGCGCTGGGGTATCGAGCAGGACGCCGACTTCATCGCCCTGTCCTTCGTGCGTTCCGCCGAGGACATCAAGGACGTCCACGAGATCATGGACGAGATGGGCAAGCGTATCCCCGTCATCGCCAAGATCGAGAAGCCCCAGGCCGTCGAGGCCTTGGAAGAGATCGTCGAGGCCTTCGACGGCATCATGGTCGCCCGCGGCGACCTCGGTGTCGAGATGCCCCTCGAGGCTGTCCCGCTGGTCCAGAAGCGCGCGATCGAGCTTGCTCGTATTGCCGCCAAGCCCGTCATCGTGGCGACCCAGGTCATGGACTCCATGATCAAGAACCCGCGTCCGACTCGCGCCGAGGCTTCCGACTGCGCCAACGCGATCCTCGACGGCGCAGACGCGGTCATGCTGTCGGGCGAGACCTCGGTGGGTGCTTTCCCGATCGAAACGGTTCGTACGATGGCCGCGATCATCGAGTCGACGGAGGAGAACGGTGGAGAGCGCATCGCGTCGATCCCGGGCTTCTACGCCGACCGTGCTGGCGTCATCTGTGAAGCAGCGGCGCGTATCGCCGAGCACATGGATGCACGCTACCTGGTTACCTTCAGTCAGTCGGGTACTTCGGCTCGCCTGCTGTCGCGCATGCGCCGTCCGATCCCGATGCTGGCCTTCACGCCGCTCGAGTCGACGCGCCGCCGCCTCGCCCTGTCGTGGGGTATCCAGACATACCGCGTCCCCGAGGTGCAGCACACCGACGACATGGTCTGGCAGCTCGATCAGGTCGTTCAGTCTGCGCACCTGGCGGACATCGGCGATCAGCTCGTCATCGTCGCAGGCATGCCCCCGGGCATCGCCGGCTCCTCGAACATGCTGCGTATCCATGAAGTCGGAGATGAAGCCGACTATGCGATTGGCGGGACCCGTCACGCGTGAGATGCGTGAGCAGCGGGGGCGTCGGCGGTAAGCCGGCGCCCCCGCTCTTTTGGTTTCTTCACGTGGACAAAATGAAATCCGTGGAATAAAGTACTCGAATACACGTTGAGACACGTGGAAGCCGTACCAATGACGGTGCGGCACAGCAGCAGATCGCTGCCCGGCGTCATCAGAAATGCCTGTGCGAACAAAGCACGTTTTCTGGCGCGCCCGAATTGAAGAGGAGAAAGAGAAATGAATACGAATATCCGGACCGTGTCGGTCCACGACACACTGTTTGGCCGCGTGGCCAACAACCTGGAGGTCGGCCAGCTCTCACGCGCCGTTGAGCCGTGGTTCGCTGACTTCCACGATTCGAGGGTCAAGCAGGCAATCGCCGACCTTGACGAGCCGGCCCGCCGGGGCGCGGCTGCCGAGTACCTCGGTCTCGAACTGAGCGTCGTGGCCTGATCCGTGACAAAGGGGCCGACAAGCAATGCTTGTCGGCCCCTTGTTCGTCTGCGATTTTGCTGTATCAATTTGTCCTACGCACGTCGCACACGTGCGAAATTGCCGGTACCATTAGGAGCACGTACTCCACTGGCGGTACCCCGAGTGGGATTCGAACCCACAACAAGCCGGGTTTGAGCCGACCGCCTCTGCCAGTTGGGCTATCGGGGCTTCGTGTGTGCGAGACCCACAATAGAGCAGCTGAGCAAACCGATCAAACTGAGGAATATGACAATGAGTGAAGAGCAGGCTGAACCGCGTCGCGTCCTCGTCGCAGAAGACGAGGGGTTGATTCGTCTCGATATCGTTGAGACGCTGACCCAGGCGGGGTTCGAGGTCGTTGGCGAGGCTGCCGACGGTGAGGAAGCTGTCGAGCTGGCACTCGAGCTCGAACCGGATCTGTGCGTGATGGATGTCAAGATGCCGAAGATGGACGGCATCACCGCAGCGGAGAAGATCCTGCAGGAACTGTCCTGCGCCGTTGTTATGTTGACGGCGTTCTCGCAGACTGAGCTCGTTGAGCGTGCTCGTGACGCCGGCGCGATGGCCTACGTCGTGAAGCCTTTCAGTCCCGCTGACCTGATCCCGGCTGTCGAGATTGCCCTGTCGCGTCACGCAGAGATCGAGTCGCTTGAGGATCAGATTGCCGATCTGTCGGATCGCTTCGAGACCCGCAAGCGCGTGGATCGCGCGAAGGGTCTGCTCATGAAGAACATGGGCATGAGCGAGCCCGAGGCTTTCCGCTGGATTCAGAAGACGTCGATGGATCGTCGTCTGTCCATGCGCGAGGTCGCCGACGCGGTGATCAACCAGGTCGACGACTGACTCATAGAAGCGCGAATGGGGAGGGGCAATCGACCCTCCCCATTGCTGTGCCCTGGCAACTCAGTCGTGGCTCGAGCGCACCAGGATGCGGTTCGTCACGCGTGCGATCGAAATGAGGCGGTCTGCCTCGTCGCGGATTTCCACGGTGTGAACGGTCGAGCTTCGGCCGAGGTGAACGGCGGTCGCGGTCGCGGTGATGATTCCCTCGCGTCCGGCGCTGATGTGCGAAGCGTTCAGTTCCGTTCCAACGGCGTAGGCCTGCTTGCCCGGGTTAGCTTCACGCGCGTGGATCTGGGCGGCAAACGACGCTGCGGTCTCCGCGAGGGCGGCAGATGCGCCGCCGTGGAGGATCCCGGCGCTCTGGCGGTTTCCCTCGATGGGCATAGAAATGACGGTGCGCGTGGCGCTGTGCTCCAGCACTTCCATCCCGGTGGCTTCCATCAGGGTGCCCGGCCAGTGGGCACCGACCCACCCGCCGCGTGCGAGCGGATCTGGTGAGGAAGAATGCGTGTGTTTCGTCTGGTGATCGTGTGTCATGGCATCTAGGGTGGCATGTGTGAGTGACACTGTGCTGATTATTGACGGCCATTCGATGGCTTTTCGTGCGTTTTATGCCCTTCGGCCGGATAACTTCGTGACGGCTACGGGCCAGCACACGAACGCCGTTTACGGCTTTGTTTCAATGCTGACGAGGCTGTTGGAAACCGAGCAGCCGACGCATGTTGCTGTCGCTTTCGATGTGTCCAGGCACTCATTCCGCACTGAGGAGTACCCGGAGTACAAGGGGACGCGCGACGCCACGCCCGAGGAGTTCAAAGGACAGGTGGAGCTGATTCGCGAGGTGCTCGATGCGATGGGGATCGTGTCGCTCTCGCGCGAGGGCTTCGAGGCAGACGATATTCTCGCGACGCTCGCGTACCGCGCCGGTAACGATGGCGCGACCGTCCTCGTCGTGTCCGGCGACCGCGACTCCTTCCAGACGGTGACTGATAACGTGACGGTGCTGTACCCGGGCACGGGTCCCGGCGATCTGCGCCGCATGACTCCCCAAGCGGTGGAGGAGAAGTACGGCGTGCCGCCGCACCGCTATCCCGAGATCGCCGCAATCGTGGGTGAGACCTCGGACAACCTGCCCGGCGTTCCGGGTGTTGGCCCCAAGACTGCCGCGCAGTGGATCAACAAGTACGACGGCCTGGACAACCTGCTGGCCCGGGCTGATGAGATCGGCGGAAAGCGTGGCGCAGCGCTGCGTGAGCATATCGATGACGTGGTGCGAAACCGCCGCCTGAATCGCCTGCTCACCGACATGGACCTTGAGGTGTCGCCGAGTGACTTGGCGCGGCGTCCCACGGATATTGCCGCCATTGATCGTCTCTTCGATTCCCTCGAGTTTGGTCGCTTGCGCCAGAAGGTGCGTGAGGTCTCCGGGATTGGCATGGGGGAGGGACACGTCGACGAGGCCCACGAGCCTTTCGCCGAGGTCGAGATCTCGGTGTCTCTCGCCGATGGCTCCTACGACATCGCACAGTGGGCTCGCGCCCACTCACCTCACGCTGTGCTGATCGAGGGGGATACGAGGCCGACGCGTGGCGACGTGACCCGCCTTGTCCTCGCCTCCTCCAACGAGGCGCTCGTTATCGACCCCGTCGAACTGAGCCCCAAGCAAGAGGAAACTCTTAGCGAGGTGCTCGCCACAGCCTCGTCCCTCATCGTGCACGACGCGAAGGGTGCGCGTCACGCGCTCTCCTCGCGCGGCTGGGCTCTCGGTGGCGTTCAATTCGACACGATGCTGGCTGCCTACCTCGCCCACCCCGATCAGCGCTCGCACAAGCTCGAGGATGTTCTGTCGCGCGTGCTCGGTGTCGTCATCGAGGAAGAGGAGGGTGACTCTGAGGCTCTCTTCGATCTCGGCGACATGGGAGCGGGCCCGAGCGCGGCGCAGGTGCGCGCCGGCAAGCTGGCCGCCCACCTGCACCCGCTGGCCGCGACTCTGCGCGCGCGCCTGGAGGAAAGCTCTGAGGCCTGCCTGCTCGCCGACATGGAGATGCCCCTGTCGGTTCTGCTGGGGCAGATGGAAGACATCGGCATCGCCGCTGACACGAGCGTGCTTGATGGACTCTCCGATGAACTCGGCAAAGCCGTCGATGCCGCGCGCGAGGGCGCATGGGCAGCTGCGGGCCGCGAGGTCAACCTCTCGAGCCCCAAGCAGCTCCAGGAGCTGCTCTTCGACCACTTCGGCCTGCCGAAGACGAAGAAGACGAAGACCGGGTATACGACGAACGCCGAGGCCCTGGCGGACCTGCACGCGAAGACTGCGGACGAAGGGGGAGCGGGGCACGACTTCCTCGGCTTCCTACTCACCCACCGTGACCGCATCAAGCTCAAGCAGATGGTCGACTCGCTGTCCGCGACCGTCGCATCCGATGGGCGCATCCACACGACCTTCTCCCAGGTCGCCGCGGCCACGGGGCGCCTCGCGTCCTCCGATCCGAACCTGCAGAACATCCCCGCGCGCAGCGCCGACGGCATGCGCATCCGCGGCGCCTTCGTTGCGGGTGAGGGCTTCGAGTCGCTCATGAGCGCCGACTATTCGCAGATCGAGATGCGCCTGATGGCCCACCTGTCCGGCGACGAGGCGCTTATCGAGGCGTTCAATTCCGGCGAGGACCTGCACCGCACGATGGCATCCATGGTTTTTGGAACCCCGGTTGCCGAGGTAAGCGCCGAGGAACGGTCGCGCATCAAGGCGACCTCCTACGGCCTCGCGTACGGCCTGTCCTCCTACGGCCTCGCCGCCCAGCTCGGCATTCCTGTGCCCGAGGCCGCCGCTCTGCGTGATCGTTACTTCGAACGCTTCGGGAAGGTTCGCGACTATCTCGAGGGCCTTGTCGCCCAGGCGCGTGCCGACGGCTACACCCAGACGATGTTTGGGCGCCGCCGCTACCTGCCCGACCTGCGTTCCTCGAACCGCCAGCGCCGCGAGATGGCAGAGCGTGCTGCCCTCAACGCTCCCATCCAGGGCAGTGCTGCGGACATCGTCAAGATCGCCATGATGAACGTCGTCGACGCCCTGTCCGAGGCCGGCCTGAAGTCTCGCCTCCTCGTGCAGATCCACGACGAACTGCTCCTTGAGGTCGCTCCGGGAGAGGCCGCGGCGCTCGAGGCGATCGTTCGCGACAAGATGGCGACGCCCGTGGAGCTCTCCGTCCCGCTCGATGTTGCTGTCGGCATCGGGGCGTCCTGGCAGCTCGCGGCTCACTGACCGGCGAGACGACGCGACGCACGCCACGGAAAGTGTCGCCAAATTCGTCACATTTGCCAGTCAAAGGCTGCTAAACTGGTTCACGGTGTCTGGGGACAAGTGCATCCGTATTCGTCCCGGGGCACCGGAACTGTCCATCTACTATCCAGTCCGTTTCGGAGAAACTACTACATGACCACCAACACGCCGCAGGTCGCTATCAACGACATTGGTTCGGAAGCAGACCTGATCGCAGCCATCGACGAGACCATCAAGTACTTCAACGATGGCGACATCGTCGAGGGCACTGTCGTCAAGGTCGACCACGACGAGGTCCTCCTTGACATCGGCTACAAGACCGAGGGTGTGATCCTCTCTCGCGAGCTGTCCATTAAGCACGACGTCAACCCCGACGACGTTGTCGCCGTGGGCGACCAGATCGAGGCGCTCGTCCTCCAGAAGGAAGACAAGGAAGGCCGCCTCCTCCTGTCGAAGAAGCGTGCGCAGTACGAGCGCGCGTGGGGCCAGATCGAGAAGGTCAAGGAAGAGGACGGCGTCGTTACCGGTACCGTCATCGAGGTCGTCAAGGGCGGCCTGATCCTCGACATCGGCCTGCGCGGCTTCCTGCCCGCCTCCCTCGTCGAGATGCGTCGCGTCCGCGACCTCGCCCCCTACATCGGTCGCGAGATCGAAGCGAAGATCATCGAGCTCGACAAGAACCGCAACAACGTGGTCCTGTCCCGCCGCGCATGGCTCGAGCAGACCCAGTCCGAGGTCCGCACGAACTTCCTGCACACCCTGCAGAAGGGCCAGGTGCGCTCCGGCGTCGTTTCCTCCATCGTCAACTTCGGCGCGTTCGTCGATCTCGGTGGCGTCGACGGCCTGGTTCACGTCTCCGAGCTGTCCTGGAAGCACATCGACCACCCGTCCGAGGTCGTCGAGGTTGGCCAGGAAGTCACCGTCGAGGTTCTCGACGTCGACATGGATCGCGAGCGCGTCTCCCTGTCGCTCAAGGCCACCCAGGAAGATCCGTGGCAGGCATTCGCCCGCACCCACGCCATCGGCCAGGTTGTGCCTGGCAAGGTCACCAAGCTGGTCCCCTTCGGCGCGTTCGTCCGCGTCGAGGACGGCATCGAGGGCCTCGTCCACATCTCCGAGCTGGCTCAGCGTCACGTCGAGCTGCCGGACCAGGTCGTCAAGGTTGGCGAAGAGGTCTTCGTCAAGGTCATCGACATCGACCTCGAGCGTCGCCGCATCTCCCTGTCCCTCAAGCAGGCCAACGAGGGCGTGGATCCGACCTCCGAAGAGTTCGATCCTTCGCTCTACGGCATGGCTGCCGAGTACGACGAGAACGGCAACTACAAGTACCCCGAGGGCTTCGATCCGGAGACCCAGGAGTGGATGGAAGGCTTCGACGCTCAGCGCGAGGCTTGGGAAGCCCAGTACGCCGAGGCTCAGGCCCGCTGGGAGGCCCACAAGGCTCAGGTCCGCAAGGCCCTCGAAGAGGACGCCGAAGCGGCTCCCTCCATCGAGGAGCAGGCCTCCTACTCGACCCCGGTCGACAACGAGGGCACCCTTGCTTCCGACGAGGCCCTGGCCGCGCTGCGTGAGAAGCTGACGAACAACTGAATCAGTCTTTCTGACTGAGCTCCGACTCGTCAGTTCACGCAAGTGAACGTATGAGTGGTGGTCCCCAGGTTTTCCTGGGGGCCACCACTTTTTTGTCTGGATGCTGCGCCGCCAGATTTCCGGCCGCCGCTAGTTCTCCGGCTGCCGCCAGATCTCCGACCGCCGCGAGGCCTGCCCGCCCGCTCGCCGTCCGCGCCGCGAGCTTCGCTCGGCGCGTCGTCTCGAAGCCCGGCCAGGCCCCGCAGGCCTCGCGGCGGCCTCCAATCGGGCGGCGGAAATGACCTGGCCGCCCACGGGCACCGCAGCCAGGCCCTGTTCGGCGCCGCGCCACGAAGCCCGCCCGTGCCCTCCGGTCCCTCCGGCACCCTACACACCTGTGGGTCCGGGCGTGCTGATGTGTGGCTCGGTACGTTGTTGTGAAGCCCAGCTATGGCTGTCGTTCAACAACTTCGCACGTAATTCCTCGTTTACTCATTCAAACTTCGAATTTGCATCGTTGGAATTGCAACGTTTTTGGGGTATCTCGAAAAATGACCGCGATAAATTACGTGCGA
>KV835892.1:0-156887 GCA_001838165.1 Actinomyces sp. HMSC035G02 | reverse complement strand
TCGAAAAATGACCGCGATAAATTACGTGCGAAATGTGGGCGGCGGTGGCGTCGTCGTCGCCCATGGGTGCCGCAGCCAAGCCCTGCCGCTCACGGGTGTCGAAGTCTGGCCCCGCCTCGGCCCCGCAGGCCTCGCCCTGGCCTTTACTCACATCGCTGTTGAGCTCCTCAATTTCGCATGCAATTCCCCCACGACTCTTTCAAACTATGAATTTACAACGTTGGAATTGCAACGTTTTCAGACTTTATTGAAACTTCACCCAATCGAATTGCATGCGAGTTTTCTGAGCAGTGGGCATGTGGCTGCGCGCGGGTGTCGCAGATCTTTCGCGTGAAACTGCTGTCGCCCTGCCTTGCTCGTGCCCGTGTGGGGTTGAAACCGGTGGCACCTTTGCTCGTGTTTACTTGCGTAGGGTTGAAACCCTTGTTGCCTTTGCAGGCCGGTGAGGTGGACCAGTTGAAACCGACATCACCTTTGCGGGTCAGAAATGGGTGTTTTTAGTTGGGTTTTTCGGATGCAGAGGTGTTGTCGGTTTCAACGACTGCTGTTTCGGGGCGAGCAGCGGTGTCTGGGGTTTCAATCTTCTGATGATCGAGGCCTGCAGAGGCGGCACCGGTTTCATATGCCCGTTGCCCGAACTGTGGGATGGGCTTGTGGCCCCACGGGTATTTCCGGCGCCCTCCACACCAGTGGGGCCGGTGCCCTTTACATGCTGTGGCTATGCGGGCGAGCGCTTCATCGCGGCCACGTCGATGCACGCGCCGATCGCCGCCGCAATGACCGTGGGGAGGATCCAGCCAAGCTGGTTCGCCTGGAGCGGGCTCCACATGAGCACCGCATTGATGTGCTCGGGGTAAACGCCGACATGAGCAAGCGTCGTCGCCGCCGACCACGCCGCAGCCATCCATGTGCCCAGGCGGAACGTCCACAGCGCCGGGGTGGCCAGGCGGAGCGGGTGGGTTGCGATTGTCAGGAAAACGATGGTGATCGCGATGGGGTAGAGGAACGTGATGATCGGTACTGCGATGGCGAGCACAGAGCTCAGTCCCGCCGAAGCCAGCACGAAGGAGATGATCGTGAAGACGATCATCCACGAGCGGTAGGAGATGGCCGGGATCAGACGGTGGAAAAACTCCGATGTTGCAGCAATCAAGCCGACCGCCGTCGTCATGCAGGCCGTCAGCACGATGAGGCCAAAGACGATCTGCCCGGGCCATCCCATCGTCATCTGGGCGGCATCCGCGAGAAGCGTCGCGCCGTCGCTGTAGCTCTGAGCATTCGGGATCACGTGACCGATCAGTCCCAGGCCCACGTAGACGACGGCAAGCAGCGAACCCGCGATGATGGCAGCCGTCGACGTGCGGCGTACGACCTTGGCCCCGATGCCGCCCCCGGTGTGACCAAGCGACGTGACGACGATGATGCCGAAGGCGAGAGCGGCGATCGAGTCCATCGTCATGTAGCCCTCGAGTAGGCCCGCCGCCAGGGGATTGGCAGCGTACTCTCCGGTCGGAACGTCATGCGAAGCCGGCAGCGACGCCAGGCACAGGAAGACGAGGAGGACGAGAAGCCCGAGCAGGATCGGGGTGAGGATCTTGCCGAGGTTGTCGATGATTGTGCCGGGATTCCAGCACAGATAGAACGCGATGCCGAAGAAAATGAAGCTGAAGATGATCGACGCGGTCAGCGACTTCGTGCCGATGAGAGGCGCGACGGCGGTCGAGAACGATACTGCGCCCGTACGCGGGAGCGCGTAGAAGGCACCGATCGACAGGTACACCATGACGGAAAAGACGATCCCGAAAGATGTGCCGGCGCGGCTCACGAGGTCGCGCATGTCGGTGCCCGACAGTGCGATCGTGATGATGGAGATGACCGGCAGCGCGACGCCGCCGATCAGGAAGCCGATCATCGCGGGAGCTAAGTTCGTTCCTGCGGACGCGCCCATGATCGGCGGGAAAATGAGGTTACCTGCGCCGAAAAACATTGAGAAAAGCGTCAGGGACGTCGCGATGAGGACAGCGGTGCTGCTCGAGCGTCCAGCGGAATCGTCATTGACTGTCTGCGTCACTGCTACTCACTTGATGGTGTGGGTTCTATAACAGCCCCAATTCTTGCATGACGACCACAAAAAGCAACAATTGGCGGGCTACCCTGTGGGTGTGAATACGACTCTGAGTTGTGGGGCTTGCACGGCGACCCTCATTCGCCCGATCGGTGCGCCTCACGCGAAGGGACCGCGCCGAATTATTGCGGTCAGCGGAGGCATCGGTTCTGGAAAGTCCTCGGTGACGCGCGTCTTCGCATCTCGGGGTGCGGTGACTGCGGACGCTGATGCTATCGCACGGCAAATCCTCGAACCGGGCGAACCAGCGCTGAGCGAGGTCGCGCGCGCCTTCGGCGGCGACCTGTTGAAGGAAGACGGGAGTTTGGACCGGGCACTCCTGGCCTCCCGGGTTTTCGGAGGCGAAGGAGCCTCTGAGCGCGTCGCTCGCCTCAATGCGATCACCCACCCCGTCATCGAGGCGCGCGCGTGGTCGATCCTGCGCGGAGCCCCGCAGGGGAGCCTCGCGGTCTACGACATTCCGCTTCTTATCGAAGGGGACCACGTGGATCGCTTCGACGCGGTCATCATCGTGGACGCACCCATCGAGGAACGCGTCAAGCGTCTGGAGGGCAGGGGAGTTGCGCCCGAGGACGCGCGTGCACGTATCCGCGCCCAGGCCTCGTCGGAGGAGCGTTGGGCCATCGCCACGATCTGGATCGACAACGAGGGGAGCGCCGAGGACCTCGAGGAAGTTGCGCGCCTCGTTTATGAGCGTTGGCTGACCCCGGACGTTCCCGTCACCGATTGACGAGGCCGGGGCGGGCCACGCTTGTCGCGAACTCAGGTGCTCTGTGCGGGCAGCCAACGTGCACGGGCGGTAGCGTAGGGGCGTGAGCAATAACGCCGTGACCCGCCAGAACAAGCCTTTCGAGGTCATCTCTCCCTATACGCCCTCGGGCGACCAGCCCAAGGCCATTCGGGAGCTGGCCGCGCGCATCCGAGACGGTGAACAGGACGTCGTCCTCATGGGTGCGACGGGTACCGGAAAGAGCGCGACCACGGCCTGGCTGATCGAGGAGCTGCAGCGTCCCGCGCTCGTCCTCGAGCCGAACAAGACGCTCGCCGCCCAGCTCGCGGCCGAGTTCCGCGAGCTGCTGCCAAACAACGCCGTCGAGTACTTCGTCTCCTACTACGACTACTACCAGCCCGAGGCCTACGTCCCCCAGACGGACACCTTCATCGAGAAGGACTCCTCGATCAACGACGAGGTCGAGCGACTGCGCCACAGCGCCACAAACTCGCTGCTGACACGTCGTGACACGGTCGTCGTCTCTTCGGTGTCCTGCATCTACGGCCTCGGTACGCCCGAGGAATATGTGGCCCGCATGATCGAGCTCGAGCGGGGAATGATCATCGACCGCGATGCGCTGCTGCGCCGCTTCGTCGCGATGCAGTACGTGCGTAACGATATGGCCTTCACGCGCGGCACATTCCGCGTGCGTGGCGACACGATCGAGATCATCCCCGTGTACGAGGAGCTCGCGATCCGCATCGAGATGTTCGGCGACGAGATCGAGTCTCTTGCCGTTCTCCACCCGCTCACCGGCGACGTGATCGACCACGTGGACCATACGTACCTGTTCCCGGCGTCGCACTACGTGGCCGGCGAGGAACGCATGAAGAAGGCGATCGCCTCCATCGAGGACGAGCTCGATGATCGCCTTGCGTGGTTCCGCGGCCAGAACAAGCTGCTCGAGGAGCAGCGCCTGCGCATGCGCACCACCTTCGACCTGGAGATGCTCAAAGAAATCGGCTCGTGCTCGGGCGTCGAAAACTACTCTCGCCACATCGACGGGCGCGGCCCCGGCACACCCCCGCACACGCTGCTGGACTACTTCCCCGACGACTTCCTGCTCATCATCGATGAGTCGCACGTGACCGTCCCGCAGATCGGCGCGATGTTCGAGGGAGACATGTCGCGTAAGCGCACCCTCGTCGACTACGGGTTCCGCCTGCCCTCCGCGATGGACAACCGCCCGCTCAAGTGGGACGAGTTCACCGAGCGCATCGGACAGACCGTCTACCTGTCGGCCACGCCCGGCCCGTACGAGCTCGAACGCTCGGACGGCGTTGTTGAGCAGATCATTCGCCCGACGGGCCTCGTCGACCCACTCGTCGTCGTCAAGCCCACGGAGGGCCAGATCGACGACCTCCTGGAGCAGGTGCGCGTTCGCGTCGAGCGCGATGAACGTGTCCTCGTCACCACCCTCACGAAGAAGATGGCCGAGGAGCTCACGACGTATCTCGCCGAGCGCGGCGTCAAGGTCGAGTACCTGCACTCCGACGTCGACACCCTGCGCCGCGTTGAGCTGCTGCGCGAGCTGCGCCTGGGCACCTTCGACGTGCTCGTCGGCATCAACCTGCTGCGTGAGGGCCTGGACCTGCCCGAGGTCTCCCTCGTGTCGATTCTTGACGCGGATAAGGAAGGCTTCCTGCGCTCGACCCGCTCGCTCATCCAGACGATCGGCCGCGCCGCCCGAAACGTGTCCGGTGAGGTCCACATGTACGCGGATAACATGACGGATTCGATGAACGAGGCCATCTCTGAGACGATGCGTCGTCGCGAGATTCAGATCGCCTACAACAAGGAACACGGCATCGACCCGCAGCCGCTGCGCAAGAAGATCTCCGACGTCACCGACATGCTCGCCCGCGAGCAGGTCGACACGCAGACCCTCCTTGAGGGCGGGTACCGAAAGGAGAAGAGCAAGCGGGAGCGTAGCGACGCGACCGGGGGCGGCCGCGCCGTGACATCGGGCCAGCGCGCCGAGGCCGAGCTCGCCGTACTTATCGAGGAGCTGTCCGCCCAGATGATGACGGCCGCCCAGCACCTCCAATTCGAGGTCGCGGCTCGTCTGCGCGACGAAATCGAAGACCTGAAGAAGGAACTGCGCGCCATGAAGCGCGCCCACTGATGCCGGGCCCCGCCCTGTGTGCCTGTCGGCGTCGGGAGGCCCCGGCCTCGTCGATAGGCGCCCCGGAGAGAATCGCGACCGACGCCACGTCGCACCTAGGGACGCAACTCGGCGGGTACCCACTAGGATGGAAGCGTTAGCGGAGGGGAGTACTCCCACCAACAGTGGCGTCGTCATCACGACGGCCCGCCCACGCGGCGCGGCCTCCGGCGTCACCGGCCAGGTTTTTCTGGCGGGAGGAGACCTCCGGTACCCGACTCGTACCGGAGGCCCCACGTATGCACGTGCACGCCCTTGCCTGGATCGTCCTGGCTGGCATTATCCTGACCATGATCGTTGTCGACATCGTCGGCCACGTCCGCACCCCCCACGAACCCACGCTCAAGGAAGCGACCTGGTGGTCCGTCGCCTACATCGCGATCGCCCTCATTTTCGGTGCCATCGTTTGGGCGGTCTGGGGACCCCAATACGGCCAGGAATACCTCGGTGGTTACATCACCGAAAAAGCGCTGAGCATTGACAACCTGTTCGTGTTCGTCATTATCCTGTCCACCTTCCGCGTACCCAGGAAAAACCAGCAGGAGGTGTTGCTCGCCGGCATCATCATCGCCCTGGTTCTGCGCCTGATCTTCATTCTGGCGGGCGCCGCGCTCATCGAAAACTTCTCGTGGGTCTTCTACCTGTTCGGTGCGTGGCTGCTGTGGACAGCGATCAGCCAGGTCCGCGAAGGCTCCAGCGATGACGACGACGAGGAGTACCGCCCGCCGTCAATCGTGCGCTGGGTGTCGAAGGTCGTGCCCGTCACCGACGGCTTCATCGGCTCGCGTATGCTCTACCGTCACG
Organism: Actinomyces sp. HMSC035G02; assembly: GCA_001838165.1. Classification (GTDB taxonomy): domain Bacteria; phylum Actinomycetota; class Actinomycetes; order Actinomycetales; family Actinomycetaceae; genus Pauljensenia. The sequence continues at coordinate 151,022 of KV835892.1, read as the reverse complement.
GCGGACGCACCTACATCACGCCGATGCTGCTGTGCGTCATCGCGATCGGAACCGCTGACGTCATGTTCGCCGTCGACTCGATCCCCGCGATCTACTCGCTGACCTCCGAGGCATACCTGGTGTTTGCTGCCAACGCGTTCTCGCTGCTTGGCCTGCGCCAGCTGTACTTCCTCATCGACGGCCTGCTCGACCGCATCGTGTTCCTTCACTACGGCCTGGCCGCAATTCTTGGTTTCATCGGCTTCAAGCTCATCAACCATGCGCTGCACACCAACGAGCTGCCTTTTATCAACGGTGGACACGAGGTGTCCGTGATCCCCGAACCGTCGATCGCGTTTTCTCTGGGCTTTATCGTCGTGACGATCCTGGTCACGGTCGTGGCCTCCCTCGCGGTTTCCAGCAAACGGCGCGCGTGACGTGAGTGGACCGTGGGACAGCGGTAAAATTTCATGGTCGGATAGTTAAGAGGTACTCATGGTTGTTCACCCGTGGGCGTGGGGCATTTTGGCCCTCGTTGCCATCGGTCTGGTCACGCTCGATTTCCTCGGGCATGCCCGTAATCCCCATCCGCCGACTGCTGCCGAGGCAGCCCGCTGGACGCTGTTCTACGTGGGGTTGGCGGCCGTCTTCGGCGTCGGAGTCTGGCTGACGAATGGGTGGCTTTACGCCCAGGAGTTCTACGCGGGATGGGCGATGGAATGGTCTTTGTCCGTGGACAACCTCTTCGTTTTCATCCTGATTCTGAAAGCATTCCGGGTGCCGCGAGATTACCAGCAGAAGGCGTTGCTCTTCGGCATCGTCATCGCACTGCTGCTGCGCCTCGTGTTCATTCTGCTGGGTGCCGCGCTCGTTGCGCGCTTCTCCTGGGTGTTCTTCATTTTCGGCGTGTGGCTGCTGTGGACGGCTTTCTCGCAGATCAAGGAGACCGCGACCGGTGGAGGAGACGACGAGGAGTACGAGGAGAACGCGTTCATCCGCGTCGTGCGCCGTGTCCTTCCCATCACGGACGGCTTCATTGGCGACCGTATGCTCTACCGTCACGGCGGACGTACGTACCTCACGCCGTTGTTCGTCGTCGTGCTGGCGCTGGGATCCGCCGACCTCATGTTTGCTTTCGACTCGATTCCTGCGATCTTCGGCATCACCTCGCAGGCATTCCTGGTATTCGCGTGCAACGTGTTCGCGCTCATGGGTCTGCGACAGCTGTTCTTCCTGGTGGACGCTCTCCTCGGCAAGCTCGTGTACCTGGGCTACGGCCTCGGCGTGATCCTGAGCTTTATCGGCATCAAGCTGATTCTTGAGGCCCTGCATGCCAACACGCTGCCGTTTATCAACGGCGGTCGAGGACTCGAGTGGGCACCGGAAATTTCGGTGTCCGTGTCGCTGGGAGTCATCGTCGTGACTCTCGTGGTCACCGTGATTGCGTCGCTGGTTCGCAGCGCGATGGACGAGGAGGGTGCCGATGAGCGCTGACAGCCTGACGATTGATGAGCGTGGCCTGAGCGCCGCCGAGGTCGCCGAGCGCGTCGCCCGCGGCGCGGTCAACCGGGTGAAGGACCGCACGTCCCGCTCGGTGACGTCGATTATTCGAGAAAACGTGCTGACGCTGTTCAACGCGATCATCGTCGCGGCGTCGGTCATTGTGCTGCTGTTCGGTGACCTGCGTGATGGCATTTTCGGTGGCGTCATGATCATCAACGCGGTGATCGGCATCGTGTCTGAGCTCCGTGCCAAGCGGACCCTCGACTCGCTCGCTATCGTCGATGCTCCGCAGGCGACCGTCCTGCGTGACGGCACCCTGTCGGTCGTGCCAGCGCGCGACGTTGTCCTCGACGATGTCATTGATCTGACGCTCGGCGATCAGGTGAGCGTGGACGGCACGGTCCTGTCCTCGGCGGGCCTCGAAATCGATGAGTCGCTGCTGACCGGCGAGTCGCGCCCCGTGAAGAAGAAGCAGGGCGATCAGCTGCTGGCGGGTACGAGCGTTGTCGCGGGTGCTGGCCGCATGGTGGCCACGGCCGTGGGTGAGCGCGTCTACGCGCAGGGCCTGTCCGAGCAGGCGCGCGCCTTCACGCGTACGGTATCCGAGATTCAGACGTCGATCAACCGGGTGCTGCAGGTCGTTTCCGTTATGCTGCTTCCCATCGTTGTTTTGACGTTCTACTCGCAGAATCGCATCGCCGGCGGCCACGGGGGAGACTGGCGCGAGGCCCTCGTTCTCTCGGTCGCCTCGGTGATCGGCATGATCCCGCAGGGCCTGGTGCTCCTGACGTCTATGAACTTCGCGATCGGCTCGGCGACGCTGGCTCGCCGCGGTGTGCTCGTTCAGGAACTCCCCGCCGTCGAGGTCCTCGCGCGTGTGGACTGTTTGTGCCTCGACAAGACGGGTACGCTCACCACCGGCGGTATCCGCGTGCGTGGCGTTGAGGTCGTCTCCGGCGACGAGGCCTCGGTCCTCCGCGCTCTGGCGAGCGCAGCAAGCGATCGTACCAACGCGACCGCGGAGGCCATCTGGGATCACCTTTCCGACGAAGTGTGCGCGGGCGCGACCGAGCGCGTCGAGTGGTCCGTCCCCTTCTCTTCGGCCCGCAAATGGAGCGCGTGGGGGAGCGAGCACGAATCGTGGATCCTCGGCGCCCCCGAGTTCGTCATCGACGAGGCATCGGCTGCCAATGCGCAGCTTCTCGCGAAGGTGCGCGGCATCGCTGCGGAGGGCTCCCGCGTGGTGGCCCTCGTCCACGCCGACGAGGCCGTGGCTGACGATGAGCTTCCCGCGACCCGTACGGTGGCGGCGCTGGTGGTCCTCGAGGAGGACCTGCGCCCCGACGCTGCCGAGACGCTCGACTACTTCCGCTCCCAGGACGTGCACGTGCGCGTCATCTCGGGCGACAACCCGACGACGGTCGGCGCGCTGGCCGCTCAGGCGGGCCTGACCGCTCCCGACGGCTCGCCCGCGCGCCTCATGGACGCGCGAGACCTGCCCGAGGACCTCACCTCTGAGGCATTCATTGATGCAATCGAGAACCACGACGTGTTTGGGCGCGTGACTCCCGAGCAGAAGCGTGCGATGGTCGGTGCACTCCAGGCGCGCGACCACTGCGTCGCCATGACGGGCGACGGCGTGAACGACGCACTCGCGCTCAAGGACGCCGACCTGGGTATCGCGATGGGCAACGGAACGCAGGCCACGAAGGCGGTCGCGCAGATCGTCCTCGTGGACTCGAAGTTCTCGGTGCTGCCTGGCGTCCTCTCGGAGGGTCGCCGCATTATCGCCAACATGGAACGCGTCTCCTCGCTGTTCTTGGCCAAGACCACCTATGCCGCCGTCCTTGTCATCGTGACGGCCCTGGTCGGCTGGCGATACCCGTTCCTGCCGCGTCAGTTCAGCTACATCGATTCGCTGACCATCGGTATTCCCGCGTTCTTCCTGGCGCTGTGGCCGAACCCGCGCCGCTACGTGCCGGGCTTCCTGAAGCGTACGCTGTCGCTCGCGATGCCGACGGGCATTATCCTGGCCGCGGCCGCCCTCACCGCCTTCGGGATCGTCGACGGCCCGCCGCAGGCGCGCGAGTCCACGGCCGCGATTCTTTCCCTCATGCTGGGCGCCATCTGGCTGCTCGTCATTACCTCGCGTCCGCTGTCGACGTGGAAGTGGGTGCTCTTGGTGAGCGTCATTTCCGCGACCGTGGGCGGCGTGCTCGTTCCGCCCGTGCGCCACTTCTTCTCGATGGTTGCGCCGAGCGGATACGAGTGGCTCGTCATCGCGTGCGTCGGTGCCTGTGCGGCCTTCCTCATTGAGGTCGCTCAGCGCATCTTCTACGCGCGTCAGTTTGCGCGTTCCTTGGAGGACTGAGCTCAGACGGATACGAAGCGAGGCCGGCGTCGGGTGTGAACCCGGCCCCGGCCTCGTTCGAGTGCGCGGATCAGAACGCCCGGATGACGGGGTTCCACTCGCGGATGAGGCGTGCCTGAATGACCTCGGCGACGTAGAAGGGATCCTCGTTGAGGATGCGCTCGACGTCGGTCTGGCTCTCGGCGTTGATGAGGATCAGGGCGCCGGGGATCTCGCCCACGAGGGGACCCGATGCAATGTTGATTCCCTGCTCGAGCAGGCCGGACAGGAACGCGCGGTGCGTCGGGCGAACCTCGTCCATGGTCTCGGTCATCGACGGGTTGTAGACGTATTCAACTGCGTAGTAAGCCATACGCATAACACTAGCCCTGATCCCGGCATTTGCCTAGATGACGGATAGTATCGAATGGTGCATGACAAGCTAATCATCCAGGGTGCCCGCGAACACAACCTTAAGGACGTGAGTCTCGAGCTGCCCCGAGACTCCATGATCGTCTTCACCGGCCTGTCCGGATCCGGTAAGTCCTCCCTCGCATTCGACACGATCTTCGCCGAGGGACAGCGCCGCTACGTGGAGTCCCTGTCCTCCTACGCGCGCCAGTTCCTCGGGCAGATGGACAAGCCCGACGTGGACTTCATTGAAGGCCTGTCGCCCGCCGTTTCCATCGACCAGAAGTCGACGTCACGTAACCCGCGCTCCACCGTCGGCACTATCACGGAGATTCACGACTACCTGCGTCTGCTCTACGCCCGCGCAGGCGTGGCGCACTGCCCCGAGTGTGGTGCCCGCATTCAGGCGCAGACGCCCCAGCAGATCGTCGATCGAGTTCGCACGATGGACGAGGGCACGCGCTTCCAGGTGCTCTCCCCGGTCGTGCGCGGCCGTAAAGGCGAGTATCAGGATCTCATCGACGAGCTGCGCTCCGAGGGCTACACGCGTGCGATCATCGACGGTGAGATGGTGCGTCTCGAAAACGCACCCAAGCTGGAGAAGAAGCTGAAGCATACGATCGAGGTCGTCGTTGACCGCCTCGTCGTGCGCGAAGGCATGCGCCAGCGCCTCACCGACTCCGTCGAGACCGCCCTGCGTCTCTCCGACGGCCTCGTCGTTATCGACTGCGTCGACCTGGACGGCGACGATCCCGAGCGCCGCCGCCGCTTCTCTGAGAAGCGCGCCTGCCCGAATGACCACCCGCTCATACTCGACGAGATCGAGCCTCGCACCTTCTCCTTCAACGCGCCCTACGGTGCCTGCCCGGATTGCTCGGGCCTCGGCTTCCGCCTCGAGGTCGATCCCGAGCTGGTCGTCCCCGACGAGGAACTCTCCCTCGCCGACGGTGCGGTCATCCCCTGGAACTCGAACTTCAAGTACCACAAGAAGCTCCTCGAGTCCCTCTCCAAGGAGCTGGGCTTCGCGATGGGGACGCCCTGGAAGTCGCTGCCGAAGAAGGTCAAGGACGCTGTCCTCTACGGCAAGGACTACGAGGTCACGGTGAAGTTCCGCAACCGCTGGGGGCGCGAGCGCTCCTACACGACGGGTTTCGAGGGAGCGGTTAAGTACATTGAGCGCAAACGCGAGGAAACCGAGTCCGCGGCAGTGTCCGAAAAGCTCGACTCCTACATGCGCGAGATTCCGTGCCCGACGTGCCACGGTGCGCGCCTCAAGCCCGAGGTTCTTGCCGTGCGCATCGGGGACAAGTCGATTGCCGAGCTCTCCGACTTGTCCATCTCGGAGGCTCGCGAATTCCTCTCGACTGTTGAGCTCGAGCAGCGAGCCCGCTCGATCGCCGCGCCCATCCTCACAGAGATCGAGGCGCGCCTGGCCTTCCTCGTCGATGTTGGCCTCACCTACCTGACGCTGTCGCGCGGCGCCGGAACCCTCTCCGGCGGCGAGGCGCAGCGTATTCGCCTGGCCACGCAGATCGGCTCCGGCCTCGTCGGCGTCCTGTACGTGCTCGACGAGCCTTCGATCGGCCTGCACCAGCGCGACAATCGCAAGCTCATCGCCACCCTTGAGCGCCTGCGCGACCTGGGCAACACGCTCATCGTCGTCGAGCACGACGAGGAGACGATGGAGGCCGCCGACTGGATCGTCGATATCGGCCCGGGCGCGGGCGAAACCGGCGGCTGGGTCGTGCACTCGGGACCGCTCTCGGAGCTGCTCACAAACCGTAAATCGCTGACCGGCCAGTATCTGTCGGGCAAGCGCCGCATCGTCCTGCCTCCGACCCGCCGCCCGGTCGACAAGAAGCGCGTCGTGACCGTCAAGGGCGCGCGCGAAAACAACCTGAAGAACGTTGACGTGTCCTTCCCGCTCGGCGTGCTCACTGCCGTCACCGGCGTGTCTGGTTCCGGTAAGTCGACGCTCGTCAACGGCATCCTGTACCGCACCCTGGCCTCGCGCCTCAACGGTGCGCGCATGGTGCCCGGCCGCCACCGCACGATCACGGGCATCGAGCAGCTCGACAAGGTCGTGCACGTGGACCAGAGCCCGATTGGTAGGACGCCGCGCTCGAATCCGGCGACGTACACGGGTGTGTGGGATCAGATCCGCAAGCTCTTCGCTGAGACGCAGGAGGCGAAGGTGCGCGGTTACGGTCCGGGACGCTTCTCCTTCAACGTCAAGGGCGGACGCTGCGAGTCATGCAAGGGCGACGGCACCCTGAAGATCGAGATGAACTTCCTGCCTGACGTCTACGTGCCCTGCGAGGTCTGCCACGGCGCCCGCTACAACCGCGAGACCCTCGAGGTCGAGTACAAGGGCAAGACCGTCGCCGACGTGCTCGACATGCCGATCGCCGAGGCCGCACAGTTCTTCGCGCCGATCTCGCGCATCGCCCGCCACCTCAACACGCTCGTCGAGGTGGGCCTGGGCTACGTGCGCCTCGGCCAGAGCGCCACGACCCTGTCGGGCGGCGAGGCCCAGCGCGTGAAGCTGGCCTCCGAGCTGCAGCGACGCTCGACCGGGCGCACGGTGTACGTGCTTGATGAACCCACGACCGCCCTGCACTCTGAAGACATCCGCAAGCTCCTCCTGGTGCTCCAGTCGCTCGCCGACAAGGGCAACACGGTCATCGTCATCGAGCACAACCTGGACGTCATTAAGAGCGCCGACTGGATCATCGACATGGGGCCCGAAGGCGGCGCCGGCGGCGGCACGGTCGTCGCGCAGGGAACGCCCGAGGAGGTCGCGAAGGTGGAGGAATCCTTCACCGGCCAGTACCTGGCAGAGGTCCTTGCGAAGGAGGCCGAGCGAGACGCCGCGAGTTCACAGAAGTAATGGTTAGTATGGATCTTATGAATCCCGCATACGGTCTCTACGGTTTCTCCCACTTCTGGCCCGCATGGGTCCACCTCATCGTCGTGGCACTCATGGTGGTGTCCGGCGGCCTCGTCTTGAAGGCACTCGTCGCGCATGCAGCGGGGCGCAGCCGCGTCTACGGGCTGGGCTGCGGTTTCGTCGCAGGCCTTGGCAACCTGTGCCTGAGCGTTCTGGCTCACGCGGAGGCTCGCCACACGTGGCAGCTGGGGACGGTCATCGCAATCTATGCGGTCGCGGTCGTGTTCCTGATTATGACGCTCGTGTCCCTGTGGAGCGCTGAATCAGGCGGCTTCGTGTGGGCGCGTGCGTTCCATACGTTCCTTCTGATCGGCGTGGTCGCGTCGGGGGCCATGGAAATCTCGCGACGCATGCTGTATTGGATCCCGATGCCGGTCATCGGAGTCATCTTCCTTCTTGCGCTCTTTGCAGCTTTTGTCGTGGGACGCAACACCGCCGACGAGTAGTCTTTTCGGATGCTACTAAGCGGCCCCGACCTCGTCGATGAACGAGGCCGGGGCCGCTTCGTTGGTTCGCGATCCCCGGTTGGGTGGCCGGGTTACTCCTGGTTCTTCGCGGCCTCGCCCGACGCGTAGAGGGCGTCGACCTCGTCGGCGTAGTCGGCCAGGACGCGGCGGCGCTTGAGCTTGAGGGAGGGCGTCATGTAGCCGTTCTCCACGGTGAAGGCCGCGTTGACGATGCGGTAGCGGCGGATCGACTCGGCGCGAGAGACCGCCTGGTTGGCGCGGGCGATCGCCTTCTCCAGCGAGTCGCGCACCTCGGGCAGATTCGCGGCCTGCGCGGCATCCACGACGGGCAGGCCGTGTGTTGCCAGCCACTCGGGCAGCATCTCCGTGTCCAGGGCGATGAGCGCGCCGATGTACGGGCGGTTGTCGCCGACCACGATGATGTTCGCGATGAGCGGGTGCGTCGACAGGGACTCTTCGAGGACCTCGGGGGAGACGTTCTTGCCGCCCGCGGTGACGATGAGCTCCTTCTTGCGGCCCGTGATCCGCAAGTGCCCGCGGTCGTCAATGGAGGCGAGGTCGCCGGTCTTGAACCAGCCGTCGACGTATGCCTCGGCCGTGGCCTCGGGCAGGTTGTGGTAGCCCTTCGACACGGAGATGCCCTGGACGAGGAGCTCGCCGTCGGGAGCGATCTTCATGCGGTTGCCGGGCCAGGGGAAGCCCACGGAGTCCGGCGGGAAGTCCTGCGGGGTCTCCACGGAGATCGGGCCGGTCGTCTCGGACAGGCCGTAGCCCTGCAGGAGCGTGATGCCCAGGCCGCGATAGAAGTTTGCAAGGTCGAGGGCCAGGGGAGCGCCACCCGAGATGATCGTGTGCAGGTTCGGGCCCAGGATCGCGCGGACCTTCGACAGGACGAGCGCGTCGGCGACGCGTCCGCGCAGCTTGAGCGCGGTCGACGGGCCGGGAGACGGCATCGCCGAGGCGTCGGGGACGGGCGTCGTGTCGGGGCCGGGACCAGCGACGGCAGACTCGGGCAGGGGAGAATCGACGTAGGCGGTGGCCTTGGACAGGGCGCGCGCCTGCTTGGCAGCCCACGCGAACATCCGGCCCTTCATGCCGCCGCCGGCCTTCGCGGCCGCGGCGTTGTAGACCTTCTCCATGACCCGCGGAACCACGAGGAGCATCGTCGGCTTGAAGGTCGCGATGTCGTTGACGAGGTTGCGTGTGTCGGGGGAGAACGCGGTGACGCCCTGGCCCGCAAGCAGGCAGTACATAACGAAACGCGCGAGCACGTGGGCGACCGGCAGGAAGAGCAGAGAGCGCGACTTCGGGTCGTTGATGAGGAGAGGCAGGAAGTCGTAGGCCTGCAGCATCGGCGAGATGAAGTTGCCGTGCGTGAGCACGACGCCCTTGGGCATGCCGGTCGTGCCGGAGGTATAGATGACCGTCGCCTCGTCGCTCAGCTTCACGGCGTCGGTGCGCTCGCGCACCTGCTCGACGCTCACACCCTGAGCGGCGCCCGTCAGGACGCGCTCGGCGCCCCGGTCCAGGGAGAGGATATGGCGGACACCTTCGGTGCGCACGGATTCGACCAGCTCAGCCTGCTGCGTGGTGGCCGTAATGACGATCCGCACGTCGGCGTCGGTCAGGATGTGCGCGATCTGCGAGGCCGAGTCCGTCTCATAGATCGGCACGGTGATGGCGCCGCAGGACAGCGCGGCCACGTCGATGAGTGCCCACTCGTAGGAGGTGGGGGCCAGGATCGCCAGGTGGTCGCCGGGCTCGAGCCCGATGCCGATGAGGCCACGCGCAATCGAGTCGGCCTCGCCGAGGAAGGTCTCCATCGTGACAGGGCGCCACGCGCCGACGTTGGAGCGGCGCTCGATCGCGATCTGCCCGGGGTGAGATGCCACGCGCTGGTGGAGCATCTTCGGCAGGTTCATGTCCTCGGTGGCTTCTCGGGTCGCGATCGACTCCCAAGAGCCGTCGGCGAGCCTGCGTACCGTCATTGCGGTCCTTTCGTGGGGTGGGTGCTGAGCGCCGTGCGTGGTGGGATCAGTTCTTCTTGACGCGGCCGAAAAGCCCGCGCTTCTTCGCCGGTTCAGCGGAGACGGGGCCGCCGTACAGGGCGTCGATCTCATGGGCGTAGTCGGTGATGACCTTGCGGCGGCGTAGCTTCATTGACGGTGTGACGTAGCCATTCGCGACCGTAAAGGTGGCGTCGATGATGCGGAACTTACGGATCGACTCGGCGCGGGAGACGGCCTTGTTGGCGCGCTCGACGGCCTTCTCGAGGGACTCGCGGACGGCGGGCAGCTCGGCAGCCTCGGTGGGCGAGCACTGCGGCAGGCCGTGCTTGGCCAGCCAGTCGGGCAGCATGTCGGCGTCGAGCGTGAACAGGGCTCCGACGTAGGGGCGCTGATCGCCCACGACAATGACGTTCGCGATGAGCGGGTGCGTGGCCAGAGAATCCTCGAGGACCTCGGGGGAGACGTTCTTGCCGCCCGCGGTGACGATGAGTTCCTTCTTGCGGCCCGTGATGGTCAGCTGGCCCTTGCGATCGATCGAGCCCAGGTCACCCGTGTGGAACCACTTGCCGTCGGGCATGACCTCGGCGGTCTGCTCGGGCAGGTGGTAGTAGCCGGGCATGACGGACTGGCCGCGCACCAGGATCTCGCCGTCCTTGGCAAGCTTAATGAAGTTGCCGGGCAGTGGCAGGCCAACACCACCGACGGGGTTCTTGCCGATGTGCTGGACGGCGATTGGGCCGGTCGTCTCGGACAGGCCGTAGCCCTGGATGAGGGTGATGCCCATACCGGCGTAGAAGTGGGCGAGGTCGGTGGCCAGGGGTGCGCCGCCGGAGACGATGTAGCGCAGGTTGGGTCCCAGGACCGAGCGGATTTTCTTGAGGACGAGCGCGTCGGCGATGCCGTGACGCATCTTCTTGAACAGGCCGGGGCCGAAGGTTTTCTCGGAGGCCACGGAGAAGGTGCGCGCCTGCTTGGCGCTCCATGCGAACATGCGGCCCTTGATGCCGCCGCCCGCCTTGGAGGAGGCGGCGTTGTAGACCTTTTCGAGGACGCGGGGCACGACGAGGAGCACGGATGGCTTGAAGGCCTGGATGTCGGGCAGCAGGTTCTTGATGCTGGGCGAGAAGCCGAGGACTCCCTGGCCCGACAGGATCACGTGCATGACGAGGCGCGCGAGCACGTGGGCGACGGGGAGGAAGAGGAGCAGACGTGTCTCAGGGGAGTCAATCACCTCGCCGAGGACCTGGCGGGCGCCCTCCGCGGTGGCCACGAAGTTTGCGTGCGTCAGGGCAACGCCCTTCGGGTTTCCGGTCGTTCCGGAGGTGTAGATGATGGTGGCGATGTCCGAGGAGGAGATGGTCGCGCGGCGCTGCTCGACGTTCTCGATGGTGATGCCGGTGGCGGCGCGGGCGATCATGCGCTGGGCGCCGCGGTCGAAGGAGTCGACCGCCACGGTGTACTCGGGAGCCACGGAGTGCACGAGCTCGGCCTGCTGGGTGGTGGCCGTGAAGACGCGGGTCACGTGCGCGTCGGTGAGGATGTGCTCGATCTGGGCGGCGGAGTCGGACTCGTAGATCGGGACGGTGATTGCGCCGATGGATAGGAGAGCGAGGTCGAGGAGGAGCCACTCGTACGAGGTCGGGGCCAGGATTGCGACCGCGTCGCCGGCCTGCACGCCGAGGCCGATGAGGCCGCAGGCGGTGTACTCGACCTGACGCTGGAGCTCACCGGCGGTCAGAGAGCGGGTGGAGCCGACGGAGGAGCGCTGCTCGACGCACACCTGGTGCGGGTGGGTGAGGGCCCGCTTGGCCAGCATGTCGGGCACGATGTCGTGTTCGCCGACCTTGTATGTCGGCTTGATCGTGTACGAGCCATCGCGCATGCGCTTCATCGTGTCCTCCCGGGTATCGGTTCAAAGACTGAACAACAGGTCCGTTGTGAGTCTACTGGGTATGGTGCGGCCCCCGCCCCATAATTGGGGCGGGGGCCGCTGAGTGACGATTAGATCACAGATCGTAGTACATCTGGTACTCGAAGGGGTGCGGGTAGGCGCGCATCGGGGCGACCTCCTTGGTCTCCTTGTATTCGAGCCACGTGTCGATGAGATCCTGCGTGAAGACGTCGCCCTCGGTAAGGAACTCGTGGTCCTCGCGCAGCGCGTCGAGGGCCGCCTCGAGCGAGCTGGGCAGCTTCGCGATGTCCTGGTATTCGGCCGGGGGCAGCTCGTACAGGTCCTTATCAATGGGCGCAGCCGGCTCGATGCGGCGCTTGATGCCATCGATGCCCGCCATGAGGCACGCGGAGAATGCCAGGTAGGGGTTCGCGCTCGGGTCCGGCACGCGGTACTCCACGCGCTTGGCCTTGGGCGACGTGCCCGTCACGGGGATGCGGATGCACGCGGAACGGTTGCGCGCCGAGTACACGAGGTTGATCGGGGCCTCAAAACCGGGAACCAGGCGTCGGAAAGAGTTCACCGACGGGTTCGTGAAGGCGAGGAGCGCCGGCGCGTGCTCGAGCAGACCGCCGATGAACCAGCGTGCCGTGTCGGACAGGGAACCGTAACCGCGCTCGTCATAGAAGAGGGGTTCGCCGTTCTTCCACAGCGACATGTGGGTGTGCATACCCGAGCCGTTGTCGCCGAACAGCGGCTTGGGCATGAAGGTCGCGGAATGGCCAAACTCAAGGGCGGCGTTTTTAATGACGTACTTGAACTTCATCATGTCGTCGGCCGCGGTCTGCAGCGTCGCGAAGCGGTAGTTGATCTCCTGCTGACCGCCCGAGCCGACCTCGTGGTGGGCGCGCTCGATCGTCAGGCCGACCTCCTCAAGGAGGCGGCTCATCTCGTCGCGTACGTCTGCGTACTTGTCGGCGGGGGAGACGGGGAAGTAACCGCCCTTGACGGCCACCTTGTAGCCCATGTTGCCGCCCTCTTCGACGCGGCCGGTGTTCCAGTACGCCTCGGGCGAGTCGACGGAGAAGAAGGTGTTGTGCGGGGTGACCTGGTAGCGCACGTCGTCGAAGAGGTAGAACTCCGCCTCGGCACCGATGAAGCACTCATCCGCGATGCCGGTTGAGCGCAGGTAGGCCTCGGCCTTAGCGGCCACCTGGCGCGGGTCGCGCGAGAAAGGCTCGTCGGTGAAGGGGTCGACGATTGAGAAGTTCACGACCAGTGTCTTGCGATCGCGGAACGGATCGACGAACGCGGAGGAGATGTCCGGGATGAGCTTCATGTCGGACTCATGGATGGCGGTGAATCCGCGCACCGAGGAGCCGTCGAACATGAGGCCGTCCGACAGGGCCGCGTCCAGGAATTCGCTCACGGGGATCGTAAAGTGCTGCTGAACCCCGGGGACGTCGCAGAAGCGCACGTCGACGAGTTCAATGTTCTGCTCGGAGATAAAGTCTGCGACCTCTTGGGTGGAGGTGAACATGAACGTCCTTCTTTGTGGGAGAGCTGTACTCGAAGGTCAAGAATCGGTCAATTCGTGGCCAAGTCCAGTATATGCCTACAGGTGCCGCCTGCGCGTATTGGTTTCATCATTCAAATGTTTCATGACATAGAGCACGCCCGAGGTGGGTGCCGGGCGCTCCCAGCCACGGCCTCGTACCCTGGGAGCGTGGCAGATCCTTCGACGTACCGACCCCGCACGGGAGACATCCCGACATCGCCGGGCGTCTACCGATTCTCAGACCCGCAGGGCCGCGTCATCTACGTCGGCAAGGCCAAAAACCTGCGCAATCGCCTCACCAACTACTTCCAGGACCTGGCGAACCTGCACCCGCGCACCCAGCAGATGGTGACGACCGCGAGCGCTGTGCAATGGACCGTCGTGCGGTCCGAGGTCGAGGCTCTCACCCTGGAGTTCACTTGGATTAAGGAATTCAATCCGCGCTTCAACGTCATGTTTAAGGACGACAAGTCCTACCCCTATCTGGCGGTGTCGATGGGGGAGCGCTTCCCTCGCGTGCAGGTGACGCGCGAGCGCAAGCGGGCGGGGTCGCGCTACTTCGGCCCGTACACGCAGGTGTGGGCGATTCGCGAGACGATCGATCAGCTGCTGCGCGTCTTCCCGATGCGCTCGTGTTCGGCTGGTGTGTTTCAGCGCGCGAAGGCGCAGGGGCGCCCGTGCCTGCTCGGTTACATCGACAAGTGCGCGGCTCCGTGTGTGGGGCGCATTTCCATGGAGGAGCACCGCGAGCTCGCGGAGGGCCTGTGTCAGTTCATGGAGGGGCGCACGGGTCCGGTGATCCGTGACCTGGAGGAGCAGATGCGTCAGGCCTCTATGGAGCTCAACTTCGAGCGTGCGGCGAAGCTGCGCGACGATGTCAAGGCGCTGCGCACGGTGCTGGAGCGCAACGCGGTCGTGCTCGACGATGGCTCGGACGCTGACGTGTTCTCGCTCGTCAGCGACGACTTGGACGCTGCGGTGCACGTTTTCCACGTGCGCGGCGGGCGCATCCGGGGCACGCGCGGCTGGGTGATCGAGCGGGTGGACGGCGCGGACGACGCGGCGCTCATGGCTCGCCTTCTCGAGCAGGTGTATTCGTCGGCGTCGCCGGACGAGGCCGGGGCCGGGAACACGGCCAAGGTGGCGGCCGTCAGCGTGGACGACGTCGCCCACACGCCGACCTCGGCGATCCCTCGCGAGGTGCTCGTCTCCGTCGAGCCGTCGGAGAAGGAGACCATCGCACGCTGGCTGGCCGAGGTCCGCGGCGCGTCCGTGTCGGTGCACGTGCCCAAGCGCGGGCCGAAGGCACAAATCATGGAGACGGTCACGGAGAACGCCCGCCAGGCCCTCGCCCTGCACCGCACGAAGCGCGCGGGAGACATTACGGCGCGCTCGAAGGCACTCGAGCAGCTGGCCGAAAACCTCGATCTGCCCGGCGCGCCCCTGCGCATCGAGTGCTACGACGTCTCGCACACGGGTGGGGAGAATCAGGTCGCCTCGATGGTGGTCTTCGAAGACGGTATGCCGCGCAAGGACGCCTACCGCACCTACAACATCCGCGGTGAGGACGGAAACGGCACTCCCGACGACACGAGCGCGATGAACGAGGTTCTCACGCGCCGCTTCTCGCGGCTGCTCGCCGAGGAGGCCGGTGTCGATGGAGAGGACGAGGACGGCGTCGCCTACGCCTCCGGCCCGATCGACGCGATGACGGGACGCCCTAAGCGTTTCTCCTACCGGCCCGACCTGGTCGTCGTGGACGGTGGCCTGCCCCAGGTGAACGCCGCCCGCGCCGCCCTGGACGCGGTGGGTGCGGACGTACCCGTCGTGGGTCTGGCTAAGCGCCTCGAAGAGGTGTGGATCCCCGGAGACGACTTCCCGCTCATCCTGCCGCGCACGTCGGAGGCCCTCTACCTCCTGCAGTACCTGCGTGACGAGTCCCACCGCTTCGCAATCACGAAGCACCGCAAACGCCGCTCGAAGGCCCAGCGCCGCTCGGTCCTCGACTCCATCCCAGGTCTTGGACCCGCACGCCAGGCCGCGCTGCTCAAGCATTTCGGCTCCGTCAAGCGGATTCGCCAGGCCACGCCCGAGCAGATCGCCGAGGTCAAGGGCGTGGGACTCGGCCTTGCGCGCACGATCCGCGATAGGCTAGCGACATCGTCGAGGGAGGACACACCATGACAACGACGCTACCCGTGCCACTGCCGGCACGCGTGCTGCTGCTCGGATCGGGCGAACTCGGTAAGGAAGTCGTGATCGCCCTGCAACGCTACGGATGCACGGTGATCGCCTGCGACTCATACGACAATGCTCCCGCCATGCAAGTGGCGGACGAATCCCGAGTCTTTGACATGAGCGACCCGCAGGCCCTGCGCGAGGTCCTCGACAGCGTCGATGTTGACCTCATCGTCCCCGAGGTCGAGGCCATCGCGACAGACGAGCTGAGCGCCTATGAAGAGCGCGGCGTGCGCGTCGTCCCCAACGCCTTCGCCGTCCAGGCGACGATGGACCGTCAGCGCATCCGCAACCTTGCCGCGTCCCTGCCCGGCGTGCGCACGTCGGCCTTCCGCTTCGCGCGCAGCGAGGTCGAGCTGGCCGCGGCCCTCGACGAGGTTGGCTACCCCGCCTTTGTCAAGCCCACGATGTCCTCCTCCGGGCACGGCCAGTCCCGCGTGACGGGTCCCGAGCAGGCCGCCTCCGCCTGGGCACATGCCGAGGAGGACGCGCGCGCCACGACCGGTGTCGTCATCGTGGAGGAGGGGGTTGACTTCGACTACGAGATCACGCTGCTCACCGTGCGCTCCTGGGACGCCGCTTCGGGCTCCGTCACGACCAGCTTCTGCGCGCCCATCGGACACCGCCAGGAGGGAGGCGACTACGTCGAATCCTGGCAGCCCATGGCCATGAGCGAGGCCGCCCTCGCGGGTGCTCGACAGATGGCCAAAGCCATCACCGACGCCCTGGCCGAAGCCGGAAACGGGCCCTGCCTCGGTATCTTCGGCGTCGAGTTCTTCGTGCGCGGCGACGAAGTCTGGTTCTCAGAGCTGTCTCCCCGCCCCCATGACACCGGCATGGTCACGATGGTGACCCAAGCGCAGTCCGAGTTCGAGCTGCACGCACGCGCCATCCTCGGCCTGCCCGTCTCCACCGCACAGACCACCCCGGGTGCGTCGGCGGTCATCAAGTCGACGAGCACCGTCGATACACCCGTCTACAACGGCGTCGCTCGCGCCCTCGAATCCGCCGACATCGTGCGCATCTTCGGCAAGCCGGTGAGCCGCGCTGGCAGGCGGGTCGGCGTCGTCGCCACCACCGCGAGCACGCCGAAGGAAGCGCGAGTCATCGCCAGACGCGCCGCAGCCGGGATCACGATCGACGAGGCCCCCGCCCCTTCCGCCTAACAGCACCCATCATCCGACCCGCCGACCCGTCAGGAGGACGCCATGCCCGACCACACACCCACGGACGCTCACGACGCAGCCGAGGCCCAGCCCTCGGCGATGAACGAGGAGAACCCTCCCACGGTCCCCGAGGGCATCGCCGTGCGTGACATGATGCGCGTCAAGTACGAGCCGCGCGCCTCCAACGAGGTTCTCATCATCACCGGCTACTCGGGAGCGGGCCGCACCGGCGCTGCCCGCGCACTCGAAGACCTTGACTGGTACGTCGTCGACAACCTGCCGCCGACGATGCTGCCCGCCCTCGTCGGCATGATGTCGAACGATCCAGCTGCGGGTGTGCACCGCCTGGCTGTCGGCGTGGACGTGCGCTCGCGTACCTTCTTCCGCACGCTTGATGCCACGCTTGAGCAGCTCAAGGGCGCAGGCATCGCCTACCGCGTCATCTTCCTCGAGGCCAGTCCCGAGACACTGGTGCGTCGCTACGAATCCAACCGCCGCCCGCATCCCCTCCAGGGCGCCGGTACCCTCATGGACGGCATCAAGGCCGAGATGCGCCTGCTCGCGCCGCTTCGTCGCGCCGCCGACGAGGTCATCGACACGTCCACGATGAGCGTCCACGATCTGACGAGGCGCATTCGTGACATCGTGGCGGGGGAGGAGCGCCCCCTGCAGGTGACCGTCGAATCCTTTGGCTTCAAGCACGGCCTGCCTCTCGACGCCGATCATGTCGTTGACGTGCGCTTTCTGAAGAACCCGTACTGGGTGGACGAGCTGCGTCACCTCACGGGTAAGGACCAGGCGGTCGCCGACTACGTGCTCTCCCAGCCGGGTGCGCGCGATTTTGCTCTCGGATATGCCGACCTTCTTGCCCCCATGCTCAGCGGCTATCTGGCAGAATTGAAGCCATTCGTCACGATTGCCGTCGGATGCACGGGCGGAAAGCACCGCTCCGTTGCGTCCTCTGAGGCTATCGCCGAACGCCTGCGCACACACGGATACACGGTTCGCGTGATGCACCGTGACATTGGGAGAGACTGATGCCCTATCTTGATGCAGCCGGCTGGGTTCAACGTGGAGAATCCGGCCAGAACATCGTCGCCCTCGGCGGCGGACACGGCCTGTCCGCAACCCTGCGGGCGCTGCGCCACATCACGCGCGCACTGACGGCCGTCGTGACCGTCGCCGACGACGGCGGCAGCTCCGGCCGACTGCGCCAGGAGATGCCGATCCTGCCTCCCGGCGACCTGCGCATGGCGCTGGCATCTCTCTGCGAGGAATCCGAGTGGGGCCTGACCTGGCGCGATGTCATGCAGCTGCGCCTGGATACGAGTGGACCCCTCAATGGGCACGCGCTCGGCAACCTGCTGATCTCCGGCCTGTGGCAGCTCCTCGACGATCCCGTCGAAGGTCTCGACTGGGTCGGACGTCTCCTCGGTGCGCAGGGGCGCGTCCTGCCCATGTCGACGACGCCGATTGACATCGAGGCGGACATGAACGACGGCGGCCGCCGCTACGTCGTGTCCGGCCAGTCCAAGGTCGCCGTCGCCCCCGGCACCGTCGAGCATGTGCGCATCACGCCCGAGGCTCCCGAGGTACCCTCAGCCGTCACAGAGGCAATTTCTGAGGCCGACTGGGTGGTCCTGGGGCCCGGTTCCTGGTACACCTCCGTGATCCCGCACCTGCTGGTGCCAGAGATCAACCGAGCGCTTGCCACGACTGACGCCCACCGCGCGCTGGTACTCAACCTGGCGCGTCAACGCGGTGAAACCGACCTGATGTCGACCGCCGACCACGTGCGCGTTCTACGCGAGTACGCTCCCATGCTTAAGCTCGACGTCGTCGTCGCGGATCCGACGGCCTGTGACGACATCGACGATCTCATCGTCGCCGCCGAAGAACTTGGCGCGCGCGTCCTCCTGCGGCAGGTGCGCACAGGTGATGGAGCCCCGCATCACGACCCGCTACGCCTCGCTGCGGCGCTGCGTGACGCATTTGACGGCTTCCTTGGTGAGGTCGGACAGCCCGAAACGTGGTTACCTTAGAACCTGTTGCCTGCTGACAAACGACATGACATATCTGGAGAAGCCGTGTCCCTGACATCTGACATGAAGGACGAGCTGGCGCGCGCCGTCGTCACGACGCCGTCCGAGGTCGCCGCCGAAGTGAGTGCCACGCTGCGTTTCGCGGGAGGCCTGCACCTTGTGGGCGGGCGCATCCTCGTTGAGGCTGAGCTTGACTCGCCCGTGGCCGCGCGTCGCCTGCGCACCTACCTGCAGGCGCTGTATAACGCTGAGTCCTCCGTCGTCGTGGTGTCCGGTTCTTCTCTGCGCCGCGGCAAGCGCTACGTCGTGCGCGTGGTCCACAAAGCTGACGAGCTCGCGCGCCTCACAGGCCTCGTCGACTCGCTGCGGCGCCCCGTTCGCGGCCTGCCGCCCGTGCTCGTCGCCTCCGGGAACGCCGAGGCCGCGGCCATCTGGCGCGGCGCCTTCCTCGCGCGCGGCTCTCTCATGGAACCCGGACGATCTTCTTCGCTGGAGATCACGTGCCCCGGCCCCGAGGTCGCCCTCGCGATGGTCGGGTGCGCGCGTAAGCTCGGCGCGGCCGCCCGCTCCAAGGAGGTTCGCGGCAACGACCGCGTCTCCGTCCGCGATTCGGACGCAATCGGCACGCTCATCTCCGCCATGGGTGCCCCCCAGACCTTCCAGGCGTGGCAGGAACGGCGCGAGCGCCGCGAGGCCCGGGGGAGCGCCAACCGACTGGCCAACTTTGACGACGCGAACCTGCGTCGCTCCGCCCGTGCGGCCGTTGCCGCGGGTGCCCGAGTCGAACGTGCCTTCGAGATTCTCGGGGACGACGTACCCGCCCATCTGCTCGAGGCCGGCACCCTGCGCCTGCAGTACAAGCAAGCCTCCCTCGAGGAGCTCGGCAAGCACACGAACCCGCCCCTGACCAAGGATGCCGTCGCCGGTCGTATCCGTCGCCTCCTTGCTCTCGCCGATAAGGTCGCGCACGAACGCGGCATCCCGGACACGGAATCTGCACTTACCCTCGATATGCTCGAGGAGGACTGAGGTCCCTTATTCCTGCCGCTTCGTCTCAATCCAAACGAGAATTACCCCACGTGCAGATTTTCAAATTGGATTGTGACTGAGTCCGCTTTTGGGTGTAGATTAGGAACTGCTGGAACCGCAGACATCTGCGGGCCGGGCAGGCAACCCGCACGCCCGGTTGCATCGAAGACCGTGTCCCGTGTGGGCACGAGCAGGAGGAACATAGTGACCACCCGCGTTGGCATCAACGGCTTCGGCCGTATTGGCCGTAACTTCTTCCGCGCCGCTCTCGAGCAGGGCGCGGATATCGAGATCGTCGCCGTTAACGACCTCACCGATAACAAGACCCTCGCTCACCTGCTGAAGTACGACTCGATCACGGGTCGCTTCCAGGGCGAGGTCTCCTACGATGACGAGGGCATCGTTGTCAACGGCAAGCACATCAAGGTGCTCGCGCAGCGTAACCCCGCCGACCTGCCCTGGGGCGAGCTCGGCGTTGAGGTTGTCGTTGAGTCCACCGGCTTCTTCACCGACGGCGAGAAGGCCAAGGCTCACCTCGACGGTGGTGCCAAGAAGGTCGTCATCTCCGCTCCCGCGAAGAACGTCGACGGCACCTTCGTCATGGGCGTGAACGAGGCTGACTACGACAACGCCACGATGAACATCGTGTCGAACGCCTCCTGCACGACCAACTGCCTCGCCCCCCTGGCCAAGGTTCTCGAGGAGAACTTCGGCATCGAGCGCGGCATCATGACCACCATCCACTCTTACACGGGTGACCAGCGCGTCCTCGACGCCCCCCACTCGGACCTGCGTCGCGCCCGCGCCGCGGCCCTGAACATGATCCCCACCAAGACCGGTGCTGCCCAGGCCGTCGCCCTGGTTCTGCCCCAGCTTGAGGGCAAGTTCGATGGCCTCGCCGTCCGCGTTCCCACCCCGACCGGCTCCCTGACCGACCTCACCTTCATCGCGAAGAAGGAGGTCTCCGTCGAGGCCGTTAAGGCTGCCGTCAAGGCCGCCGCCGAGGGTGAGCTCAAGGGTGTTCTCGAGTACACCGAGGATCCGATCGTGTCCTCCGACATCGTGGGCAACCCCCACACCTCGATCTTCGACGCCACCGAGACCAAGGTCATTGGCAACCTCGTCAAGGTCCTGTCCTGGTACGACAACGAGTGGGGCTACTCGAACGCTCTCGTTCGCCTCACCGCCCTCGTCGGCTCCAAGCTCGCCTGAGCACACAGCTGATACGCCAGCCATGAGCTGATCAGCGAGATGCCCGTGCACGCTCGTGCACGGGCATCTCGTACATCGCCACCGCCTTCAGACCGAAAGGACTCCTCGTGAGGACCATCTCCACCCTGGGCGACCTGCGCGGCAAGCGCGTCCTCGTCCGCTCCGACTTCAACGTTCCGCTCAAGGACGGCGTCATCACCGACGACGGCCGTATCCGCGCGGCGCTGCCTACCCTTAAGACCCTCACCGACGCCGGTGCCAAGGTCGTCATCATGGCCCACCTCGGCCGCCCCAAGGGCAAGGTCGATCCCGCCTTCTCGCTGGCCCCCGTCGCCAAGCGCCTCGCTGAGCTTTCCGGTGTGAAGGTCACGCTGGCCTCCGACGTCGTTGGCCCGTCGGCCACCGAGACCGTCGCCGCCCTGGGTGAGGGCGAGATCGCCCTGCTCGAGAACGTCCGTTTCGATCCCCGTGAGACCTCCAAGGTCGACGAGGAGCGCGAAGAGCTCGCCCGCGAGTACGCCAAGCTCGGCGACGCCTTCGTCTCCGATGGCTTCGGCGTCGTCCACCGCAAGCAGGCGTCCGTCTACGACATCGCCAAGCTGCTGCCGTCGGCCGCCGGCCTGCTCGTCCTAAAGGAGATCGAGTCCCTGTCCAAGGTCACCGGTGACCCCGAGCGCCCCTACGGCGTCGTCCTCGGCGGCTCCAAGGTCTCCGACAAGCTGGGCGTCATCGCCAACCTGCTGAAGAAGGCCGACATGCTCTTCATTGGCGGCGGCATGGTCTTCACCTTCCTCGCCGCTCAGGGCTACTCGGTGGGCAAGTCCCTCCTTGAGGAAGACCAGATCGACACCGTCAAGGGCTACATTGCCGAGGCCGCCGAGCGCGGCGTCGACCTCGTCCTGCCCGTCGACGTCATCGTCGCCCCCGAGTTCGCGGCCGACGCGCCCGCAACCGTCGTCAAGGTCGACGCTATTCCCGACGACCAGATGGGCCTGGACATCGGCCCCGAGTCCGCGAAGCTCTTCGCCGACAAGCTCGCGACCGCGAAGACCGTGGCCTGGAACGGCCCCATGGGCGTCTTCGAATTCGACGCGTTCGCCGGCGGTACCCGCGCCGTCGCCGAAGCCCTGTCCAAGGGCTCCATGTTCTCCGTCATCGGCGGCGGCGACTCCGCCGCAGCCGTGCGCCTGCTCGGCTTCGACGAGAACACCTTCTCCCACATTTCCACTGGTGGTGGCGCCTCCCTCGAGCTCCTCGAGGGCAAGGTTCTGCCCGGTATCGCAGTTCTGGAGGACTGACTCATGGCACGCATCCCCCTGATGGCCGGCAACTGGAAGATGAACCTCGATCACCTCGAGGCCAACCACCTCGTCCAGGGCCTCGCGATGGCCCTGTCCGATGCGGGCCACGACTACTCCAAGTGCGAGGTGCTCGTCATCCCGCCGTTCACCGACATCCGCACCGTGCAGACCATCGTTGATGCCGATGATCTTCAGATCAAGTACGGTGCTCAGGACGTCTCGATCCACGACAACGGCGCCTACACCGGCGAAATCTCCACCGAAATGCTGACCAAGCTCGGCGTCTCCTACGTGGTCATGGGCCACTCCGAGCGTCGCGAGTACCACGGCGAGTCCGACGAGCTCGTCGGCGCCAAGGCCCGCAAGGTCTTCGACGCTGGCATGACCCCGATCCTGTGCTGCGGCGAGGCCCTCGAGGTCCGCAAGGCCGGCACCTACGTCGAGTTCGTGCTCGGCCAGATCCGCGCGGCCCTCGCCGGCTGGAAGGCCGAAGAGGTCGCCAAGATCGTCATCGCCTACGAGCCCATCTGGGCCATTGGCACCGGCGAGACGGCGTCCGCCGAGGACGCTCAGGAAGTGTGCGGCGCCATCCGTGCCGCCCTGGCCGAGGACTTCGGCGCCGAGACCGCCGAGTCCACCCGCATCCTCTACGGTGGCTCCGCCAAGCCCGGCAACATCAAGGAGCTCATGGCTCAGCCCGACGTCGACGGCGGTCTCGTCGGTGGCGCGTCCCTCAAGGCTGACTCCTTCGCCGCCATGGCGAACTTCTACGCCTGAGAAGCCGTAACGCGCTCACCCCGCCCAGCCACGTAAGCCGGGTCGGAGCGAACGCGAGGTGGGGCCAACCGGTGTGCCGGTTGGCCCCATCGGCATTCTCAGTTAAACTAAAGCTATATGTGCCCCGATCGGGGGCGAACTGCGATAGAAACTGGATTCACCGTGACCATTTTGAACAACGTGCTGATCGTGCTGATCTTCCTGACCAGCTTCCTGCTGACCCTGACCATCCTCATGCACAAGGGACAGGGTGGCGGTCTGTCAGACATGTTCGGTGGTGGCATCTCCTCGTCGGCCGGCTCGTCCGGTGTCGCTGAGCGTAACCTGAACCGCATCACTATGGGCACCCTGCTCATCTGGTTGGTGTGCATCATCGGCTATGCACTGCTCGTGAAATTTGCTGGCTGACGGCTAGCTCATTTCTGTGATGGCTCTCCGCTTGCGAGCGGGGAGCCACTTTTATTTGGGTACCACTGTGGGGCCGCCTCCATGAAGAAGACGGCCCCACAAAGTGATGGTGCCGTATTACGCGAACTTAATACCCGCGGCGGCAGCCTCGTCGAGGTAGACGCGCGTCGTGGGGGTCAGAATGCCCGCGACGGGAATGTCGAGTGGCGAAGCGCCTGCGAAGGCTCGTCCGAGGGCATCTGCCTTCGCGGATCCCGCCGTCGTCAGCCACACCTCGCCGCACGCACGCATGACGGGCATCGACACCGTGATGCGCTCAGGCGGAGGCTTCGGGGAATTGCGAATCGCCAGAATAGGGGAGGCTTCGTCCATGTCGACGCGGGCCGGGAAGAGCGAGCAGATGTGCCCGTCGGGCCCCATGCCGATTAGTGCGATGTCGAAGGAGCGCTCACCCATGAGCTCGCGCCACGTGGTAGCAAACGCTGCCGTCGCCTCGTCGAGAGAACCGGCACCAGGCGCGGATGCATCCGAGGTTGGCATACGCACGAATTCCACGCCTGCGGCAGCGCGGAAGAAGCCCTCCCACGCCTGATCGTCGTTGCGATCCTCGTCGCCGGACGCCACGTAACGCTCGTCAACCAGCCACACGCGCACGCGTGACCAATCGACCTCGCCAACAAACGGAAGCAACGAGGGCAACAGGCTCGTCGTGATTGCACCACCGGAGATGGCCAGGTCGACGCGTGAGCCGGCTCCGGCCTCGTTGATGAGCGTGCGTAGACGAGCGAGGAACGCACGGCCCACGGCCTCGTTGAGTTCCTCGACGGTCGGCAGGATCTCAAGCGTGTGGACATCCACCATCGTCACTCACCCTCAGAGCAGGCAGCCAGTCGCGGGAGTTCCTTCGTGAGGAGCTCACCGTAATAGACGTCGGGATCCAGTCGACGCAGATCTTCCATGAGGGAGTCTTGCACGGAGCGGCGCGCGAGGTTCACGGAGCGATCTTCGAGGCCGGGGCGCGACAGGCGTGCGACCGACGAGGAGGCGCTACGCGACAGCGACACGGTCGTGTCGTCGTCGAAGAAGAACGTGATGTCTGTGATCGTAAGTGCCTCGGGGTCGACGACTCGCTCGACGGGTACGCCCAGCTGGTGATGCAGCCACGCGGCCACGAGGAAGGGCGAGGGGTGCGTCGCGTTACCCGAGATGCGAATCGACGTCGGCAGGCGGTCGAAGTCCTCTGCGACGGCCGCGAGGAGCGCCCGCCACAGTGTGACGCCGGCCCACGCAAGATCCGTGTCGCCGGGGGTGTAGACGGCCGATAGGGCAGACAGCGTGTCCATGGGACACTCGGTTGCGCGCGAGTCGGTGATGCGCTTGATCGCGAGGCGCCCAAGCGGGTGCGCGCCAGGGTTCTGCGGGGGAACGACCGGCCAGTACGTGACGACCGGCGTATCCGACTGGAGCAGCGGCATGACGAGGGAATCGATGTTCGACGCCGCCTCGCCGCGAGGCTCGAGGATGATGATGTCGGACAGGCCCGCGGCGTCGCCGACGCGGATCTGGGCATTGAGGCGCGCCGTGCCCTCGGTGGACTCGGGCTCGACGATGACGATGACGCGGCAGGGATGCTCGCGAGAGACCGCGTCGGAGACCTCGATCGCGTTGTCGACGTCGATGAGATCGGGAACGCAGATGAGCAGCGTGAGGACACGGCTGAGGGCAGCTGAACCGCGCTCGTCGCGCAGCTCCACAATGCGGGAGGCGACCTCGGCCGACGTGGTGTTCTTCAGGGTGATGATCACGGGAGCCTCCAGAAACGGCCGTCGCGGGCCAGCATGTCGTGCGCGGATTGGGGACCCCAGGTGCCGGGCGCGTAGGGCTCAGGCTGACCCTGGGTCTCCCAGAAGGACAGGATCGGGTCCAGGATCTTCCACGAGGCCTCGACCTCGTGCTGGTGCGGGAACAGGGGAGCGGAGCCGACAAGCGCGTCCAGGATGAGGCGCTCGTATGCCTCAGGCGAGTCCTCGGTGAACGCGTGGCCGTAGGCGAAGTCCATGGTCACGTCACGCACCTGCATGGACGTGCCCGGTACCTTCGCGCCGAGCTTGAGGGTCAGACCCTCGTCCGGCTGGACGCGGATGACGAGTGCGTTCTGGCCGGACTCGCTGAGGTCGGAGTTGCCGAAGGGCACGTGGGCCGAGCGCTTGAAGATGACGGCGATCTCGGTGACGCGCTTGCCGAGGCGCTTGCCAGCGCGCAGATAGAAGGGCACGCCCGCCCAACGGCGCGTGTCCACGAAGAGCTTGATCGCCGCGAAGGTTTCGGTGGTCGAGTCGGCCGGGATGCCGTCCTCCTCGAGGTATCCGCGCACCTGATCGCCGCCCTGCCAGCCGCCGGCGTACTGCCCGCGAGCCGTGTCGATGGCCAGGTCCTCGGGCAGGCGCACTGCGGAGAGCACCTTTTCCTTCTCCGACCGGATTTCCTCGGGTGTGAAGTGGACGGGCTCCTCCATGGCGGTCAGCGCCATGAGCTGAAGCAGGTGGTTCTGGATGATGTCGCGGGCCGCGCCGATGCCGTCGTAGTAGCCCGCACGCGTGCCGATGCCGATGTCCTCCGCCATCGTGATCTGCACGGAATCGACGTAGTTCGCCTTCCAGAGAGGTTCAAACATGGCGTTCGCGAAACGCATGGCCATGATGTTCTGGACGGTTTCCTTGCCCAGGTAGTGGTCGATGCGGAAGACATCCTGCTCGTCGAAGATCTGCGAGATGACGTCGGAGAGCTCCTGTGCGGATTGGAGGTTGTGGCCAAACGGCTTCTCGATGATGACGCGGCGCCATTCGCGGCCCTGTCGCTTGTTCAGGCCGGTATCCGACAGGTGCTTGGCCACGACGGGGAAGTACGACGGGGGAATAGACAGGTAGAACGCGTGGTTGCCGCCGGTGCCGCGGGAACGGTCGAGCTCGGCGACGGTGTCGGCCAGCTTGCGGTAGGCGTCAGGATCGTCGAAGGTGCCCGAGACGAAGCGCAGGCCCGAGCGCAGCTGGTTCCAGGTTCCTTCGTTGAAGCCGGTGCGTGTGTGTGCCTCGATGGATGCGCGCACGTATTCCTCGAAGTCCTGCGGGCTCCAGTCGCGACGCGCAAAGCCGGTCAGCGAGAAGGCCGGGTGGAGGAGGCCGCGGTTAGCGAGGTCGTAGATGGCGGGAAGGAGCTTCTTGCGCGCAAGGTCGCCCGTGATGCCGAAGATGACGAGGCCGCAGGGCGGGGAGATGCGCGGAAGCCTGCGATCCTGGGGATCACGCAGGGTGGGAATCTCGTTGGTCACGAGTGGTCGCTCCGTTCGCTAGGGGGCAGGACGAGGCCGGGGCCCGAACGCTTCGCCCGCAGGGGGAAATGGAACGGGACCGAGGACCCACACATGTGTATGAGAATAGGGCTGCTGGCACGCCCACGCGCGCCAGCAGCCCTCTGTCAGTTCAGTTGACTATAAAGTCACGAACGAGCGGCCTCGATGGATTCCTTCGCGGCGGCGGCGACGTGCTCGGCGTCGATGCCGTACTCCTTGAAGAGGAGTTCGCCCGGCGCGGAGGCGCCGAAGTGCTCGATGGAGACCGCGCGGCCGGCGTCGCCGATCCAGCGGTACCACGGCAGGGCGATGCCGGCCTCGACGGAGACGCGGGCGCGCACCGACGGGGGCAGGACGGAGTCGCGGTACTCGCGGTCCTGGGCCTCGAACCAGTCGAGGCAGGGCACGGACACGACGCGGGCGGCAATGCCGTCGGCGGCCAGGGCTTCGCGTGCCTCGAGGGCGACGGAAACCTCCGAGCCGGAGGCCAGCAGGATCACGTCGGGCGTGCCCTCGGTGTCTGCCAGGACGTAGGCGCCGCGCGCCAGGTCCTCGGTGGTGGCCAGGCCGGTGCCTTCACCACGTGCCGGGTTGGGCAGGTTCTGGCGCGACAGGATGATGGCGGCCGGGTGGGACTGCTCGAGGATGGCCTTCCAGGACGCGGCGGTCTCGGCGGCGTCCGCAGGGCGCACGACAGCGAAGTTCGGAATCGCACGGTAGGAGGCCAGATGCTCGATGGGCTGGTGGGTCGGGCCGTCCTCGCCCACGCCGATGGAGTCGTGGGTCCACACGTAGGTGACGGGCAGGTCCATGAGGGCGGCGAGACGCACGGCGCCGCGCATGAAGTCGGAGAACACGAAGAACGTGCCGCCGTAAGCGCGGGTGAAGCCGTCGGCGGCGATGCCGTTGAGGGCGGCACCCATCGCGAACTCGCGCACGCCGAAGTGGAGGTTGCGGCCGAACTTGTCGCCGCTGAAGGCCGAGGAAGAACGGTGTGCGGGCAGGAACGAGGGCTCACCCTTCAGGAAGGTGTTGTTCGAGCCGGCGAGGTCGGCGGAGCCGCCCCACAGCTCGGGCAGGACGGGGGCGATCGCGTTGAGGACCTGGCCGGAGGCGGCGCGGGTCGCGATAGCCTTGCCCTCTTCGAAGGCGGGGAGCGCGGCTTCCCAACCCTCGGGGAGGCGGCCTTCCAGGAGGCGCTCGAGCAGGGCGGCCTGCTCGGGGTGAGCGGCCTTCCACACCTCGAAGCGTGCATCCCAGTCCTTGCGGTACTCGGCGGCGCGGGCGGCGGCACGGGCGCGGACCTCGTCCACGATGGCGGCGTCGGCGTCGAACATCTTCTCGGGGTCGGCGCCCAGGGCTTCCTTCAGGCCCTTGAGGGCCTCGGAGCCGAGCTTGGAGCCGTGGATGCCACCGGTGTTCTGCTTGCCGGGGGTCGGCCAGCCGATGATGGTGCGCAGTGCGATGAGCGAGGGCTTCTTCGTCTCGGCCTTGGCGGCGTCGAGGGCGTCGTTCAGGGCAGCGGTGTTCTCCTCGTAGGAGCCGTCCTCACCGAGCCAGTCGACGCGCTGGACGTGCCAGCCGTAGGCCTCGTAGCGGGCCAGGACATCCTCGGTGAAGGCGATCGAGGTGTCGTCTTCGATGGAGATGTGGTTGTCGTCCCAGATGACGGTGATGTTGCCCAGCTCCTGGGTGCCCGCGAGGGACGAAGCCTCGGCGGAGACGCCTTCCTGGAAGCAGCCGTCGCCGGCGATGACGTAGACGTTGTGGTCGAAGACGGACTCACCGAGCGGGGTCTCGGGATCGAGCAGGCCGTGGACGCGGCGGGCGTTCATGGCGAAGCCGACGGCGGAGGCGATGCCGGTGCCCAGCGGGCCGGTGGTGATTTCAACGCCCTTGGTGTGGCCGTACTCGGGGTGGCCCGGGGTCAGGGAGCCGGCGGTGCGCAGCGTCTTGATGTCGTCGAGTTCGAGACCGAAGCCGGACAGGTAGAGCTGGACGTACTGGGTCAGCGACGAGTGGCCGGCCGAGAGGATGAAGCGGTCGCGGCCGATCCAGCGGGGGTCGGCCGGGTCGACGTTCATGACCTTGTTGTAGAGGAGGTAGGCGGCGGGGGCGAGCGAGATGGCGGTACCGGGGTGGCCCGATCCGGCCTGCTCGACGGCGTCGGCGGCGAGGAGCTTAGCGGTCTTGACCGCTTCGTCATCGATGTGATCCCAGTGAAGTGACACGTTGGTCTCCAGTTGTTGGGCCCCAGCGTTGGGGCAGGAAATGGTTTACCGCGTCACAGTCTAGCGAAAATGTGCGCATGCCGATAGCGGTCCCGCACATATGTTGCATAGTCGCTTACCCTGTCACCATGACATCCCTCGAAGCTCTCGTGCGCGACTGGGTGGACTATCTGCGCGTTGAGAAAGGGGCGTCTGCGCATACAGTTTCAAACTATCGCCGCGACGTCGCCCGCTACGCGTTTGACATGAAGAGCCGAGGCAAGGTTAGCGTCGAAGACATCAGTCCCAGGGACATCGAGGACTACACGATGCGCCTGGCATCTGGGCAGGTCACGGGAACTCCCGCCGCCGCCTCGTCGGTGGCGCGCGCGTCGGCGGCTATTCGCGGACTCCACAAGTACGCGATGACCGAGGGGGCTGTCGGAACCGATGCGGCTGCCCAGTTGCATGCCCCGCGTCAGGGGCGCCACCTCCCCAAGGCCCTGTCCGTCGACGAGGTGGGACGGCTGCTGGACGCGGCCCACGCCGACGATTCTCCTATCGGCCTGCGCGACGCCGCCCTCCTCGAGCTTCTGTACGCGACGGGGGCCCGGGTCTCTGAGGCCGTCTCGCTCTGTGCCGACGACCTCGATCTGGACGGAGACGTTCCTGTCGTGCGCCTGTTCGGCAAGGGACGTAAAGAACGGATCGTTCCCGTGGGGTCGTTCGCCGTGGATGCCCTCGACGCGTATCGGGTGCGTGCTCGTCCAGCGCTCGCCGCACGAGGCCGGGGATCCACCGCGTTTTTCCTGAACTCCCGGGGAGGCGCGCTGTCCCGGCAGAGCGCATGGACCGCGATCCGGCGGGCGGCCCAGGCTGCGCAGCTGGGGGAGCGCGTGTCGCCTCATACGCTGCGGCACTCCTTTGCGACGCACCTACTCGAAGGAGGTGCGTCCGTTCGAGAGGTGCAGGAGCTTCTCGGGCACGCGTCGGTGGCGACAACCCAGATCTACACCCAGGTTACTGCCGCCGCACTACGTGAAGTCTTTACGCTCTCGCACCCGCGGGCGCGTGGCACCGACGCATCCGCGCGGTGATGAATTAGGATGGGAACGTGACCACGAACTCGCACCCTACGCTGACGCCCGACCTGAACGAAGAGCCGGTCGATTTCCCCGTGCCCGCGCCGCTGTCCGGCCACGGTCCTGCCCGCGTGATCGCCATGTGCAATCAGAAGGGCGGCGTCGGCAAGACGACGACCACCATCAACCTGGGTGCTGCGCTGGCCGAGTATGGTCGTCGCGTCCTGATCGTGGACTTCGACCCGCAGGGTGCCGCTTCCGTCGGTCTGGGGATCAATGCGCTCGACATGGAGCAGACGATCTACACGCTGCTGATGAACCCGAAGGCGGACGTCAAGGCGACGATCTGCCAGACGTCGACGGAAAATCTTGACATTATCCCCGCGAACATCGACCTGTCCGCGGCGGAGGTTCAGCTCGTCAACGAGGTCGCCCGCGAGAGTGCCCTGGCCCGCGTTCTGCGACATGTCGAAGCCGACTACGACGTGGTCCTCATCGACTGCCAGCCCTCCCTCGGCCTGCTCGCGGTCAATGCTTTGACGGCAGCGCACGGCGTCATCGTCCCCGTGGAGGCGGAGTTCTTCGCGTTGCGCGGCGTGGCCCTGCTGGTCGAGACCATCGAGACGGTGCGCGATCGTATTAACCCGCGCCTGAAGATCGACGGCATCGTCGCCACGATGGTTGACTCGCGGACGCTGCACTCGCGCGAGGTCCTGCAGCGCCTGCAAGAGGCCTTCGGCGACCTCGTGTTCGATACGCGTATCGGGCGTACGATCAAGTTCCCGGACGCGTCGGTGGCCACCGAGCCGATCATCTCCTACGCTCCCAACCACGCGGGCGCCCACGCGTACCGTCGACTCGCGCGGGAAGTCATTGCCCGTGGCGACGCGGCCTGACAGCCTCGAGGTTCAGTGGGAGTTCGACCTCTTTGCTGTCTCGCTCCCGGTTTTTGAAGGTCCTTTCGATCTTCTGCTGTCGCTGATAGCGCGCAAGAAACTCGATATCACCGAGGTTGCGCTCGCGCAGGTGACGGACGAATTCATCGCGTTTATGAAGGCGTCCCCGGACCTGTCGCGTACCACGGAATTCCTGGTCGTCGCGGCGACGCTCCTGGACATGAAGGCCGCGCATTTGCTGCCCAGTGTCGACGAGGATGACAACGCGTCCGAGGCCGACCTGGAGGCCCGCGATCTCCTGTTCTCGAGGCTCCTGCAGTATCGGGCTTTCAAGGAAGCGGCGAAGAATATCGACGCTCGGATGGGGGAGTACGGTTCGTACGTTGCCAGGGACGTGCCCCTCGAGCCTCATTTTGCGACCCTCTTGCCCGAGCTTCGGTGGCGCACCACCCCCGAGGATCTGGCGCGTCTGGCCGCGGATGCCCTGTCGGCGACGAGTCCGACGGTTCAGGTCACCCATCTGCACGATCCGGTTGTCCCCGTGCGCGAGCAGGCTCTGCTCGTCTCGTCGATGCTCGCCGAGGCGGGGCGCATGACCTTCCATGAGCTCGTCGAGGACGCCCCGACGCGCGCTGTCGTCGTCTCTCGCTTCCTCGCGCTCTTGGAGCTCTACAGGCGCGGAGCCGTTGAGTTCGAGCAAGAAGGGGCGCTTGGCACGCTCACGATTCAGTGGACCGGCAGCGAGGGAAACATCGACATCGACGTGGACGACTATTCGGGGACCGGCGACGTGGACTCAGCCACGGCCTCGTCCCCGCAGGAGGAAGCGATTGTGACAGAAGGAGGAGACTCCGATGAGTGAGAACACGCTGCGCGGCCCGATCGAGGCAATCTTGATGGTAGCCTCGGAGCCGGTTGCCGCGTCCGATCTCGCCGGCGTGCTCGGCGCGAGCGTCGAGGACGTCGAGGCGCAGCTGCGCGGACTCGCCGCTGAGTACCTGGGCGAGGGGCAGGATCGCCCGCGCGGCTTCGAGCTGCGGGAGGTGGCGGGCGGTTGGCGCATCTATTCCGCGCGGGCTTACGCCGATGTGGTCGGGCGCTTCGTCGTCGGCTCCTCGCACGCACGTCTGTCTCAGGCTGCGCTCGAAACGCTTGCGGTCATTGCTTACCGTCAGCCCATTTCCAGGGCGCGAATCTGTCGTATTCGAGGGGTGAACGTGGACGGCGTCGTGCGCACGCTGCTCGCCCGAGGCCTCGTGGAAGAGACGGGACTGACACCATCCGGTGCGCGCCTGTACGGGACGACCGGGGAATTTCTTGAGAAAATGGGACTAACGAGCCTGTCGGAGCTGGTACCGTTGGCACCCTACCTGCCAGACGCCGACGCGCTGGATGAATTGGAGGAAGAACTATGAGGGCTAACCCCTACACCGAGGGTGGAGTGCGCCTGCAGAAGGTGCTCGCCCAGGCTGGCGTCGCATCCAGGCGCGCGTCCGAGCAGATGATCGCCGATGGCCGCGTGAGCGTCGACGGCACCGTGGTGCGTAGCCAGGGTGTGCGCGTGGACCCGGCCAAGCAGGTCATTCACGTGGACGGCGAGCGCCTAATCCTGGATGAGACGAAGCACATCGTCCTGGCGCTCAACAAGCCGATCGGCACCGTGTCCACGATGAGCGACCCGGAAGGCCGCCCCACTATCGCCGACCTGATCGCCGACTACCCCGAGCGTTTGTACCACGTGGGTCGCCTCGATATCGATACGTCCGGCCTGCTGCTGCTGACGAACGACGGCGAGCTGGCGAACCGCCTGACGCACCCCAAGTACGAGATCCGCAAGACCTACGTGGCGCGTCTGCATGGCGAGGTCAAGCCCGGCGTCAAGCGGACCCTCATGAATGGCATTGAGCTGGAGGACGGCCCGATCAAGGTTGACTCCTTCCGCGTCGTCGACACCTACGGCGATATCACGACCGTCGAGATCGTTGTGCACGAGGGCCGTAACCGTCTCGTGCGCCGCATGATGGAGGCTGTTGGCTACCCGGTGCGCGAGCTCGTTCGCACGGGCTTCGGTCCGATCACTCTCGACCACCTCAAGCAGGGGACGACCCGCCGCGTGAAGGGCAATGCGCTGAGTGCACTGTACGGGGCCGTTGGACTGTGAGCACATCTGACGGCGTCGGCGCGCGCGTCGTGCAAACGGCGGGGCCTGTCCTCATCATTGGATCGGGCCTGCTGGGTGCGTCGCTGGGCTTGGCGCTGCGGGCCGGGGGAGTGCGCGTCTACCTCGAGGACGCGTCGCCCACCTCGCTGCGTCTGGCCTCCGACGTGGGTGCCGGGCAGGCTTTTGGCGACGTGCTTGCCGAGGCCGGGGTGCGCCCGAACGACTGCGGCTCGGATACGCCGTCCTATAAGGCACCCTCCATTGTCGTCGTCGCGACGCCTCCGGATGTCGCTGACCGCGTGATCGTCGAATCGCTGCTGCGTTTTCCGGATGCCATCGTCACCGACGTCGCCTCGGTGAAGGACGCGGTCGTTGCCGATGTCCTGCGTGGATTGGAACGCGAGGATCGTCTTGAGGCGGCCTCGCGCTACGTCGGTTCGCACCCGATGGCTGGTCGTGAGCGCAGCGGCGCCGGCGCTGCCGATGCCGACCTGTTCTACGGACGCCCGTGGGTGATTGTTGCGCACGAGTCGACGTGGCCGCGGGCGGTGCTGGTTGCGCGCGCGCTGGCAACGGACGTCGGTGCCGTGCCTCTCGAGATGAACGCGGGCACGCATGACCACGCCGTCGCCCTCGTATCGCACGTTCCGCAGCTGGTGTCGTCGATGCTCGCCGCGCGTCTCGTTGACGCCCCCGCGCAGGCGCTGGGCTTGGCTGGGCAGGGGCTGCGCGATACCGCTCGTATTGCGGCGTCCGATCCGCGCCTGTGGACAGCGATTTTGGCCGGAAACGCTGGCCCCGTCGCGGACATCTTGCGTGAGCTGCGCGGAGACTTGGATGACCTCCTGACTCACTTGGAGGCCGCTGCCGATCTAGGGCCCCTACGTGGAGGCAGCGTCGGCGCTATTAACCGCGTCATGGCCGCCGGGAACCAGGGGGTCTCCCGGATTCCCGGCAAGCACGGCGGCGCGCCGTCCCGATACCGTGAGATCGAGGTGCTCATCCCCGATGAGCCGGGTGCTCTCGGTAGGCTTTTCAGTGAGCTCGGCGAGGCAGGTGTCAACATCGAAGACTTGGTTCTGGAGCACTCCGCGGGCGCACAGGCAGGCGTCGCCCGCGTCATGATTGACCCGGCGGTCGCTGACCGCGCCGTCGCCGACCTGCAACAGCGGGGTTGGCGACTCATCACCCACTAACGACCTCGGTGAGGAGAACGTTTTGATGAACGACTTGATGCGTCGAGACGCGATTTCGCGCGTCGGAATGACGATTGCCATCGATGGGCCGGCCGGTTCGGGCAAGTCCACGGTATCGAAGGCTCTGGCGAGCCGTCTGGGCATCGGCTACCTCGATACGGGCGCCATGTACCGCGCGCTCACGTGGTATTGCCTGGACGAAGGCATCGATCTGGAGGATACGGCGGCCGTAGCTGCGGCGGCTGAACGCATGCCGCTGCACCTCGTGTCGGATCCGTCGGATCCGCACGTGTGGATCGGGGATCGTGAGATCACACTCGAGATTCGCGAGCCGCGTATCGCCCTGGCGATCAAGCACATTTCGACGAATCTCGACGTGCGCGCGTGGATGGCGACGGAGCAGCGCCGACGCATGATGGAGGCCCGCGAGGAGGGCTCCGGCATGATCGCTGAAGGGCGCGACATCACGACCGTCGTCTGTCCCGACGCCGATGTGCGCGTTCTGTTGCTCGCCGATCAGGAGGCCCGCCTGCGTCGTCGGACCCTCGAACTCTACGGAGACGCCACCGAGGAGCACATGGAGATCGTGCGGGCCCAGGTCGAGGGCCGTGACAAGGCCGATTCGCAGGTCTCCGAGTTCATGGTAGCCGCCCCCGGTGTTGAGACCGTGGACTCCACGGGACTCGATATCGAAGGCGTGTGCGAGGCCGTCCTGGTCTTCGTCGACCGTGATCTCGAGACGCGCGACGCCTCGCGCTGAGAGTAAGTAGCAACATACGTGAGTGCCCCGTACCGAAAGGTACGGGGCACTCACGGTGAAGGGCTCAGAATCCCGTTCCGTAGGGTCCTTGCCCGCCCTGCGCGCCGCTGGACGGATATCCGCCCTGCGGGTTACCGTACGCTCCGGTGCCGTACACCTGGGAGCCGGGCTGGGGTGCGCCTGCCCGCGGGTAGTTCGCGGTGCCGTAGGTGTTTGGCGTGACGCCGTACTGCGGTCCGTTGGGGCCATTGAACGCGGTCGGCGGGGTCGAGTTGCGCTGCGTGGCCTTAAATATCGCGTAACGTACCAGGATGCCACCTCCGACGATGAGTACTGCCAGCACGAGCGAAATGATGGTGACGACGGGGTTATCGGAATGCGAACGGATTCGGACGCGTCTCGTCGGCATCGTCACGGCCTGCGTCTGTGCTCGCGTTCCCGGAGTGATGCTAGTGGGCGCCTGTGCGGGGGCACCTGCAAGCGTGCTCACCGTCGGGCTCGCTAGCGCAGTGGACCCCTGCGTGATGAATGCGGGTGCAAGGAAGCCTGCGGCTGCTAGAGCAAGGGTTGCGGTGCCGGAAAGGAGGCGTCGACTGTTCATTAGAAGGAACTCTCATGGATGCAAGGTGTGCGGACAGATGCCAGTGTAGTCGCCTTGCACGCATTGAAACATTTGTTCCGTTTTCCGACATCGGGCACGGGTTGATCTAACGTAGGAGCAGGAGGATGCGGCAGTGTGTCGCGGCGCACTGTGGTCGGCTTGCCTCTGCTTGGCAAGGTGCGCTATAGTTCTACAGGTCGCCACGGCGACGAACTAAATACGGGCTGTGGCGCAGCTTGGTAGCGCACTTGACTGGGGGTCAAGGGGTCGTGGGTTCAAATCCCGCCAGCCCGACGAAATGCCCGGAATCTCAACGATTGAGGTTCCGGGCTTCGTCGTGTTTCCCTCAATCTCATCTTGAAACTCATCTTGAGATTCCTTAGAACTCGTAGCCGTCGTCCAGCTCAGGTTGAGGCGTGTCTCTACTCTTTTATCTACTCTCTTTGCTTTACAAAACCATCCCGAGTCCGTTATCGATTAACGCCCCGAAGGGGCGCTGAGGGGCGTTGCTCGCGTAGTGAGCTCGCCAAGTGGTTGAGCTTCTAAGAACTCTCACGCCGAGGAGCGGGGCTCGCAGTGCGACCCCGAGCCACTCGTTGGAGGTGAGGTCGCCTGTGTGCGTCCTTACCCGAGCTGGACTGCCCGGCCTCACCTCCACCTACTCGGGAGGTTGAAATGATTGCTCAAACTACAGTTCGCCCATCGGTCTGGATCGGCTGTCTAGCCTGCTATAACGAAGGCATACTCAACGGGAGATGGTTCCCGGCAGAAGAAGCCGGTGAGGTAACACCTGAAGACCTACACCTTGGCCCCACATATCACGACGAGCTATGGATCTTTGATCACGAGGGGTTCCCCACAGGAACCAGCGAAATGTCACCCGATACAGCACAGCTTTGGGGTGAAGTCTTTGACGAGGTAGGCGAAGTACAGTGGCCTGCACTGCTCGCGTGGGTAGATTCCGGATGCTACGTTGCGGAAGGTGATGATCTACCGAGCACGTCCGACTTTAAGGAGCGCTACTGTGGTTGCTGGGACTCGTTCGAGGACTACGCGACACAGCTCGCTGAGGACATCTGTCTGATGGAAGGATGGCCTGAGGAGGCGCAGCGTTTCTTCGACTGGGACGCGTGGATTCACGACCTCGAATTCGACTACACCGTTGCGGATGCCGTTGATAGCGGTGTATTCGTCTTTCGCACTCTCTGACTGCTCTCCCTGGAAGCCTCAGTGGCTTCCAGGGAGAGCTTTCTTTCTGGGTTATAGGACACTACGTGTTGCTGGTAGGGGGTGGTGCTACACCCACTCTGCCCCCCAGCCAGCAGCGACAATCCTGGCCACCATGCCCACCGACGCAGCCCTCGAAAACGCCTGGTACCAAGCCTGTCAAACCCGCCAAGCCGCCGGCACCATCCCCGGCTGGGGCGACGCAATTTGCTGGAACGAACTCCACCACACCACCCCCTACCACAACACCTGGGACTAACCCCAGTAACACGAAATGTCCTATAACCCGACATTGTCGAGGTCCTTTGAAGATCGCGGTGGTAGAAGTCCGCTCATTATCAAGGACCTCGACCTCTACCCACAACCCCCGACCAATACCCGGTCACCCACACTCAACTCGGAAGAGCCGGAAATAGCCTTCGTGATAGCGGAATAAAACGAAGGTGTGGAACTTGCAAGGACCGATCTCAAACTGGGATTCGATAGAACAGTTTAGCAAACGCTGACTTCGCTTTGCCGTCACTTGGAAACCTATCCGTTGGAAGTGCAGCTATCCTCACATGCGGTTTTCCAAGCATAGTATAGCTATGCACGTTTCACTGACCTCAGTAAAAACCCCGAACTTATCGCAGCCAACAGAATCCCGGTAGAAAATATATAGGAGCCAAAGGTGGCACCTTTTAAAATCCAAGTCGTGGGAACGACAGCAAATAAGATCGGTGAGTTTGCAAAATTACCTGTGCTAATCGGAAGACCTGCCACCACAAAAAAGATGATAACAATCCATGAAACT
Source organism: Actinomyces sp. HMSC035G02 (assembly GCA_001838165.1). GTDB lineage: Bacteria > Actinomycetota > Actinomycetes > Actinomycetales > Actinomycetaceae > Pauljensenia. Next base: position 113,456 of record KV835892.1, on the reverse strand, counting down.
AATGAAGTAGTCCAAAGCCGAAGCGCAAAACAGGCCAGAGTTAGCACAACCGAAGAGAAAACAAGTACTAAAGCAGTATGACTCGACAGTCGCTCATTAATAAGCTCGCCAATGATAGAGACATAAAGCAGACTCAAACAAAGGTTAACTACTTGTGCGAGAAGCAGCGATTTAGCAATGAACCGGAGCAGAACTTTATCGTGAATACTAAACGAGACGTACGAGGCAGGGACCTTAGCATGCGATAAAGCTAGACCTGCCGTGGCAATTGGGAGCATGATGAGTATCGCGGATTGCGCTACGGCAATGGTATTTCCATAACGGAGAAACAGTAGCGGAAGAACTAGCGCACCGAGATAAGCGATCGTGACCCAACGAATGATTGCGATTCGCTCGATAGAACACAAAGACTTCATTTTCTTACTGCTCCTTTACTTCGAAACCTAGCCACAAGAACATAGGTAATAATTAGGATTGCTACCGGGATAAGCGCAGAGAAACCGAAATTTGATTGCTCCTGGATATCTACGAACGAGATTGCGGTACCATTGAGATTCAGTCCTACGGAGTGGAGGGCGTTTGATATGTATGGGGTAGCATTGTCTGCTAGGTTACCGGGTAGCACTATCCAGGAGTACAGAAGAACACCTGAAATTACCGCGGCAGTCGGAGGTTTTGAGAGACTTTCTAATGTCGAGTAGATCAGAGCAATTAGTATACTTTGGAAGGTAAGAAAGCAAAGCAGGGTCGCTAGCCCAGAGTGCATCTTCGAACCAGACAAAACCATTGTTAGATCGAATAACAGCACACTAAGCAGGTTCACAAGAATTATTGAAAGCGTTCGACAGATAGTGCGCAGGACGCTAGGCAACCAAGCAATGTATACCTGCTGAGGCAAACCCCCGTAGTGGACCTTGGAAACCCTAGCATCAAGGATAAAGAGTAATGCGAGGGAAATTAGTGGCTGCGTTCCAGTAAAGAAGAAGCTGTATCCCCCTGTTATTGGAGTTCCGCTTGCCTCACTTGAAATCCATGCACCGAGGAATAGCGACGCCATTGAGCCCAAGATAGCCGCGAGAATATACCAGATATTCCAATAGTAAGTAAGCAAAGCGCGGATAGCTGAAGTGATTGGCATGGCCCTACCTCCGGTGATATAGGTCCGCGAGATTCACGCCGTTGAGGTCGGGGATATGCAAAGCTTTGCCGTTACGAACTACGACACACTCATCCGGGACGCCTTGAATCTCATGGAGGAGGTGCGTTGATATTACAACGCAGTTCCCTTCGTCCCGATAACGACGAAGCGTCGCAGACAAGGAGATCATGCCATCTGGATCCAAACCATTCTGTGGCTCATCAAGGAACAAAAATTTTGGTCTAGATAATAAAGCAAGACAAAGCTCCAGCCGTTCCTTCATGCCGGTCGAGTAGTCCTTGGCTTTCCGCCCGTGGGCAGCGCGGACGATGCCCACACTATCCAAGGCCGACTCGGGATCAACATCCAGACCCCAGAATGCCGCGACGACCTGTACATTTTGTTTACCACTCAGATACGGAAAGTAGCTTGGATGGTCGATTGCAGCTGACATTTCGCTAATGTCTGTCTGATCGTATCTAATGTGGCCACTTACTGGTTTTATCCGACCAAGGAGCGTTTTCATTAAGGTGGTTTTACCTGCTCCATTTGGTCCAAGGAGGCAGATTATCCTGCCAGTATTTAGCTGCAAGTTAATGCCGCTCACTACTGGGGAATTCTTGTACCCAACCGACAAATCAGTTACCGATATAGCTGGCATGGCCTACCTTTCTAAGAAAACGGCCCTGGAGGTAAGGCCTAGGATGCTTTACCTCCAGGGCCGACTGCTGCGACAAAGCTACTAACCACTTGCAGCCAACAGAGATGCTGCAGCCGTTAGTACACTGGGTAGTGAAGCATGCAATGCCACCCGTCGGGCACCCAGGGGCGCACAGGAACTTCGAGGTGATTTGAGGACAAACAGCTTCCTCAACCTCTTCAACACGGGTGTCAAGGTCAACGGTTACCACGACTTCTCCAAGCTCTCAGAATCTGAACATATTCAGGTAACAGAAGGTTACCCGCACTGCTATGATACAACGATGCAAGGTTAGTAGGGGCAACTTTCAGAATGTTCAGATCTGACTATGATTTAGCCTAATTACTTTAGACTGTTGATCAGACCGAGAACACGGCGCTGATACTCTCAACAACGCTCTCGCCTTTGCGCACCGTTCCATCGAGCCGCTCAGCGTTCTTGTTGATAGGCCGAGAGTGATCGACCTCGACGCGAGGCTTGCCCAGTTTGATGCCCGTCCCAATCACAGGTTTCACCATCCTTCTCACCTCCTTCCTCACCTGAGTTCCTCGTAGACCCATCGGCTCACCCGCAGGACTACCCAGATGAACAACGCTGCCCCACCGAGCGTCGCAGCAGCGATCAGCGCCTTCTGCCACCACAGCGAGGCTGCCGCGAACGATGCCCATGCCCAGCCGAAGAGTGGGCCGATGCCGACCATGCTCATAACGCCCCACACGAGGCCACCCACGAGCAAGAGCGAGGCGAACAGCGGTAGCACAGCAATGGCAACTTTTCCGACCGTCGTCCATGGAATACGCCCCTCCAGATCCTCTAGACGGCGCTCATTGCGCTCTAGGGACGCAAACACCTTGTTAGCCTTGTCTGAGACCTCAGCGACCTTCTGAGCGGTTTCAGCGACTTTCTGAGCGCCAATATCAACAACGCGCTGCTCATACCCATCGAGAGTGCTCTCAATGCGCTGAACGCGCTCCTCCACCGCCACAGAAAGCCGCTCATCGAGCACCCCGACGGCGTACTCACTGAGTTTGCTCATATCGACACGCACAGTCCTGCCGTTGCCAACGGTTTTCTTAAGCTCACCCAAGGCCGTAGTCGTCTCCGTCATCTTCTCTTTGATCTGCTTCATCATCGAGTGCGCTTGCAGCTCGGAGGCGCTCACTTCGCTGCCGTCGCTCAGCTTCAGGACGCGCTTGTCGCTCACGGTCTCCCCGAGCTCGCTCAGCGTCTCGCTCTGCTCGTTCAGCGTCTTCTTGATCGCGTTGATGTCGTTCGTCAGCGAGTCGGCTTCTGAGGCTTCCGAAGTCGAAGTCTTGGAGGTCAACACTAGCATTAGGCTCACCTGCGCCTCCTCGATCTTCTTTATTCGCTCGCTCTGCGAGGTCAACGTAGTAATCAAGACGCGGAGCGTCTCGTCGATCTTGCTCAACTGCTCTGAGTTCTGCGAGCGCTGCATCGAGCTGCTTTCCATCTTCTCCATAGCTCTGGACATCTTCTATCTCCTGTTCTCGCATAATGCGTTCATTCATCGTGTCGTGGAGAGCGCTCCACTGGTAATCAGTACCGAGCTTGCGAGCCGTGCACGCGGCCTTCGAACGACCGAACCTGCGCGCCTCGTCATTGTCGTCAACGAGGGCATACGTGACGCTCGGATCACGACCCTCAGCCTCGCTCTTTGCACTGGTCTTCTTCTCGATGCTCACACCGTGCTCGCGTGCAACAGCGCGCAACGAGTCGAAATCCACCGAGCGAGAATCAGCCAGCGCCTCATCAACACGATCAGCGAGAAACTCTCTCCACGTGCTCTTATCGAGCTGATCAACAGTCAAACCCTCAGCGCTCTTACCGGAACGCGATCTATTCACGTCATGAGCGAGTGCGTGAGGCTCCAAGACCTGCAAACCCATCTCTCGCATGATCTTGTCGTTGGCCTTTTTCAAGACCCAATGAACAAGACCGTTCTCCCTCGCTGCTTTTCCCGTCACGAGATCCACGTTCGCGATTGTGATATGCGCGTGGGGATTACCACCGTCGCTGTCGAGGTGCACAACGACATCGCACGGTGAGTTCGGTGCAACCTCTTTCGCAAGCGCGTAGGCAGCATCAGCAACGATCATCGGGGTCATCGGATCACGAGGATCAAGCTCGTCCTTTGAGAACGACTGGATCACCATGAGCGCTTGGTTCTTGCGCCCCGTGCCCTTCAACATCGACTCGATAGACGTAATCGCGTCGTACGGGTTACGGAAGTCCGAACGCCATGCAGCCGCACGTGAATGCTTCACGTCAGCAGGTTTCCCGAAGTGTGCATACATGATCGCCGCTGCTGCTCGCACCGTCGTCGTCTGCTTCGTAATACTCATCGTGACAACTCCTTCGCTAGAGCGAGGAACGTCGCAGTCGCACGACGCAAATCGTCGACGTCTGGCTCAATACCAGCCCACCCTTGCCGGGCGAGCTGGTTGACGTTGACACCTACGGCATTAACCTCGCCGATCAATCGCAACAAGTCGCGATTGACCAGCTTCGGCGCGGGCGCGCCGTCGAGGTAATCGACGGCGGCCCGAATCGCTCCAGACTCACTGAGTCCGTAGCGATTAGCAACGCGAGTGAGCTGTGCAGCTTCTCTTTCAGAGAACCTGACAGTCACCCGCGACTCGCGAGACTTACGCCTCGCGATCCTACGGTCCCCGCCCCGAACTTGGTCTTCGACCTCGTTCGTTGTGGTGACCTCCGGTTGGACAGGCGTACTCTTAACGCTCGTCTCATCTGAGTCGAGCTTCAGGGGTGGTACCGCCTGTCGGCCAGCAGACGTCCTGTCTGACGACAGTCCGTGCTGGCCAAAGGGTGGCGTCCCGCCCCCTTTGGAAACCCCCCTCGCGTTCACGACGACATTCATCATTGTTCTCCACCCCAAACGGGCTGAGAACCTGACTCATTCCTCGCTCCGCTGTTCGCCTCACGGCGACGCGCGGCTGCCTTAGCAGCAGCACGCTTACGCTTCGCGTTTTGCGCATCAATCTTCGCCTTCGCTCGATTCATAAGCGCAGTAACGCTCACCTGATCGGCGTTCTCATTTTCGTTGTTCTTGATCTCGTCAAGAACACTCAAAATCGCCTCTGCAAGACGCGCACGTTCCTTCGCTTCAGCAACGCGCTTCTTCTCCTTCAGACGCTCGACTCTTTCACGAGCGGCTTCAATTTCCTTATCGAGATTCGCCACGATGATCTTCCTTTCGTAATAGTGAAGTGATGCCGGTGCCCATCCCGGCTGAGGGCAGAGCCGTTTGGCTCTCGGGTCTAATCAGGGGTCAGTCGGCGATCCGCTGACCCGCCTCTTCGAGCAGTTGCTCGATCTCGGCGCGAGCACTCTCGCCATCAGATGAGGCGACGGTGGTCGCGTCGATGATGGCCTGCCTCGCCTCAAGTGCAGGCGCAAGGTTTTGTCTCATTGCTGCGCTCTCGATGGCAAACCGCTCGTCCTCGGAAAGACCGCGAGACTGTTCAATGACGTTCCTCAAATTCATTCGGAACGTGCCCAGTGAACGGTACTGCTCGAACGCTCCCTCGCCGAGCACGCCCTGGTTCACCTGCACGGCCAACTCGTCGGCGTTCACCGCAAGGATGATCGGCAAATACGACTCAACGAATGGCTTGCTCCGTCGTCCATAGAAGTCTTTCCAACCTGCGATCAGCGTCGCAAGCCTGTCCTGGAAGTAGTCCGGCGAGCAGCAACCGGCAATGACCACGTGCTTGTGAAGCAGTTGCGAGGGGCCGTACCGGGTCTCGATCAATGTGCGGCTAGGAAACAGCGCCACAAAAGCTCGTGCACGTTCCCCGTCGCTTCCGAAGGGCTCGCGAAAGTCGAACGGATCGTCGATGGTCGCGTGGATGACAGGCTCACCGTCGTAGAGGTCGAAGGTCGAGATGAACTCAAAAACGTTGCTGCGTCCCTCGGCGAGGGCCTCAGCGAGACCCCTGCTCAAGGTCTGGACCGCGTAGTAGTCCTCGCCGTAGACGTAGAAAGCGATCCTCTGCGCGGTCGGGTCCTGCTGCGCCAGGTACATCGCCCGCAAACGGCGCAGTTGTGACTCCGATCGCGCCCCTCGTCTCAGTGCCTCACGGACGCTAATCTCACCCGAGGCAACCTGCTGGACGAGACCGCGCGACTTCTGGCGTGAAGTGCCAGACAACGCCTCCTTGAGGGCCATCTCGCGCAGGAACTCCTGCCAGTCCCACCCCGGGACCGCATGGAGGTCAGAGGGCTGGTAACGGGCCTTACCCGCAGCCTGCGAGTCCTCGTCGTCGTGGAGGAGGTACTTCACACACGCGGCGATACCCTCTTTGCCCCGCTTGATGCGGTCGAACTGCGTCGAAGGTAGCGAGAACCAGCGCGAAAGCGTCTCCAGACCCGGGTCACGCTCGCACCAGAAGACGCAGTGCAGATTGTCCGTTGTCTCGTCGCGGTCGTGGAGAATCCAGACCCAGCCCTTGATGGTTTTGTGGGCGAGGCCCCGCTCAAGGAGCGCGACCGAGTAGCCGGATTTCAGGTGTGTGGTGAGCTGGAACGCTCGGACGGGAGCGGTGGAGTTGAGGAGGTCAATCGTGGTCATGAAAGAACCCTCCCCACGCTGACAGAGGGGCAAAAAAGTACAAAAGTACAGACGAGTACAGCGGCTATTCCTTGGTAGAACCCCTTATCTGTACGTACGCGTGCGCGCGGAATTCGTTGAGATGCCAACGTTTCCGGGGTGCGTACGAGCCAAAAAGTACAGTGCGTACAAAAAAAGTACACTTTTTCAGACCAACCGCTTCTAGGCTGACTAAAAAAGAAATCTGCTACACGAAAATCTGCTACATCGACGAGTTTCGCCTGAGATACTAGGCAAAACCGTGTAGCAGATTTTTTGAGCGGATCTGCAACATCTGCTATACGGAAGCGTTTTTCCTGGTAAACGAGACAATCGTGTTGGCCGCTGATGTAGCAGTTCTTGAGCAAAACTGCTACATCCGGTCTAGAGGGGGTGCTGGAGTTCATCGTTGGCCCCCGGTCACGGTCCGATGAGCCTGCATGAAGTCAAGCAGGTCCTTGAGTTGATAAGCGACGGACCCACGACGACGGCCCTGGCCGTCCAGGTCACCGCCCAGGTCATACTTGAGATAGGATGGCCCCTTGCCCAGGCTGCGCCAGTTCGTCAGGGTCTTGGCAGAGACGCCGAGAAAAGCAGCGGCCTCAACGGGGGATAGAGCGCGCTCATCGTCGAGCGTGGCAGAGGTAATAACAGAAGCAGTAGGCATAGCAAAGCCCTTTCCCTGAGTAGGAAAAGGGCTTGTCACCGCCAGTTAAGGTCGGAAGCCCTTGTTCAACACCGCACGGGGTGTGTTGCTGCCCATCGGTGGGCGCGGCTCAATCGTTCGGCACCTTCCATCCCGTCGAGGAAGATGTAAGAGTTCGAAAACTCTCAACCAGACAATCTCATACTGGTCCAGGCTAATCCCCTCACCCCGGAGATATCGAGGTGTGCCAACCCTTAGTGGGATCGGCCCGAAGGACTTGCTCCGATCCTAGCATACCCCACCAAATCCCCGCAACTCCACCTCACTCCCACTTGAACCAGGGGAACAGCGTATCTTACAATGGAGGTATGACAGAACCGGCAACAAAGAAGAAGCGAGTGGCCCGTGTTGTGCTCTCACCCGGCCAGCACTCCATCGACCGAGCGACCCCAGTCCCCATCGACGGCGGTTTCCGCCTTCAGTGGCGCATCATGCTGCACGACGGGCGCACGCTCCACATGAAGACCCAGGCCCCCACAAGGGCGGATGTGCGTGCCAGGGCACGTTCCAAGGCTAATGAACTGCTTCAGACCTCCGGAACATCCTCATGGTCTCTGCGCTCGCCCGTGGCTGAGTACATGGCAGCGATCACCAAGCCTGCCATCGAGTCCGAGCGTCTCGCTGAGGCCACGAGGGCACGCTACTGGCTCTCCTACAGGCTGCTCCTCGGGGAGTGCGGCTCCGACGAGAAAGGCCACCGTCACCGACACGCCCTCAAGGGGCTGTCCATCGAAGCGGCGATGAGGCCCCGCGCGCTCAAAGAGTGCCTAGAGGAGATCGGGCGGCTGCATGGGGCCAAGAACGTGAAGCACGCGAAGTTGGTCGCCTCAAAGTATCTTGCTCGACCACTGAAACTGGACGGCCTGTTGCAGTACAACCCGCTCGCAGACCTTGACCTCGACCTGTCGAGATCCCGCAAGCCACCCGTCCAACGCGGCGGACACGCTCTCACGCGGGAGGAGTATCACAAGGCGATCGAGTGGCTGCTTACCCAGGACCCGAAGGCGGTGGAGAAGCCGAAACGGGGACGCTGGACCCTAGACGATCGGATTGTCGAGCGTCGGTCGCTGCTGGAGTTCGTCCTCACCCAGGCCGCCACGGGGATGCGAACCTCAGAGATCGGCAAACGTCCCGTGAGCGAGGTCGAGGTAGACGACAACGGGAACGTCGTGTTCGCCCTGTCCGGTGAGGCCACGAAGACGCGAAAAGCACGCCGTGTGCCCGTGCTCGATGACCGAGTAGCGCGGCTGCTCGTGGAGAGGATCGAGGGATTGCCCGAGGGCGCGTACCTGTTCGGCGCGCCCACCGATCCGATGAAAGAGTGGCTGCCCAGAAACAGGGACCGCAAACTCGCAGGCGTGTATGAGGAACTGGCCGAGGCGTGCGGCATTGAGATGTTCAGGGTCGAGCGAGGGCACTCATGGAGAACGACGATCAACTCGATCTTGGCCGACGTGGTTCCCGAGGACCAGCGGATCCGCCTGCTCGGGCACACGAGAGAGATTAACCGATCCCACTACACCGACGCGCGCGAGGTCGAGGCCCTCAAGGCGGCGGCCTCGCAGGCCCTCACCTCATCTTGAAAAGTATCTTGACTCATGGGATTACAGGGGTTTCATCGGGTGTTGACGGGAAGAATGAAGACGGGAAAAACATTGCTATCCCGCCAAAAACCCGCAGTGCCCTGGGGATCCCTATGAATTGAATACCCTTCTCAAGGGGTCGTGGGTTCAAATCCCGCCAGCCCGACGATAAGAACCGCGAGAATTTGTTTCTCGCGGTTTTTTATATGCGCTTAACGGCAGTTGGTGCGCCGGGCTACGGTGGGGACCTCGGTCCTTGGTCGGCCAGAGCTGTTCGTTTGTAACCGAAATGTGATGCAACATTTTTTGCTATTATTTCGGCTGGTAAAATGCGGTTTTCCGCCAATCTTTCACCCATTTTTACAGGTGGGAGGGCTGATGTGTGTCCACTGATTTGGTCACATGTCTTTGAATGACTGCAGTAAACTGTTTCACAGGTCGAAGTCGTCAACGGGGATGATTTCGACCTGCTTATCTATGCGGCCACGGTGATGGTCATGCGTGGTCGGCGGACGCAACAACGCACGGTGTTCCGGTATGTTCGTAAACCTCGCGAGCTGCCCCGATGTGCAGTCCCGGCCTCGTCCAATGAAGAACGAGGCCGGGACTGGATCGCGAGTGGAGCGTTGCGACGGTCACTTGGATGTCTGAGCCTTCGCGTCGGTACCCTCTGTTGCGAAATCCTCGAGGGTGGGAGCCTGAGAATCTGGGTTCTGGAACTCGGTCACCATCGTCACCTCCGTGATGGTCGGATCAGACACTGTCATCGCAGTTGTGTTTCCCGTCTGAGAGATGATGTTCAGCCGGTTGTCGGCGTCAAGTTCGACAACGAAGAGATCCTCCAGTTCGCCGACGCCCGCCGACGAAAGCTCTGTGCGCAACCATTCCTCGTCGCGATGTGCCAACTTGAGGTTGTCGGTCACGACCTGCCCATTGGACACCAGGACGTAGTTGACGCCGCCCTCGCCCTTGCGCCGTACCGTCAGGGAGCCGTTGGCTTCGCGTTGTACGAGGCTGATGTCGCTGAGCGAAAAAATGCCCATGCCGCGTAGCTCTGCGAGAAACTCGACGGGGTCGAGCTTGTGATCCGTGTTGTCGAGCGCGTCCTGAGTAAATCGCCCGCCCTCGATGATCGTGTACGCCTTTCCCATCACGAGCGAGCGGGTCGACATGAACTTCGACGTCAGGTAGTTCAGGCCGGAGATGATTCCAAAGGCGACGAGCAGGAAGCTGATGTACTCCGCGAACGAGATTGCGTGGTTGTAGATGACGCCGCCGATAATGCCACCGAGGATAAAGTTCCCGATAAAGTCGATCGGTGTCAGCTGGACCGTCTGCTGCTTGCCCGTGAGGCGCAGGTGGAGGACGATCAGGGTGATACCGATCAGGAGCTTAAAGACCGTCATTTCGAAACCATGAAAATCGAACATGACGCCATGCTACCCGCAGGTGACAGGGCTGTACCTTGGAGTGTGATCAGCTCGTCGGATCCGCGTCGATGGCTCCCTGAACATCGTTGAAGATCAGGTTGGAAATCTCGACCTGCACCGTCTCAACCTTCGGCACGTCGCGCAGGAGCAACGGGTCATCCGCGGAGGTTTGGAGGGCGAGGGTTCCGCAGCCGAAGATTCGGTCGTCGAAATCCTTTTCGATCTGGATGTCGGAGATGCGGGTGAGCGGTAGGTCGTGGCCGGTGCGCTTGATGATGCCGGTCCGGGTGATGACCCGCTTGGTCGTCACCGTGTAGGTCGTCGTGATCCACTTGATCCACGGAACGACGATGAGAGGAATCGACAGGAGGAGGACGGCGATCCAAATGGTCGGAAGCGCCCAGTAGCGCGCGTTCTCAGGAACGTAGAAAGACCCGACAGCCGCTGCGATAACGAGGATCGACTCCACGATGATCGCGGGGAGCAGCTTCTTGATGTGGGTGTGCATGTGGCGGACGACGATCTCGTCCTGGCTGAGGAGCTTCTGTGACAATGCCATGGCACCATCATGCCAGATCTTGCGGGAGAGTGAGGACACCAGATCCGTAGATCTGCGCTCTATCGAGGCCTGCGGTGCGTTCCGACGATATCGGTGTTGACGATGCCGATTGCTGCCATCAGCGCGAGCATCGTCGTGGGGCCCACGAAACGAAACCCTCGGCTCTTGAGGTCGGCGGCGAGTGCCACCGACTCCGGCAGCTGCGTGGGAACCTCGTCCTGCGAGCGAGGGCGTGGATCGTGGGCCGGGCGATACGACCAGACCAGTTCGCCCAGATGGGAAGGGCCGTCCGTCGCGTCGGGATTGTTTCTGATGGCAACCGTCGCGTGAGCGTTATCGATCGCCGCCTCGATCTTGCGGCGGTTATGAATGATCCCGGGTGCGCTCACGAGACGATCGACGTCGTCGGTTGTGAAGGCGGCGACGCGGTCGGGAATAAAACCCTCAAACGCCTCCCGAAAAGCCTCGCGTTTTGCCAGGACCGTGCGCCAGGAGAGGCCAGCCTGGAATCCCTCCAACACGAGGCGTTCGAAGACGCCCGCCTCGTCGTGGATCGGCAGGCCCCACTCGGTGTCGTAGTAGCTACGTAACAGCTCGTCATGGGAGGCCCACGTGGGCCGGACGAGTCCGTCGTCGCTCGCGGTGAGGCCTAAGGCTAGGGGTGATACTGCGGATTGGGGGAGCGTTGTGTTCATACGTCGATCCTGCGCGCGTGGCGTCGCCCGGTCAAGCGACAACATCACGGCCTGTGGATAACGGCACCGGGCGACAAGACCCTGTGGAAACACGCCGGGGGAGTGCAGGTACGGGTGTGGCCCGCCTCCAGGTGGAAGCGGGCCACGCGGGTCGGCGTGTCCTTACCGGCGTCGTTTCTCGCGCACGCGCACCGAAATCTGAATCGGCGTGCCTGCGAAGCCGAAGGTCTCGCGCAGGCGGCGTTCGATGAAGCGGCGGTATCCGGGATCAAGGAAGCCAGTCGTGAACAGCACGAAGCGCGGGGGCTTGCTCGAGGCCTGGGTGCCAAAGAGGATGCGCGGCTGCTTGCCCCCACGCAGCGGGTGGGGGTGTGCGGCCACGAGCTGGCCGAGGAACGCGTTCAGCTGTCCGGTGGGGATACGCGTCTCCCAGCCTTCGAGGGCGGTGTCGAGGGCGCGCACGATGCGGTTGGTGTGCCAGCCGGTCTTTGCGGCCAGGTTGATGCGAGGTGCCCACTGGATCTGAACCAGCTCGCGCTCGAGCTCGTTCTTGATCTCCTTTTGGCGGTCCTCGTCGACGAGGTCCCACTTGTTGGTGACGACGACGAGCGCGCGGCCCGCGTCGATGACCTGCTGGACGACTCGCACGTCCTGCTCGGTCGGCGGCGTCGAACCGTCGATGAGGACGAGGGCGACCTCGGCTTTCTCGATCGCGGCCTGGGTACGGATGGAGGCGTAGTAGTCGGCGCCTGTCGTCCGGTGCATCTTGCGGCGGATACCCGCGGTGTCGACGAACCACCACGAGCGACCGTCGAGCTCGATGAGCTCATCGACGGGGTCACGCGTGGTGCCGGCGAGCTCGTTGACGACGACGCGCTCGCCTCCGGCCAGCGCATTGAGCAGGGAGGACTTACCGACGTTGGGGCGACCGACGAGGGCGACGCGACGCGGGCCACCCGATGGCAGGGCCGAGGCAACGGCCGACTCGGTCGGCAGCACCTTCATGACGACGTCAAGGAGATCACCGGTGCCACGTCCATGCAGGGCGGAAATGGGGTAGGGCTCGCCCAGGCCAAGGCTCCACAGGTAGGCGGCGTCGGCCTCCTGCAGGGGAGAGTCCACCTTGTTAGCGGCCAGGATGATCGGCTTGTTCTTGGCGCGCAGCATCTCCACGATGCGCTCGTCCGAGGCCGTGACGCCGACGGTTGCGTCCAGGACGAGGACGACCGCGTCAGCGAGGTCGACGGCGATCTCAGCCTGCTCGGCGACGGAGCGATCCAGCCCCTTGACGTCGATCTCCCAGCCGCCCGTGTCGACGAGCGTGAAGTCGCGACCCGCCCATTCGGCGGGGTACGAGACACGGTCGCGGGTCACGCCCGGCGTGTCCTGAACGACGGCCTCGCGGCGACCAAGAATGCGGTTGACCAGCGTGGACTTACCGACGTTGGGGCGGCCGACGACTGCGAGAACGGGCAGGCCGGCTGCGACGTCGTCAGAGTCCGCGTGCGCAGACTCACCGGCCAGGAGCGCCAGGTCCTCCTCGTCCAGGTCGAATTGGTCCAGGTTGGCGCGCATCAGACGGGCGCGAGCCTCGGTCTCTGTCTCGCTCAGGTCTATCGCGTCAGGCGAGGCCACCTCCGCGTCGGCGATGTAGTTCTCGGCCGCGTCCGCGTCGAATTCGGCGGTCGCGTCGGGCTGGTTGTCAAAGTCATTCACCCGCCCAGTCTACGGCGTGGCGCGCCGCAAAGGCCCGATGGGAGCCCCTGCGGCGCGCCAGTTCACAGCTTCGCGGTATTTATTCGTGCGAGCGCACGTCGCCGGCGAGGACTTCGGCGGCGACGGGCACGTCGTTGTATCGGTGGTGGATCCCCTGGATTTCCTGGTACCACTCGGCGCCCTTACCCGTGATGATGACGGTGTCGCCGGGCTCAGCTGCGAGGATCGCGCGTCGTACCGCGTCGCGGCGGCAGGTCGTCACCTCGGTGACGTCTTCCATGCCCGGGCGCACGGAGGCGATGCCCCGCAGCAGGTAGTCGCGGATTTCTTGCGGATCCTCGGTGCGCGGGTTCTCGTCCGTCACCCACAGCACGTCGGCTTCGCGCGCAGCAATCTCGGCGAGGTGTTCGCGCTTGGTCGCATCGCGGTCGCCGTCCGTTCCAAAGACGACGACAACACGGCCGGGGGTCAGCTCGCGGGTCGATCGCAGGGTCCATTCAAGAGCTTCGGGCGTATGCGCGTAGTCGACGATGACGAGTGGCTGACCGCCGGGCGTCGGGTTGACCTTCTCCATGCGTCCCGGGATCTGGGGAGCATCCTCGATCGCCGAAATCACATCCGCGAGGTCGATGCCGAGGCTCACCGCGCTGACGATCGCAACCGCTGTGTTCTGGATATTGACCTCACCCAGGATCGGCATGGCAACACGATGGCCGGTGCCGCTGGGATCAATCAGGGTGAACACGGTACGCCCGATTGTCTTGTCGGGGGTCACGTCGCGGACTTGCCAGTCGGCGGCCTCCTCGGTCAGCGCGGACACCGTCGTGACCGGCACAGAAGCCTGCTGGGCCAGTCGGCGACCCCATTCGTCATCCACGCACACGACGCCGTGGCGGGAATGCTCGGGCGTGAACAACAGGGCCTTCGCCTGGAAGTAGTTCTCCATGTCGCCGTAATAGTCGAGGTGGTCGTGTTGCAGGTTCGTAAACGCGGCAACATCGAAGACGATGCCGTCGACGCGGTGCAAGGAAAGCGCGTGCGCCGACAGCTCGATAACGCCGGCGCCGCACTCGTACTGTTCGGTGGCCGCCAGGAAGCGGGCGATGACGGGGGCTTCGGCGGTCGTGCGCACGGCCTCGAACGAAATGGGGCCGACGTGCGTTTCCACGGTGCCGCACAGCGACGCGTTCGGGAATCGCGACGCGATCGCGGCGCGCATCAGGTACGAGGTCGTCGTCTTCCCGTTCGTGCCAGTCACGGCCATCGTTGTGAGGCGGGTGGCGGGGGATGCGTAGACGTTCGCGCACAGCTGCGGAACGATGGCGCGCGGGTCGGCCACCTGGACGACGGGCACACCCAGACCGCGTTCAAAAGCCTGCGTGCGACCCTCCTCGTCGGTGAGAACGACACTCGCCCCGGCCTCGATCGCCGCGTGCGCGAAACGAATGCCGTGCTGCTTAAGGCCCGGGATTGCGACGAACAACCACTCGGCCTCGCAGTCGTCGGACGACACGGTGACGCCGCGCAGGCTGAGGGGGGACTCGGCGATCTGTGCGAGCGAGCCGTCGGCTCCGTAGAACCCCTGGATGTCCAGGCCTTCGAGGGCGGTCGTCAACGAGACCGGCGCGATCGTGGGACGAATATCAGTCACTGAAGTCATGGGTCTACTGTAGTTCGTCGCGACGGCGGCGCGCGCCACACATCCCGGTGGTGACACAGTAGGATAGGGGTCATGCAGATTTTGACACGCAACGAAGCAACCCATCGCGCTGCCCATCTTCACGTCTCCGCCATCGACGTCGTTGTCGATCTTCGAGACGCCAAGGACACCACGAACCCGACCTATCCCGTCACGTCGACGCTGACGCTGACATCGGACGAGGAGCGCACCTTCATCGACATCGCCGGCGAGGTGAGCGAGGTCCTCCTCAACGGCGAACCCCACGCTTTCGACGACGATGAAGACCGCGTGTGGGTCGGTGGACTGCCGGTGGGGGAGACGTTCACCCTCGAGATTCGCGCCCTGGCGAGCTACTCGCGCAGCGGCGAGGGCCTGCACCGCTACACGGATCCCGAGGATGGCGAAGTCTACCTCTACACCCAGTTCGAGCCCAACGACGCTCACCGTGCGTGGCCGTGCGTGGACCAGCCGGATGTGAAGCCCGAGTGGACGTTCCACGTCATTGCTCCCGCAGGCTGGGTCGTCTCATCGAACGGTGTTGAGACAACCGTCGAGGTCGTGGATGACTCGGGTGCGCTGCGCCATGACTTCACCGCGACCCGCCCGCTGTCGAGCTACATCACGGCGATTGTCGCCGGCCCGTGGGCGGTCGTCGAAGGTGGCACGTGGAGCGGTGGTGCGTCGGATGGAGGCCATGCTGAGCTCGAGCTGCGCCTGCTGTGCCGCCGTACGCTCGCGCGCTACCTCGACTCCGACGACGTGTTTGAAGTGACTCGCGCAGGACTCGACTTCTTCCACGAGCGCTACGGAGTGACCTTCCCGTGGGGATCCTACGACCAGGTGTACGTGCCCGAATACAACCTCGGCGCCATGGAAAACCCTGGATGCATTACCTTCAACGAGAACTACATTTCGCGCTCGACGCCCACCTTCTCTGAGCGCCAGCGCCGCGCGAACACGACGCTGCACGAAATGTGCCACATGTGGTTCGGCGACCTCGCCACGCCCTCGTGGTGGGATGACCTGTGGCTCAAGGAGTCCTTCGCTGAGAATCAGGGGGCCAGCGCGATTGCGACGGCGACGCGCTACGTGGGCGAATGGGCCAACTTCGCGATGAACCGCAAAATCTGGGCCTACACGCAGGACCAGATGCCGACCACGCACCCGATCGCCGCCGACATCCCGGACGTCGCCGCCGCCAAGACAAACTTCGACGGCATCACCTACGCGAAGGGGGCATCCGTTCTCAAGCAGCTGGTCGCCTGGGTCGGGGAGGACGCCTTCTACGAGGGGGCCCGTCGCTACTTTGCCGAGCACCAGTTCGGTGCGACCAACCTGCAGGACCTGCTTGTTGCGCTTGAAGGCGCCTCACAACAGGAGCTTTCTTCCTGGAAGAGCGCGTGGCTGGAGACCTCCGGTCCGTCGACGCTGTCCGCTTCGTGGGTCACCGATAGCGTCGGCGCGATCACGGACTTCACGCTCCACCAGGGCGGCGAGGCCTGCAACGGTGTGCTGCGTCCCCACCGCGTGACCGTTTCGACGTGGCGCGTCGCTGCCGGGGCGCTCGAACGGACGCACGTGTTCGACGTCCGTATCGACGGAGACAGCGCCCCCATTGATCCCGAGGGTGTTGTGGCGGTGCCCGGCGGCGCCGCATCCGCCGACCTGGTCGTCGTTAACGACGATGACCTCACCTACGCGATCTCGCGCCTCGACGAGCGATCGACCGATGTCGCGCTGGCCTACGTGGGCACCATCGATGCGGCTATCACGCGAGCCGTCATCTGGGCGTCGCTGTGGAACGCCGTGCGCGACGGTCTGCTGGATCCGCGCCGCTTTGTCGTCGCGGTTCTGAATGCCGTTCCGTCCGAAACTGAGCCGGCGATCCGTGATCGTCTCCTGCTTTTCGTCGCCGAGGCGATCTCCTCCTTCCTGCCGGGGCAGGCTCGCGCAGACGTCCATGATCAGGTGCTTGCGACGACGATCCGTCTGTCTCGAGAGACCGCGGACTCCGACGCGTGGCGCTCGTACACGCGCGCATTCATCGCCGAATTCGCCGCCCGCGGTGGCGACGAGTATGAGGCGATGGTCCGGGACTTCGCAAACAGCGACAACCCCGATATCGCCTGGCGTGCGCGGCGTGCCCTGGCTGCCCGCGGCCTTGCCGACGAGACGGCTATCGAGGCCTGGCGCAGCGCCGACGGCTCGGGCGAAGCCGCCCGTATGAGCGTCGAGGCCCTCGCGTCGATCCCCTCGGAGGAGGCCCGCGCGCGGGCCTGGGACTCGGTGTTCTCCGATACCCTGTCGAACGACTACCTGACCGCGACCCTGGCAGGCCTGCAGGCCTCGTCGTGGGAGGGGGAAACCGGCATCGACAGCGCCGTCGAGCGCATGATCACCTACTGGGAGACCCACACGATCGGCATGGCGCTGCGCTATGCAAACGGCGTCCTCGCTCTTGGTGTTGACGTTGACCGCGATGGCAGCGTCGAGCGCTCCGTCGGAGCGCTGCGCCGCTGGCTCGACGAGCACGCGGATGCGCCCGCGCAGCTACGCCGCATCGTGGTCGAGCACCTCGACGCTTTCGAACGCGACGAGCGCGTACAGCGCCGCTGGAGTTCGGGCCAGTGATGCAGCCGGGACATCGACGCACGGAGGCTGGGGAGGAGCACAACGACGCTGCTCCCCAGGCCTCGTCCGTGGACCCTGCGGCTTCGATGTCCCTGCTGACGTCGCTTCTCGCCAACCCCCTGGACGCCGGTTACGAGCACTACCACGCAGATCGCGGCTCACGGCCCACGGGACCCTTCAGCCGCCTCGCCGTCTTCGCAGCGGCTGTCGCCCTCGGGTTCGGTTCGGTGATTGCGATCGACTCGCTGCGGCACCCGGCCAATGACGTGAAAGCCGACCTGAAGGAGCAGGCTGCCACGCGGTCGAGCAACGTCGAAGCCTTGAGCGACGAGGTACAGTCTCTCGGCCGTGCCGTCGACGACCTGTCGCAGTCTGGCTCGCCAATCACCGTGGATGGCGCGCGCGACCTTGCGACAGCCACACGACCCGTCAGCGGGCCCGGCATCACCGTGACGCTCACGGATCGAAGCGGCCCGGGGAAGGGGAGTGGAGCCGTTCGGGATCAAGACGTCGCCATGGTCGTCAACGCCCTCTGGGCTGCCGGCGCGGAGGCTATTTCGGTGAACGGCCAGCGCATTGGGCCAGATACCTTTGTGCGGACCGCGGGCTCGGCCATTCTGGTCAACGTCACCCCCGTGTCCTCTCCATACGAGGTTGCGGCGATCGGGGACTCGAATGCGCTGTCCGTCGCGCTCGTCCGCGGTTCTACCGGCGACTACCTGTCCGCAGCCCAATCGGTGAGTGGGATGACCGTGAGCTCGAAGGTCTCTTCGTCGCTGACGATGGAAGCGCTGGCGCCGACCTCATCGCAGTACGCACAACCGCTGGACACACAACACGAAGGAGACACTCAATGATTGCCGTCATCGGATTGATCATCGGCATCGTCCTCGGCGTCTTGCTCGACCCGACCGTGCCCGCGTGGCTGGCCCCATTCCTTCCCGTCGCCGTCGTTGCCGGCCTGGACGCGCTCTTCGGCGCGGGGCGCGCATGGCTGGAAGGACGCTTCGCTGACCGCGTGTTCGTGACCTCGTTCTTCTGGAACGTCGTCGTTGCATGCCTGCTGGTTTTCCTGGGAACCCAGCTGGGCGTTGGATCCGCCATGACGACGGCCGTTGTCGTCGTGCTGGGTATTCGTATTTTTTCCAACACTGCTTCGATCCGCCGTCTGCTACTGAAGGCCTGACATGAGCGAAAAGAGCCCAGAGACGATCCCCACCGTGCCCGAGCGTGAGCCAGCGCCCCGCGGGCACGGCGTTCACCGTGAGCCACACAGTGGACCGCGCCTGTGGGCGCGGGCGCGACAGGCGTTCTTCGCGCTGCCCCGTGGTTTGCACGTTGTGATGCTTGTGATCTTTATGATTTTGGGATTCGCTCTTGCCGCGCAGGTGCGCGCGCAGCGGTCCGACCCTCTCGAAGGGCTGTCCGAACAAGATCTCGTCACGGTTCTTGATGAGTTGGGCACGCAGGAACAAAACCTGCGCACGCGTCGCGGTGAACTGTCCAGCGAACTCGACGAACTGCGCAGTGCCGCGGATGAAGCACAGGCTCGTGAGCAGGCTGCACGTAAGGCCGAAACGCAGGCACAGATCGCCGCGGGCACAGTCCCGGTGCACGGCCCCGGCGTGACGGTCTCGGTCGTCGATGCCGGCGCAAACCTGACGTCAACGCAGTTCGTCATGACGCTCGGCGAATTGCGCAACGCGGGCGCCGAGGCGATCGAACTCAACGGTATTCGCCTCTCGACGAGGTCCTCCTTCACAGGGCAGGCCGGATCGCTGACGGTCGACGGAATTCCCATCGCTTCGCCCTACACGTGGAAAGTGATCGGGGAGTCGCAGACGATCGCCACCGCGCTGGACATCCAGGCTGGTTCGGCAGCCCAGATGCGCGCAAAGGGGGCCAATGTGGCGATCACTCCGTCGACCGATATTACGATTGAGTCGATTGCGACTCCGCGCCCGCCCCAGTTCGCAACCTACCAGTGACGTCCCGCCGTATAATCGCTGGGGGAGTCACCGTGCCCGCGCTTGTCGGATGGTGAACGTTTACACTTAATGCAGTCCCTGAAATGATCGTTTGGAGCGCACAATGTCCGACAACCAGCCGTTTGACCCGACCGCAACCTCCATCTTCGGCCTCGCGCCTGTGACGGAGGACGTCGAAGAGGCTCCCGTTGCCCTGTCTGCTCGCGATCGCGAGGCCGTCGAGGCGCTGCCCGCCGGCTCCGCACTACTCATCGTCCAGCGCGGCCCCAACACGGGCGCGCGCTTCCTCCTTGACCCCGAGGTGACGAACGCCGGTCGTTCGCCCAAGGCCGATATCTTCCTGGATGACGTGACGGTCTCGCGCAAGCACTGCCAGTTCATTGCTTCGAACGGCGGCCACATCGTGCGCGATTCCGGTTCGCTCAACGGTACGTACGTGAACCGTGAGCGTGTCGATTCAATCGAATTGCACGCCGGTGACGAGGTGCAGATCGGCAAGTATCGTTTGACCTACCAGCCGTCGACCAAGCAGGCCTGACGTGTGCGCAGCTCTTGCACGTCGTCACGAGGTTACTTCCGCTCAGGAAGTGACCTCGTGGCCGCATGATGTGGACCATTCGCCGGGGCTGTCGATCGGCCGCGTCGTCGATGCGCTGAAGGCCGAGTTCCCCGCGATCTCGCTGTCGAAGGTTCGCTACCTGGAGAGTGAAGGCCTCGTCTCACCCGCTCGAACCGGATCCGGGTACCGCAAGTATTCGGCCGCCGACGTCGAGCGACTGCGTTACGTCCTCACCGAGCAGCGCGATTCTTTCACTCCGCTGAGTGTGATTCGCGGGCAGCTTGATGCGCTCGATGCCGGTCATGATCCCGTGCGCCGTCGTGTCGCGCAGGTCGTGTCGTCAGAGGGGCAGACGGTTTCGCTGGGGGGCCGCCGTGCCATTCCGGCGGCGGATCTGTCGGACCTGACGGGCGTCGACATGGACACCCTTGAGCGCTATGCGCGGCTCGGGCTGATCACTCCAGACCTGGCCGGTTATTTCCCTTCTCGCTGCGTGCAAGCCGTTTCTACCATCGCGCGTCTCGAATCCGCGGGAGTGGATGTTCGGGTGCTGCGCGCAGTCCGTCAGGGTGCGGAGCGCAGCGCAGATATCATTGACCAGACAGTTTCTTCTCAGAGGGGACGAGGCCGTGGCGCGGACCGGGAGCGTGCGCGCGCCCGTGCCATCGAACTGGGCGACCTGTTCGCCGAATTGCACCGGGACATGCTGGCGGTGGCGGTTTCATCGCTGGCTGAGGACGGGGACTAAGTCTCATGTTCAACATGAAGGTTAGACTCGCCGGGTCGGTCATTGACCGAGCCTCGCTCGTGCCCTACCGTAGTCCTGTTCTCATCACGTATTACCTGCAAGGAGCCCCCGAGTGAGCGCACAAGCGAACGCCGCAAGCCGGCAAGGCATGCTGTTCGGCGATCCCCTCGAGGGGCTCGACACAGACGAGGTGGGCTACCGCGGCCCCGTTGCGTGCAGCGCAGCCGGTATTACTTACCGTCAGCTCGATTACTGGGCTCGCACCGGTCTCCTGCAGCCGTCGATCCGCGCCGCGCGCGGCTCCGGCTCGCAGCGTCTCTACTCCTTCCGTGACATTCTTGTTCTCAAGGTCGTCAAGAAGCTCCTGGATGCCGGCGTTTCTCTCCAGCAGGTTCGCGTCGCCGTGTCGTCGCTGCAGAACAGGGGAGTGGATGACCTTGCGTCCATCACGCTGATGAGCGACGGCGCTTCGGTCTACGAATGCACCTCCACCGATGAGGTGATCGACCTCCTTCAGGGTGGACAGGGCGTGTTTGGGATCGCTGTGGGCCGCGTGTGGCGCGAGGTCGAGGGCTCGCTTGCGGAACTGCCGCTTGAGCGTTCCGAGCCCATGTTCGTCGACGAGCTCGCTGAGCGTCGTCGGTCGAAGCTTTCCGCCTCCTGATACGCGTCTTCAACGTGAGTGTGGGGCCCAGGCATAGTGCCTGGGCCCCACACCTATTCGCTGGAGAGGGCGACCGTTGCGGTTACCGCCGTCCGAGTGGACGAGTCACAGTGTAGTCGGCCTCCAGATCCGTGATTTCCACGGTGACCATGCCGTTTCCGTCGACGATGTAGGACTCTTCGATAAGGGGACCCTCCTCGGTACGGACGACGGGAATGGCCGACAGGTCGATGTCGGGGTGGCGCAGGGCGCGATCGAAAGGAAAGATGACTTCGCCGTAGGGCTGCAGGTCGCCGCGGGGCACCCCGGCCTCGTCAAACGAGGAGTACTCGACGAAGCGGAAGTAACCGATGTTGTGCGCGGCGCGGTAGCGGCGCTTGATCGTCAGGGTCTCACCGGGAGCAAGCTCAGTGTTCGGCTCCAGGAGCGTGTCGAAGGAGATGAACGAGCCGGCCTCGCGTTCGCGGAAGACGCCGACGCCGCGCGAGAGCTGCTCACGCACGGTGTAGGCAGCCTCAGGATCGGCGCCGATGGCAAGACCGATTGCGGTTGAGGCTGCCGTGTGCGGCGAGCGGTGCACGCGACGGCCGAAGCGCGAACGAAGGACGCGGGCGACCAGCGGCAGCTGCGAACCGCCGCCCACGACGTACAGGCCGGCGATGTCGCCGCCCAGCTGACCAACGCCTGACGCGTCGGGCACCAACAAGGGCTCCATGGCCTCGATCGTTGCATCGATGAGGGGAGTGGCGGCCTCGTAGAAGTCGGCAACCGGAATTGTCACGGGCTTTCCGTCGACGGGTACGGTGATGAACTTCGTCGAGGGGGAGAGGGTTTCCTTCGCGTCGCGCGAGTCCTCGATCAAACGCTCCCACGCCTCGTCGCCCAGCTTGCCGGAGTCGGTGCCAGCGGCCGCGGCGAGGCGGCTAGCGAGCACGACGTCGAAGTCATCGCCGCCGACCATATTGAGGCCGCGCGATCCCATGACCTCGTGGAGCGTACCCGTGGCGGACACGATCGAGGCGTCGAAGGTGCCGCCGCCCAGGTCGTAGACGAGGATCGCTGTGCGCTTGGAATTGAGGGTGCCAGCGTGACGATGCGTGTACTCGAAGCCCGCGGCGGACGGTTCGTTGACCATCGCGAGAACGTTCCAACCCGCCCGGCGGAAGGCCTCAAGGGTAAGGAATCGCTGCGCCGACCACGCGTGAGCCGGGATGCCGACGAGAGCCTCGAGCGGCTCCGAATCGGGCAGCGAAGCGATGGAGGAGTTGGTGCGCAGCTGGCGCCCGACGTAGCTGAGGAAACCCGTCAGCGCGTCGAGGATCGAGATGCTGTGATTGCCCAGACGAAGCGTGGAGGTGTCAGTCACCGATGGATCGGACAGTAGGCGCTTGAAGGAACGCAGGTGGGGAGCGCCCTCCCTGGCGGCATCCTCAGCATCAAACCCGTAGATAAGGCGATCACCGTCAAGAGCGATGATGGACGGAATGAAATCAACCGTATCGTCATTGTTGTTGACGAAAGAGACGATCGGGTAGTTCCCCCGATCGACGATAGCGATCGCAGTGGTCGTGGTGCCAAAATCAACTCCGAGTCTCATGGCAACCACACTAGCCCTTAAATTGGGGAGGTCCTAGGACGTCTCGCCGGGCGTTCGCACATTCCCGAGTAAGGCCCTGTTTGCAATGGTGACAAAGAGCCAAGCGAGCAGGAAGTATACGCATCCGGCAATGGCATCAACCACATAATGGTTGGCTGTTGCGACGATTGTCACGATAGTTACAACGGGGTGCATGGCGAGAATCAGTCGTGCCCACCATGAGCGCCAGACGTACGTGCCAAGCATGACTGCAACCCACACCGACCAACCGGTGTGCATCGATGGCATCGCGCCGTAGGGGTTCGCTAGCGTGCCGAACAGCTGCGAATATGCAGACGTGTGTGCGGCGACCTCATCGACAAAGCCGAGCTCGGGAACGAGGCGCGGGGGAGCCAGGGGATAGCTCCAGTAGGTGATGAGTGCGCCGATCGTCATGACGACGAGAGTCCATCGTGCACTGCGATAGTGGGTGGGGGCTTTGAGCCATAGGACAACCATGGCGAAACCGGTCATTGCAAAGAATGACACCGCGTACTGCACGGACGCGAGAGATGCGAGAAGCGGATGAGCTGTCAGCCAGGAGTTCGCTGAGCCTTCAATAAACAATCCGAAGCGGGATTCAAAGGCTGCAACGTCGTGCGCGTGGGCGACGGCGACGGACTCAGGAGCCTTGGCGAGAAACGACAGAATCGAATACGACAGGCAGGCCAGCGCGAGCATGATGGTCTCGCGGATGGCAGGGGGGCGCTGCGCGCGCACGTCATGATCTGTCGTCATGGGTGTAACTGTACCGCGTGGTCGGAGAGCGGTCGATAAAGAATATCGGACATAATGTACATTATCGGATCGTGGGGTGGGGTTGGGACGAGGCCGTGGGAGCGTTCCGCTTGACGTGTCAGATAGAATGGACCCGTTTCGTTCTTTTGTTCAGGAGGCTGTTATGGCTGACCGCGCACTGCGTGGCATGCAGATCGGTGCGAAGTCCCTCGAGTCCGAGGATGGTGTCGTTTTCGCCGATCGTTTCGTCGTCCGTTACGCGTGCCCCAATGGCCACGAGTTCGAGGTGACGCTGTCCAGCGAGGCCACCGCACCTGCGACGTGGGAATGCAAGTGTGGCCAGGCGGCTGAGCTCATCGGCGAAACTGTCGAGGATGAGGAAAGCAAGCCCGTCAAGCCGCAGCGCACCCACTGGGACATGCTGCTCGAGCGTCGCTCGATTGAGGAGCTCGAGGTCGTTCTGACCGAGCAGCTCACAGCGTACCGCGAGGGTCGCCTGCGTCCCGAGGGTTCCTACCGCAAGGGCTAACGCTTCGGCAGTACCTGTCGCGCGGCCTGAGCCAGTCGGCTCAGGCCGCCTTTCGTTACCATCACGAGCTCCTCGACGAAAATCGACGAGTCGAGCTTCGATTCACCGGCCATGCGCTCGTCAAAGGTGATCGGAACCTCCGCGATGGTCGCGCCCAGGGAGCGCTCCAGCTCAGTCATTTCGACCTGGAACCCGAATCCTGTCGTCGCTACCCGACCGAGAACCGCGTGTTCGCTCAGGAAAGACGCGCGGTGTAGGCGCAGGCCTGCCGTCGCATCGCGCACGGGTGTCCCCAGGCAAAAACGGACATAATAATTGCCCGCCTTGGACAGGGCGACGCGCTTCGCCGACCATCCGTTGATGGCTCCGCCCGGCACCCAACGCGAACCGATGACCAGGTCCGGACGGTCCGGACCAGCCATGCGGCTGAGTAGCTTCGGCAGGTCGACGGGACGATGTGACCCATCCGCATCCATCTGAAGAATGAAGGGGTATCCGTGCTCGATGCCCCAGCCCATGCCATCGACGTACGCGGTGGCAAGCCCCGACTTCGCGGGGCGATGCAGAACGTGGAGGCGCTCCTCGCCCTCGCGTCGGTTGTCGACCCACTCCCCCGTTCCGTCTGGCGACGAATCGTCGACGATAAGCACGTGCGCACCCGGCACGTGTGCCCAGATGTCGTCCAGAATCGTCGGCAGCGTCGACATCTCGTTGTACGTCGGGATAACGATCAGGGTGTGGTCGCCGGACGGTGACGGAGAGGAAGGAACGGATTCAGTCATGACTCACATCTTGCCGAATTTAGTGGCCGGATGCACGCCTGGCGCGCGCTGATGCCCTGATTCTTTGTCCGATAACTGTTGCGGTGGTGAGTATCGCGATTGCCAGCGTTGCCGCCATCACGACTGCCGGAATCCTCTCCCCCGCCAAAGCAGTCAACGTCTGCGAGGACCGAAGCGGGATGTCGGCAGCGAGCGTCGCCGCCTCCTCGGTACCTGTGCTCGCGAGAATCGAGCCGTCGGGACGAATCACGTACGAGTGGCCGGTCGTTGACGCCTGGACGGCGCTGCGCGAATACTCCATTGCGCGCATGCGCAAGAGCTGGCCCTGCTGCGCGGACTCTCCCGACGAACGGAAATGATAGTTGTTCGACGGAACGACGATCGCCTGACCACCACGAGCCACGCCGTCGCCGATCACCAGGGGGTAGGCGGCCTCGAAACAGATACCGACGGCGAGAGGAACGCTGCGCCCATCGCGTGCCTCAATCGTCATCACCGGAGGTTCATCCCCCGCCTCCATGTCGCGGCTCGACTGCGCTACTTCAGTGGCAAAGGACGCGATGAAGTCTCGGAACGGAATGAACTCGCCAAAGGGAACGGGAACGTGCTTGGAGTAGCGAGTGGCCTCCTCCATGCCAGTGCCAGGCTCCCACACCGCCAGCCAGTTCTTCACGCGGTCGCGCTCGTTTAGGTTCGTGTAGCCGATCAGGATTGGAGCATCGAGCGCCGTGGCCGCTGAATCGACGGCCCGGCCGATTGCAGGGAATGCAAGCGGATCGCGATCGACGGAACCTTCGCCCCAGAGCGCGATGTCAATCGGACGATCACTGACCTGCGGGGAACTCGCGAGCTCAAGGGACGCACGCCTGTTGTTGTCGGTCACCTCCCCCTCGCGGCTATAGGCCTCGGCCCCGGGCAGCGCAATATCGCCTTGAACGACACCGACGCGTAACATGCCGTTCTCGGCCTGATTAGGCAGGGAAATGGCGATGGGGGCGATGTACGCGGCGGCGACAATGACGGCCAGCGCCGGGCGCGAAAACCAATGCTCGCGCACCACGGCGGCGTCGCGAGCCGCGAAGGCTCGGCGGACGAGAACGGCAAGAAAAACGACGAGTGCGGTGATGAGCGTCGTGCCTCCGTAGGGTGCGAGATGGCCGAGGGGCGAATCCACCTGAGGCAAGGCAACAGATCCCCACGGAAAGCCCGACCACGGCCAGCGCGAGCGAGCAGCGTCGACGCCTGTCCAGGTCAGCGCAAACAACAACGCCTGGACGAGCGGACCGCGCGCCCACCGCCACAGCTGCGTCCAGCGCGCGAAGAGCACCCATGCCATCAGGAAGAGAGTCTGCACGAAGGCGAGGACGAACCACGGGGGTGTCGTGCCAACGGCCAGTGGAATCCAGTCGATAAGAGGAACCCAGAAGCTCATGCCGAACACGAAGGTCACCGTCAGCGCGCGCGGGGCCCTGGCCTCGTCAATACGCGATAGAAACAGGGCGAGGGCAGGAACCGATAGCCACCACCAGCCTACGGGTGGAAACGACGCGTACAGCGCGAGGCCGGCGATAGCTGCGATGATGGAATCGCCGCACACGTGCGCAAACGATGCGCGCTGGAAGATGTCTTGATGCCCCACTAGCCCTCCAGGTGTCTCAAATCGTCGACCACGCAACGATACCGCGTCCGATGCGATCCTTCGCAGCCTCGGCTTTACGTGCGAGCTCGCCGCTAGACGACGCCGACGCAATCTGGCCGAGGCAGTCCATGACCTGACGCATCCAGCGGACGAAGTCTCCGGCCTGGATCGGCGTGGCATCAATAGCTGTGGCCAGGGTCGAGCCGTGCGCCCACGCAAGTGTGGCAGCCATCAGACCAGCGTCGAGGCTCGGGGTCAGGTCGCAGCCACAGGCCTTTTCGGCGCGGTGCACGCGCTCCAGGGTCGCGAGGCTCTCGTGCCAGGCTTCCTGCAGTCGAATGCCCACGCCCGCAGGGGCCAGCTGCTGGGCATCGTCGTCGGAGCGAGAATCGTAGACGAGCGCAGACACCATCGACGCGAGCTCCGCCTCGTCGAGCTCATTCCACGTGCCCTCATTCATCGACATGGCGACGACCAGGTCTCGCTCACCGAAGATTCGGCGCAAGCGCTGACCCGCGTCTGTGACCTCATCCCCCGCCAAAAATCCGAGACGTTCGAGGACCGCGCAGACACGATCGAACTGGGCAGCCACGGAACCCGTCTGGGAGTCGATGGACGAGCGGAGACGATCGATCTCGCGCGCCAGGCGTGCCCACTGGGCGCCGGCTCGAGCGTGGTCCTCGCGGTGCGGGCAGCGGTGCACCGGATGCTGACGCATCGCGAGACGTAGTGCCGAGACCGGATCAGAGGCCTGCGTGGAATCTGCTGGGACCTCGTAGAGGCCCCTGGCTGCGCCGGAGCGCAGCTCCGCGGCGATGCGCGTGCGTTCCTTCGTGCGCCGTAGCGCAGAGCCACCGGGAATCGACAGGTGTCCGACGACAGCGATTGCACCGCGCACGTCTTCGGGGGCCAGCGCCCTCCACGTGGCGTCCTCCCCGATCACCGAAACCTCGACCCTGCCCGAGGCGCTGGTGGCCTTCGCCCCAACGACGCACAGACGTGTCTTGCGGCCACGTGTCAGTGCCAGGACGTCGCCCGGGCGCACGCCGGACAGAAGACGACGGGAT
Organism: Actinomyces sp. HMSC035G02; assembly: GCA_001838165.1. GTDB lineage: Bacteria > Actinomycetota > Actinomycetes > Actinomycetales > Actinomycetaceae > Pauljensenia. The sequence goes on along the minus strand of KV835892.1, from coordinate 85,637 downwards.
TCATCTCGGGCCTCGCGCTTACGCGCACGCGCACCAGACTTCTCCGCCTGACCCAACTGGTCGCGCAGCGTCAGGTACTCGCGGACATCTCCGTGCGAACACGACAGGTCCTCGGCGATCGCGTCGCGCTGCGCCTCCAGATCAGTCAGGCGCGAAGCGAGTGTGACGACAGCGGAATCGGCCTGGTACTGGGCGAAGGAAGACTCCAGGACCTTGCGAGTCTGGGCGCGCGTCGAGCGCGCGAGCAGGTTGACGACCATGTTGTACGTCGGAGTGAACGCGGAGATCAACGGGTACGTGCGCTTCGATGCGAGGGCGGCGACCTCTTCGGGTGCCACTCCCCCACGATGCGAGACGACCGCGTGCCCTTCGGTGTCGATACCGCGGCGCCCCGCGCGTCCCGAGAGCTGCGTGTACTCGCCGGCGGACAGAGAGACGTGCTCCGAGCCATTCCACTTCGTCAGCGATTCAATGACGACCGTGCGGGCAGGCATGTTGATACCGAGCGCGAGCGTCTCGGTCGCGTACACCATCTTCACGAGGCCGCGCGAAAACAGGTGCTCGACGCTCTCTTTCATGAGGGGCAGCATGCCAGCGTGGTGCGCGGCGATGCCGCGCATGAGGCCGCGTTTCCACGCGTCGGCGCCGAGGACGATGGCGTCTTCGGGAGGAAGAAGTGCGATGACCTCATCCACGTAGCTCTCGATCTCAGCGGCCTCCGAGCGGGTCGTCAGCGTGATGCGCGTGGAGAGGATCTGGCGCACCGCATCCTCGCATCCTGCCCGCGAGAAGATGAACGTGATGGCGGGCAGAAGGCGCGCGCGATCAAGAGAAATCAGCGTCGAGGGACGCGATTCGCGCCGCACGTGGACCTCGCGGTTCCACGAGCGCGAGCCGCGCCCGCCGCGCATACCGGAGTCCCGTGTCGCGGCCACGAGCTCGGGATTGAGCTTTCCCTTTCCGGTCGGCGCGTACAGGTCAAAAATGTCCTCGCCGACGATCATGTGCTGGTATAGCGGAACCGGGCGTTTTTCGGAAACAATGATCTCGCAGGTGGCACGCACCTCCCGGATCCACGCGCCGAATTCCTCGGCGTTCGACACCGTGGCCGACAGCGCGATGATCGCGACGTGTGCGGGCAGATGAATGATCACTTCCTCCCAGACCGGGCCGCGCATCTTGTCCGCCAGGTAGTGGACCTCGTCGAGGATGACGACACCCAAGTCGCTGAGGGGTGCGCCCGCATAGATCATGTTGCGCAGGACCTCTGTCGTCATCACGACGACTGGGGCACCGGAGTTCACCGACGTGTCTCCGGTCGCGAGGCCGACGTTGTCCGCGCCGTACAGGTCGCACAGTTCCAGGTACTTCTGGTTGGACAAAGCCTTGATCGGCGTCGTGTAGAACGCGCGCATTCCCTGCTCGAGGGCGACGTAAGCGCCAAACTGGCCGACGATCGTCTTTCCAGCGCCCGTGGGTGCAGCAACGAGGACGGAGCTGCCAGCCTCGACGGCATCGAGTGCCTGGATCTGGAACGGGTCCGGGGTGAAGCTCAGCGTGGACACCCAACGGGCGCGCAGCGACGAGGCGGCCTGCGCCTCGGCCTTGTACGCTGCGTAGCGCTGGGCTGCACTGCCCACGCCGAGGCCGACTTCCTCCTCGCGGTGCGCAATACGCTCAGCATCTCGGGTGCGGTGTCGACGTCGTTTGGGGCTCACGATGCATCCTCTCGGGTCCAGATCGACAAAACAGAGCGCGCACGGCGTGCGGCTTCGTCGCGCATATCCGGCGTCGCTTCGCGCAGGTGTGGGGCAATATCGATGAGGAGGCTCAGGCCCCACTGTTCGTTCCAGACGGGCAGGGTGATGCGCGCTCCCCCGCCGTCCAGTTCGGCGACGATGTCACCGTTGTATTCGTCGGCGATCCAACGAGCATCGCGATCGACGTCGAGCGTCCAGGTGGGTGCATCGTGGCGCACGCGGCGCGGTTCCTCGACGCGTGGCCCCTCGCCGCACACGTCGCTGATGGATGCGACGGCGAAGCTGCGTGCCTCCCCCGCACGCGTGCACCAGCCGCGCAGGAGCCAGCCGCTTGCGCTTGCCTCGAGCGACCACGGGTCAACGATGCGGCGCGTGCGAATGCCCGACGCAGACACATAGGTAAACGACACGCGTTCTTCTCGCACCAGCGCATCTCGCAAAGTTTCGAGGCTCGCGTTCGACGAGGCAAGAGACGGAATCGCTTCCACGTGCTGTTCGGCATCGGCCTCTTTCAGGCCACCGAGTGCGCAGACGACGAGGGCAGCATGCGGAACATGAGCGGCAAGATCCGTGCCAAGTAGCGGGGTGATCGCAGACAGCCCGATGAGAAGAGCCTGCGCCTCTAGCGTGGACAGGCGCAGCGGCGCCGAGGCGCCCAGCGTCGAGCGTAGTGACACGCGCTGTTCTTGCTCGTAGAGCTCCCAGTCGAGCTCGAAAGAAGCGCCGGGCAGTGAGTCTCCGACGGACGCGAGGTACTCCACGTCGCGGCGCACCTGCCGGCGAGTTCGATGGAAATGCGCGGCGATCTCATCGACGCTCGCGCCGGGATGGTCACTCATCCACGCGACCATCGAAGCGAGGCGGACGACGGCCAACTGTACGTTCTCAGGCATTGCGCTCACCCCACGTGGCGGCCGCGCGTAGGCGCGTCAGCATCGCATCTCGCAGGGACTCGGGCGATATGACGACCACGTCGGACGCCAAAGGAAGAAGGCGGCCGATCCACGTTCCCATCTCCGCGCCTTCGAGCGCGATACGCTCCCAGCCCGGCTGAGGCGAACCGTTGTCCTCAGACGATGCCCCGGCCTCGTAACCGTGGAGAAGCGTGCGCGTGGTGGAGCCCGCGCGCACGTGGACGATCGGAGAGACGAACGATGAGACGCGAGGAAACACCGCCCCCTTGGGCGGAAGCGACGCGTCGCCCGGCTCACCCAGAAAGGAAATCTGCGACCGTATGCGCGACACACGAAACGTGCGTTCGCCGCCTCGGTCGAGATCCCAACCCCACAAGTACAGGGCGCGCCCCTGCACCGACAGAGCCCACGGCTCGAGGGAACGCTCAGTGAGTTCGCGCGAGCCCGGGTATTCGAAACACACCACGCGCCGCTCGCGAATGGCCTGCGACAAGACAGTGGCCGCCCCGATGCCGGTCAGACCCAGACGAATTGTCGGAGCAGAAACATCGTCGGAGGAAGCTGCGGCTGCCTTCGCATCGATAGCGTCGGCGAAAACTTCACTGCTATCCCACGCGCGTGCAGCCAGCGACATCAGTGCGCGGTCGGTACTCGTTACCTCGATGCTGGGCGCAAACGAATCCCAAGAGATGCTGTAGCGCTCCCCCGAGCGAATCGTCATGTGGGCACCCGCGTCACGCAGCGCGTCTTTATCGCGCTGGAACTGCGTTTCAAAGGCATCATCTGCGAGTCCCTGATAGCCGGGAAGCGCGCGCAACTGCGCCTTCGTGCGCCCCGGACGCGCGCCCAAGAGCTCCACAAACAGCTCGAGGACGCGCACGTTAGCGTTGACGGCGGTACTCACCCGCCTACCCTACGTGAAACGCACGCGTCCCGAGTATTCGGCGCACCGTTCAGGACTGAGAAGATGCAGTCTCAGCACCGGGCGCGTATTCGTTGCTCACGATGGCGGTCGGATCGACGTCTCCTTCGAGGACTCCGATCGAGTTCAGGAACGACACCATCGAGGACCACGTGGCGAGATCCTGCACGCCGTCAGCGTGCGCGTCATCTCCGAGCCACAGCGGAACGGTTGCCGCGAGTACCGCGTTAGCTGCGGCCAGCGAGGTCTCGTCACTGAGCGTCGTGTCCCACTTCGCGGTCGCGTCAATCGCGACCTGGGGATCTGCAGCGATCGCGTTCATCGCCTCGGTGGTTGCTGACACGACCGCGCGCGCCGCATCCGGGTGAGCCTGCGCCCACTCGCGCGTCGTAATAATCGAGGCCGCCACCAGCGGAGTCGAGGCGCCATCCAGCGGGATCTCTCGAATGTCGATGCCCGCCAGCCTCATCTGCACCGCGTCGTTATTGGTAAATCCAACGACCGCGTCCACCTGTCCAGCCGCAAGGGCCGCCTGCTGCGTGTAGCCGATCGACGAAATAGTCACGTCGGAGGTCTGCAGGCCACCTGCCTTGATGGCGGCGAGAGTCGCGTAGTAGCTCGAACCATACTCGCCGGGGATGCCAATGTTCTTGCCGGCGAGATCAGCCAGGCTCGTGATAGACGACGATGCTGGGACGATGACGCTTCCCGGGTAGGTCGCGTAATACTGGCCGATCGACACGAGGTCCAGGCCCTGCGAGGCGGCCACCGCGGCCTCGTCGCCGGAGGCAATAACCACGTCCTCCTGGCCGGCAAGAAGCGCCGTAAACAGGCCCTCGTCCGAGCCATGATGGCGAACGGTGGGCGTGATACCGGCATCGTTATACAGCCCCTCAGAATCGGCGACGTAGACAGGGGCAAACTGCACGTTCGGGATGTAGGTCAGGCCGATCGTCACGTCCGAGGCGCCCCGCGAGGACGCGCCAGACTGCGTAGCGCCGGGACCAACTGCGCAAGCGCCCAGTGCCAGCGAAGCACTGGCACCGATAACGGTCGCGCGAACGATAGTGGAAAGCTTCAAGGGATGTCTCCTTCACTGCGTGATGGCGTAACGCTTCGACCGCTCGATTCGATACACGATGACGTACAAAATCGTTGCCATAATGCACAAGATCGTGATGATGACGAACATGCCGGCGGTGTCCACGTTGCTTCTCATTTGAGTGAGTACCTGCCCGAGCCCGGACCCTCCCATGACCATCTCCCCCACGACTGCGCCCGTGACAGACAGAGCAAACCCATTGCGCAGGCCACCCAGAATGGCGGGAGCTGCAAGAGGTAACTCCATCTGTGCGGCCATCGTCCAGCCCGTCGCGCCGTCAAGTGCGGCGGCTTCGAGCAGCTCGCTATCGATATGACGTAAACCGACGACAGTGGACACGAGGATCGGGAAGAACACCATCAGCGCGCAGAGCACGATGACCGGTGTGATGCCGTACCCGACCCACAGCACGAGAATGGGGGCGATTGCGATGGCGGGCAACGCTTGGGTTGCTCCAAGGAAGGGCTCCACCGCCGCAGCCAACAGGCGCCAGCGGTAGATCGCGTACGCTAACGGCAGCGCAACGACCGTTCCGAGCGCGCAACCCGCGATAGCCTCGCCTCCCGTCACCGCGATCTGTCGCCAGGTGGTAGGGCGCGACAGCAGCGCCACCCCTTTTCGGGCAACAGCAAGCGGGTCAGGTAGACGCCAGGCTTCGATGCCGGTCAGCGTCGTCGTCAGCCACCATCCCGCCAGCACAAGGGCGAGAAAGACGATCGGTGCCGCGACGGTGAGCGCACCGCGGGGCTTGTTCCGAATTGCCACGACTTACTTTCCGACACCGGGGGTACGCGCAGCACAGCAGACGCACGGATGCGCCTCATGCACTCCTCCCATCCGGACTTTAACCGTCGGTGCCGGAATTTCACCGGCTCAACCGCCCTCGTTCTGTGAGGACGGGTCGCGGACTATCACCGCCGGTTCGGACTTTCACCGACCCCGGAGTACTCGTGTGCCATTGTGCCACCGACGGCCGCAGTGCGCGAGGCGTATCCGCTATGAAAGAAAAGGGACGGCCGGACGGGAACTCGTCCCGTTCCGGCCGCCGGAAAACCTGTGCGATCAGTGCGAGTGGGCGTTGGCAAGTTCGCGCAGCGCCTCAACCTCACGATGGGCGTCTTCCGCGCGGAACACCGCGGAACCGGCGACGAAGTTGTCAGCACCGGCCTCGGCCGCGCGCTCGATAGTCGCGCGGGAAATTCCGCCATCGACCTGGATCGATACCTGCAGCCCCGCGGCGTTGATCGCGGCGCGCGTGCGCTCGATCTTCGGGATCATCTGCTCGATGAAGGACTGTCCGCCGAAACCGGGCTCAACCGTCATGATGAGAATCATGTCGAATTCGTTGAGGATGTCCACGAACGGCGCAATGTCAGTCGCGGGCTTGAGAGCAAGGCCGGCGCGCGCACCGATGCGGTGCAGCTCGCGCGCCAGACGCAGCGGCGCTGCTGCGGCCTCTGCGTGGAAGGTAACGGACTCACAACCGACCTCCGCGTACTGCGGAGCCCAGCGATCCGGGTCCTCGATCATGAGGTGCGCGTCGACCGGGAGAATGCCGGACTTGACGACAGCCTCCGCGACGGGCAGACCCCACGAGAGGTTAGGGACGAAATGGTTGTCCATGACGTCGACGTGAGCGATGTCCGCTCCCGCGATCTTGGTGAGCTCACCGCGCAGGTCAGCGATGTCGCAGTTGAGAATCGACGGGCTAATTGTGGCGTTCATAACGCATATGCTAGCGCTTGCGCAGGCAGGCCACAAACATAAGATCCGTGCCGAAACGGTGGTCCCATAGCTGCAACGTGCGTCCCTTGTAACCGGCAATGACGCCAGCCGCGGCAGGCACGTCGAGTGCTTCGGGTGCGCACTCGTTTGCGAGAGACACAGTGTCAAGCAGCTCGACCTCGCCGGCCTTGAGCAGACGCCCAACCTGTTCACGCGTCTCGGCCGCGTGCGGCGAACACGTGATGTACGTGAGAACGCCGCCGGGGCGTGTCAACGCGACTGCGCGGTCGAGCAGTTCGCGCTGGAGGACAGTGAGCTCCTCCAAGTCGCCGGGCGTGCGGTTCCAGCGGGACTCGGGGCGTCGGCGCATCGACCCCATGCCCGAACAGGGTGCGTCGACGATGACACGATCAAACGAGCCGAGCGGCCAAGCGCTCTGGCCCCCACCGAAGGTACGACCGTCGCCGCTCACGACCTCGATCGAGTCGAACTGACGCGTCGTCCGCTCCACGAGGCGGGCGCGGTGCGGGTGCACCTCGTTGGCGGTCACGCGTGCACCTGCGTCAGCAGCAAGACCGGCCAGAAGGGCGGCCTTACCGCCGGGACCCGCACACAGGTCGAGCCAACGCTCGTCCGAGCCACCCTCGAGCGGTGCTGATGCGGCAATGAGGGCGGCGAGCTGCGAGCCCTCATCCTGGGCGCCGGAGCGGCCGTCACGGATTGAGGGAAGGCGTGCGGGGTCGCCAGATTCGAGAAGCACTGCATATGGGGAGACAGCGCCCAAGGCGACGCGCGTGTCGAGGATGTCCTCGGCCTCGTCAGCGAGTTCGTCGACGCTCATCAACGACGGACGGGCCACCAGCGTGACCGTGGGAACCTCGTTATCAGCCTCGAGGACATCGAGAAGCTCATCCTCAGGGTAGCCGTGTGCCCTGAGGGCGTCACGGAACGCAGCGACCATCCATGCCGGGTGGGAGTAGCGCACGCCAAGAGCCTCGTCCTCGTCCGTGATGGCATCCATGGCTGCCTCACGCTCGGAAGGGTCCTCGCGGGTGATCGAGCGAAGGACGGCATTGACGAAACGGACGGGGCCATCCGTCAGGTGCTCTCGGGCGACATCGACGGTGGCCGAAACTGCCGCGTGATCGGGCACGCGCATGTCGAGGAGCTGGTGGGCCCCCATGCGCAGGATGACAAGCGCGCGCGGATCGAGATCAGCAAGAGGGCGATCAATGTGGCGCGAGATGACCCAGTCAAGGCGGCCAATCGCGCGCAGCGTGCCGTGGACGAGCTCGGAGGTGAACGCAGCATCCCGATCAGAGAAGTGACCGTCGCGCCGCGCCTGACGCAAAGCTTTCGGCAAAATGATGTTCGCAAACGCGCCCTGAGTCGCGACCTCGTGAAGAACGTCGTAGGCGATACGACGAGGCTCATCGGCCTTGCGTAGCTTGCGGTAACCGTCCGCGTAACGCCGCTCGTTCATCGCTCACCCTCCAGCTCTCCACCAAGACGCAGGTCGTCAGATGGCCGCGCTCCCCTCGCCCAGGCGGCGGCGTCCATCCACGACTTGCCGGCCGGGGCGACCTTACCGAGCACGAGAGCCCCGCTCGCGCACCCGACGGTCACCTGCTTCTTCGTCACCTCGAGCTGCCCGGGAGCAAGATCGTCACGGTCCACAGGCGTTGCCTTGTCGAGTTTCATGCGGGCCCCGCCCGGTGCCACTGTGTAGGCCCCGGGATTGGGCGTCACGGAACGAATGATACGGTCCTCGTACCCGGCATCATGCGTAAACGACACGTAGCCGTCGACGTGCTCGAGGCGGCGAGCGTGCGTGACACCCTTGGAGGACTGCGGAGTAGCGCATGCGCTGCCAGCGGCGAGCGCGTCGACAACGCCGAGCATCTGATCCGCCCCAGCCTCGGCCATGGACGAGAGCAGTTCACCAGCGCTCTCGCGAGCGATCGGGACCTCGACGCGCGAATAGACGTCGCCCGTATCGAGGCCCTCCTCGAGGTTGAACACGCAGGATGCGGTCGTCGCATCCCCTTCGCGAATCGCCCACTGGACCGGAGCAGCTCCACGCCACCTCGGCAGATCCGAGAAATGGAGGTTCACCCACCCGTGGGTCGGCATCGCCAGTACGTTCGGGGGAACGAGGCCGCCGTACGCGACGACGACGCCGAGGTCAGCATGGGCGTCCTCGATGCGCTGCGCGATGTCGGGGGTCTTCAGCGTCGTTGTCTCCAACAGGTCGACGCCTGCCTCGGAGGCCACCTCCGCCACCGGCGACGGATACAGGGTCTTGCCGCGACCGCGCCGAGCCGGCGGGCGTGTGATGACAAGGGCGACCTCGTGGGACGACGACAGCAGGGCCTGCAGCGTGGGGACTGCGGCCTCGGGGGTACCAGCAAAAATAATGCGCACGGCCGCCAGTTTACGGCACTGGGTAGGCCGTGACTCAGAAGAGCTCGGGTGGGTTCACGCTCATTTTCACGAGTGGAACCTTGCGGGCACTGCGTGAGCGACGAATGTCGGTGAGAACCGCGAGCATCGAGGCCGCGCCAGCCAACGGGGTACGAACAAGCGTGCGTACCTCGTTTTCTTCGCCCTCGCGCGTCGCCGGGCGCACGATGGTGCCGACCAGCTCCGCTCCTCCCTCGCGAATCACCTGTTCGGCGACCTGGCGAACCTGAGCCGCGGGGCCGTCGAGGGCGACCATCGTCGTGGCCGGGAAGAAACCCAGGGCCTCGCGCTCATCGAGAAGACGATCGGCGTAGTCAGTGGGAGCCCAGCGCACGAGCGCCTGCCCCAAGGCATCGGGAATCGTCCCCACGACGAGGCCGGGGTGGCCCGGGCGGACGAGAGACAGCGCGTTGAGCCACCGTCTGGCTGCTTCCTCCGGAGCCCACAGCTCCGTCCGGCCAGCGAGGGCGTGAGCATCGAGAATGATGGCGGCGGCATAGCCACCGTCCACGTCCGGCTCAGCTCCCGGCGTCGCAACGACGACAGTGGGACGCGCGGGAAGCTGCCGGCTGATCCGATGAGCTGCCGAAGACTCAAGGACCGACGCGTCCGGGAGGTTACGCGCGATTTCCTCGGCGGTGCGCGTCGAACCCACGCGAGCCGCACGTAGCTCCGTGCCGGAGCAGTGCGGGCACCGCCACGTCTGCGAGCTACGCGCACACCACGAACAGCTCACCTCTCCCCCGCTAGTGACCGCGAGGGGCCCCGAGCAATGGCGGCAGCGTGCACGCTCACCGCAACGGCGGCACACGACCGTCGGCCAATAGCCTGAGGCCGCAACCTGGATCAGGACGGGGCCTTCTCGAAGCCCCTGGCGGATGATACGCAACGCGGCCTGAGGAATGCGCATGTGGCCGCTGGCGCCCTCGCGTTCCGCCTCCGTCGCGCCATGCAGATGCACGCGTGGAGTCGCGTCGCGCAGAGCACCCGGCACGGGATCGAGACTCACTGCCCACCCGGAACGAACGAGTGCCTGTGCCTTCACCGAGCGCGCGAACGAAGCGACGAGAAGCCCCGCACCCTCCACCGCACACCGCTGCACGGCGACGTCGAGAACGTCGCAACGAGGGAAGCGGCGCTCACGAAGGCGATCGTCGCCGTCATCGCAGATGACAATGAGGCCCAGCTTCGCACACGGAACCCACGCCGCCGAACGCGTGCCGACCACAATCGGAAGACGTCCGAGTGTCGCGGCTGCGTGGATACGGTAGCGCTCCTCGGGACTCACTTCACCGCCCGTGAGGGCAACGGGTACACCGAGGTCCTCCTCGAGGACACGGGCATACCGCGCTGCGTCCTCTCCAGTAGCCGTCACGATGATGACGCTACGCCCCGAGGAAACGGTAGCGGCGACGGCATCCGACAAGCACGCGCGCATCCGGGGACGCAGCGCGGTCACGACCGCACGCGGAGACTGGCCGGCTGCAAGGCGGTGAAGCAACGCTTCCCCAGCAGAATAAGCCGCCCAGCCCTCAGAAACAGTCGGAGCCTCGACGGATGGCCACGCCGACTCGTGTGCCTCTACGACGGTCTTCTCGCCGCGCGCATGTCGTGGTGGGATTGCGAGCGAGAGAACCTGCGACGTCGTAGCAAGAAAACGCGATGCGATACGACGCGCGCTCTCATAGAGCGCGGGCGTCAGCACCGGGATTGACGAGACGACGGATTCTATCTGCGCGGCATCGTTGAGCACCTCGCGGCGCGTACGCTCAACGATCCAGCCGTCCACGCGCGTGCCGGAAAACCGCACGCGAACTGCACGGCCAACCTCGGCCTCATCAATCAACTTGTCCGGAACGACGTAGTCGAGCGGCCGATCGATGTGCGGCAGATCGACATCAACGAGCACACGAGCGATATCCGCGGCACGAGACCGCGGCTGATCGAAACCGTCAAGCATGCCCTGTTGGGAAGTCATGATCCTAGTGAATCACGGCCCGCACACATCTGCGTCCCGCTTTCAGCCGAGAAGCTTCAGCCCGTACTTCGCGACCACCATGGCGAGCACGCCAAAGACGATCAGGCCCCACAGCGCCCAGTCGAGGCCCTGAGCAACAATACGACGCAGCCCCTCGGGTGCCGGGATCACGCCGTCGCGAATATTAATGCGAGTGATTCCACCAAAGACGAGTGTTGTCGTCAGGGTGATCAGCAGGCACCACGGGCAGAGCACCTGGATGATGAAATACGACTGCCCAAACAACCAGAACGCAAAGAACAACGCGATCGTGTACAGCAGGTTCGTGCCCAGCATGTACCAGCGCGGGAACTTCACGCCCGCGAAAATACCGACGGAGATGGCGAGAACCACTGCCTCGAAAAAGATGCCGAGGAAAGCGTTAGGGAAGCCGAGGATGCGCGCCTGCCACGTCTGCGCAACCGTAGAACACGACAGCACGGACGAAATATCGCAGCCAAAACGCGCCGAAGAGTCAGCGGCCAGTTGCCACGCCTCGATCGAGAGGACAAACGACGTGAAGAGGCCGATGGAGCCGGAGATGATCATCTCCAGGCTCGTGCGCCGACGCCACGCGCGGCGAGCAGCCTCGGTCTCGTACGAGGGCAGGTAGTCCTCGGGTTGTGATGCCTCGCTCATGCGAGCGCAGCCTTAAGCTGGTCAACGCGGTTGATCGCTTCCCACGGGAACTGGTCACGGCCGAAGTGACCGTACGCCGCGGTGTCGCGGTAGATCGGACGCAGCAGATCGAGGTCTTCGATCATGCCGAGGGGACGCAGGTCGAAGACCTCGCGGATTGCGTCCGCGATGCGCTCGTCCGGCACCGAAGCAGTCCCAAAGGTATCGACGTACAGGCCGATCGGGCGAGCACGTCCAATGGCGTAGGCAAGCTGAATTTCGCAACGCTGCGCGATGCCAGCGGCCACGACGTTCTTCGCCACCCAACGGGCGGCGTAGGTGGCGGAGCGATCGACCTTCGACGGGTCCTTGCCGGAGAAGGCGCCGCCGCCGTGACGGGCCATGCCACCGTAAGTGTCAACGATGATCTTGCGGCCGGTGAGGCCGGCGTCCGCCGCGGGGCCGCCCAGGACAAAGCGACCTGATGGGTTGATAAGAGTGGTCATGGAACCGGTTGCCAGCGCAAGACCGGACTCCTCGATGACGGGGTTAATGACATAGTCGCGCACCGCGTCGGCGATCGCGGACTGCGACAGCGCCTCGTCGTGCTGGGTGGACACGACGACCGTGTCGATACCCACCGGGCGACCGTCCTCGTACGCGAGAGTCACCTGAGTCTTGCCGTCGGGACGCAGCCCTTCAACGATGCTCTGCTTGCGAACGTCAGTCAGGCGCTTCGCGAGGCGGTGTGCCAGCCAAATGGGGGCGGGCATGAGGTCCGGGGTGTCCGAAGAAGCGTAGCCGAACATGATGCCCTGGTCGCCCGCGCCGAGGCGGTCGCGCGGGTCACCGCCCTGGGTGCCGCGCACCTCAAGAGCTTCATCAACGCCACCGGCGATGTCGGGGCTCTGGCCGTCCAGCGACACGGAAACGCCGCAGGAGGCACCGTCGAAGCCAACGCGCGATGAATCGTAGCCGATCGAAAGGATCTCGCGACGTACAATCTCCGGAATCTCTACGTACGCCTCGGTCGTCACCTCACCGGCGATGTGGATGAGACCGGTGGCAGCCATCGTCTCGACGGCCACGCGCGAGTGCGGGTCGGCGGCGAGCAGCGCGTCGAGGATCGCATCGGAAATACGGTCACAGACCTTGTCGGGGTGACCTTCGGTAACGGACTCGGAAGAGAAAAGCTGTTGACTCACCGCTTTAGATTATCAAGGAATGACGCCATATGGCCGACAAGACCAGCCGCGACCTCATCCTTTGAGCCGACGTAACGACCTGTGATGTGGCCGCTTGCATCAAGGAGGCGAATATCGTTGGGCACGTCGCCGAATCCGACGCTCTCCCCCACCCGGTTCAGGCAGATGAAATCTGCACCTTTTCGGGCAGCTTTGTCAGCGCCGTAGGCGAGTATCTCCTCGTCGGTGCCGGTCTCCGCGGCGAAACCGACGACGAGGGGCGGGCGCTTGTCGCTGTGCCCGATTTCGGCGAGGATATCGGGGTTACGCACCAGGCGAATCGTCGGAGCGTCGTCGGTCGATGGGTCCTTCTTCATCTTCGACTCCGAGGTCGCCTCGGGCCTAAAGTCCGCGACTGCTGCCGTCATCACGAGAGCATCGGCGTCGGTCACCTGATCGATCGTTGCCTCGCGCATCTGCAGGGCGCTGCCCACGCGAGTGACCTGTACACCCGTCGGCAGCGCCTCGAGGAGAGCCGACTCGATGTTCGCGGCGATCACGCGTACAGAAGCGCCCGCTCGCGCTGCTGCCGATGCGATTGCCAGTCCCTGACGGCCGGATGACTGATTGCCCAAAAAACGGACCGGATCGATGGGTTCGCGCGTACCGCCGGCAGTGACAACAATCGTGCGGCCAGCGAGAGCACTCGACGCCCGATTGTTAGCCTCGAGCAGCTCGAGAGCCACCCGAGCGATCTCCTCTGGTTCAGGAAGGCGGCCGACACCGCTGTCGCCGGAACCAAGCGCACCAGAAGCAGGTTCGATGACGTGCACACCGCGCTCGCGAAGCGTCTTGACGTTTGCCTGCGTGGCGGGTGCCAGCCACATGTTGGAGTGCATCGCGGGGGCAACAACAACGGGCGCATCAGAGGCGAGAACCGTCAGCGACACCATGTCGTCGGCGAAGCCTGCAGCGAGGCGCGCCAGAGAGTTCGCAGTCGCGGGAACGACGATGATGAGATCGGCGACGCGAGCAAGCTCCACGTGCTCGGCGCGCCCCTCCCCCGCGATATCCACGGCGACTGGGCGAGACGTGATGCCCTCCCAGGTGGAACGCCCAACGAAATCCAATGACGCGCGTGTCGCAGCGACATACACGTCGTGGCCCGCGCGTTGACACTCGCGGACCACGATGGGTGCTTTAAAGGCTGCGACGCCGCCGGTCACTCCGACGACGATCGTTGCCATGTCAGGCCTCGGGGTTAGCTTCGAGAGACAGGAGGCCTTCGTTGATCTCGCGCAGGGAGACAGCGAGCGGCTTCTCATCCGGCTGCACGTCGACGACCGGACCCACGAACTGGATCATGTTCTGCTGAAGCTGCAGATTGTAGGAGTTAATTTGGCGTGCGCGCTTCGCAGCAAAGATAACCAGGGCGTACTTGGAATCGACGTGCTCCAGCAGATCGTCAATGGGCGGGGACGTGATGCCCACGGGCTGGGCAACAATTCCGGACATGCGTGTATTCCTCTCAGTGGCGGATTCAGATAGATACTACTCCAGGCCAATGAGCCGAGCCAGCTCATCCACCGCGCGCTCCACGTCGTCGTTGATCACAACGTGGTCAAACTCCGAGGCAGCCTCCAGCTCAACGCGGGCGGTAGCCAGGCGGCGTGCCTGTTCCTCGGGGCTTTCGGTACCGCGCCCGATCAGGCGGCGCTCGAGCTCCTCCCACGAAGGTGGAGCGAGGAAAATGAACTGCGCGTCGGGCCTGTTGGTGCGGACCTGGCGCGCACCGGCCAGGTCGATCTCAAGAAGCACGGGCTTGCCAGCAGCGAGGGCTTCATCGACGGGTCCGCGAGGCGTCCCGTACTTGTTTTTTCCATGAACAAGCGCCCACTCCAACATGTCTCCACGTTCGATCATTGCATCGAACTCTTGGGCGGAAACGAAGTAGTAGTGGACGCCGTTCAGTTCACCGGGCCGAGGATCGCGAGTTGTTGCCGAGACCGACACGTTGAGCGTCGGGTAGCGCTTCGTCAGCGCAGCGACAACAGTTCCCTTTCCAACGGCCGTAGGGCCAGCGAGGACAGTCAGTTGAGCCTTAGTCATGGCTCAAGTGTGCCACGCTTGACCGCGTCAGCCGAAACGCTCGACGAGGGCCTTCCGCTGGACGGGGCCGAGGCCACGCACGCGCCTGCTCTGGGCGATCTTGTACTCGTCCATCAGCACGGCAGCCGTGTTCGTGCCGACGCGCGGCAGCGACTCCAGCAGCGAAACGACCTTCATCTTCGCTACGGCCTCGTCTGAATCAGCGAGTTCCAAAACCTCCGACAGGTTCATCGAGCGCGCCTTAAGCGCGTTCTTCACTTCGGCGCGACGCCTCCGTGCCTGCGTTGCCTTTTCGAGAGCCTGTGCCCTCTGTTCTGGCGTGAGATCAGGTAGTGCCATTCTGATCATCTCCTCCGTTGGGATCTTCGGTAAATAAACTATGTCACCTTCCGGACCACTAGTGCCAGACCAAAACGCTGCTCTTTTAGTAACAGAGCAGATTATTGCAGAGAATCGACTGTCGCACGGTAGGCGTCTCGAAGGCCAGCGATGCTGGGCCCAGAACGTAGGATTGCGCGAGAAGACGAGGCGAGTACGGCGTCCTCGGCTCCGGCGAAAACCTCCCTGACCTGCGCGGGACCAGCGCCCTGTGCGCCCACTCCTGGAGCCAAAAAAGCGCCATTGAGCGAGGCGAGGTCGATGCCCAAACGCTTGACTGCATCGCCCACGGTGGCTCCCACAACGATGCCAGCAGGCCCTAGGTGTTGTTGGTCACACCGGCTGTTAAAGTCCGCCAGTTGGGACACGACGCGGCCCGCAACGCTGGTTCCATCCTCGCTGCGGGCGTGCTGAACGGAGGCACCTTCGGGGTTCGATGTGAGGGCGAGAACGAACACTCCCCTTCCGGTCTGTCGCGCCAACTCGAGCGCGGGGGTCAGCGATCCGACGCCGAGGTAGGGCGATAGCGTGACCGCATCACCGGCAAGCGGGGAGGCATCCGACAAGAACGCCTGTGCATAGCCGTCCATCGTCGAGCCGATGTCACCGCGCTTAGCATCCACAATGCACAGCGTGCCGACTTCGCGGCAGGCAGCGATGACTTCCTCGAGAACGGCGACGCCTCGAGAGCCGTGCCGCTCGAAGAAGGCGGCCTGAGGCTTGAACGCTGCGACGCGGCCGCCGAGAGCCTCGATGACGCGAAGAGAAAACTCTCGCACACCGTTCGCGTCGTCGTCAAGCCCCCACTCCTGTAGCAGGCCGGCGTGCGGATCGATGCCCACACACACGGGTCCGTAAGCGCGCATGGCGGCGTAGAGACGATCGCCGAAGCCAGCCGAAGCGGCAGGCTTAACTGCGGAAGTAGTCATCGTGTTTCCTCCGATCGAATGGAATCCCATTCCTGCAACGAGCGCACAGAGTAGGCCCCGCGCATACGCACTTCGATGGCCTGCACCATCGCGTTGAACGCCTGCAGCGTGGTCACCGCGGGGCGGTCCTGCGAGGCTGCAGCGGTACGGATCTGATAGCCGTCGTTACGCGGGGCGCTGCGCTGAGGCGTGTTGACGACCATGTCGATCGAGCCGTCGTTGATGAGGTCGACGACCGTCGGCTCGCCGCCGTCTCCGCGGCCCTCGGAGGACTTACGAACAGCCTGGGCTTCGATGCCATTGCGGCGCAGGACCGATGCCGTTCCTGAGGTCGCGAGGATCTTGAAGCCCATCTCGTGCATACGGGCGGCCGGCAGGACGATCGCTCGCTTGTCGGTATCCGCAATCGAAATGAAGACGGTGCCCGACGTCGGCATGTCGGTCGAAGCGCCGAGTTGGGCCTTGGCGAATGCCGTCGGGAAGTCGCGGTCGATGCCCATGACCTCACCGGTCGAGCGCATCTCGGGACCGAGGACGGTGTCGACGATTTCGCCGCCGGCCGTGCGGAAGCGCTTGAACGGGAGGACGGCTGCCTTTACAGCGATCGATCCGCCGTCGTGAATCTCGCGAGCGTCCGTATCCGGCAGCATCCCCTGCTCGCGCAGGGAAGCGATCGTCGCGCCCACCTGAATGAGGGCGGCGGCCTTTGCGAGCTGCACGCCCGTTGCCTTCGACGCGAAGGGAACGGTACGCGAAGCGCGCGGGTTCGCCTCGATGACGTAGAGGGTGTCGGAGAGCAGGGCGAACTGAATGTTGATCAGGCCGCGTACGCCGACGCCACGCGCGATCGCCTCGGTGGAGGCCGTGATGCGTTCGAGCTCGCGCGCGGACAGCGTCATGGGAGGCAGCACGCAGGAGGAGTCACCTGAGTGGATGCCAGCCTCCTCAATGTGCTCCATGATCGCGCCCATGAAGAGCTCTTCGCCGTCGTACAGGGCGTCGACGTCGATCTCGATGGCGGCATCCAGGAAGCGGTCGATGAGGAGCGGACCGCGCGAGAACAGCAGCTCGGAGTCATGGCTCGCGAGGTACTCACGAAGCGCCGGCTCGTCATTGATGATCGCCATGCCGCGACCACCCAGCACGAAGGAGGGGCGAACGAGAACCGGGTAGCCCACCTCTGCGGCAACAGCGATGACCTGTTCGGGCGTGTTCGCGGTGTCGTGGGCGGGTGCCGGGCACTGAGCGGCCTCGAGAACCTTGCCGAACTCCTCGCGGTCCTCTGCCAGGTCGATGGCGCGGGGGCTGGTGCCCAGGATCGGCACGCCGGCGCGCTCGAGATCGGCGGCGAGCGACAGCGGGGTCTGGCCGCCGAGCTGGACGATCATGCCCTTGACGGGGCCCGCCGCGCACTCAGCGCGGTAAATCTCCAGGACGTCCTCGAGAGTCAGGGGCTCGAAGTAGAGACGGTCGGAGATGTCGTAGTCGGTCGACACCGTTTCGGGGTTGCAGTTGACCATGATGGTCTCGTAGTGCTCGCGCAGCGACATGGCGGCGTGGACACACGAGTAGTCGAATTCGATGCCCTGACCGATGCGGTTGGGGCCGGCGCCCAGGATGATGACGGCCTCGCGCTCGCGCGGACGGACCTCGTTCTCCTGGTCGTAGGTCGAGTAGTGGTACGGCGTGCGGGCCGCGAACTCGGCGGCACAGGTGTCGACCGTCTTAAAGACGGGGTGGATACCAAAGGCACCGCGCACCTCGCGCACCGTATCCTCGGACAGGCCGCGCATCGCAGCGATCTGGCGGTCGGAGAAGCCGTGGCGCTTCGCCTCGGCTAGCACGTCGCCCGTGAGTGCCTCGGCCTCGCGGATGCGGGTTGCGACCTCGTCGAGGAGGAACATCTGGTCGAGGAACCACGGGTCGATCTTCGTGGATTCGAACAGTTCCTCGAGCGTCGCGCCGCCACGAATAGCCTGCTGGACCTGGACGAGACGGCCCTCGGTGCCGACGGCGGCAGCCTTGACGAGCGCGCTGGTCTCCTCGGGGGTGGGTGCATCTCCGTCCCAGTGGAACTGCACGCCGCCCTTATCGATCGAGCGCAGGGCCTTCTGCAGTGCCTCGGTGAAGGAGCGGCCGATCGCCATTGCCTCGCCCACGGCCTTCATCGAGGTGGTGAGCGTCGGGTCGGCGGCCGGGAACTTCTCGAAAGTGAAGCGCGGGACCTTGACGACCACGTAGTCGAGCGTCGGCTCGAACGAGGCAGGGGTAGAGCCCGTGATATCGTTCGGGATCTCGTCGAGCGTGTAGCCGGTTGCAAGGCGCGCGGCGATCTTTGCGATCGGGAAGCCCGTCGCCTTCGAGGCCAGGGCGGACGAACGCGACACACGCGGGTTCATCTCGATGACGATGATGCGGCCCGTCTCGGGGTGGATTGCGAACTGAATGTTGCAGCCGCCGGTGTCAACGCCGACTGCGCGGATGACGGCGATGCCGATGTCGCGGAGGCGCTGCATCTCGCGGTCGGTCAGGGTCAGCGCCGGAGCGACCGTGATCGAGTCGCCCGTATGCACGCCGACCGGGTCGACGTTCTCGATCGAACACACGACGACGACGTTATCCGCCTTGTCGCGCATGAGTTCGAGCTCGTATTCCTTCCAGCCGAGGATCGACTCCTCGAGGAGGACCTCGGTCGTGATCGAGGCGGCCAGGCCTTGGCCGGCAATGCGCTCGAGGTCTTCGGGGGTGTAAGCAAAACCGGAGCCGAGGCCGCCCATCGTGAAGGAGGGGCGAACGACGAGGGGGTAGCCGAGTTCGGCGGCGGCCGCGTGGCACTCCTCCATCGTGTGGGCGATGAAGGAACGTGCGACCTCGGCGCCGGAACGCTCGACGATCTCCTTGAACTCCTCGCGGTCCTCACCGGCGCGGATCGCGTCGATGGATGCGCCGATCAGCTCGACGTTGAAACGCTCAAGAACGCCCATTTCGGACAGCGCAACGGCTGTGTTGAGTGCCGTCTGTCCGCCCAGCGTGGGCAGCAGCGCGTCGGGGCGCTCCTTCTCGATGATCGAGGCCACGACCTCCGGGGTGATCGGCTCGACGTAGGTGGCGTCGGCGATGCCCGGGTCAGTCATGATAGTCGCCGGGTTGGAGTTGACGAGGATGACGCGCAGGCCCTCCTCCTTCAGCACGCGGCATGCCTGCGTGCCCGAGTAGTCAAACTCGCATGCCTGGCCGATGACAATGGGGCCCGATCCGATGACGAGGACGGACGACAGATCGTTCCTGCGGGGCATCAGTGGGTCTCCTTAGCGGCGGTCATCAGGGAAATGAAGCGATCGAAGAGCAGCTCACCGTCGTGCGGGCCGGCTGCTGCCTCGGGGTGGTACTGGACGGAGAAGGCGGGAATGTCCAGGGCGCGCAGGCCCTCGACGACGCCGTCGTTGAGGCCGACGTGGGAGACCTCGACGCGCCCATAGCGGCCCGATTCGAAGGGGGCGACCGAGGGCTCCCCCACCGGGGCATCCACCGCGAAGCCATGGTTGTGAGCAGTGATCTCCACGCGGCCCGTGGCCACGTCCTTCACCGGCTGGTTGATGCCGCGGTGGCCATAGTCCAGCTTGTAGGTGCCGTAGCCGAGAGCGCGGCCGAAAAGCTGGTGACCGAAGCAGATGCCGAAGTATGGGATGCCAGCATCCAAAACGGCGCGCAGCACGCCGATCTCGCGGTCGGCCGTCGACGGGTCGCCGGGGCCGTTGGAGAAGAAGACACCATCCGGCTTGAGTGCCTCGATGTCGGCGAAGGACACGGTGGAAGGCACCACGTAGACGCGCACTCCGCGCGCGGCCAGGTGGTAGGGAGTGCGCGACTTGATACCCAGGTCGACGGCGACGACGCGCGCGATGGGCTCCTTGCCCTCAAAGTCGCCGAGAGGCTCCACCACGTAGGTCTCGTCCGTCGACACCTCGGCGGCCAGCGCCGCTCCGCTCATCGCGGGAGACTCGGCGACGATGCGCACGAGGGAGGCCACGGCCTCGTCCCCCAGGTACTGCGCGCCCACGGGCAGCGCATCACCCGAGAAGATGCCAGCGCGCATGGCTCCGCGCTCGCGGATGTGGCGGGTGATCGCACGCGTGTCGACGTCAGCGATGCCGACGATGCCCTGAGAGATCAGCTCGTCCTCCAGCTCGCGGCGCGCGCGCCAGTTAGAGGCGCGGCGGGCGGCGTCTCGCACGACGAAGCCAGCGACCCAGATGCGCGAGGACTCGGGATCCTCGTCGTTGACGCCGGTGTTACCGATGTGCGGGGCCGTCATGACGACGATCTGGCGGTGGTACGACGGGTCGGTGAGCGTCTCCTGGTAGCCGGTCATGCCGGTCGAGAACACGATCTCGCCGAGCGTGCGGCCCCTCGCGCCCCACGCGCGGCCCTTGAAAACGGTGCCGTCCTCCAGGACGAGCAGAGCGATATCGGACGTGGTCATCGGTCCTCCTTGGCAATCGGTTGAGCGTCGACGACCGTGGGGACGCCGCCAAAAATCGTGTAGCGCACCTGTCCGGGCAGTTCCATGCCGCGGAAGGGGCAGTTCGTGGAGCGCGTCCACTGCTTGGCCGGGTCGACCGTCACGCGCACCGTCGCATCCACGAGGGTGACGTGTGCGGGGGCGCCGACGACCAGGCCCTGGCCCTGCGATTCAACGCGTCCAATCCGGGCGGGAACCGTCGACATGACGCGGGCGACGTCCGCCCAATCCATGCGGCCCGTGTTCACCATCGTCTCGATGATGATCGGCAGCGCTGTCTCCAGGCCCGTCATGCCAAACGCGCCGGCCTGCCACTCGCAGTCCTTCATCTCGAGGGGATGGGGCGCGTGGTCCGTGCCGATGCAGTCGATCGTGCCGTCGGCCAGGCCTTCGCGCACCGCCTCGACGTCCTCGGCGCGGCGCAGCGGCGGGTTCACCTTGTAGAGCGGGTCGTATGTGGCGGCGAGCTGTTCGGTCAGGAGCAGGTGGTGAGGCGTGGCCTCGGCCGTAATATCGACGCCCTGTGCCTTGCCCCAACGCACGAGGTCGACCGAGCCCGCGGTCGACAGGTGACACACGTGCAGGCGCGAGCCGACGTGCTTGGCGAGCAGAATATCGCGGGCGATGATCGCCTCTTCGGCGACGGCGGGCCAACCGGCCAGGCCGAGCTCGCCGGACAGCGCCGACTCGTTCATCTGAGCGCCCTCAGTGAGGGCGGGATCCTGGCTGTGCTGGGCGATCACACCGCCGAAACCCTTGACATATTCGAGGGCGCGGCGCATGAGGACGGGATCGGACACGCACTTGCCGTCGTCGGAGAAGACACGGACCTTCGAGCGCGAACGGGCCATCGAGCCGAGCGATGCGAGATGCTTGCCTTCCAGGCCCTTGGTAACGGCACCGACGGGGCGAACCTCAACCCAGTCGGCCTCCTCGCCCAGGCGCAACACCTGGTCGACGATGGCCGCCGTGTCCTGCGTGGGCGTCGTGTTGGCCATCGCGTGCACGGCCGTGTAGCCGCCGACGGCAGCCGCGCGCGTGCCGGTGAAGACGGTCTCGGCGTCCTCTCCGCCCGGCTGACGCAGGTGGGTGTGAATATCGACGAGGCCGGGCAGGGCGATGAGACCTTCTGCGACGATGACGCGCGGGTCGCGCACGTTGTTGCGAGCGTCGGCACCGATCGCGACGATGGTGCCACCGGACAGCGCAACGTCGGTGGGCTCCCCGCCGAGCAGCGAGGCGCCGGTGATCAGGATGTCACGGGTCTGTTCAGTCATTGCTGTGTCCTTCCGATGCGAGAAGCAGGTAAAGGGCGGCCATGCGGATGCACACACCGTTCGACACCTGTTCGACGATGACAGATTGGTCTGAGTCGGCTGCCTCAGCGCAGATTTCGAGGCCTCGGTTCATCGGGCCAGGATGCATGACGACGGCGCTGGGCGCCAGCGTCGCGAAGCGCGCCGGGGTGAGGCCGTACTCCGCGTGGTAGGCGCCGGGTGAGGGGAAGAAGCCGCCGCCGGCGCTCGACATGCGCTCGCGCTGCACGCGCAGCATCATGACCGCGTCGGGACTGGCCGCTAGGGCCTCGTCGAAGTTGTAGGAGGTGTCGCAGTTCCAGGTCTCCACCCCGATCGGCAGGAGCGTAGGGGGCGCGACGAGGGTGACGCGAGCACCCAGGAGCGTCAGAAGATCGACGTTGGAGCGTGCCACGCGCGAGTGGAGGACATCGCCGACGATGACGACGTGAGCGCCATCGAGGCCGGAGCCGGGGGTGGGCATGCCGTCTTCGCCAAGCGACGGCGCGTAGTGGCGGCGCAAGGTCATCGCGTCAAGGAGCGCCTGCGTCGGATGCTGGTGGGTGCCATCACCCGCGTTGAGGACAGGCAGGTTCATCCAGCCGGCGTGCGCAAGACGGTGTGCGGCACCCGACGAGGAGTGGCGCACGATGACCGCGTCCGCGCCCATGGCCTCCAGCGTGAGCGCGGTGTCCTTGAGGGACTCGCCCTTGGAGACGGAGGAGCCGCGAGACTGGAAGTTAATGACGTCGGCGCTCAGGCGCTTGGCGGCGGTCTCAAAAGAGATGCGGGTGCGTGTCGAATCCTCGAAGAAGAGGTTGACGACAGTCTTGCCCTGAAGCGTCGGAAGCTTCTTCACGCCGTGGCGCTGAGTGGCGGCCATCTGCTCCGCCGTGTCGAGGATCAGAATCGCCTCCTCGCGCGTCAAGTCACGGATCGAAATGAGATGGCTCAGGCTCATCTTTTACAGGCCTTTCCCGAGAAGGACGCCATCGCGCCCGTCTGTTTCGTCGAGCAGGATGGTGACGATTTCGTCGCGGGACGTCGGCAGGTTTTTGCCGACGTAATCCGGGCGAATCGGAAGCTCGCGATGGCCTCGGTCGACGAGAACTGCGAGCTGAACGGCCGCGGGGCGACCGATACGAGTGAGGGCATCGAGTGCAGCCTTGATGGTGCGACCGGTGTAGAGCACATCGTCGACGAGGACGACGGTCTTGCCGTTGATGCCGGTGCGAGGAATCAGAGTCTCTTTCGGAGCCCTCAGGGGCTGAGAGGCCAGGTCGTCGCGGTACATCGTGGTATCGATAATCGCGAGTTCCGCGTAGGTGCCGGACACTTCGCGGATGCGATTGACCAGGCGGCGTGCCAACGTCGCGCCACGAGTGGGGATGCCTGCGATCACCAGATTATTGCTGCCGCCGTTTCGTTCGACGATTTCATAGGCGATGCGTGTCAGGGAGCGTGCGACGTCGCCAACTCCCAATACTTCTTTGCCGCGCGATGCGCGATCTGCGTGCACTTCGGCCACGCTTACTCCTTCCCCGCCTCACGGGACGGTCATTAAAGGATCTGTCGTACGTCCATCCTACGCTCCTGATCAGACGTGAGTGTGAGGCCTCCACGTGTGAAAGCCCACGTGGCATGGCCATACAAGAAGTGTATTGAGTCGTTTCTCAATACTTGAAGTGTGAAGCCAAGCCTGCCACGCCGAGATACTTGCGTACTTTGGTACCTGGTAGGGGTATAAGCCCATACCCCTACCAGGTATAGCGTCTTCCATGGCAATACGGGTCCTGTTGGCAGTGCAATGAAAGGGGTGGAGCCGGTAAAATTCAATCGGTGCTGACAGCGCCGAAAAGACTTCACTATAGAAAGGCCACACCATGACGATCGAACAGCTTCCCCACCCCGAGGTTCGCGGTGGCGGCTGTGGCTGCGGCGAACACGACGTTGCCGAGCCGACCATCGATGCGACCGCTATCCCCCACCGTCTGCGCCATGCCGCTGTTCTCGGCGCTTCCCAGTCGATGAACGCCGGTGAATCCTTCATCATCCGCGCTCCGCACCTGCCGCGTCCGCTGCTCGCGCAGATCGCACAGCTGCCCGGCGAGTGGACCTTTGAGGTCATCGTTGACGGCCCCGAGTTCTGGGACGTGCGCACGACGCGCCTGTCCCTGTGACAAGCCTCATGACATGGTGAAGGCCGACTCTCGCGTGAGAGTCGGCCTTCATCGTCAGTATGAAGCGAGTGCTCAGTACTCCTCGAGGAGTTCGTCGAGCTCGTCTTCGACGCTGCCGCCATCCAACGGCTTGGCGCCGGCAGGCAGAGCGCGCGCGGGCGCTTCCTGTGCGGGCAGTTCAACGTCGGACGATGACTCGGCCTCATCGGAAGCGCGGACCTCCTCCTCCTCGGAGCTGCGGCGCGACCACGCGGGGGACGCGAGATCCTTGCGGATCGCGTCGAGGACAGCGTTCACGAACGACGGCGACGTGTCGGTCGAGATCGAGCGAACGATCGAAATCGCCTCGTCGATGACGATGATCGGCGACACCTCGTCGTTTTCGAGCATCTCCCACACCGCCACGCGCATGACCGCGAGGTCGACGGCGGCAATGCGATCCAGGCCGGGCACGCGTGCGTGCGCCGAGATCAGAGAGTCGATGCGACGCAGGTTGTCCGCCACGCCGGCGATGATCTGGATCGAGAACTCCGGGAGCGGAGTCTGAGCCGCGGTGATGACGCGGCGCTCGCGCAGGAGGTCGCGCAGCACGTCGGGGTTGGACCCCATGCCGCGCTGGTCGGCCTCGTAAACGACGTCGGCCGCGCGCTTGCGGGCCTTGGTGCGCGAGGTGAAGCGGTGCTGCTTCGACATTACTCGGTCACGCGACCCGAGTACGAGCCGTCGCGGGTGTCAACCTTGACGCGGGTGCCTTCCTCCATGAAGAGGGGAACCTGGATCTCGTAGCCGGTCTCGAGGGTCGCGGGCTTGGTGCCGGCGGAGGAGCGGTCGCCCTGCAGGCCGGGCTCCGTGTGCGTGATCGTCAGAACGACGGTGGCGGGCAGCTCGACGAACAGGACGGTGCCGTCGTGCTGGGAGACGATGACGTTCTGGTTCTCCACCATGAAGTTGCGGGCGTCGCCCACGGTCTCGGCGGGAACGTTGATCTGCTCGTAGGTGGACTGATCCATGAAGACGTAGTCGGTGCCGTCCTGGTACAGGTACGTCATGTCGCGACGGTCGACGGTCGCGGTCTCGATCTTCAGGCCAGCGTTGAAGGTCTTGTCGACGGTCTTGCCGGACAGGACGTTCTTGATCTTGGTGCGCACGAAGGCCGGGCCCTTGCCGGGCTTCACGTGCTGGAATTCGACAACCTGCCAGAGCTGGCCGTCGATGACCATAACGAGGCCGTTCTTCAGATCATTGGTCGTTGCCACAGGGGTACCTCACTTGAGAAGGAATCAGTAATCAGGGGTCAGTTTACACGCGCGTGCGACCAAATCCGCGACTTCTTGCGGGGTGCGGGCACTCGTATCGACTGTTGTGTCGGCCACGGAGGCGTATACCTCGCGCGCTTGTTTCATCAGCTGGGTGAGCACGGCGCGTGGTGCGCCGAGGCCAACCGAGCGCGGAGCACCGAGGCCTTCTCGGCGTGATACGGCGGAAAGATCGGCACTGAGTTCGATGACGAACGCGCCGTTTGCGCGCGCCCGCTCGATCGACGAGGCAGTGGCCGGGTCGAGCGGCGCAGAGGCGCCGAGCGTGACAATGCCCTCGTCGAGGCTGAGCAGGCGCTCGGCTTCTTCGCGCGCTGTGGCCCCCAGGCGCGGATTGCGTCCGACCACGAGGGTACGCATGGGTGCGCCCAGGCGCGCCTCGACGGCTTCGTCGACTTCATACAGAGGAAGTTCGTAGCGAAGAGAAAGCTCGCGTCCAACGGTGGTTTTGCCGCTGCCCGTGACTCCGATCAAGACGATGAGGCTCATGCGCGAATGCCAATCTGTGAGGCTGGAGCAGCCAGCTCCTGCGGATCGACGGAGACCGTCCCCGGGTTCGCGATGCCGTCAAGGAGGACGAAACGCAGGATTCCACGCCGCACTTTCTTGTCGGAGAGCATGATGTGACTGAGCTCGTCGAGAGTGCTTCCCTCGTAGCGGACGGGTAGTCCGACGCGTGAGAAAAGCTGGTCGTGGCGAGCAACGTCGTCAGCACTGAGCAGTCCCCTGGCCTGAGCAAGTCGTGCTGCGAAGCAGCATCCGACGGCCACAGCATCGCCGTGCCGCCAGGTGTAGTTGTTCGCGCGCTCGATCGCGTGTGCCAGCGTGTGTCCGTAGTTGAGGATTTCGCGCAGGCCGCCCTCCGTGAGGTCGGCCGACACGACGCGAGCCTTCACGGCGATCGCGCGGGTGGTGATCTCCGCGAGCTGCGGGCTGTTCGATCGCAGAAGCTCGCCCGGTTCCGTCTCCTCGACGATGCGCAGGATCTCCGGGTCGGCGATAAAACCACACTTGATGACTTCGGCCACGCCGGCCGCCAGGTCGGGCGTCGGGAGGCTCTCGAGGAGGTCCATGTCGGCGACCACGGAGGTTGCCGGGTAGAACGAACCGACGAGGTTCTTCCCGACGGATGTGTTGATTCCCGTCTTGCCGCCAACGGCCGCGTCAACCATCGCGAGGAGCGTCGTCGGAACGTTGATGAGGGTGATGCCCCTCAGCCACGTGGCAGCAACAAAACCGGCCATGTCGGTGGTCGCTCCCCCACCCATGGCGACGATCGCGTCTTTACGCCCGACCTGAAGGCGCCCGCACTCGTCCCACAGGGAGGCGACGACTTCGATGGACTTCCCGGCTTCGGCGTCGGGGTGATCGGCAGTTGACGCGTCGATGCCCTGCTCACGCAGGTACTGTGCCAACGCCTTCGCACGGCTCGCAAGAGGGCGCGCGTGAATGATAAGCACCTTGGTCGCGGCCTCATCGAGGGCCTCGCGAATCGGCTCGAAGCCAAGCCCGTGGCCGACCGTGATGGTCGAGGGGTGTTCTCCGGTGACGCGGATAATCGTGCTCATGAGTCCTCCAACTGCTGAGCGATGGCTGTGACGACGTCGTCGACGGGACCGGGGCCAGACTCGACGACGATGGTGGCGACGGCTCGGTAGTGAGGCTCACGCTCGGCGCGCAGGCGCGCGAGCGTCCCTGATGGATCCTGAGCCAGCAGCGGCCGATGCGTCTTCGATGCGGTGCGGCGAACAAGCTCCTCGTGGGGAGCATCGATGTAAACGACCGTGTGCCCGGACAGGAGCTCACGAACGGCGGGAGTCGCCGCCGCTCCCCCACCCAACGACACAACGGCCTCGTGCGTGAGCGCGTCGGCGACTGCTGCGGTCTCCATCAAACGAAAGGTTGGTTCTCCGTCGGAAGCAAAAATATCGGCAATCGGACGGCCCTCGCGCTCGACGATCAGCGCATCGGTGTCGATGTGGGCGATACCGAGACGCTCGGCTAAGAGCCTTCCGACCTTGGACTTGCCCGCACCGGGCAAGCCCACGAGGACGATGGGCCCCTGCGCACTCATGCGCGCTCCCCCACCACAGCGAGGTAAGCCTGAAGATTCCTGCGCATCTCGCCAACCGATCGGCCGCCCGCGTGATCCGACAGGGCGTCCGCGAGCACGAGGGCGACCTCGGCCTCGGCGATCACTGCGCCGGGCACGACCTGGCAGGTGTCGGAGCGCTGGTGCAAGCCCACGGCTTCCTCACCCGTCGCGAGGTCGACGCTGCGCAGCGCGTGGGGAACGGTCGAAATCGGCTTGAAAGCAGCGCGCGCGACGATCGGCGCGCCGTTGGAGGTACCTCCTTCGATGCCTCCGGCGTGGTTGGAGGAGCGGGTCAGATGCCCATCCTCTCCCCGCACGATCTCGTCGTGTGCCGCGGAGCCGAGCAGAGCAGCCTGCGCGAAACCGTCTCCGATTTCAACGCCCTTGACCGACTGGATCGACATGAGGGCGGCCGCCAGGCGCGCATCGAGGCGCTCGCGAGCGGTCACGTGGGTACCCAAGCCGACGGGAACGTCGTATGCGATCACTTCGGCGACGCCACCGATCGTATCGCCCGCCGCCTTGGCGGCATCGACGGCCGCCGCGAAGCGGGCGTTATCCTCCGGATCAAGCGTGCGCATCGAGGCCTCGCATAGTGCTGCTTCGTCGGCGGGCGTGGGAGTCGACGAGGCCGTGGCTCCCTGCGCTCCGACGGAGACAACGTGGGACACGAGACGAATGCCCGCGACCTGCTCCAGGAGGGCTTCGGCGAGTACGCCGAGTGCAACGCGCGCGGCGGTCTCGCGGGCGCTGGCGCGTTCAAGAACAGGGCGCGCCTCGGGCAGGTCGTAGGACAGCATGCCGGGAAGATCCGCGTGACCGGGCCGGGGCCTCGTCAGCGGTCGGTTACGAGCGATCTCGCGTTCGTCACCCGTTCCCGCGTCAATGAGAAGCTCCGACGGATCGACCGGATCGGCGCTCATCACTGTCTCCCACTTGGGCCACTCGGAGTTACCGATACGAATAGCCACCGGGGCACCGGTCGTTATACCGTGACGCACGCCGGCCAGGATAGACACCTCGTCGGCCTCGAACTTCTGGCGCGCGCCGCGACCGTAGCCGAGGCGACGACGCGCGAGGCCACGGCGCAGGTCTTCGGTCGTCACACGCAAACCGGAAGGCAACCCCTCGATCGTTGCAAGCAGTGCGGGTCCGTGCGATTCACCGGCGGTCATCCATCTCAGCATGCCTCCCAGTGTCCCACAAGCGACAAGTCTTGTGCGAAACGGCTCTCACGAGCTGAACGGTCACGACTGAGGTGTCTGATCCCCGTTCGTAGCGGCGCCGGGTTCTGTACCGAGAATGTCGATGACGACGCACAGCGTGTCGTCACCGGCGGCCAGGTCAGGAGGGATCGTGATGGCGAGTCGAGACCCCACCTTCTGGTCAACGAGCGCCGTCGCGAGGCCCTTCATCGCCGTCCCCAGGTTGATGACCTCGGGCACACCGGTCTCCCACGTGGACACGCGCACTGTGCCGTCAGTCCAGCCGAGAACCGTGAACTGCGCGACGACCCGGTCGCCTTCGTGGACCTGCACCCCGTCGCCCTTGATAAGGGTCTGGGTCGTGACGCCGCCGGGAAGCGTGTCAATGTGGCTGATGATGGGCCCATCCGGGCTCATCTCGACGCTCATCGGGCCGACACTGGCGTCGACCGATGTACCGGTTGCGATCGACGGGAGGATATCGACGACGTCGACTTCAATCGTGTCCTTCGATCCGTCGCCCATCGCGATGGAACGGAATGCGAGCAAACGCGTACCCTCGCGCTTACCGGTCACCAGGCGCGAAAGGTCGTCATCGATCTGGCCGGAGCCGACGATGCCGAGGCTCATCTGAGGCCGGCCGGACTCGGAGAGCATACGTCCGTTGGCTCCGTCGAAAGCGGTGACGGAGACGAGAACGGGTGAGCCTTCTGTGATCTCGCGACCGCTGCCCTCCTCGAGGACACGCGCTTTGAAACCGTCAATTTCCAGCGGTGCCTTGATCTCGATAGTTGGTGTCGCGCCGACGCGGCCGGACACGGTCACTCGGTCGAACAAAGCGAGGGTTGGCGACTGCGTGGCGGCTTCGGGCACGCTCGCTTCGTCTGCAGTGGGGCGGGGATGGAACGCCCACCAGGCAAGCCCGCCTCCCGAGGCGATGAGAACCACTGCAAGCACAACGCGGAGGAGGATAGAAGCACGGGAGATGCCGCGGGAGCGCTGCGCTCGCGCGGCCGCGCGCTGGGAGGATCCGCGTGCGCGGCTAACAGCACGCGACTCGGTGGACGACGACTCGAGGCTCATGCGGGAATCGTAGGAGACTGAGCGTCGATTTGCGCGATGAGCGCGTCGACCCGCGGGTCGGTTGTGGCCAACGGATCCTGCAAGGACAACGGAATCGTCGAAGACTCGTCGAGGCGCACGTGCACCCAGTCGACGCTCAGGTCTGCCCGGGCGTCTTCGGCGGCTGCGATGATACGTCCGCGCAGACTCGCGCGGGTCGTCGCTGGGGCGATCGTCTGCGCGCGACGTACACCCTCGACGGTTGTGAGGCGTCGCATGAGTCCCGCGCGTTCCATCCGCTCCTGCAGGCCTTGCGCGGTGATATCAGAGTACGACAGCTCGAGCCGCGCCACGCGTGGATCGGCAAGACTCGCACCACTGCGCGCGCAATACGACGTGAGGAGCTTGTGCTTGATCGCGATGTCGAGCTCGGTGTCGATGCCGCTCCAGTCACCGCTGGCGATGGCATCGATGCCCCTGCCCCACAGGTCGACGACATAGGCGCGCATCGGATCCAGCTCCGCGACGGGAATACGGGCGAGCACGCGCTCGCGGATTTCGCGTTGCAGCGCGACAGCGCTCGTCGTACGACCGCTGGCGAGCTCGAGGGGCACCGAGCCAGACAGATCCGAGTTGACTTCGCGGATCGCGCGCATCGGATCAGCAAGTGCCAGGTCTTCGATCTGCAGACCATCCTCGATAGCGTGAATGAGGAGCTCGGTCATCCCGACCTTCAGAGCAGTAGTCGGCTCGGCGACGTTCGTGTCGCCGACGATGACGTGCATGCGTCGGTATGCGCCGGAATCAGCCAAGGCCTCGTCGCGCGTGTTGATAATCGGGCGTGAGCGTGTGGTCGCCGAGGACACGGCGTCCCACATCTGATCCGCACGCTGGGAGAACTGGAGGCGCGGAGATGCCGCAGCGGTGTTGATCCACCCGTTACCGACGAGGATCTGGCGCGTCACAAAGAACGCGACGAGCGCATCGGCGACCTGACGGAAGTCGCGGCGCCGATGGAGAAGATAGTTTTCGTGGCAGCCGTAGGAATTGCCCTGCGAGTCCAGGTTGTTGCGGAACAGGTGCAAATGCAGGTCTGAGCCGAGCTCAGCCAAGGCCTCGTCTGCCTGGACGGCCAGATCCGCAAGCATGGAGGAACCAGCGCGATCCTGCTCCAGCAAATCCTCGAGACGATCGCACTCGGCGGTCGCGTACTCGGGATGAGCACCCACGTCGAGGTAGAGGCGCCCGCCGTTACGCAGGAAGAGGTTCGAGGAACGCCCCTGGTGCAAGAGCGGCTCAAACAGCTGACGAGCGGCGTGCTCGGCATCCATCGGGGCGGCCCCGCTCGGGGATGCGGCCGTGAGTCCGTACTCGGTTTCGATGCCGAAAACGCGGCGCCTCACGTCACTGGCCGCCCTTCTGGACAAATCCCTGCACGAAGGCCTCGGCGTTGGTTTCGAGGACGGAGTCGATCTCATCGAGGAGAGAATCGATCGAGGAGGTGCGGGCCTGAACCTGGCCGCCGGCCTCGAGCGCGTCGTCGATGGGGCTCGCTCCGCCAGCAAAAATCTGATTCGACATTGTTCCTTCTTCTTTCTGTCGTCGTTTATCGGGTGGAGGTGTCGCGAGCGTCAGCGATCGGGAAGCGAACGAGATCGCCTGCGCCGGGATCGAACACGAGCGACGACCATGACGCCTTCACGAGGTCGGGTCGATTGGCGACGGCCCATCCGCGAACGTGAGCACGAGTGTTCGTGGGCGCCACATCTGCGGCGCGCTCGACCTCCTCATCGGACACGAGGCGGCGCACCATTCCGGCCTTCGCGAGTCGGTAGACGAGGCCGTGGCTGGGACGCAGGTCTGCCCACTGCAGGTCGATGGCGGCCAGACGCGGATCGGTCCACTCAAGCCCGGCGCGTTCCTTCTGTCGCTTGACAAGCTGGTACTTGCCCACCCATTCAACCTCGGTGGCCACCGAGAAAAGATCGGCGCGCATGCGATCAAGCACCGACTGCCAGAGAGTAAGGATCTCCCGGTCGGCCTCCGTGGGCGTCGTTCCGGTTTCCTCAAACGTGTCGAGCACCAGATCGAGGTACACCTGCTGGAGCTCTGCCGCCGTGTAGGCACCGCCTGCAGTCGTCACCTTGTAGTCGAGGTCGGGGTGATGCGACACGTTCCAGGTTTCCTGCACCGGATCGTCCATAACGATCGAGTCCCAGCGCAGGTCGGTACCCTGCTCGATCGCCCACAGTACGAGCGACGTCGTTCCGAAACGCAGGAAGGCCGACACATCGAACATGTTGCCGTCTCCGCCGATCACGTGGAGTCGGCGGAACTGAGCCGGATTCGCATGCGGCTCGTCGCGCGTGTTGATGATCGGGCGGTTGAAGGTGGTCTCAAGTCCAACCTCGTTCTCGACGAAGTCGGCGCGCTGGGACATCTGGAAACCGGGAACCTCGCTCTTTTGCCCCCGTCCGACGCGGCCGGCACCGCAGATAACGGGACGCGTCACCATGAAGGGCGTGAGCCCACGGACGATCGCATCGAGGTCCGTGATACGAGGCATCTGGTAGTTCTCGTGGGTGCCGTAGGCAGCGCCCTTGCCGTCGGTATTGTTCTTGACGAGGACGATGGGCTCTTCGCCCTGTTCTTCCAGGCGCGCCATGACGCGCTGCGCAATCACTTCGCCGGCACGGTCCCACAGGAGCGCGTCGCGCGCGCCGATCGTCTCGGGCGCGGAGTACTCGGGGTGCGCGTGGTCGACGTACAGGCGTGCGCCATTCGTGAGCACGGCGGTCGTCGCGGCTGGAAGGGCCAGTTCTTCCGGCGTCGGCCGAGCAACGCGCTCCGAACCGCCAGACGGTGCGAGGTGGTACGGATCGTCAGTCAGAAGCGATGGGTCGGCAGCCGCACGTGACATGCGCATGCCGCGCAGATCGTTGAGCGGGTCCTCCCCCGTGTAGTCCCAGCGGACGACGCCCGCGCCCTCGGCGGGCGTGCCGAGGCGGCTGATCTCGCCATACGTGGTGACGACCTTCGTCGACAGAGCGATTGGGTTTGCCCATGCATCGCCCGGACGGTAAACGCCGTACTCGGTCTCGGTACCAATAATACGTTCGCTGCTCATTTCACCGTTCCAATCGGCTTCACGCTGACGATTTCAGGAGCCAGCCCACTGGTGCGTGCCCAGTCTTCCGGCGAGGAAGTGGCTGCGAGCTCAAGAGACTCATTCATCTCCTCGTGGACACCGCGCAGCAGATGCTCCATGCTCAGGCCAGAAGCGGCTCCCGTCAGCGCGTCCTTAATCGCGTACTTCTTGGCGCGTTCGACGATGCCGGCGATGAGTGCGCCGGACACGAGGTCGGACAGGTAGATGCGCTTGTGGTCGCCGTTCACGAGGGTTGCAAGGAAGAGCGCAGTCATCTCATTACGCGCGTAGAGCGCATCGACAGCCCGTTCACTCATGCCTGCCACTGCCTCGTTGATGCCACCGAAACGCTCGATTTCCGAGGCGTGAATCGGCACCTGGGGCGTCAAATACTTCGAGAAGATGTCGAGGGCACCACCGCGGTCGGGACGATCCACGCGGATGCGCACGTCGAGGCGGCCGGGTCGCAACACAGCCGGATCGATCATGTCCGCGCGGTTGGACGCGCCGATGATCACGACGTTATCGAGGGATTCGACGCCGTCCATCTCAGCGAGGAGCTGCGGAACGATCATCGTTTCGACGTCTGAGGACACGCCCGTTCCACGCGTGCGGAACAGGGCCTCCATCTCATCGAAGAAGATGACGACGGGAGTGTCACCGGCTGCGAGCGTCCGCGCACGGGCAAAGATGGCGCGAATCTGGCGCTCGGTTTCGCCGACAAACTTGTTGAGCAGTTCCGGGCCCTTGATCG
The DNA here is from genome assembly GCA_001838165.1 of Actinomyces sp. HMSC035G02. GTDB lineage: Bacteria > Actinomycetota > Actinomycetes > Actinomycetales > Actinomycetaceae > Pauljensenia. The sequence goes on along the minus strand of KV835892.1, from coordinate 51,939 downwards.
ACAGGAAAAACGTTGATGCTCCCCCGCGCTTCGACAGTGAGTTAGCGACGGCCTTCGCAATGAGGGTCTTGCCCGAGCCGGGAGGGCCGTACAGGAGAATGCCTTTGGGGGGACGCAGACCAAACTGGCGGTACAGCTCGGGATGGTTAAAGGGCATCTCGATCGAGTCGCGCACCTGAGCAATCTGATCGTCGAGGCCACCGATGTCCTCGTACGTGACGTCGGGAACCTCGGGGGTGAGCAGCTGCTCGACGTCCTCGCGCACGATGCGCTCAAATGCGATGCCCGAGCGGGCATCCACGACGAGGGAGTCGCCGGGGCGAAGGTTTCCGTGGCGCAGGGGGCCGGCGAGCTCGAGCAGGGTCTCCGCGCCACCCTCCGCCGCCACCAGCACCCGGTCTGCGCCAACTAGCTCAAGCACGGACACGACCTGCCCGCTGCGCGGGAAGTCATCTGCGGCAACGGCGATCATCGTGTCGTCGAGACGCACCCACTGCCCGTACGACAGGTCAGTGACATCAAGCTTCGGAGCGACGGCGACACGCATACGTTTACCGCCCGTCACGACCTCGATTTGACGCGACGCGGGGAATGCTCGCACGAACGTGGCCAGAGTCTGCGGAGGGCGCGACACGTCGGCCAGCTCGCCCTGCAGCCGAATCAACTCGGTGCGCGCGGTCGTCAGTGCCGTGGTGAGTCGGCCGTTCTTTTCCTCCAGCGATATCAGGCGTCGTTCGAGGGCCTGACGGGCTTCGACCTCACTCATCGCTTGCTGCCTCACGTCCTTCCGACGCCCACGTGTCGGCCTGTGCGACAACGTCACGGCGGACCTTGCGCACCTTCTTCTCGGAATTCACACGCTGGCCGACCTTTTCCAGCGACCAATCCTGCTCGTCGTCCCAGGCACCACTCTGGCCTTGCGCAGCCTTCGCCGGGCGTGTCGAACGCTCCTGCGGTGTGACGCCGGGCGCGAGGAGGCGGGTGACCACCAGAAAACCGGTGTGAGCCACCATGCGGTGCTCGGGGCGCACGGCGAGGCCGTCGAGGTGCCACTCGCGGCGCATGTCCTCCCAGGCAATCGGATCTGTGAAACGCTCGGAGGCACGCAGATCCTCGACGAGACGCGACATCTGGGTCACGGTTGCGACGTAGCACACGAGCACGCCGCCCGGAATCAGCGCATGGGTGATGGCCTTGATGTTCTCCCACGGCGCGAGCATGTCGAGCACGACCCGGTCGACGCTTCCTTCTTCGGCCGACCACAGTACCTCGTCAACGTCGCCGACACGCAGGTCCCACGCCGGGTGGCGGCGGCCGAACCACAGGTCGACGTTGGCAGCAGCGATGTCAGCAAAGTCCTGGCGGCGCTCTACGGAAATCAGACGGCCCTGCGGGCCAACCGCATCCAGGAGAGCCATCGACAGCGCGCCGGAGCCAGCGCCGGCCTCGACGACGGTCGCGCCGGGGAAAATATCACCCATGTGGGTGATGACGCCCGCGTCCTTGGGGTAGACGACGGCGGCACCGCGGGGCATCGACATGACGTAGTCGACCTGGAGCGGGCGCAGGATCTGGAACTGGCGGCCCTCGTCCGTGACGATCACCTGGCCGTCGGGACGACCAATGACGTCGTTATGGTTGAATCCGCCGCGGTTGGACTGGAAACGGCCCCCGCTCACGAGAATCACCTGGTGGAAGCGTCCCTTGGGGTCACGAACCTGAACGCGGTCGCCCTCGGAAAGGACGCCCCGGCGGGTGGGCTGGCCAAAATCGCTGGCCGACATCGAAGTATTACGCTGAATAGTCATTACGTAAAGGATACCGCTTGCCACCTGCTGCGCCCATGGCAGGACACAGATGAGGATGGGAGGGGTTAGCGTGGTATTCATGACAGACCTGATCACCCCTTCTGCGGACGAACGCACGTGGGAACCCGCTCTCTCGGCCTCGCGAGCGAAGGAATACGAGCGATGCCCCCTGCAGTACCGTCTGCATGTTCTGGACGGGTATCGCGAACCGGAAACACGCGCGAAGGCGCTGGGAACAATCGTGCATGCGGTGCTGGAACATCTTTTCGCTCTGCCCGCGACCGAGCGCACTCCCGAAGCTGCGCGCAGCCAGGTGTGGCCCCAATACGAAGCTCTTGCGTCGAAGAACCCGGAGGTTCCCGCGTTATTTCGTGATGACGCGGACCGTGATGCGTGGCTTGACGAGGCGCGCACGGTCATCGACGGGTACTTTGCGATCGAGCAGCCTCAGTGGATTGCGCCCGCTGCGCTCGAGCAGCGCGTGACAACGACGACCTCGGGCGGCGTGCGTCTCCTCGGTTTCATCGATCGCGTGGATCGTGCCCCCGACGGGCGTCTGCGGGTCGTGGATTACAAGACCGGAAAGGCACCCGGCCCGCGCTACGTGGACGAGGCCCTGTATCAGCTGCGTTTCTACGCGCTGCTCCTCGCGCGTACGCAGGTGCTTCCTTCTCGCATGCAGCTTGTCTACCTGAAAGCCGGCCAGGTCATTACCTTCGATCCTGAGGCCGGAGACATCGCGAACTTTGAGCGTCACATTGACCAGCTGTGGGACTCCATCGCCCGCGACATCGAGAACGACTCGTTCACACCGCGAAAGAATCCCCTGTGCAACTGGTGCGGCGTGCGAACGCTTTGCCCGGTGTTTGGCGGAACCACTCCCCCGCTCCCCGAGCAACATGCGCGGTGGCTGTCGCGGACTCGGCTAGGCTAGACGCATGGACTTGAAGCAATGCGGCCGCACCGGGCTCTACCTGTCGGCCATTGGCATCGGCACGCTCACCTGGGGGCGTGACACTGACGGCCCCGAAGCGCTCGACATGCTGCGCCGTTTCGTCGACGCGGGCGGCAACCTTGTGGAATGCTCCGCGTCCCATGGCGACGGCATGGCGGTCGATATCCTGTCCGAGGCCATCTCAGCTGTGGGTCGGCACCGCGTGGCGGTGGCGTGGCGAGGTGGCGTTCGCCGGGCGTCTGAAGGCGCGTGGGTGAGCGCCGCAGGGCGCGGCGATCTGCTGCGCAGTCTCGATGATGCCCTCGCACGGTTGGACACGGACTACGTGGACGTGTGGATGGTCGAACCGCGCCCGGAGGTTCCTCTGGAGGAAACGCTCGAGGCGGCAAGCGCGGCCTACCGCTCTGGCCGCGCGCGCTACGTCGGCCTATCGCGGGCGACGCATTGGCAGCTTGCCGAGGCCGTGACGCGCGGCGTGGTCGGCGCGGCCGCTCCGATCTCGGTGGTGGAGTTCCCCTTCTCGCTCGCCGATACCTCGCGTGCAGCGACGGTTGCCGAGCTGAGCGAACACGGTGTTGGTGTTATCGCCGCATCCGCGCTGGCCGGCGGTGCTCTGACGGGCAAGTACCGCCACTCGACGCCCGCGGACTCACGCGCCGCTTCACCTCACCTCCGCCATCTCGTGGAGGGCCACCTGACGGGTTCGGCGCGTGGCGTGATCGAGGCCGCCACGCGCGCGGGCGCAGGACTGGAGCGCTCGACGGGCGACGTGGCGCTTGCATGGGTACGCGACTATCCGGGCGTCACGAGTGCCCTCGTCGGTCCCCGTACTTTGCGCCAGCTGGAAACCCTGCTGGAATACACGGAGCCGTTGCCTGGGCCCATTCGGCAGGTGCTCTCCGAGGTGGCTCAGTAAGGCACGCTGCGCGTGATCGTCACTATGTGTGAATGCGTATAGACGGGTGGGGCCCGAACCAAACGGTTCGGGCCCCACCCGTCTATGACAAGTTGATGGTCGAATCAGTCGTCGACTTCGATGAAATCGTCGTCGTCATCCTCGTCGCGGTCTTCCTCATTGTCATCATCCTCGTCGAAATCGTCGTCCTCATCCTCGGAGTCATCGAGAATATCGAACGGCAATTCCACGCCCAGCTGAGTGAAAAGAATGTCGTCGTAGGTGAAGAAGGCGTCGCGCAGCGCAAGCTCAGCTGCTTCGAGCGCGGCGTCGTCGGCCTCGTCTCCATCGCGGGCGATGTCGAAATGGTTTTCGAAAGCGTTGAGCAGGCGCGTCAGCGCGCGGCGGGCATCTCCAGTCATGACAGTCATTCTACCGTGAGGCGGCGCACTTTATCAGGGGAGGTTGAGCTGCGAACGGATAACGGAGACCATCAAGTCCGTTCCCTTGATCTCTGCGGTCTGTTCCGCGCCGAGAATACGGGTCTGCCCGTCCGCGTCGAGCAGCTGCGACGCACCCATGTTCGGGCCGAGGGGCAGGATCACCCATTCCTTCGTCGGCTGGTAGATGGCGTCGGGCTTCTCCCCCTCGATCTGCGCGGTGATGTTCGCGATCACGACGCGGGCCTGCTGGCGCGCGGCATCGGCACGCTTCGACTCACGCACGTCGGTGAGGTCGCCAACAGCGTAGACGTTCGGGTGATCCACGACCTGCATGGTGCCCTCGACGCGGATGGTGCCGTTCGGGTTCATGACAGACTCGTAGTCGCTGCCGATGAGGAAGCCGGTGTTGGCGCGGGCACCGTAGCACTGGAACCACAGGTCGGCTTCGATGACGTCACCGTTCTTGGTTTCGACCATGAAGTGGCCGAGGTCGCCGACGTTCTGCGGGGGCAGGTAGGCCAGCTCCGAGCCGGTCACGACGCGCACGCCAAGGGTGCTCAGCTGCTCGCGGATCTCGTTGCGCAGTGCATCGGTGTATCCGGGGGTTCCCAGGATCTGATCTGAGGCCTCGACGATCGTAATGTCCAGGCCCGGGAAGGCGTTGGCGAGCTCGCCGGTCAGCTCGATTCCGACGGTGCCACCGCCAACAATCATGACGGAGCGGGCGCGGCCGAGGTTCTCATGCAGCTGCTCGAGGCGGGCCTTGGCCACGGAGGAGCGGTAGGAGGAGTACTTCGCGGGGAACGGATAGGTTGATCCGGTCGCGAACACGACGTAGTCTGCCTCGATCGGGTCGTGGCCGAACACGTGAACGGTCGTGCCGTCAACGCGCGAGACAGTGCCGCGAACGACCTCGCCGCGGTGCAGCAGGTTCGTGTAGGGCATGAAGATCGCGTGTTCCCACACGGTGTCGACCGCGGCACGCAGCGCGGCTGCGTGGTGGACGAACTGGTCTTTCTGTTCGATGAGAACAACGTCCGCGAGGGGGTCCAGCCCCTTTGCGACCGTGACGCCTCCGTAACCTCCGCCGATGACTGCGACGCGTGCCATGTCTTTCCTCCTTATGAGTGGACCGCGTCTATTGTGTCACCTGGCGGGCACGAATGCGCGTGCTAGGGACCTTAGTCCGCGTCGTTAGTGTTCTCCGCCGTCTCCAGACCGAGACCACGGGCGATATTGGGCGCAAAGAAGTTGGGACCCTTGAGCACCTTCCCGTCCTCACGCAGTTTGACGGAGCCGTCGGGCATGAGCTTGGAAAGGTTCGAGGCCTGGACCTCGGCGAGCACAGAATCGAGGTCCATACCGGACTCGATCGCCATGCCGTAGATGACGTAGACGAGGTCGGCGAGGGCATCCGCTGCCTCGATGACGTTGCGCTCGCCATCGTCAGCTGCGACCGCTTCGGCGGTGGCCGCCTCGATAATCGCGCGGGCGCGCTTGCCGTACACCGCTCCCATGAGTTCGGCGAACTCTTCGGCGATGAGGCTCACGCGCAATCCGAGGCGCTCGTATGACAGCGTCGGGTCGTCGAAGGAACGAATCGGCACCGAGTACGTGCGATGGAACTCCTGGACGAGCTCCATCGGGCTGGGAGCGCCCTGCGCGGACGAGGTGGGGGTGTTCTTCTCGCTCATGCGTGATCCTTTCGAGACTGTTCCCAGGCCGTGGCCAGGATGTTCGTAAATGCGGTGATCGTTTGATGTCCGTCGACGAGGAACTGCGCGTCGAAGACGTAGGTCGGGACTGCGGTGACACCCATGTGCATCGCCACCTGGAAGTCCGAATAGACGCGGGACGCCCATTCCTCGTCGCCCACGGCGAGAGCAGCAAGTTCCGGTGGCATGCCAACGTCCTGGGCACACCCGATGAGGACGTCGGGGTGAGAGATGTCCAGGCCCATTTCGAAGTGTGCGCGCATGATGGCTTCGGCGACTTTCAGCTGCAGCGAGGACGGGCCTGCCACCGTGTCGGCATCAATATCCGCATCGTGCGCAGCTGCGATGACGCGGTGCGCGCGCGACGTCGGAGCGATGATGAGGTTATCGAAGTCGAAGCGAATGCCCTCGCGCGCGCCGAGCGCTTGCATACGTTCGTCAGATTCGCGTACTTCTTCGAGCGTAGCGGCACCGGATTCCACGAGGGCCACGACGCGGGGCTTGTCCACGGGGCCGTCAAGTTCCGGATCGAGAAGGAAAGCGTGCAGGTAGACCTCGACCTCGTCACGATGCTCGAAATCCTCGAGGGCTGCTCGCAGGTGCCGCAGCCCGAGATAGCTCCACGGGTCGCAGGTGTCGAGCCACATGTCGATACGCACGATGCCTCCTCACGGTTGATATGGAAAACCCCGGAGCCTTTCGGCCCCGGGGCATCTCGTGCGCGGAGGGGGACTTGAACCCCCACCCTCGTAAAATGAGGACTAGCACCTCAAGCTAGCGCGTCTGCCTATTCCGCCACCCGCGCAGGTGAGCGATGCGAACCGTTGCGATCCGCAAGCGAGTAGAAGCTTAACACGATGTCAGCGACATGCGCCAATCGAAACTAGGAGTCTTTTCCGTCGCCACGCAGACGCGAGTCGAGAGTCGAGAAAACCTTTGCAATTGCGTCGATATCTTCGTCCGTCATGCCATCGAGAAGATACTCACTGACGGTCTGCTGATGCAATTCTGTGGCAGCAAGCACAGTTTCGATTCCCTGGGTGGTGAGACACGCGTCGTAACCGCGGCGATCGACAGCGGACGGAACGCGCTCCACCCACCCGTCGCGCGATAGATTCGAAACGAGGTAGGTGACGCGCGACGGAGAATAAACAACGCGGTCAGCCAGCTCGCCCATGCGCAGACGATGGCCCGGTGCCTCCCAGAGGGTCAACAGGATGTTGTAATCGGGCATGGAAACCCCGTAGGTGCGCTTGAGGCGCGTCTCGAGAATGCCCTGCAGGCGCCCGGACGCCTCGAAGAAGACTCGCCACGCGGCAGCGCGCGCACTATTGGCCTGGACGATCGGCGTCAGTCGTGCTCGTGATTCCATGTCTCCCTCCTCGTGGTCGTGTCGGATGCTTCTCTCGGGATAATAGGGCATAGTGACTAAGAAAGCACCAACAACGCGGGGGAGTCACGTGTCTTTATCCATTTCTGTTGTCCTTTTTGACGTCGATGGAACGATCGTTGATTCCGCTCCTGCTGTCATGAGCGCATTTCGTGGCGCACTGTCAGACTATGATCTGCCGATCCCCGACGATCAGCGGCTTCGCACCTATGTTGGCCCGCCGCTGTGGTACTCCTTCGGCGACCTGGGGTACGAGGGTGAGCTCCTGGCCAACCTCGTGAGTGGCTATCGCGCGCGATACCAAGCCCACTTCCTTGATCCCGAGCCGTTTCCCGGGGTCATTGATCTGCTCCATGATCTTCACGATGTGGGCGTCCCTCTGGCGACCGCAACGTCGAAGCAGGCGCCGATGGCTCTGGCTCAGATGTCGCATCTCGGCCTGTCCGGCGTTTTCGATGTCATCGCAGGGGCAACCCCTGACCCGGCATCGAGCAAAGCAACCGTCATTCACGATGCCTTGACGCGCTTGGAGGAGCGCGGCGCCGACATCTCCTGTCCCATCATCGTCGGCGACTCGATCTGGGACGTGCGCGGTGCCAAGGAGGCCGGCATTCCGGTGATTGGTGTTGGATGGGGCTACGCGACCGACGACGGCCTGGACGACGCGGACGCCGTGTGCGAGACGGTCGAAGACCTGCGTGCCTACCTCCTGGATGGCGTGGCGAAGCATACGCAGAGCACTCATTAGCGGAAGTCTCGGGAACGCACGTTGATCGGCAGGTCGACGGGAGTGATCCGGAAGGCTTGCACATTAATCGCACCGTCGCCCCATTCGAGCGTCCCGCGAACAAGGAGGGCGTTCGACTCCAGGCAGACGCGTCGAAATTTCTTCCACGCGCCCACCGACACGGAGACATTAACGAAACCCGTCTCGTCCTCAAGCGAGAGGAACGTGATCCCTCCGCCCGTGTGTGGGCGCTGCCGATGAGTGACGACTCCGGAGACGTCGACGATGCGTCCGGCCAGGTCCTGACCGAGATCGCCGGCCCGGAGGGTGCTAGAGGGCAGCGATCCGCGCACGTAGCTGAAAGGGTGTTCCCCCGGGGTCAGCCCCGTCGTGGCGACATCCGAGCGCATGCGTTCCACCTCCGACAGCGAGGGCAACTCAGGCACGCTCGAACCAATCTCCGTGCCCGGAAGAAACGGCTGCCATTGACCGCCTCGAGCCTGCGGCTGCGCGAGTGCTCCCGCGGCCCACGCGCCCTCTCGGCGCCCCGCCCCCAGGCACTCGAGGGCACCGGCCATCGCGAGCTTTTCCATGGCAGAGGCGCTCACATGAGCACGCCGTGCGAGGTCCGCCTGGCTCGTAAACGCTCCCTGGCGACGAGCTTCGACGATGCGTTCTGCGACCGCGCCCAGGCCTCGTACCTGATTCAGGCCGATGCGCACCGCGAGGCCGCTATCGACATCGAGGGGAACGGTGCCGCGCGAGGGTAAAGACTCCGGGCGCCCGGGGCTGTAGGACTCCCCCACCTCATCCTCGCTCACGTGTTGCACGCTCGCGTCGACGAGCGAATCGTTGACCGACGGGCCTACCACGCGCACACCGTGTCTGCGGGCGTCCTGTACGAGGGTCGCGGGAGAATAGAAGCCCATCGGTTGGGAGGCCAGGATCGCGGCGTAAAAGTGTTCGGGGGCGTGTACTTTCAGCCAGGATGACGCGTACACGATGTGCGCAAACGAAAAGGAATGAGACTCCGGGAATCCGAAGTCCGCAAAGCCCTTGAGCTGTTCGAAGATGGGCTCGCGTGTGGGTGCGTCAATGCCTCGCTCTTCCATGCCGACCATCAGGTCCCCCTTCAGGGCTTCCATGCGCTCCGGGCTGCGTTTGGCCCCCATCGCGCGACGCAGCTGATCGGCACGTGCTCCCGACAAGCCCGCTGCGTCCGTCGCGATACGCATGAGCTGCTCCTGAAAGAGGGGCACACCGAGGGTCTGGCGCAGAGCGGGCTCAAGGAGCGGGTGCAGATAGGTGACCTCCTCGCGTCCCGAGCGGCGCCGCAGATAGGGATTGACTGAGTGCCCCTGGATCGGCCCCGGTCGGATCAGAGCGACCTCCACGACAATGTCGTAGAAGCAACGCGGTTTGAGCCTGGGAAGCGTGTTCATCTGCGCGCGCGACTCCACCTGAAAGACGCCGACCGTGTCGGCCGCGCACAGCAAGTCGTAGACCCTCGGATCCTCCTCCGGCAGCGTATGCAGCCCCAGGGGCTGACCCTCGCGCCCGCGCACGACGCGTGGTGCCCATCCGCGCAGCTGATTCGGGGCGTCCCCCGTTCGCGCGCCGCCCGCCTGGAGCTCGTTGAAAGCGACGCGCAACGCCGTCAGCATGCCGAGCGATAGCAGGTCAAACTTCACGAGGCCAGCATCCGCACAGTCTTCCTTATCCCACTGGAGGACCGTGCGTCCCGGCATCGCGGCCCATCCAACCGGGCATATGCGTGACACCGGCTGATCGGTGAGCACCATGCCGCCTGAGTGGATCCCCATGTGCCGGGGAAGACGTGCGAGCGCCCGAGCCGCATCCCCAACGAGGGGTGGTACTTCTCCCCTGCCCTGGGACCAGGCTGTGGCCGTGCCAGCTGGGTATCCAAGGGCACGCGCGACGTCGCGGATCGCTGAGCGCGGGCGGTACGTGATGACGTTCGCGACCTGGGCGGCGCGATCCCTCCCAAACGTGTCGTAGACGTACTGGATGACTTCTTCTCGGCGGCAGGCTTCGATGTCGACGTCGATATCCGGCGGCCCCGAGCGCGCATCGGATAAAAATCGCTCGAACAGCAGGTTGTGGCGCACCGCGTCCACCGCTGTGATTCCCAGGCAATAGCACACCGCTGAGTTGGCGGCGCTCCCCCTGCCCTGGCAAAGGATTCCGTTGCGGGCGCAAAAATCGACGATCTCTTTGACGATCAGAAAGTAGCCCGCAAAGCCGAGTCGCTCGATGACCCCAAGTTCGCGATCGATCGTCTCCCACGCCCGGGGGTGGTGCGCGCGTGATCCGTAACGCGCACTCGCGCCCTCGTAGGTGCAGTGAGCAAGCCAGCTGTCCGGGGTATGCCCGTCGGGAACCTGTGTACGCGGCAGGCGCGGGGCGACGAGGCGCAGGTCGAAAGCGCACGAGGCCGCAACCTCGCACGCGTTGTCGAGAGCCTGCGGGTGCGCCCCGTGCAGTCGCGCCATCTCCGCGGGAGAACGTAGGAAGGGGCGGTGCGCGCTCAGGTGAGCCTCCGCCTCGTCCAACGAGGAACCCAGGCGGGTCGCCGCCAGAATGTCTCCGAGCGCCTGCTTCGAGGGCGACGACATGCGCGCTCCGGTTGTCGCTACAAGCCGAGTTCCGCTCGCCCGCGCAAGCTCCGCGAGCACGTCTCCGACCTCCTCCTCGTCCCCGCGGGCTCCTTGCCATTCGACAAGCACGTGGTCGCGACTAAACGCGTCGACGAGCCCGTCCAGGACACGGCGTGCGAACACCGCGCCCCCAGCTCGCAGCGCGCGCATGAGAGGACCCCGCCTGCCACCAGTGAGGACGATGAGGTCACCTCCGGCCTCGCTTAGATTGACGAGGTCGTGGCGGGGATGGCGCTGCTCTGGTTCGTTCAGCGCTCGCTCACTCATAGCTCCCACGAGATTCCCGTAGCCGCGGGGGCTGGCCGCCAGTATGGGAAGGCGCATCCCCGGATCTTCCGCTCCGGGAGCGAGTCCCCACCCCGGCGCAGATGAACCCGCAGCGATGCCTCTCAGAGCGTCTGACACGAGCGTCAGCTCAGCGCCGTACACGATCGGCAGGCCGGCCGCGCGGGCAGCCATGGTCGTCTGAACCGTGGAGTACATGCCGTCGACGTCGAGAATCGCGAGAGCGTCGAGCCCGAGGCGCGCACCCTCCTCCACCATGCGTGCGGGCTCGTCGGTCCCGTCGAGAAAGGTGAAGGCGCTGTGTGCGTGCAGTTCTGCGTAGTGTCGTTCCATGGTCACCTACCCATTATATAGAACATATGTTCGACGGTGATGTTGTGCATGTTCGATCGCGCGCGTAGATGGAATGAACGGCGCCCCTCCCGCGATAGGCACAAGCCCTATGCTGGGAGCATGAATTCCATGCTCGCAGCGTCGCTTCACTCCCCCGGCGCCCTGGTGCTCGAGAAACGCCCCATCCCAGCACTTCGCCCACGCGACGTTCTCCTGGCCGTGGAAGCAACAACGCTGTGCGGGACGGACCTGCGCATCGCGACGGGACAGAAGACGAACGGCGTCGCCCCGGGCGTGGTCCTCGGGCACGAAATCGCAGCACGCGTGTGGCGCATCGGAAGCGATCTCACCGCGGGGGTCGACGTTCCCGCCCCGGGCACGCAGGTCGGACTCGCTCCGGAGATTGCCTGCGGACACTGCGCACCCTGCACGAGTGGGCGCTCCAACGTGTGCGCGAACATGCGGCTGTTCGGAACGGGGGTGGATGGAGGCCTCGCCAACCTGATCCTCGTTCCCGAAGAAGCACTCGCGTGCATCACCCCCGTTACTCGCGACATCGCCCCGCCCCACCTCGCGCTCGCGGAACCACTGTCCTGCTGCCTGCGGGCGACATCGCGCCTGCCCATCGAAGTCGGCTCCCGTGTTCTCGTCCTGGGAACGGGCCCGATCGGACTCATCCACTGCGCGCTCGCGTTTTCCGCCGGCGCGCGCGTCATGGCGTGCGGCCGACGGGCACGCCTCGAACCCGCGCGGGCAATGGGAGCTGAGGTGACGACCGCCGCCCAGGGCGAGGATCTTGTGCGTGAGGTCCGTGCGTGGGCTGACGGCCTCGGAGCAGACGTCGTCATCATCGCAGTCGGAGACCCGGGCCTCGTCCCCATTGCCGCCCAGTGTGCGCGCATCGGCGGCCACGTGTCCTTCTTCGCAGGCTTCCCCGCGGGGGCAACGGCTCAGATCGACCCAAACCTCGTGCACTACCGCGAACTCACCATCAGCGGCAGCGCCAACGCGACTCTTGATGACTACGCGGCAGCCGTTGAAACGCTCTCGAGCGGACGCATCGACCTGTCGCCACTCATCACACACGAGTATGACCTGTCCGACGTTAGCGATGCCCTCGACGCCGTGCGAACTCGCGCCGGCCTCAAGGTGGCCGTGCGCCCCAGGGGCGTCACCGCCCGTTAGTCGAGGAGCCCGCGCAGGTCCGCCTCGCTCAGGCGGGCACCCGTCCCGGTCCCGTTCATCACCGAGGAAATGAGCTGGCGCTTACGATCCTGGAGCTCCACGACCTTCGCTTCGATCGTATCCGTCGCAACCATTCGATAGACGTTGACTTTCTTCGTCTGACCGATGCGGTGCGCGCGATCAATTGCTTGCTCCTCAGCGGCAGGATTCCACCAGGGATCCATGACGTAGACGTAGTCCGCCTCAGTGAGGGTCAATCCGGAGCCGCCAGCCTTCAGGGAGATGAGGAAAACCTGGGCCTGACCCGAGCGGAACTTCTCGATGACCTCGGCGCGACCGCGCGTCGATCCATCGAGCTGAACGACGGATATTCCACGGCGCTCCAACATGTGTCGGATACGCTCCAGAAACGAGGTGAACTGGCTAAACACCAGCGCCTGATGTCCGAGTGGCACGATCTCATCCAGGCGATCCGCCAGGTATTCGATCTTTGCCGACCCCACGTGCGCATACGATTCTTCGACAAGAGCCGGATCGAGCGCTAGCTGCCGAAGCCTTGTGATCGATGCGAGCACGCTCATCCGGTTCGCATCGACGTCGCGCAGCAGGTCGAGAATCCGCGCGCGCTCGCGCGCCAGGTACTGGTCGTAGATATGACGGTGCTCCTTACCCAAATCGACGCGCACAATGTCGACGATCTTGTCGGGCAGATCCGGAGCGACCTCCTCCTTCGTGCGACGCAGGATAAAGGGCGCAACGTAGGCCGTCAGACGCCCGAGCATCGCCGAATCCGCACCGTTTTCGATGGGCCTGCGCACCTGCTGCTGGAACGTCTCCCACGGGGGCAGGAGGCCGGGGCAGGTCAAGGAGAGCAACGACCACAGATCTCCCAGCGAGTTTTCGATGGGGGTACCCGACACCGCCAACTTCCAGGGTGACTCAAGATCGCGAAGCGCACGGTAGGTCGCCGTGCGGGGGTTCTTCACCACTTGCGCCTCGTCGATGACAATTCCGCCGAGGCGCACCTGGCTCCACTGATCCGCCTCTAGGCGCACCAGGGTGTAGGAGGTGACAACGATATCCGCATCGGCAACCTCTTGCGCAATCGTTGTGCCGCGTCGGGTCGCCGTTTCAGTCACTCCACGCACACGCAGATGCGGTGTGAATTGTTGGGACTGTTCGATCCACACACCGACGACGGATGTCGGAGCGACGACGAGAACCGGCGTGCCTGTTTCCTCGGACTTGTGGGCGCGCAATGCCGCCACCGCCGACAGGATTTGAACGGTCTTACCCAGACCCATGTCATCAGCCAGAATTCCACCGATGCCACCGGACAGGCGAGCCGTCAACCACGCGTGCCCGCGCCGCTGGTACGGGCGCAGGATCGAACTCAGCGACGGCACCGGCGGCAAACCCTTATCCGTAGAGCCGTCGCGCAGCGGAGCGACCCGCATCCTCCAGGCGTCGCTGATGCGTACGTGGTCGGATGCACTCACGAAGATATCGACGACGCCGACCTGCATCGGCGTGAGTCGGACCCCCTCACCGTCCCATCCCGCCAGGGTGCGAGCCTCCTCCAAGAGAGCCGCCAGCGATCGAATACGTTCGCCGTCGAGGCGCACCCACGTTCCCTCGACCTCGACGTAGTCCTGCCCGCCTGCGATCGCCTCGAGCGCGTCGCGCACGCTGATCGTGACGCGGCCGAGGCGCAGGCGCACGTTGAGGTCGAACCAGTCGCGTTCGGCAGGGTCAACGTTGACATCGACGTCGAAACCGTCTTCTCGCACGTCGATCGCACGCACGTCATCCGCGACATCCCACACAAGGTCATCGACGCCGTCAGAATCGACAACCGCGTCCAAGAATGCGGGAACGCGCCAGGGAGACAGCCGCCCCGTTCTCGGAGGCGCGGTCCACAGGGCAGAATTCAGCACGCGGCCCCACGACTCGACGCGACCCACGATCTCGGCTACGGCCTCGTCGCCCATGCAGTGGCCCACAGGAGTGCGGGAGCGTGACTCACCCTGGCAGTACTCGGCCCACCAGCGCACCACGACCGATTCCCCGTCGCGACGCACCGTACCCACAAGGGACACGTCCGGGCGAGCCTGAGCGTCGAAACTCCCATCGGAGGACGCCATCGAAAAGCGCCTGAGGAGAGCAGGGAGCCACGTGCCACGAAATTGGGCGATATCTTCAACAGGAATGTGCAGGCCACGATCGAGCGGAAAGCCATCGAGCGTTCCCAGCCCTTCGATGCGCGCGATTCCGCGCCCTCCATCCAGCAACAGCACACTCGCATCGCGGTCGATGCGCGGCCTCGTGATCACCTCGTCTCCATTACGCGCAACGACCCTCACGTCAAGGCCGTCGGAACCTGAGCGCACATCAATGTCCGCGTCCCATGTCGCGTGCGAGAGCACCACCAACTCATCGGCCTCTGGCGAGGCGTAGAGCTCAACTCCGGCCCGTACCAGGCGTGACAGCCACGCGTAGGCATGCTCGCCCAGCGAGCTGAGCGTCACCTCTGTGCGCGAGTGCCACGAACGCGATTCACGCGACAGGCGATATCCCTCGCGCATCAGAGAAACGTGCGTGGGATCCAAGCCATCCGTCACTGACGCCCACTGGGTCGCCGTCAGATCGAGCCACGAGGCTCGCTTCGTCGTCCACCCCGATGAGGAGCTTCGGCGCAGGGGGATAAGAGAGGGCTCGACACCGGGATCATGCGCGTCGACGACGAGGGCCAACGGCTCGCCCAGGCGGTCGTGGTCGGAGCCCAGCATCTGCTCGAGGACACGGCTCCACTCAGGCACCGAGCGCTGCTTGTCGCGGGCATCGTCGCGTCCGACGATGAGCGTCGCGACCGTATGCGGACAGTCGCTGCGCAGCGGGCATGCACACGTGAGGGAGGGCCGCACAGCGCCCTGCGCGACGCGCACGCGATAGGTTAGCCCAGCTTCCTTCACGCGCGCCTCGGCCTGCTCGCCATCCTCGCTCCAGGAAAATTCCCGCACCGCGCCGCCGCGCGCCAAACGCAGGCCATTCGCCCACGCCGCCGGACCAACGAGGGCCATCATGTCGTCATCCGACAGTGAGGCCAGCGTGTGCGACAGAGATACCATCCTTTCAGTCTACGGCACCCACCCATCCCCAGCACCGGGTCACTGGGCCAGCCCCTCGATCGCCCACTCCCCCTCCTTCCACACGAGAAGAACGTCCCGTCCGTCCTCAAGCAAAGCCCTCATGTAGGCCCGAGGCCGCTCCTGCGCCCACCAGCGCCCACCCACCGGCCAAGGCCCTTCCACGCGCACGATAGCGACACGGCGCCCCCTCCCCGACACGGATTGCGAGGCCTCACGCCCGCTCACGAGGTAGGCGGGCGCAGCGCTCAAAGCCCCCCGATGGTCCACACGCACATCATCAAAGGCACCCGATGCGCCAACGATTCTCACGCGCACAGGCTCGTCAAAGAGCGTCGCCGGAGGATGAGCGATGCGCCCGTCCCATGCCCCCTCGCGCGGACGAAGGAGAGGCTCACTCCCCCACCTGGCCATCACAACACGGCTACGCGGATCATATCCGCCCTGCACCCGCGGCATCAGGAGAGCATCTGGCCCCGCCATGCCCTGGATGCGCACGACGCTGCGCGAGACATCGCGCTCGCGGTCCGATCGCCCCCACAACGCCGACGCACTGTGCCCCACCCGCGGGTCACATGCGGTCACGCGTATACAGGTCACTGCGCCGCTAGGTCCTTCGACGCCCGAAGTCCACCCCGCGAGCGTCCACCGGACGCGCAGCGCAACGTCGTCCGGAGCACACACGTCGCATCCGCTCCACGTGCGAGTGCGCTGGCCACCCCCGCCATCCTCCACGTCGATGCGCAGAGTCTGCGAGACGAGTCCACCCTGCCCCAGCCTTTGAGACAGGTCTCGCGCGATGCGCCCAATGGGCACCATCATCGTGTCGATGGAATCTCCACCCACATCAATGACGCACTCCATCGTGATGTCTGGTTGAACGCGCCCGGCCAGCGCGATGGCGCTGTCACCTCCGGAGGCGAGAGTCCAGAGCGCTTCACCGACGTCACCGAAGCGCTCGCTCACACGGCCTCGACCCAGCGCCAGAAAATCCGCGCACGTGTGGACGCCTAGGCCCGTCAATAGCTCGATGGTGTCAGCTGCTCTATCAGCCATTGCGACAGGAACGGCCCACAGGGCGCGATGTAGCGGTATGCGCCCCAGGAACGATCGGCTTTCTTCGGTAGGAACAATGCGTCCCTCGCGCGCCGCCTCCAGGGATGCGACCGGACCATCGGCAATGCCAACAAAACACTCAACGCCGACGGCTTCTTCAATCGCCGACACGAGAGCCAAGGCGGCGGCCTCCTCACTCCCGTGCCAACGGGCGGGGCCGCGAGCCCGACACCTGGCCACTCCGGGGCGCACGCACTCCACCCCGGCTGCCACCGAATCAAAGGCGTCGACAACGGCACCAAAC
Organism: Actinomyces sp. HMSC035G02; assembly: GCA_001838165.1. Classification (GTDB taxonomy): domain Bacteria; phylum Actinomycetota; class Actinomycetes; order Actinomycetales; family Actinomycetaceae; genus Pauljensenia. The sequence goes on along the minus strand of KV835892.1, from coordinate 35,019 downwards.
GCTCTGGCCTCGCGATCAGGGTCGCGAGGCAAGCAAACGAGATCGGGGCACACGTACGTCGCCTCTCGTATGCTCATGCCGCTCCTTACCCCGGCGCGCCGAGCAGCGTCGCTGGCAACCTCGACGCGTTCGCTATGCACGACGGCACCAGCTCCCCCCAGCGGTAGATCGACTACGAGGCAGTGGACGGGCCAATCGGGCACCCACACCACCATGTCACGCACCTAGATCACCAGCCGCATCCGTTGACGCACCCCGTCGCGAGAGAGTCCCGGCCAGGGGCGCAGTGTCACGATGGTGCGTCCCATCGATCGAGCCCGAGCGGCCAGGGCCCTCTGTTGTGTACCGGACAGTTCAGGAACGTCGAGGCAGACAACATCGCAGGCCTCTATCAGAAGGGAACACAGGTCCCCCACCTGGTGATCTTTCCCTGCGTTTAACACCAGAACACGGTCGAGGTCCATCCCCTGCTGCGAGGCCCATTCCCAGCCGATATCACCCACTCCACACACGCCGATCCATCCCTCGGAGGGGCACACGTCGATCAGCAATCGGATGAGCTCGGCTCTGCCAGCCGGCCCCAGAAGCACAGGAGAAGTACCCGTATGCGCATGCTCAACATCGTCACGCGCGCGCAGTCCAACAGCCTGTTCGGCACGGTTCAACACGTCGCGCGCCGTCAGCAGACGCGCGTGCGCATCGGTCATGACTCCCCCTCCCAGCAATAGAACATGTGTTCGATAGTGGAAGTGTAGAACCCGGCTCACACATCTGCGTCCCGAACGCCGATCGCGCGCGAATAGGTCACAATGGAAACACCAAGAAAAGGAGCACGCATGAACATCGACCAGCGCCCCCTTGCACCCAGCCCCTACGAAGGCCTGGACGTTCCCACGTTCACACTGTCGTCGAGCGTTCTCACCGACGGCGCGCCAATGCCCGAGTCAGCGACCGCCGAGGCCGGATCCCTTTCCCCGGACCTCACATGGCACGGCTTCCCCGAAGGCACGGCAAGCTTCATGCTGACCTGCTTTGACCCGGACGCCCCGATCCCCTCGGGCTGGTGGCACTGGGCAATTCTTGATATCCCTGCGTCCATGACCCACCTGGAGGCGGGCGCCGGAGCATCCGACCTCATGCTGGACGGTCCAGCTTTCCACCTGCGCGGTGATGCGGGCGAGGCCTCCTACTTCGGAGCCGCTCCCCCCGTCGGTGACCGCCCCCACCGCTACGTATTCACGGTGCACGCCCTCGACACGGATTCCCTGGGGCTGGATGACGACGCAACCCCGGCCATGGCCTCGTTCGCGGCGCTCGAGCACACGATCGCACGCGCATCCCTGACCGTTACCCACCAGGCTTGAGGACTATGCTGCACATTATTTTTTGGGAGCCGGAAATCCCCGGCAATACGGGAGCCGCTATTCGCCTGTCCGCATGTACGGGTTCCATGCTGCACCTTGTGAAGCCTCTAGGCTTCGACATGGATGACGCGAAGCTTCGCCGTGCGGGCCTGGATTACCACGACCTCGCACACGTGAAGGTTCACGACTCCCTGGACGAGGCACTCGCCGAGGTTCCGGGACGCATCTGGGCGCTCACGGGCCACGCGACCACCATGTACTCCGACGTCACCTATGCCGACGGGGACGGTCTCCTCTTCGGACGCGAGTCGGTAGGACTGTCCGAAGACGCAATGAATCACCCGCGCGTGGAGGATCGCGTGCGCATCCAGATGGTCGACGGGGTACGCTCCCTCAACTTGGCCAACTCTGCATCGATCGTCCTGTACGAGGCGTGGCGCCAGCTGGGTTTCCCGAACGGCGTCTAACCCGACGACAGATATGCAACGAACGAGGCCCGGGTCGGATCACTCCGCCGGGCCTCGTTTACTGCGTTTATCGTTGGATTAAACAGTGGGTCAGTGCGCCCTCCACGAGGCGGACGGACGTTCGACCTGCTCCGCAAGCGAGACAATCCTGCGCGGATTTGACCGCCACATCCAGATCAAGCCGATGATCGACACGATAAGGGGCAGGTAGTAGAAGTCGACGCCAAAGCCGGTCCACGCCGAACGCGCAGAATTGAGCTCATCCAAGCCGAGCGAGGCGACCCACAAAATAATCGGAATGGCGATCGAGAGAGAGATCGTGACCCAACCAACCAGGCGCATGCGTCGCCCGTTGTGGGTGAGCGCCGTGGCCGCGATGAGATAGTCAATGCCCGCGAGCAGCGCGACGATGCGAGGACCCCAGGGCTGCCCCTGCGCGTGAAAAAGATCCAGGATAGCCGTCACGAGAATCCAGGCTCCGAGGAGCCAAAACAAAGCGATGATGATGCGGCCGAGCCCAAGCGATGGCGGGCGCTGATCGCGCGCACCGACGGCCTCGTTCGTCATGTCATGTCCGTGCACATGTCCGATCCTACCGACAGCACTGTCGAGATGCATCGCATGAGGGATGAGCGCCGCTCGCAACCATACCGTGTGGCCTGATGCACCAGGATGGAACACCGAGCTTCAGGACAGCGTTGCACAAACGTGGGACAATAGGCCTATAAGGACCGTGAGGCCCGCCATGAAAACAATCATCTGAGCTTCGGCTCATCAGCGAGGAGTTTTAAACCTTGAGCGAATCGACCTACGACATCGTCATTCTGGGTGCGGGTTCCGGCGGCTACGCGACCGCCCTACGCGCTGCGCAGCTGGGCATGAAGGTCGCCCTCATCGACGGCGACAAGGTGGGCGGCACCTGTCTGCACCGCGGCTGCATCCCCACCAAGGCGTACCTGCACGCTGCAGAAACGGCCGAGGCCGTGCGCGAGTCGTCCAAGTTCGGCGTCTCCTCCACCTTCAACGGCATTGACATGGCTCAGGTGGGTAAGTACCGCGACTCCGTCATTTCCGGCCTGTACAAGGGCCTGCAGGGCCTGCTCAAGTCTCGCAACGTCGAGGTGATCTCCGGCTGGGGCCGCCTCGCCGACGCGAACACCATCGAGGTGAACGGCCAGCGCATTACCGGCCGCAACATCGTTCTGGCGACCGGATCCTACTCGCGTTCGATCCCCGGCCTCGAGATCGGCGGCCGCGTGATCTCCTCCGACCAGGCCCTTCAGATGGATTGGGTTCCTTCCTCCGCCGTGATTCTCGGCGGCGGCGTCATCGGTCTGGAGTTTGCCTCCGTGTGGCGCAGCTTCGGTGCCGAGGTCACGATTATCGAGGCCCTGCCCCACCTCGCCAACAACGAAGACGAGGCCATCTCCAAGCAGCTCGAGCGCGCCTACCGTAAGCGCGGCATCAAGTTCCACACGAACACCCGCTTCGCCTCGGCCACGCAGAACGAGCAGGGTGTGCACGTCACGACCGAGGACGGCAAGGCGTTCGACGCCGACGTCCTTCTGGTCGCTGTCGGCCGTGGCCCCGTGACCGAGGGACTGGGCTACGAGCAGGCTGGTATCACGCTGGATCGCGGCTTCGTCATCACCAACGACCGCCTGCACACCGGCGTTGGAAACATCTACGCGGTCGGCGACATCGTTCCCGGCCTTCAGCTGGCACACCGCGGCTTCATGCAGGGCATCTTCGTCGCCGAAGAGATCGCCGGCCTGAACCCGACCATGCAGGCTGATATCAACATCCCGCGTGTGACGTTCTGCGAGCCGGAGATTGCCTCCGTCGGCATGACCGAGAAGCAGGCACGCGAAAAGTTTGGAGACCAGGTGCGCACCGTCGAGTACAACCTCGCCGGCAACGGAAAGTCGTCTATCCTGGCCACATCGGGCATCATCAAGCTGGTCTCGGTTGAGGGCGGTCCGATCGTGGGCTTCCACGGCATCGGCGCGCGCATCGGCGAGCAGATTGGTGAGGGCGAGCTCATGGTGAACTGGGAGGCGTACCCCTCGGATGTCGCTTCCCTGATCCACGCACACCCCAGCCAGAACGAGTCGCTCGGTGAAGCGGCTATGGCGCTGGCAGGTAAGCCGCTCCACGTCCACAACTGACCGAAAATTTTTTAATAGGAGAACACACATGGCAACTTCAGTGACCATGCCCGCTCTGGGCGAGTCCGTCACCGAGGGCACCGTCACCACGTGGCTCAAGCAGGTCGGCGACACCGTCGAGCTCGACGAGCCCATCGTTGAGGTGTCCACGGACAAGGTTGATTCCGAGGTCCCCTCCCCCGTGGCCGGCGTCCTGCTGGAAATCCTGGTCCCCGAGGATGAGACCGTCGAGGTCGGCACCGAGATCGCTCGCATCGGCGATGCTTCCGAGGCCTCGGCTGTTCCTGCGGCCGCCCCCGTTGAGGCTGCTGCCCCCGCGGCGGCTCCGGCTGCACCGGCCGCCGCGCCTGCTCCTGCCGCCACTCCCGCGCAGGGCACCGAGGTGCGTATGCCCGCTCTGGGCGAGTCCGTCACCGAGGGCACCGTCACCACGTGGCTGAAGTCCGTGGGCGACGCCGTTGACGCCGACGAGCCGCTGCTCGAGGTCTCCACGGACAAGGTTGATTCCGAGGTTCCCTCCCCCGTCGCCGGTTTCCTCGCAGAGATCCGCGTGCCCGAGGATGAGACCGTCGAGGTCGGTACCGTCGTCGCGATTATTTCCTCGTCCGCTCCCTCTGCTGCTCCCGTGGCCGAGGCCGCCGCTCCGGCTGCACCCGTGGCGCCTGCTGCTCCCGCCGCACCGGTGGCGCCTGCTGCTCCCGCCGCACCGGCCGCTCCGGTTGATCCCTTCCCGAACGCCTCGACGCTGGCACAGACGGCTTCCGCCGCTCCTGTCGTTGAAACCCCCGTCGCCGTGACCGGCTCCGCATACGTCACCCCGATCGTTCGCAAGCTCGCCCGTGAACTTGGCGTCGATCTGGCTTCCGTGTCGGGCACCGGTGTTGGCGGCCGCGTTCGCCGTGAGGACATCGAGGCTGCCGCCGCTGCCGCTCGCGCCGCAGTTGCGGCCCCCGCAGCTTCTGCAGCACCTGCGGCTCCCGCCGCACCGGCCACCGCTGTCCGCGAGCCTTCGCCGCTGCGTGGCACGACCGAAAAGATGTCGCGCCTGCGTCAGACGATCGCCCGCCGTATGGTCGAGTCGCTGCAGACCGCTGCTCAGCTGACCACGGTCATCGAGGTCGACGTGACGAAGGTTGCCGCTGTGCGTGCGCGTTCGAAGGATGCGTTCCTCGCCAAGCACGGCACCAAGCTGACGTTCCTACCCTTCTTCGTGAAGGCCGCAACCGAGGCGCTCGCCTACCACCCGAAGATCAACGCGACCATCAACGACAAGGAGGTCACGTACTTCGACTACGAGCACGTGGGCATCGCCGTTGACACGCCGCGCGGTCTGCTGGTCCCGGTGATCAAGAACGCTGGAGACAAGGACATCGCCGGCATCGCAGCGTCGATCAATGATCTGGCTGCTCGTACTCGCGACTCGAAGATCGGCCCCGACGAGCTGTCTGGTTCGACGTTCACGATCACCAACACTGGTTCGGGCGGCGCGCTCTTCGACACGCCGGTCCTCAACATGCCGGAGACCGCGATCATGGGTGTCGGCACGATCGTGAAGCGTCCCGTCGTGATGAAGGGTGCCGACGGCGCCGATGTCATCGCGATTCGCTCGATGGTCTACCTGTCGCTGTCCTACGACCACCGTCTGGTTGACGGTGCTGATGCATCGCGCTTCCTCATGGATGTGAAGAAGCGCCTGGAGGAAGGCGCGTTCGAGGCCGACCTCGGACTCTGATCCTCACCGAACGCTGATGGGGTGGGCCTCGCATGAGGTCCACCCCATCAGCATTACTTGGTCAGCCACACAAGTGTCAGGCGTTATTGCGCCGCGGCACCACTTTGTTGTTCGACAGGCTCTGCCTTCACGATCTTTCCCGACACGGGATCAACGCGAACGCGAAGGTCGGTCGCTTGCGGCTCCGCGCTCGCCTCGCAAGTTCCCGCTCGGCATGTTTCCGAGGCGAGAACCGTCAGCGTTGCGCCGACATCGATAGCTCCTGGCTCACACGCCAACACGGACACGTTATCGATCTGGGAGGACAACTGCGCAACGCGCACTCCGTCGCTTCGCATCGATGCGATGCGTTCCTTGTCTTGTTCGAGCAGCTCACCGCCGAGAACACTCTCCAGAGACGCGGGATCACCGGCCACTACGGCTTCGTCGCGGGTGCGAATCGCGCGGTTAATGGTCTCCGACAGAGCGGAAACATTGCATGCGCTACCGGCCGACTGCTCGTGCGACTGCGAGGGATCGCTGTGGACAGGTGCCTCCCCTTGACCATCGCTCGAACCTGCATGCAGCAAACCGTAGCCCATGATGGATACACCCGCGATGATCGCCGTCAGACCGACAGCGAGTACGCCCAACGCACGGCGGCGACCGTGCTGACGGGACCGATTTCGGCCATAGTTCTCAGGCAAAGCCGACACGGTTGTGCGCTCGGACTGACCATCTCTGCGGGTGTCTTCGCGCAGTGCAGCCGCGCGCAGGTCGGCAATGACACGCTCGGGATCCACTGGCTCGCGCGAAATCGGATGCTCGATCGGATCGTCAACAACGGGCGTCGCCTCGCCAAGACAATCGTCGCGATCGGCAAAGCCAAGCTCAGCCAGCACCTCGTCCATGTGCAGAATGTGCGCGAGCTGACGTAGGCACACGCGGTCAGCCTGCTCACCGGTGAGCCCTTGACTCCAGCCCGGAGTTCCATCGCGCTCTCCCAACTCGTCGACGAGATCGATGATGACCGCACGCCCGGATGGCGTCACGATGATGTTGGAGGGAGTGAGATCCCCGTGAACGATTCCAGCGCTGTGCAGAGCACTGACTCCGGCGGCAATTCCTTCGATGATCTGTCGGCGTGTCGCAATGGGACGCAGGTCGGGCGAGTCAATTTCCGCATCGAGGGGACGACCCGCCACATAGTCGTAGACAATTGCCCAGCGGCCGTCATCTGATCGCACAACATCGCGCAAAGCAACTACATGTCGCGACGTGATCGAGGCCCACGTCTTCCATCGCTCGAGGCACCGCTCCCCATCTCCGGCAGCGCGCAGCGACAGCAGAGCGTCACCCGCATCCGTGCGTGTACGCCACACGGGGCCCGTTGCCCCGATATGGAAGACTTGGCCAACGTCGTAACCGCCAATGTTCATACCGACATTGTCCAAAGCCACGCAATGTGATGCAACTCATTTTACAAAGTGCCTGATCGGACGGGTGGACTTTTGACCATCAATTGCACGTACAATAATAAGGCTATGAGTGAATCGAATCCCCCCGGCAAGAGGCGCTTCTACCACAACGTCCTCGACGCGTACCGACTGACCAAACGCACCTACCCGGCACTTCCGTGGATGCTCCTCGGAACAGCCGCTGCGGTGATCGCCGCCTTCATGCTGGTCGCCTGGCTGACCAACATGTCGTTTATTGGCTGGCTTATCGTCGGCATCATGGGCTCGTTCACCGCAGCCCTTCTGCTGCTGAGCATTCTCACACGCCGCGCACTGTACGCGCAGGTTGAGGATACGGCTGGCGCAGTGAAGGTCGCGCTGTCCCAGATTCAGCGCGGCTGGGTGATTCCCGAACAGCCCGTGGCATTCACCCGCGAGCAGGACCTCGTCTGGCGCATCGTTGGCCGCGCTGGCGTTGTTCTGATTTCCGAGGGCCCGGCGTCCCGCGTCCGCCCCCTCCTTCAGGCCGAGACCAAGCGCGTCACCAAGGTCATGCGCAACGTTCCTGTTCACCAGATCCAGGTGGGTCACGATGACGGGCAGATTGCCCTGAAGGATCTGCAGCGCGAGCTGCGCAAGTTGAAGAACGTGCTGACCCCCGAGGAAGTTCCCCAGGTCTCGGCGCGCATCAACGCTCTCCGCTCCGGCGAGCCCCCCATTCCGAAGGGCATTGACCCCCTGCGCGCCAAGCCGTCGCGCCGCGCACTTCGCGGCAACTGAGCTTTTTCAAGTGGGCAAGCACTATGTGCTTGCCCACTTGTGTATCCACGATCCGAGACCCATTCGACATGCATAGTATGCACGTGGTTGCATATTCATTACGCAATACCGCTCGAATTACGGATACCGAGGAACATAATCATGCATACCAAGAAGATTCTCGCCATGCTCACCCTGGCCGGCACCACGGCTGCCATGGCCGCATGCGCAGACCCGACGACGAGCATGAGCACCGCAGATGCGACGACGGGGGCATCCACGTCGACGACCTCGCACTACGACGTCTCATCGATCCCAACCGTCGATGAGATTGCAGCACTTGTTCCCGACGAGATCAAGAAGCGGGGCACCCTGCGCAACGGAGCCTCTACCGGATATGCGCCCGCAGAATACATGGACACCGATGGGCAGACCCCCATCGGCTACGACATTGACATCAACAAGGCGCTCGCCAAGGTCATGGGGCTGAATGCCGGAGAAACAAAGCACTCCGAATTCCCCACGATCATTCCCGCACTGGGCACGAAGTTCGACGTAGGCATCTCCTCGTTCACCATCACCTCCGAACGTGAGCAGCAGGTCAACATGGTGTCCTACCTGAACGTCGGATCCGCATGGGGCGTCGCCGCTGGCAATCCGAAGAATTTCAACCCGTCCGATCCGTGTGGTGCGACCATTGCGGTTCAGACCGGTACGGCTCAGGAAGAATACGCGGCCACGCTCTCCGACGAATGTGTCGCAGCCGGCAAGAGCAAGATCACGGTCATGCCTCACGAGCTGCAGACAGATATTGCCACCAAGCTGATCGGTGGACAGTACGACGCAACTCTCGCAGACTCGACGGTCATTGGCTATACGAGTGCACAGTCCGCCGGCAAGATTGAGCAGCTTGGCGACACCTTCGAGTCGGCCCCGCAGGGCGTGGCAGTCGCAAAGGATGACGCACAGCTTGCCGAGGCGGTCCAAAAGGCCATGCAGTACCTCATGGACAACGGCTACCTGAACGATATTTTGGCCTCCTATGGCGCCGAGAATGCCGCACTGACGACCGCCGCTCTCAATCCAAGCGTTGACTAATTCGTGACACACTACGCATAATATGCATGAACATGCATATGGGTGCATAATAGTTGCATTCACGGGCTGACGCCCACTCCCATCGGAAGGCACATCATGACAATCTCGAAGGCACACGCCCTCATCGCCCTCGCAGCCGCAGCTGCTCTCCCCCTCGCCGCCTGCGCGGACCCGACGTCGACCAACTCGTCAACCAGCTCGTCGACCAGCGGAACGGACACCTCCACGGCCGCAGCAACCACGCCCTCGTACGACGTGTCGAAGATCCCGACCGTCGACGACATCGCCGCCTTGGTTCCCGACGAGGTCAAGCAGCGTGGCACGCTGCGTAACGGTGCCTCCGCCGACTACGCACCCGCGGAGTTCCTCGGCGACGATTCGCAGACCGCTCAGGGGTATGACGTCGATATCAACAAGGCGCTCGCCAAGGTCATGGGCCTCAACGATGGCACGACCAACCACGCCGAGTTCCCCACGATCATTCCCGCACTGGGCACGAAGTTCGACGTGGGTATCTCGTCCTTCACGATCACCTCCGAGCGCGAGAAGCAGGCAAACCTGATCTCCTACGTTCAGGTGGGCTCCGCGTACGGCGTTGCAGCGGGCAACCCGAAGAACTTCGATCCGACCGACCCCTGCGGTAAGACGATCGGCGTGCAGACCGGCACCGCGCAGGAAGACTACGCGAACGAGCTGTCGGAGCAGTGTGTCGCCGACGGCAAGGACAAGATCACGATCATGCCGCACGACCTGCAGACTGACATCACCACGAAGGTGATCGGCGGCCAGTACGACGCCACCTTCGCTGATTCGACGGTGATCGGCTACACCGCCACCCAGTCGGATGGCAAGATCGAGCAGGTCGGCGACGTCATCGAGTCCGCCCCCCAGGGCGTGGCCATCAACAAGAACGACGAGCAGCTGACGCAGGCTGTCCAGAAGGCTATGCAGTACCTGATGGACAACGGCTACCTGAAGGACATTCTGGCGACGTACGGCGCTCAAGACGCCGCGCTGACCACCGCCGAGCTGAACCCGGCGACTAACGACTGAGGATCTCATGGCAACCATCAAAGACGGCGTTAAGCTGATCGACGCGAAACCGGTTCCCCGCCCGGGGAGGTGGGCGAGCGCAATTGTCGTGTCGATCCTTGCGGCAATGGCTGCCCACGCGCTGGTGACGAATGCAAACTTCCAGTGGCAGGTCGTGTTCCAGTGGCTGTTCTCGCGTTCGATCTTGCAGGGTGTGCTCTTCACGATCATCCTGACGATCCTCGCAATGGTGGTGGGCACCGTTCTTGCCATCACGATGGCGATCATGCGTCAGTCGGTGAATCCGGTCCTGCGCTGGGTGGCGATGGCCTACATCTGGTTCTTCCGCGGAACCCCTATCTACACGCAGCTGATTTTCTGGTCGCTGCTCCCCACCCTGTACCCGAAGCTCTCCATCGGCGTGCCGTTCCTCGGCTCGCTGTGCGGCTGGGAGCTGACGTTCGATACGGCCACCTACTTCACCCCATTCTGGATGGCGTTCATTGGCTTGGGCCTGAACGAGGGCGCGTACCTCGCGGAAATCATGCGTGCGGGCCTGCTGAGCGTCTCGAAGGGCCAGTGGGAGGCCGCCACCGCGCTGGGAATGCCACGTGGAACGATCTTCCGCCGCATCATCCTTCCTCAGGCGATGCGTGTGATCGTGCCGCCGATCGGCAACGAGACCATTTCGATGCTCAAGACGACCTCCCTGGTCTCGGCGATTCCCTTCACCCTCGAACTCACATTCATTGCGCGTCAGCGTGGCCAGGCGACATTCGCGCCCGTGCCGCTCCTGATCGCGGCTGCGATCTGGTACCTCGTCATCACGAGTCTCCTGATGTGGATTCAGTCCTTCATCGAGAAGTACTACGGCAAGGGCTTCGAGCGCCGCGACAACGCCGGTACCCACTCCCCCACGGCGTCGTCGAGCTCCGATAACGATGACGAGGCCAAGGCCACCAAGCTCAAGTTTTTGGATGTGACACCATGACCACCACGACGCCCATGGTCTCCGTTCGCGGGGTCCACAAGTTCTTTGGCGACCTGCACGTCCTGCGGGGCATCGACCTTGATATCGCTTCCGGCGAGGTCTGCGTCATCCTCGGCCCCTCGGGCTCTGGCAAGTCGACGCTCCTGCGCTGCCTGAACATGCTCGAGGACATCAGCGCCGGCCGCGTGTACGTTGACGGTGAGCTGCTCGGCTACCGCGAGGATGAGAATGGCGTGATGCACGAGCGTCACGATAAGGAGATCGCTGCTCAGCGTTCTCGTATCGGCATGGTGTTCCAGCGCTTCAATCTCTTCCCCCACAAGACCGCGCTAGAGAACGTCATGGAGGCACCCGTTCAGGTGCTTAAGCGGGCGAAGAGCGAGGCGCGCGCGCAGGCTCTCGAGCTCCTTGACCGAGTGGGACTGGCTGATCGCGCGGACCACTACCCTGCCGAGCTGTCCGGCGGCCAGCAGCAGCGCGTGGCCATCGCCCGTGCGCTCGCCATGGATCCCGAGATCATGCTCTTTGATGAGCCGACCTCAGCGCTCGATCCCGAGCTTGTCGGTGAGGTGCTGCAGGTTATGCAGGACCTGGCCGCATCGGGCATGACGATGGCGGTTGTCACCCACGAGATTGGGTTTGCTCGCGAGGTCGCCGATCAGGTCGTCTTTATGGATGGCGGCGTCATCGTCGAGGCCGGAGCTCCCTCCGAGGTCATCGATAACCCGAAGTCCGAGCGAACCAAGGAGTTCTTCTCCAAGGTTCTGTGAGGTCCTTACGACGAGGCCGGGGCTGGCGTGTTCCAGTCCCGGCCTTTGTCGTACCTGCCGTGAAGCGGCCGAGGCGACGCCGTCAGGTGAGGGTAACGAGATCCAGGTAGCTGTCGTCCCACAGGTCCTCATCGGCGTCAGGCAGAAGCAGGACGCGCTCGGGGTTGAGCGCCGTGACGGCACCGGGATCGTGCGTCACGAGGATGACGGCACCCTCGTAGTCACGCAGGGCCGCGAGGATTTCTTCGCGTGAGGCGGGGTCGAGGTTGTTGGTCGGCTCGTCGAGAAGCAGGACGTTTGCGCCCGAGACGACGAGTGTTGCTAAAGCGAGTCGGGTCTTCTCACCGCCGGAGAGCACGGACACGGGCTTTTCAACGTCGTCACCTTGGAAGAGGAACTGGCCGAGAATATTGCGCACGTGCGTGTCGTCGAGGGTGGGAGCGGCCTCGGCCATGTTTTCGCGGATCGTGCGGGTCTCGTCGAGCGTCTCATGCTCCTGGGCGTAGTAACCGAGCTTGAGGCCGTGCCCGGGCACGACGCGACCGGAGTCCGGCTCCTCGATGCCGGACAGGAGCCGCAGAAGTGTCGTCTTGCCGGCGCCGTTGAGGCCGAGGACGACGACTTTCGAGCCGCGGTCAATCGCAAGGTCTACTCCTGTGAACACCTCGAGGGAGCCGTAGGACTTCGACAGCCCTTCCGCGGTGAGCGGGACGCGGCCCGACGGCGCCGGTTCGGGGAAGCGCAGGCGCGCGACCTTGTCCTGGACGATCTCTGAACCCGCTTGGGCGAAAAGCTCTTCGGCTCGGCGCAGCATCTGCTGTGCGGCGACGGCCTTCGTGGCCTTCGCGCGCATCTTCTCGCCCTGAGCCTTGAGGTGTTCGGCCTTCTTCAACGCGTTCGCACGTTCCTTACGGCGACGGCGCTCGTCCTCCTCGCGCTGCTTGAGGTAGGCCGACCAGCCGAGGTGATAGATGTCGATCTGCGCGCGGTTCGCATCGAGGTAGAAGACCTGGTTGACGGTGTCGCCCAGCAGCTTCACGTCGTGCGAAATGATCATGACGCCGCCGGGGAAGGTCTTGATCCAGTCGCGGAGCCAGACGATCGAATCGTGGTCCAGGTGGTTCGTCGGTTCGTCCAGAAGCAGCACATCCGCGTTGGAGAACAACACGCGGGCTAGCTCGACCCTGCGTCGCTGACCGCCGGAGAGGGTATCAAGGGTCTGATCGAGCACCCGGTCTTCAAGCCCCAGCGAGTGCGCGATCTGGGCCGCCTCGGCGTTGGCTGCCCAGCCGCCGGAGTTCGTGAACTGCTGATCGAGCTTCACGTAACGTTCCATCGCACGCTGCTGACGAGCGCCCTCGGTCGTGGACATCTCGTGTTCGGCCTTGCGGATGCGCGCGATGATCGAGTCGATGCCGCGCACGGAGATGATGCGGTCGCGGGCCTTCATCGACGGATCGCCCACGTGCGTGTCCTGCGCCAGGTAACCGACCGTACCATTCGACAAGATTGTGCCGGTGTATTCGGCGGCCCCTCCGCGGTCGCCTTCGCCCGCGAGCAACCTCATCGTCGTCGTCTTACCCGCGCCGTTGCGGCCGACGAGGCCGATACACATACCTTTGTCGATACGGAAGCTCGCGTGGTTGACGAGCTCGCGGGGGCCGATACGCAACGAGAAATCCTGGACGTTAATCACGCTCCAAGAGTAGAGGGAGGGGTGCGTGTGGGCGAATCAACCCGCCTGCAAGGCGGCTCTGTTGCGCATAATCACGCAAGTAGCGGGCACAATGGGTGGTGCATATAACCATCCCGCACACACTTTTGTAAGGATTTGTGCCCATGTCAGATAGCCCGGTCCCGTCTGGATCGGCGCGCCCCGCGCGCGCCCTCGATATCATTTCGGTCGCATTCGTCGCGTTGCTTCTTATATCCAATATCGCCGCGACGAAGGCGTTCATGGTGGGCTCATCCAGCCACTATTTGATTTTCGACGGGGGTGCGATTCTCTTCCCTCTGACGTACATCATCGGTGATGTGCTCTCGGAAGTGTACGGATTTGCGCGCGCCAGGCGCGTCATCATCATGGGTTTTGTCGCCTCGTTCCTCGCGTCCCTGACCTTCTTTATCGTCCAGTACCTGCCCCCCGCGCCGGATTACGAAAACCAGGAGGCGTTCGCTGCGGTTCTCGGTGTCGTGTGGCGCGCGGTTGTGGCTTCTCTCGCCGGTTACCTGGCTGGCCAGCTCCTTAACTCCTACGTGCTTGTGTGGATCCGTCGTCGCTGGGGAACGAAGCACCTGTGGGCCCGACTCATCGGCTCGACGGTCGTCGGCGAGGCCGCGGATACCATCCTCTTCTGCACGATCCTGTTCTACGGCGAGATGACGCTGGGCAACTTCATCAACTACACCGTCACCGGCTACTTCTACAAGGTGCTCCTTGAGGTTATTCTCCTGCCTGTTACCTACCCAGTCATCGCCGCCATTCGGCGCACGGAGGGACTGAAGAAGGACGAGGTCTTCGACCGATGAATGAGAACTGGCTGTCCGCTCCCGATCCCGAGCAGCTCACGCCTTTCGAGCCCCCGGCCTCGAAGGGAGCACACCATCCCGATAGAGGCTTCACGATCGGGCACCGAATGGAGTCCCACGGAGGCCTCGGGCGAACCGGACTCATCCACACCGCGCACGGGACGATCGCGACCCCCGCGTTCATTCCCGTCGGCACGAAAGCCAACGTCAAGGCCCTCACGCCCGAGATGGTGCGCTCGCTGGGAGCGCAGGCCGTCCTCGCGAACGCCTACCACCTGTACCTGCAGCCGGGGTCCGACATCGTCGACGAGGCCGGCGGTTTCGGTCAGTTCATGAACTGGTCTGGCCCCACCTACACCGATTCGGGTGGCTTCCAGGTCCTGTCTCTCGGTGCCGGCTTCAAGAAGGTCCTGTCCCAGGAGTTCTCCGGGAAGGCTGACCCAACCGACCCCGCCGTGCAGATGCAGGCCATCAAGGCCTCGAACGCGGTCGTCGACGACGATGGTGTCATCTTCTCGAGCCACATCGACGGCACGAAGCATCGCTTCAACCCCGAGGTGTCGATGGGGATCCAGCATCAGCTCGGCTCCGACATCATGTTTGCCTTCGATGAGCTCACCAGCCTGTTGCACCCGCGTTCCTACCAGGAGGAATCTCTCGAGCGCACCCACGCGTGGGCGGCGCGATGCCTTGCCGAGCATAAGCGCCTCACCGAGGAGCGCTCTCACAAGCCGTATCAGCAGCTGTGGGGTGTCATCCAGGGCGCACAGTGGGAGGACCTGCGTCGATCGGCCGCGCGCACGATGGCGAACATGGAGGTTGATGGCCAGCGCTTCGACGGATTTGGCGTCGGTGGTGCCCTTGAGAAAGAAAACCTGGGGACAATCGTCTCGTGGGTGTGTGAGGAACTGGGCGAGGACCGCCCGCGTCACCTCTTGGGCATTTCTGAGCCTGAGGACCTCTTTGCGGGCGTGGCCGCAGGCGCCGACACCTTCGACTGCGTCAACCCCTCCCGTGTTGCCCGTAACGCCGCGATCTATACGCCCGACGGGCGTTTCAACATAACAAACGCACGCTTCAAGAGGGATTTCACCCCGCTCGTCGAGGGCTGCGGCTGCTACACCTGCACCCACTACACCCGCGCGTACATTCATCATCTGTTCAAGGCGAAGGAGATCCTGTCGGCGACGCTCGCGACCATTCACAACGAGTGGTTTACACTGCGTCTCGTCGATGGAATCCGCGCATCGATCATCGACGGATGCTTTGACGAGTTCCGTTCCGACATGCTTGGCCGTTACGAGGCCGGGCGCCGCCGCTGAAGTTGTGGAGTAACCATGAGTTTCAATGACAACATCCGTTTGGATCCCTCGCGCGTTGGCACGTCCGGCGCAGGGCGAAAGATCGCAGGTGCGGGTGGTGGCTCGCTGCTCGGTGTTCTCTTGATCCTCGGGTTCTCCTATTTCACCGGCATTGATCTGACGAGCCTACTGTCGACATCCCCCGACACGTCATCGACCTCGTCGTCAGCGGTCGATACGTCCACCTGCCAGACAGGCCAGGACGCCAACACTCGCGTTGAGTGCCGTATGGTTGCCACTGCGCAGTCCCTCGACGCGGTGTGGAAGACCCAGCTGTCCGCCCAGGACGCAGGCGTCGCATATCAGCTGCCCGATTTCCAGATCTTCACGAACTCCGTCTCCACCGCGTGCGGTAACGCGACGAGCGCGGTGGGCCCGTTCTACTGCCCGGGAGATTCGACGGTGTACCTCGACCTCGGGTTCTTTGACGACATGGTCTCCAAGTACGGTGCTTCCGATTCCGTGCTCGCACAGGAGTACGTCGTGGCCCACGAGTGGGGACACCACATCCAGAACATCCAGGGTGTCTTTCGTGCGCACGACACCCGCGAGACCGGCGAACAGGGCGCCGGCGTGCGCAGCGAGCTCCAGGCCGACTGCTACGCGGGCGTGTGGATGCACTGGGCATCAACTACCCCCGATCCGTCGACCGGCACCCCGTTCCTGAAGACCCCGACGGCCGACCAGGTCATGGGTGCACTTCAGACCGCTCAAGCGATCGGGGATGACCGTCTCCAGGAGAAGTACCAGGGGTCCTCGAACCCGGAAACCTGGACGCATGGCAGCGCAGACCAGCGTGCGACGTGGCTGCAGCGCGGACTCGATTCTGGCGATATCTCGACGTGCGACACCTGGAGTGTTCCTCGGGTGTGAGCAGACCTGCGGATCGGTACAATTGAGTGCGCCGATTCGCAGGAGGAAGTCATGACACGCAGCATCGTCGAGCAAGCCCACGACATGTACGACGCGGTCCCCTATGAGGTACCCGTGCCAGATGAATCGCTGTACGCCCTGTTGGACGATGCGGCGCGCTTGTATCCCGATCGCATCGCGCTCGACTACTTCGGCGCAACGACCACGTACGCACAGGTGCGCGATCAGGTCCAACGGGCTGCTCGGGTTCTGCACGAGGTCGGGGTCGGGCCGGGTGATACGGTGGCCATCGCTTTGCCGAACTGCCCGCAGGCGTTCGTTGCCTTCTACGCGTGCATGCGTATTGGGGCGATCGCCGCGCAGCACAACCCACTCGCTCCGGCGTCGGAGATCGCGGGCCAGCTGGGCCGCCACGGCGGCAAGGTCGCGATCGTGTGGGAAAAGTGCGTGGACGCCTATCCGCTTGACGGTCTCGACACCGTGTTCACGGTGGATATTTCGCACGGAATGCCTACCTCGCAGCGACTGCTCCTGAGGCTTCCGGTTGCTCGGGCCCGCGAGACCCGCAATCAGCTACGCGGCACGGTGCCTTCGGGCACGCGGTCGTGGGACCGCGCCACGGCCTCGTCGACGCCCATTGACCCGTCGTTCCCGCTGCCCTCCCCCGACGATCTCGCGGTGATCCTCCATACGTCCGGAACGAACGGCGTCCCCAAGTCCGCTCCCCTCACCCACCGCAACATCGGGGTCAACGTCAACCAGTGCATGTTTTGGGTCTGGAAGCTGCACGAGGGCGCGGAAACGTTCTTCTCGCTCCTGCCCTACTTCCACGCCTTCGGTCTGACGTTCTTCCTGTGTGCGTCCGTGCGCAAGGCGGCCACCCAGGTCCTGCTGCCGAAATTCGACGCGCAGATGGCTCTCGACGCGCACAAACGACGCCCGATCACCTTCTTCGTCGGTGTCCCTCCGATGTTCGAGAGGATTCTCCGACTCGCCACACAGACGAAGACAGACCTTTCGTCTATTCGTTACTCGGTCGCCGGCGCCATGCCGCTGTCGACGACGCTCGCGGGTGAATGGGAGGAAGTCACCGGTGGCATCATCGTCGAAGGCTACGGCCTATCCGAGACCGCTCCGGTTTTGACCGGTGCGCCTCTGTCAGACAAGCGCCGTCATGGTGTTCTCGGCGTTCCATTCCCTTCCACGCAGCTGCGTCTCGTCTCTCTCGACGACGATACGCTCGACGTTGAGGACGGCCAGCCTGGAGAGATTATCGTTCGTGGTCCTCAGGTCTTTGGAGGGTACCTGGACGCGCCCGAAGAGACCGCGCGCGTGTTCACGTCCGAGGGCTGGTTCAAGACCGGCGACATCGGCGTGAACAGTGACGGGTTCATTTCGATGGCGGACCGCAAAAAAGAACTCATTTTGTCTGGCGGTTTCAACGTCTACCCATCACAGGTGGAGGCCGCGATTCGCACTCACCCGTCGGTCAACGATGTTGCCGTCGTGGGGGTGCCGGTTTCGGAGGCGACCGAAGAGGTTGTCGCTGCCATCATCATGGAGGACGGCAGCGCGCCGCTCACTCTCGAGGAGGTGCGCACCTGGGCTGAGAAGACGATTGCGCACTACGCACTCCCCCGCCAGCTCGTCATCATCGCTGAGCTTCCGCGCAACCAGATGGGAAAGATCCTGCGTCGCAAGGTCGCCCAGCTTGTCCGCGAGACGCTCGGCCGCGCGTAACACCCGTCTACGGGTGCGATCCTTCGTGTTCCCACACTGACCGCGGCTCAAACGACCATCGACGAGGCCATCGCCTGTGACGACACAAATCCCCCGGAAGCTCACGCTTCCGGGGGATTTGTGTCGTGCGCCGATCAGACGTTAAATCCAATGGCACGCAGCTGCTCGCGGCCATCGGGGGTGATGCGATCCGGACCCCACGGCGGCATCCAGACCCAGTTGATCTGGACCTCATCGGTCACGCCAGACAGAATGGTCTGCGCCTGGCGCTCGATAACATCGGTCAGCGGGCAGGCTGCCGACGTCAGGGTCATATCGAGGCGCACCTGGTTCTCGGAACCAATAACGACACCGTAGACCAGACCGAGATCGACGATGTTGATGCCGAGCTCGGGGTCGATGACGTCCTTGAGGGCTTCCAAGACGTTCTCGGCCGCGAGCGTGCCCTGCTCGATGACATCGGTGCCGTCAATCTGACGGGTGGGCACCTCGGAGGCCGGCGCTTCGGGCGCAGGCGCTCCGAAGCGCTGCTCGACGGGCTCAGACTGAGCCATCGGGTTACTCATGGGTGTTCCTTTACTGCTCAGCGGGCTCGCCCGCGTTGGAAATATCGAAGCCGGACTTGGCCATCGCGTCGCGCAGCGCGTACCAGCCCAGGAGCGCGCACTTCACGCGATTCGCGAACTGCGACGTAGATTCGAGAGCGGCCGCGTCACCCAGGTCGTCGAGGATCTCATCGTCGACGCCAAGGTTACGCGAATGCATCATGACCTCCATGTCCCGGTACAGGCGGCCGATTTCCTCGGCGGACTTGCCCTCGGTCAGGTCGGTCATCATGGACAGTGACGCGCGCGAGATCGAGCATCCGTCGCCGTCCCACTGCAGGGACGCGAGCCGCTGCCCGTCCAAAGTGACGCCCAGCGTGACCTCGTCGCCGCACGTGGGGTTCACCTGGTGCGACGAAGCATCCATACCGCTTGGATCCCCGGCGCCGTGCTTCTCACGGGCGTGATCAAGGATCACCTGCTGGTACAACTGCTCAAGACTTCCCATGGCATCCTTTCCAAATGATTCCGGTACTGGTGACGATTCTATCGGCCGAAGAAACTGCGTACCTTCGATAGGCCGTCGACGAGACGTTCGATTTCCTGGGCGGTGGTAGTCGGTGCAACCGACGCACGCGTAGAAGAGCGCACCTGGAAGAATGTGTGGAGCGGGATCGCACAGTGGTGTCCGACGCGCACGGCCACGTCCACGGAGTCCATGAACTGGCCGACGTCGTGCGGATGCACACCGTCAACGGCGAAGGCAACAACACCGATGCGATCGACATCCGAGTCCGGGCCGAGGACCTGAATACCGTCGATCGACGAAATGCCGTCGAGCATCATGGAGGTGAGCGCATGCTCGTGGGCTTCCACTCGGTCCATGCCGAGTCTCGACAGGTAGCGCAGCGCCTCGGCCCATGCAGCGATCTGTGCGACGGGCTGCGACCCTGCTTCGAAGCGCTCGGGCGGAGCCATGAAGGTCGATTCCTCCATGGTCACCCATTCGATCATCGATCCGCCCGTCAGGACTGGCGGCATCGCAGCCAGAAGCTCACGACGTCCCCACAGGGCGCCGGCACCCGTGGGCCCGAGCATCTTGTGGGAGGAAAATACAGCGAAGTCCACGTCGAGCGCGAATAGGTCGAGCGGCATATGCGCGCTGGACTGGCACGTGTCGAGGAGGATCAGCGCGCCGACGGCCCGGGCAGCCGCGCTGACGGCCGCGACTGGGGAAATCGCACCGGTCACGTTGGATACGTGGGTGAATGCGACGAGCCGCGTATTTGGCGTGATGACGGAGAGTGTCTCCAGGTCGATACGGCCGTCGGGCGTCAGATCGAGCCACGCAAGCTCTGCGCCCGTGCGTTCACACAGCTGCTGCCACGGGACGATATTCGCGTGGTGCTCGGCGCGGGTGCAGACGATGCGGTCTCCCGGTCCGACACGCAAAGCGGCAGACTCCGCACCTCCCAACCCCTGCGACGCGTTTCCCATGGAGAGAGCGACAAGATTGATCGCCTCGGTCGCATTCTTCGTCCATACGATCTCGTCAGGCGCAACGCCCACGAACGAGGCCAGGGTCCCCCGAGCGCTCTCAAACGCGTCGGTCGCCTCGTCACCGAGGAGGTGCGTACCCCGGTGAACCGCGCCGTTGCTACGACGGTAGAAGTCCGCCTCGGCGTCGATGACGCACGAGGGCTTCTGCGAGGTCGCAGATGCGTCGAGGTACGCGATGGGCGCGCCGCCGCGCCCGAGACGACTCAGAATCGGAAAATCCGATCGAATCGCCTCGAGCTCGGCGGCGGTGAAATCCGTGGACACGGTGATCAGAGACCCAGGTACTTGTCGTAGCCGTTCTCTTCGAGCTCGTCGGCCAGCTCGGGACCACCCTGAGCGGCGACGTGGCCGTCGACGAAGACGTGAACGTGGCTGGGCTTGATGTAGCGCAGGATGCGGGTGTAGTGCGTGATCAGCATGACGCCGCAGCCGGTCTCGCCGTGGACGCGGTTGACGCCCTCGGACACGATGCGCAGAGCGTCAACGTCGAGGCCGGAGTCGGTCTCGTCGAGGACGGCAAAGGAGGGCTTGAGGAGCTCCATCTGCAGGATCTCCAGGCGCTTCTTCTCACCGCCGGAGAAGCCGACGTTGACGTCACGCTCGGCGAAGTCGGAGTCCATGCGCAGGTTCTCCATGGAGGTCTTCATGTCCTTAACCCACGAACGCAGGGCGGGAGCCTGGCCGTCGATCGCGGTCTTGGCGGTACGCAGGAAGTTGGAGACGGACACGCCAGCGACCTCGACGGGGTACTGCATCGCGAGGAACAGGCCTGCCTTGGCGCGTTCGTCGACGCTCATCTCGGTGATGAGCTGGTCGTCGAGCCACGCCTCACCCGAGGTGATCTCGTAGTCGGGGTGACCGGCCAGGGCGTAGGCCATGGTGGACTTACCGGAGCCGTTGGGGCCCATGATGGCGTGGATTTCGCCGGAGTTGATGGTGAGGTTGACGCCCTTGAGGATTTCCTTGGGGCCCTCGGCGGTCTCGACGGAGACGTGCAGATCCTTAATGCGCAGAGTCGACATATGTATTCCTTACAGCTCAGTTGTTACGGGACTTGGCCAGCTCGGCCTCGACGGTTGCCATGAGGTGGTCAACCACCTCGGGGACGCCGATCTGGTTGATCAGTTCGGCGAAGAAGCCGCGCACGACCAGGCGGCGTGCCTCGTGCTCAGGAACACCACGGCTCATCAGGTAGAACAGCTGCTCGTCATCGAAACGACCGGTCGCAGACGCGTGTCCGGCACCTTCGATCTCACCGTTCTCGATTTCGAGGTTGGGCACGGAGTCCGCCTTGGCGCCCTCGGTCAGCACCAAGTTACGGTTCAGCTCGTACGTGTCGGTGCCGTCAGCAGCCTCGCGGATGAGGCAGTCGCCGATCCACACCGAGTGCGCGTCCTTGCCCTGCAGGGCACCCTTGTAGGTGACGCGCGAGAAGCACTTCGGCTGGGAGTGGTCAACGAACACACGGTGCTCAAGATGCTGGCCGCCGTCCACGAAGTAGATTCCGAGCATGTTGAGCTCAGCGCCGGGGCCGCGGAAGTCGGTGTCGGCGCACACGCGCACGAGGTCGCCGCCGAAGCTGACGACGATGTGCGTGAGCTTGGAGTCACGGCCAAGCGCCAGGCGCTGGTTCGAGGCGTGCAGGACGGTATCGTCCCATTCCTGCAGCGACACGACGGTCAGGTTCGCGCTGTCGCCCGTCTCAACCTCGACGGTCTGGTTGAGCGCAGCCTGCGCGGAACCGGTGTGCGAGAGGATGACGGTCGCCTTGGAGAACTTGCCGGCGCGGATCAGGAGGTGCTGCGCGCGCGTACCCTCGACATCTGCCACATTGATGCGAACCGGAGCGTCGAGCTCGGCCTCGGCCGGGATCTCGACAACGGTCGCCTGCTCGAAGCCGTTCCACGCGACGACGGCGGTACGGTCGCCGGGAGCCAGAACAGTTCCAAGGCGCTTGTCGTCGCGCGTCACGGTCTCGACGACGACGGGGGTGGGAGCATCAACCGTCACAGGCGCGTCGCCCGCGTCGTAGTTAGCGGGCTCGAAAAGGCGCTCGATGCGACGCATCGGGGTGAATCGCCAGTCCTCCTCGCGTCCGTGCGGAACGGCAATGTCGTCCAGGTTGAACGAGGTGGGACGGTCCGCGCGCGACGGGTGAGCCTTCTCGGCGTCGGCCCCGTGCGAGTGGGCCTTGTTCATGGTGTCGACAATAGTGTTGGGGGTGGTCATCAGCCGACGGATCCTTCCATCTGCAGTTCAATGAGGCGGTTAAGCTCGAGGGCGTACTCCATCGGCAGCTCCTTGGCGATCGGCTCGACGAAGCCGCGGACGATCATCGCCATGGCCTCGTTCTCGTCGAGGCCGCGGCTCATCAGGTAGAAGAGCTGGTCGGCGCTCACCTTCGTGACGGTGGCCTCGTGGCCCATCTCGACGTCGTCGGTGCGCACGTCAACGTAGGGGTAGGTGTCGGTTCGCGAGATCTTGTCGACGAGCAGGGCGTCGCACAGTACGTTCGACTTGGAGTGACGCGCACGGGCGTTGACCTGGACGAGGCCGCGGTAGGACGTGCGGCCTCCGCCGCGAGACACGGACTTCGACACGATCGACGAGGACGTGTGGGGTGCCATGTGCACCATCTTCGCGCCGGTGTCCTGCTGCTGGCCGGGGCCGGCGAAACCGATGGACAGCGTCTCGCCACGGGCGTGCTCGCCCATGAGGAAGCAGGCCGGGTACTTCATGGTGATCGCGGCACCCATGTTGCCGTCGACCCATTCCATGGTGCCGCCTTCCTCAACCATTGCACGCTGGGTTACGAGGTTGAGGACGTTCGTGGACCAGTTCTGAATGGTCGTGTAGCGCACGCGAGCGTCCTTCTTCACGAAGATCTCGATGACGCCCGAGTGGAGGGAGTTCTCGTCGTAGATCGGGGCGGTGCAGCCCTCGACGTAGTGGACGTAAGAGCCCTCGTCGGCGATGATGAGCGTGCGCTCAAACTGACCCATCGCCGAGGTGTTGATGCGGAAGTACGCCTGCAGCGGGATCGTCACGTGAACGCCCTTGGGGACGTAGACGAAGGAACCACCGGACCAGGCGGCCGTGTTCAGCGCGGAGAACTTATTGTCACCCGCGGGCACGCACTTACCGAAATACTCCTCGAAAATCTCCGGGTACTCGCGCAGGCCGGTGTCGGTGTCAGTGAAGATGACGCCCTGCCGCTCGAGATCTTCCTGGATCTGCTGGTAGACGACCTCAGACTCGTACTGAGCGGCGACGCCGGAGACCAGGCGCGACTTTTCGGCCTCGGGAATACCGAGGCGATCGTAGGTGTCGCGGATTTCCTCGGGCAGATCTTCCCAGTCGTTGACCTGACGATCCGTGGGGCGCACGTAGTACTTGAACGAATCGAAATCCACGTGGGACAGGTCGGGGCCCCACGCCGGCATCGGCTTGCGTTCGAACAGTTCCAGCGCCTTCAGGCGGCGCTCCCGCATCCACTGCGGCTCGTCCTTCACCTCAGAGATGAAGCGAACGATTTCTTCGTTAATGCCGGTGGGGACGTCCTTCGAGTAGTCGTCGGAGTCGTGCCAACCGTATTCGTAACCGCCAATCGACTCGATGATCTCATCATCGGTCATTCGACGGTCATCAGCGCCCGAGGCGGGTGCCTGCGTCATAGTTGTGTCAACCTCTCGTTCTTAACCAAGTGCTACTTACGTCGCACGTTCCGCGCTCCGGGGCGGATGACGGGCATACCCACGGGAATGTGGGTAGTGCACACGTGTCCCCCGCCAGCGAGCGTGGAAAGTCGTTGCACGTGGACGTCAAGCAGCTTGCCAAAGGCAAGCGTCTCGGCGTCACACAGCTGCGGGAAATCTCCCGCGACATTTTGAATCGGGCAGTGGCCCTGGCACAGCTGCACCGCGAGCGTTCCACCGCCGATGTCGCGCACAGTGGCCGCGTAGCCGTCCTGAGTGAGCGCATCGGCGAGCGCTTGGGCGCGCACCCGTGGGTCTGAGCCCGCGTCGCGCACGATCGGGGCGTAGCGCCGCTCGATCTCGCGCGAACGCGCCGCAGCAAAAGACTCAACGGCTTCATCCCCACCGAGCTGGCCGAGGTAACCGAGGGCCTTGGAGGCAAGGTCGGAATATCCATCGGCAAGGTGGACGTGTGCCCGCTCGGTGGCGACATAGTGGCGTGCGGGCCTGCCACGGCCACGCTTCGACGGAGCACTGGGCTCGTGCTCGGCGATCTCCTTAGAGTCCAAGAGAAGCGTGATGTGACGCCGCACAGCGGCCGTCGTCAGCCCCAAGACCTTCGCGATCGACGAGGCCGTGACCGGCCCCTTTTCGACGATGAGATCGAGCACCTGCTGTCGAGTAGTGGCGTCTGATTCTTCTGCCACGTGTCCTCCGCTCCGACGCTCTATTGCTGCGCCTCTGTGTGCTTTTCTCTGGGAACGAGTGTACGCCAATTTGGATAAATAGGCGTTGCGAAAAGCCGTTTGGAGTGTTGGACGTCCCACAGGTTTCGGGACCTAGGACCTACCCGAGAAAGATCAGCGGAGCCACGGAGCGTCGGCGGGCCGCAATCCGGCCCACCCTCGCGCGCGAGCGGCGTGCGTGGCGAGGACACCGATGACGGCCGACGGGTTATGCAGTCGTCCATCCAGCACCATGGTGAGGGCATCGTCGAGACGCACCCATGCATACTCCATCGTCGCTTCCTCATCCTCACGGTCGAATACCTCGTCGGCGGCGCGAAGGTCGCGCGCGAGGAAAATGCGCAGCGGCTCGGTCGAGCCGCCGGGTGAGGTGAAGTAGTCGACGAGGACATCCCAGCGATCGGCAACCAGATCAGCCTCTTCAGCAAGCTCGCGCTCTGCTGCGATGCGCGGGTCCTCACCGGGAATATCGAGCAGACCCGCGGGAATCTCCCACAGCTCGGCCTTCACGGGGTGACGGTACTGACGCTCCAGGAGGATCTCCTCTCCCCCACTCTCACCGCGCAGCACGACGACAGCGACGGCACCCGGGTGCCGCGTGTATTCACGAACAACGGGTTCCTGGCCCTCGACGACGATGACATGGTCTTTGATCATGTCGACGATGCGGCCGTTCCATACGACCTGGCTCGCTACAACCTCGTGGGGGCTCGGCTGATCCGCGATCTCCTGCACCTGCTCGTTCGACAGAAAATGCATATCAGTTCTTATTCCTTCTCGTCGGAGCGCGAAGAGTAACGTCCTACGTGACGCTTCAACGCGGCTTCAATCAACCCAGCAAACAGCGGGTGCGGGCGCGTCGGACGGCTCTTGAACTCCGGATGCGCCTGCGTTGCAACATAGTAGGGATGCTGCTTTGAATCAAGCTCCACAAACTCCACAAGTGTGCCGTCCGGAGAGGTACCAGAAATCTTCAGGCCCGCCGCTTCGAGGCGATCACGGTAGGCATTGTTGACCTCGTAACGGTGGCGGTGCCGCTCGCTCACATCGGTCGTTCCGTAGGCTGTGGCGACAATTGAATTCGGGACGAGCTGCGCGGGGTATGCACCGAGCCTCATCGTTCCACCCATATCACCCTCGCCATCGACGAACTCATGCTGGTCAGCCATCGTGTGAATGACCGGCTCGGTCGTGTCGGGATCCATTTCGGTCGACGACGCTCCCGGGATACCCGCAAGATGACGGGCAGCCTCAATCACCATGCACTGCAGACCCAGGCACAGGCCCAGCGTCGGAACGCGATGTTCGCGCGCCCAGCGCAGCGCACCGAGCTTTCCTTCAATTCCTCGAATGCCGAAGCCTCCGGGAACAACGATCGCATCAACGCCAGCGAGCTCGCGGGCAGCACCTTCGGGAGTTTCGCATGTATCCGACGCAACCCAGCGGATATCGACCCGCGCGTTGTTTGCGAAGCCACCGTGCTTGATCGCCTCAGATACCGACAGATACGCGTCGTGCAGGTCGATGTACTTGCCAACGAGAGCAACTTCAAGGCGATGCTTGGGGGAATGTACGCGCTCGAGAAGTTCCTTCCACTCTTTCCAATCGACATCGCGGAAGGAAAGTCCGAGGCGCTGAACAAGGTAGGCATCAAGCCCCTCTCGATGCAGCGTCAGCGGCACGTTGTAGATGGAGGGGACATCGGCGCACTCGATGACGGCGTCACGGTCCACGTCGCACATGAGCGCAACCTTCGACTTGATGCCTTCCGGCAGCGGGCGATCGGTGCGAAGCACCAACGCATCCGGCGCGATGCCAATCGAGCGCAGTGCACTGACGGAGTGCTGCGTCGGCTTCGTCTTCAGCTCACCTGCTGCGGGCAGGAAAGGAATCAGCGACACGTGCACAAAAGCCACGTTTGAGCGCCCGAGGTCGTGGCGCACCTGACGCGCCGCCTCGAGGAATGGCTGCGATTCGATATCGCCGACGGTGCCGCCAATTTCGGTGATGATCACGTCGGGGTGATTCCCGTTCTCATCGGGCTGCGCCTGGCGACGCATCACGTTCTTAATCTCGTCGGTGATATGCGGAATAACCTGAACGGTATCGCCGAGATACTCGCCACGGCGTTCCTTAGCGATGACCGTGGAGTACACCTGGCCCGTCGTCGCATTTGCAGCACCCGACAGGTTCACATCCAGGAAGCGTTCGTAGTGGCCGATATCCAGATCGGTTTCTGCGCCGTCCTCAGTCACGAAGACCTCGCCGTGCTGGAACGGATTCATCGTGCCGGGATCGACATTGATGTAGGGATCGAGCTTCTGCATGACCACATGCAGCCCCCGGGAACGAAGCAACCTACCCAAGCTAGAGGCGGTCAGGCCCTTGCCCAACGAGGACACAACGCCGCCCGTGACGAAAATGTGCTTGGTCATGGAATTGTCTGCGCGCTCCGTGCGCATTGAAGTACTCACCATGGAACTTCAGTCTAACACTCCGTCCATGAATCAGCCCCCGCGATCTTGGCAGATCAGCGGGGGCCAACAAGGCAAATCGCGTATTGACGCGCTTTACTTGTTGCTGGGGATGACAGACTGTGCTCCATTACCCACACCGAAAGCGCGGGCACCCGTCGCGGGCGTCGACAGCGCGAGCGCGGTATCGACGGCGGCGAGGGTCGTGCCAACCGAGTCAACCGTCGTGACGGTGACGCCATTAGCACGCACCTGAGAGATCATCGCGTCACGGGTGGAGGCGTCGCCAACGAGAACGCCGTTCGTCGAACCGAGGGCCTGACCGAGGCCAACCCACGCATCCGAGCTGTGAGTCGCCGCAGCGGGCGTCGCGTTGGAAACGGCCGTGGCCTGCGCGCGCGGGCCGACCGCGACGATCGCCGTGGCGCCTCCATTCGCATCCTCGTCGACGGTCATGATCGGCGTAGATTCGTCGGTGAGAATCTGACGCAGCAGGTCGGTCTCAGCTCCGGTGGTGGTGAGCACCTGGACGATCGAATATCCGACGACCCCATCGGCGCTAGCAGTCTTGGCCGCCCCCGAAGCGAGATGCGACGCGAGGGTCGTTGACAGTGTCGTGCGGTACTGGCTCATCGAGGTGGACTGCCAGTTGTCGGTCAGCGTCACTCGCCCGATGACGCTCGCTCCAGCATCGGTCAGCGTCGAACGAATCGCAGTCACGTCATCGTCAGATGCGCCGGGCAGGACGACGAGAGCAACCTTGGCGGAGCTGAGCGAACCGGTCAGCGTCGACGAGGCGAGCGCCTTGAGGCCTGCAGCCTCCGCGTCGGCTTGAGCGCTGAGCAGCGGGTCCGCTGTCGAGGCGGTCGCCGTCGAGCTGACGCCGGCCTGGATACGGCTCTGCAGCGGGCCGGCCCCCAGAACGACGCCGACGGCCAGAGCAATGAAGATCCCGATGATCGAGACAACGTGGTAGCGGAAGTTAATCATTGGGCTCCTCCTGCGGAGTGCATCAGCGAGACGAAGAATGAAGTAACAGGGTGCAGCAGGTCGTTGCCCCACGGGGTGGACCACAGGGCGACACCCATCAGGGCCACCGCGACAACGGCCAGTAGGACAAGCGTCCAACCGCGCGGACGCGGGCGGAAGGTCGCCGCAACCGCCTGCGCACCGATAAGGCGCGAGCCGACCGCGAGGCGTGAGAAGAATGCGGGGGCAACCAGGGCTCGTCCGGCGTCCACCAGCTCCGCCTCCCCGTAGGACACGCCGACTGTGACGACAGCGGGTGCCGTCGAACGTGCCGCGACGACGAGAGCCGCGTCGAGAGAGGTGCCAGCCATGGCGATGCGATCGTAAACGATGCCCATGCGGTCGAGCCGATCAGCGCCGGGGGCGAGGCCGTCTCCTCCGACGCGGACGATAAAGGAACGAGCCTTGCGGATCGCCTTCTCACTCATCAGTTCAGCGTCACCGACGACGAGGTCGAGCGACAGTCGGGCCTTCAGAGCCACGTCGGCTCCGCCGTCGACGGCAATCACGAACGGGCTGACCTCGGAGCGCCAACGCGCAAGCGCACGCAGCTCAGCCTTCGCCTCGGGCGCGCCCGTCACGAGGAGAATCGGCCGCTTACTGAGGTCGGAGAGCTCGGGAACGTCGACTCCACGCAGCACCGTCGCGCCATCTTTCGCCAGATACTCCTCAATCGAAGCGTCAACGCCGGCGAAAAGCGCGGACGAGTCGGCGACGTCGACCTCCAAGTCGTCCGAGGACACAACGGATCCGGTCGCGATGACCGAGCCGTCCACGAGGACCTTCGAGCCTGTCACCGTCACTTCTTGACCTTCGCGCAGCGACATGATGTCCTGCCCCAGGTCATCGACGAGGACGATGCCGGCCTCGAGAACAAGGCGAGGCCCCAGAGCGGCAGCGCGTCCCGTGAAAGACGGCTGCGCGTTCAGCACGGCCACGGGGCCGGCGGCGACAAGCGCCGCTGCGCTCTCGCGATCCAGGTCCGCAACGTTGATGACGGCGATCTCGCCGCGTTCTAGGCGCGTCGCCAGGTGCTTGGGACGGTCGTCAATGCGAATCCG
Source organism: Actinomyces sp. HMSC035G02 (assembly GCA_001838165.1). GTDB lineage: Bacteria > Actinomycetota > Actinomycetes > Actinomycetales > Actinomycetaceae > Pauljensenia. The sequence continues at coordinate 5,589 of KV835892.1, read as the reverse complement.
CCCGGAGCGCGCGCTCGATTCCTTTGAAAGTGTCTCACTCATCCCTGCGATTGTGACACGGCGGAGGCCAAGACTTGCGAAGCGTGGCGGCGCGCCGCAGCTGAGTGCGGATCCCCACCCATCATGCGCGTCAGTTCAGCTTCGCGCTCATCCCCGCTGACTTCGCGCACCTTCGTGGTCCCATCATTTTTCTCGATGACGAGGTGCTGGTCGCCAAAAGCCGCGACTTGGGCCAGATGCGTCACAACAATAACCTGCCGCGTTTGGGCAAGCTTCTTCAGGCGCGCCCCAACCTCGGTCGCGGTCTGCCCGCCGATTCCCGCGTCGATTTCGTCAAAAATAAAGGTCGACGAGGCCTCGGTACGTCCCAGCATCAACTCCAGCGCCAGCATGACACGGGACAGCTCGCCGCCCGAGGCTCCCTGACCGAGGGGTCGAGCAGGTGCATGCGGATGCGGTTGAAGCCGGAAGACGACGGTCTCGCATCCATTGGAGGTCGGCTTCGTCGGCTCACAGTCGATGTGCAGCGTCGCGTCGGGCATTGACAGGGCGTGCAGCTCCTCGTTCACGCCCTCCGCGAGCTGTGCCGCAAGACGCACACGCGCCTGGGTCACGCGGCGCCCGCACTCCAGCACGCGCTCCTGAGCGGCTACCAGTTCACGTTCGACCGTCACAGGATCAGACCCGGGTGACGAGAGCTCTTCGACGCGCGAGCGAGCCTGGTCAGCCCACGCGAGGAGAGCCTCGATATCAGCTGCACGCCCGCGCAGAACATCCTTGATAGCCGCGCGTCGCGCGTGAATCTGCGAAAGCCTCTCCGGATCCGCGTCAAGGCGCGACAGGTACGCTGAGACGTCATCAGCAAGTGCCTCCAGTTCGAGCACCTGGTTGCGTGCACGTCCGACATACTCGGCCACGGCCTCGTCGAATCGGGCCGCGTCGTCGAGCTGCGCGTAGGCGTGGCGCGCCGCCTCGACCGCCCCGGTAAAGTCACCCCGGTCGTCGCCCTTGAGATAGCCCAGAGACACGCCAACCAGCGCACGCAGATCCTCGACGTTCGTCAGGCGCGCAGCCTCGCGAACGAGGTCTTCCTCCTCGCCGATCGTAGGATCGAGCTCTTCGATCTGCTGGATGGCGGCTCTCAGATCCTCCAGCTCCTCGGCGCGCTCGCTTGCATCGCCACGCAGCGAATCCAGGCGATGCTTGACGTCGACGGCGTTACGGAAAGCAGCGCGGTACTCCTCGAGCGCAGCCGCGTGCTCCTCTCCGCCAAACTGATCGAGTGCACGGCGCTGGGCAGCCTCCCCTGTCAGACGGATCTGGTCGGCCTGACCGTGGATCGTCACCATCGACCCGACGATATCCGTCAAGACCGAGGCCGGCACGGGACGTGATCCGAGGTGAGCGCGGGAGCGCCCGGCGGCGCGCACCGAACGACCGACAATCAGCTCGCCTCCCTCGACGAGGCCGCCGCTCTCCTCAACGCGTGCTGCAACCTCCTCGCCCACCGAGAAAATGCCATCGACAGACAGACGATCCGCGCCCGAGCGCACGAGCGCCGCATCCGCGCGGGCACCGAGCAGCAGCTGCAAGCTTGACAGCACCATCGTCTTACCCGCACCGGTTTCACCGGTGACAACGATAAGACCCTCACCAAAGTCGACGTGAGCGGACTCAATGACGCCGAGATGCGAAATATCGAGCGACTCGATCACCGGGGACCATCCCTCCATCCGCGCACGGGAAGATTGAACTTGCGAACGAGACGCGCAGAAAACGGCGTATCGTCCACGCGCACAAGCTGAACGGGCGATGAGCCAACGCGCGCACGGACCACTGCTCCAGCGGGGACAGTCATACGTCGCAGGCCGTCGCACCACATCTCCGGAGGCGTCCACATATCGTCAAGAACAACGATCTCGACACACGCGGAAGGACCGACGACGAGCGGTCGCGTGAATAGCCCGTGAGCGGCCAGAGGGGCGACGACAATCGCTTCAGTATCGGGCCACACGACGGGTCCACCCGCAGAGAACGAGTAGGCGGTCGAGCCGGTCGGCGTGGACAGGATCATGCCATCCGCCCCGTACGTCGACACTTCCTGCCCGTCGACAACGAGGGCAAAATGAACGGGATGCGCGACATCGGTGTGCATGACAACAGCCTCGTTGAGGGCCCAGTCGTCGGCCTTCGATCCGTCTGGACGTTCCATCGTCACGTCCAGCGTCATACGACGCTCGACGGTGAAGTCACCGTCCGCGATCTTGCGGGCGAGGTCTCCAGTCCCCCTGTCACCCAGTTCCGTCAAGAATCCCATGTGGCCAGCGTTGATACCGAGAAGGGGGACGTTCAGTGCACGCGCACTCGACGCGGCAACGAGAAACGTCCCGTCGCCGCCGATTGACAGCACCATGTCGATATCGCCACCCGAGGCGTCGTCCACGACGTCGATGCCGCGTTCCTCGAGTGCCTCGGCGAGGCTCACCGCACTCGTGATCGCGTTGGGGCGATGGCGATGACGAACCATCAGAACTCGAGTCATTGGGATCCTCCGGCAGGTCCGGCCTCCACCGCACGCCGGATGTAATCGGTGAGCTGGCTCGGATCGATGGGATCCGGGTAGTCGCGGCGCATGTGCACGAAATACTCGACGTTTCCGCTAGGGCCAGGAAGTGGCGACGCGGCGATCGCGGCGATATCCAAGCCGAGGTCGATAGCACAGCGCGCAACAGTTTCGACAGTTTCCACATGGTGCTCAGGATTGCGCACCACTCCCCCGTGGCCGAGTCGTTCTTTTCCGATCTCGAACTGAGGCTTCACCATCAGCAGGAAGTCAGCTTCGGGCGCCGCCGCGGCGACGAGCGCCGGAAGTACCAACGTCAGCGAAATGAAAGACATATCGCCGACCACGAGCTCAGGAGCCGGAGCGACGGAAGCGGGGTCGAGAGTACGCACGTTCGTCCGGTCGTGTACCTCGACCCGCGGGTCGCTCTGCAGCTTCCACGCGAGCTGGCCATACCCGACGTCGACGGCGACAACGGACGCTGCGCCCCGCCGTAGCAACACGTCGGTGAACCCACCCGTCGAAGCGCCAGCATCCAGAGCCCGACGCCCCTCGATCAGCGGGGCCTTGTCGCCAAGCGCATCGAGTGCTCCCGCAAGCTTGTGGGCACCACGCGATACGTATTCCGGATCGTCCGATTCTTCGACGACGATCGCCTGCGCAGGATCCATCTGGCGAGCGGGCTTGAGCACGATCTGTCCATCGAGCTTGACGCGCCCATCCTCGATCATCTGTGCGGCAGCGGCACGGGACTTTGCAAGGCCGCGGCGTACCAGTTCGGAGTCGATTCTGCGTAACTTCATGCGCCGCTCCCCTCGTTGCCTGAAGCCGTCAATTGCGTACCAGGGCGAACAGTGCCGCTCGGCGCGTCGGCAGACAGGGCCCGCCGTAGGTCGGCCTCGATTGCACGGAGCGTCTCTACTTGAAGGGACGCGCCAAGCTGATCGAAACCGACCAGGCGGGCTTCAGTCTGCTCGCGCAACGCCATCAGACCTGCTCATCCAAATCTGCCGTACGCTCCAGGAGCTCTTCAAGCTCCTCCTCGCCGGGCAGGAACGCGGGGGTCGAAGCACCCGGTTCGGGTAGCTTGTCGGCATCCGCGGCGACATCATAGAAGTCGTCCTCGTCCGGAGCGGCAACGGGCTCGGGCTGGGAGACGATGCCAGCGGGATCCTCATTGTCGACGACCGTAATGTCGGGGCAGGTAACCGGCGAGCCTGCGCCGTCCGCGTACTCCCACGCGGCAGCAGCAAGTGCGCGGTAGGAGTCGATACTGATCGTGACAGGCTCGGTCAGTTCGACGTCGTCGAGCGTGAGCACACCGGAGCGGGTGGCCTTGGCGACCTGAGAAACACCGCAGGTCCAGGTGCCATCGCGGTGGTGCTTGGGTGCCGGGTGCGCCTCCAGCACACCACGCATATCGATCGCCAGATAGCTGGGGCGCTGTCCGCGCGGGGCGCGGATGACGTCGCGAGCCTGGTGAACACCGGTAAGGACGTGCAGGGCGGGCACGCCAGCGGCGACAGCTCCCATAATGTCGGTCTCGAGACGGTCACCAACGGCGATCGGGTTCTGCGCGCCGACGAGCTCGCTGGCGCGACGGTAGATACCCGGCTCAGGCTTGCCGCCTGCGATCGGGCGCTTGCGCGTCGCGTGCTGGATGGCGCGGACGAGAGAGCCGTTACCGAGGGCCTGGCCACGCTCGATGGGCAAGGTTGCGTCAAGGTTCGAGGCATAGAAAGCGGCACCGCGCTCAATGGCAAAAGCGCCTTCAGACAGAAGCGCCCAGTCGACCTTCTTGTCGAGACCCTGCACGACCGCGACGGGTTCGTCATCGGCACTGTCCACGAGGACGAAGCCGCGCTCCTCGAGAGCGAGACGCAGGCCGGCACCGCCGATAACGAAGACCTTCGAGCCCGCCTCGAGCTCTTCTGCCATGATCGCCGCGATGTCCATCGCAGAGGTCATGATCATGTCAGGCGTCGCCGCGAAGTCCATGGAGTTGAGCTTGTCGGCGACCTGCTGGGGGGTGCGCATCGCGTTGTTGGTGACAAAAGCCGAGGCCATGCCAGCCTCACGTGCTTCGACAACCGACGCAGCTGCGTGCTCGATCGTCTCGTCACCGGACCACGCCGTACCGTCAAGGTCGAGCAGCGCACAGTCGTATTCTTCAGCGAGCGCCGCGCCGGAGCCCCGCAGCGGAGAACGCTTACCATCCACGTCAGCGTCAGCATACAGAGCGATATCAACGATCTCCGTGTCCTCGACTTCAGCGGGCATCGAGGCGATGACCTCTGCTGCTTCGTCTTCGCGGCCAAGGTCGAGCAGACGCTGCGCCTTGACCTCCATCAGGCGGCGACGCAATTCGTCGTCGGCCGCAGCCGGCAGCGCTGCGAGTGCATCGTCGACGATCACGAGGCCGACCTCGGCCTGACCGAGATCCGCGCGAGCGCCAGAGGAGACGAGCACGAGCTCGACCTGCTCTGCGAGGTCGAGGGTCGAGGGATCGGTGGAGTCGATGATCTCGACGGCCTTTTCCGGATGGCCAAGACCACGCTCGGCATCAGCTTCCACAGCTCGCAGCGACGAATCGCCACGCATACGACGAACAGCGCGCACCTCGCGCAGGGCCTCCTCGTAGCGACCCGACGCATAGGCGGTGAGCGCAGCTGCCTCGCGCACAACGTCAACGCGGCCTGCGCGTGCGACGGCGGCCTGCGCATGCTGGTAGGCAGCCTCGGGATCAAGATCGATCAGCTGGCCGGCCATCACCAAGTGACGGGCGACGATGTCACGATTGGGGCCAGAGAGGGTGGTCAGAGCGCGCAGCGCATCGCGGTCGAGCTCATCTGCGCTGACGCCAGCGGGAATCGTCGGCTCATTGCCGTTAGGCGAGACGTACTCGTCCGTCGACGAGTAGTTCTTGTAAGCACCGTCGTTACGAGGCGCACCCCCACGTCCGCGGTCCCGGAAGCCACCGCGGCGATCATCGCGCGAACCGAAGTCACGACGATCGTTATCACGAC
>KV835891.1:104240-137634 GCA_001838165.1 Actinomyces sp. HMSC035G02 | reverse complement strand
GCTCAGACCAACTCTTTTTGTCCTTTAACCCCGCCATGACGCCTCATCCTCTCGGAGCTCCGCCGTGTCGGCGGGTACGCGAAAGCCCCGGGCGGTAACCACCTCGGGGCTTGTTCGACACTTCTGCCGTTGGCACAGATGTTACAACTGCCATGCGGCGCTGTCAACCAACTTTCGCCTGGTTCGCGTGTCGTGTCGTGCAGCGGCGGCGCGACGAGGCCGCAGCGGCCAGCACATCTTCGACGGCTACCCATACGGAGCCGCCGACCTTGACTGACCGCACCCGGCCTGCTGCCGCCCACACCCGGACCGTTGACGCGGGGAGGCCGGGCACATGCTTCGGCACATCGCACTGTCGTTCCCACTCCTCCCCCGCGACGATCATGCCGACGGCTCCTCGTTCTTTGCTGACATGCGAGCGACCAGGACCGACCAGGCGCGTAGGCGTTCCCAGTCCTGGGAGGACAGGACGCGCCCGCATGAGATGCGCGAGCAGGTGACCTGTTCTTGTCCGCCGACGACTCGGACGGGCGTGACCACGAGCGAGTAGGCGTTGCACGACGGGCAGGCGATGTCCTGCACGCGCCGCTCTGGTTCCTCGACTGCCCACCTCGCGCGCGCGCCGGCATCGAGCCTAGCCAGGTCGGCAAGCATCTCGGGCGCCCACGGTGCGGCCGCGACACGGTCGAGCAGCGGGTCAATCCATCGCACGAGCTCAGTCAGCGCCGCCGGGGTGCGGATGCCGACCGGCTCTGCCTCGACGAGGTATGCCTCGCCTGTCTCCGAGTCGATCTTGCGACCAGGAGCAGACCACCACAGGCCGGACGGCCGAGGAGCCTCCACGCCGATATGCTCGCCTGCCTGGATACACCACGAGGCCAGCGCCGCCGCGAGCTCGTCGGCAGCTGCCCGCTGCTGCGGGTACAGCGAGGACGAGCCAGGCGGGCGACCACCGCCAGAGGATGAGACCGCCGAGGGCGCATCATCCCCGCTCATCAGCTCGTCGACGAGTGCCGGCATCGTGCGCACGACGGCTTGGATTCTCCCCCAGCAGCGGGCGCATAAGACACCGACGTAGGCCGGACTCGGGGCGCAGCCCCGGCACGAGTCATCCTGGCAGTCAGGAAGATGCTCACCAGGCGATGCGCACCCGGATGAGCACACGCGGTTCAGCATGGCTCCTCCTCAAGGCAGAATCGGCAGGGCACGTCGGCCCCATGGATCGGGCATACGGCTTCATCGTCCACCGGGGGACGACCTCGCCACTGGTACCAGGGCGACCCCCACTGCCCACCCACCTGTGGGTTAGGAGCCTGCCCTGCCAGACCAGCAGATGAGGGGTTGGGCATGGGCTGAGACCCTTCAGGGGAAGCGCCAGGATTTCTCACCTGACGTTTGCGTCTTGGCCTACGCCTGCGGGGTGAGGCAGGTTCACCCTGCCCGGCCCCGCCAGTCTCCCAGCCAGACCCTTCCCTATCTAGTTCCCTGCCCTGCCCCTCCCTGCCCTGACACGCGCGTGCGCGCGTAGACACCCGCTTTGCTGCCGTCGCGGCAAGATTTTCCTGCGCTGCGGCTGCCGCTGCGGCAGGATTTGTTGCCGTCGCGGCTGCCGCTGCGGCTGCCGCAGGTGCCGTCGCAGGTCGGAGCGGGTTTGCGCGGCGCAAGCTGGGGGCGGGTTCGACCTGACCCGAGGCGTTAGCCTCGACGGGATCCTCGCCTCCCTCGCCTGCTGCCTGCCCCCAGTCGAGCGCGTGAGCGTCCGGGAGATCAACGTCCGTGCCGGCGGCGGGGCTGCTGGGATTCCAAGGGAGGGAGGATTCGACCTGACCCGAGGGCGTCCCCTCGACGGGATTCGCGTCCCTCCCGGCTTCGACCATGACAGCTCCGCCGCGACGCGGCGTGTCCTCGACCGTGTTCCGCTCAGCGCTCTTCGGAGGCGCTGACCAGTCCGCCTGCCCGGGCATCCACCCAGGGCGATGAAGCACCATGCCCGCCTCGGCAGGCGTGCGCTGCTGCTTCTGCTTGTTGCAGTCCGTGCATGCGATCACTATGTTGGCCGCACCAATGTACTTGGTCGGTTCCACATGATCGTACTGCCACGTACTGCGGTCCTTGCGCTGCACCTTCGTCCCGCAGTAGCGGCACGGCGCAACCATGTTGCCGCCGCGCTCGACACCGCCGACGCGATCGCGCAGCCACACAGCATCTGTGATCTTCCTGTTTTTCAGCTCCGCACGCTTTCCCCTCGTGACTCGCACGTCTTCGCCACGGTCGTAGCGAAGATCGAACCAGTCATGGAAGATGAACGACCCCTGCGGCGGCTGCACGCAGCGTTCGCACGAGTGTCCCGGCGCATGCCACAGGCCCTCTTCGACAAGCATCCCCGCCAGCTGAGTCGCCACTTCAAGATTGAGCGTGTCCGAGACGAGCGTCTCGACCGCAATCACTCCATCGGTCAGCGCCTGCTGGCAGGCCGTCCCCGCGAGCGCCCACATGCCGAGTGCGGCGAGGCCGCTGAGGTCCCCGGTCATGGCGCGGCGGGCGAGGCGTTGAATCTTCGGGTTGCCCCGGAGCTCGTCTCCAAGTTGGAAGAACATGTGTGTCGCTTTCTAGTCTGAGCACCGGCATTCGCCGGTGACGGGGTTGATTGCGCCGCCGCATGAGTCGCACACGCGGGGCGTCCAGTCGTTGCAGGTCATCTGGTCACCTCCTCTTGGTCGTAGTCTTCGGGGAACAGGCTGCGGGGCCTGTAGTTGGGGTAGTTTCTGGTCATCCAAGCTCGCTCCGTGAAGGCGCAGCGTTGTTGCTCGGCTCGGACGTAACAGGGGTGGCACAGCGCCCGGCCCGGGAGTATTGGGGTCTCGCATTGGGGGCAGCGCCGTGGGTTCTCGTCGGGTTCGGCGGGGTTGATTCCCCAGCCTGTGCGCTCGTGGGCGGTGGCCATCAGAACGGGGGTTCCCAGACGGGTTCCTGCTGGGGTTGGGGTGCCCAGGGGTCATCTTGGACGATCTGGCGGGGCGCGGGCTGCTGTGTTGCCTGCGGGGCCTGCTGCGTTGTCTGGGCGGGCTGGGGGGACGCAGGTGGAGGCGGGGGCGGGTATCCTGCCCCGCCGTCGGCTGCGGGGTGTCTGGTGACCTGTGCGCGGGCTCGGCGTAGGGAGGGGCCGACCTCGTCGACCTGCATCTCGACGATTGTGCGTCGCTCGCCCTGCTGTGTTTCGTAGGAGCGTTGCGTGAGGCGGCCGACGACGATGACGCGCATGCCCTTGCGGAGGGACTCGGCGACGTTCTCTGCAACGTCGCGCCAGACGGAGCAGCGCATGAAGAGGGTGTCGCCGTCGCGCCATTCTCCGGCGTTGCGGTCGTAGGTTCGCGGGGTTGAGGCCACTGTGAAGTCAGCGACGGCGGAGCCGGACTGTGTCCAGCGGAGTGTGGGGTCGGTGGTCAGGTTACCGACGAGGGTGACGAGTGTTTCGCCGCTCATTGGTCTTCCTCGTTTTCTTCGTAGGGCATGACTGTGAATCGTATGGAGCACATGGGGATGCCCATGCGTTTGTGAGTGTGGCGAGGGTCGAGGCGCATGTCCGGTCCCTGCAGGTGACGCGCATCGTCGTCTGGGAGCAGTCCGGCGTCCACGAGGCCGTCCACGAGTGCCTTCAAGGTGGGCATGTAGTTGTGGAGGTCGCGGCGGCGGCCGTCCGGGAACCGGACCCACGCGACGAGGCGCGCGCGCATGAAGGTCGGGCAGTGGGCCGCGCGGGCCATCACGCGGGCCTGCATGCGCAGTGTCCGAATCCGCGGGGAGAGAGTGCGGCGGTCGGCGCGGCCGTTGAGCGAGAGCATGTCTGCTTGGGGTAGATCGAAGGGGCCGATCTCCCACAGCGGGGCAATGGCAGCGTCATTCATCACGTTCTTCTCCTGCCTGCGGGTAAAGGCCGTCGATGAGCTCGTCGACGACGGCCCCGATGGTCCTGCGGATGCTCATACGTTGATCGGGTGTCTGCGCATACTTCTCGGCGATGTCAGCGCCGACATCGATCAGCTCGGACGCCGTTTTGATCGCATGCGCCTGAACCCGTGCCAGTTCCCGTTCAAGGGCACGGACGTGATTCGCGCGCTCGATTTCGTGGAGGAGCTCTTCAGTCACAGTCCTTCCCCTCCCTCGTAGACGCGCAGCCCCGCTGGTTCACTAACGCTCCCCATGGGCACAGGTGGAAGCAGTGCATTCTCCAGGTATGGGATTGACGGCCCGTCGTATAGGAGCTCTCCCGTCACTGGCCCCTGAAGCAGTACTGAGCCAGCGGACCAGCCAAGGCACGCATCAGTGCCCCAGATGAACGAGGACCGCCCATAGCCATCGCCGACGCGGACCCGCAGAGGAATCTGCCAGGCCGCAGCCGACGCCGCGAACGTGCGGACAACCGCAGGGTCCATCTCCACGGCCGCATCCTGATAGAGCACGGCTTGCGCTCCATCCAGCAGCAGGCGCGCTGCGTCGACGCGGTCCTCATCCATCGGCTCAGCCGCCGGAGCGACACGCGCCATCTGAGGCCCATACAAGACACCCGTCTCCTGGACAGTGATGCCCTCCCTCTCATCGAGGAGAAGGCTCACCCGCTCGACGGGAACCCCCGCGAGGAACGTCGCCAACGACTCAACCGCAGAGCGACGCAGCCACATTGATTTCACGCCATCGCTGTAGCTATCCCCATCAAGGACATTGAATCTCACCGCGATCGCGCGCTGGCGATCAAGCGCGGCCGCGAGCGCCATCACGCAGTCCTGGACGATGGCCAGGCGCAGCAGGCCCGCCCCGTTGTCTGGTGCATCCTCGGGTATACGGCGCGGCAAGTGAGGTAGGGCTGCACGCAGCGCCCCCTCCAATGCCGCCCGAGCCACGACCACCATCGTCGACGCTTCGTCAGTCATCGGAGAGCCTCCTCACCGATCGCGAGTACATGTCGCGCGCGCACTCGACGAGTCCGCGACGCGCCAGCGGCGACCCCGATCCCTCGCACAGCCACGCGCTCCTGTCCTGGCCATCCTCCGGGGCGATGCTCTCCGCGACGACGATAAAAGCCCCCAGCACACAGCCAGGACCGTGCTTTTCCGCAACCAACGCAGACACAGCGTCTTCGAGAGCACTGAACACGGTACCGTCGGCGCTCATCAGTGCACCTCCCCAGCGCGCGGTCCCCAGGTGATGATTGCGGGGGCAGCCTCGACCTTCTCGCAGAACGCCTCCTCACCCTCACCGAGGGGGTATCCCCAGTGCTCTAAGGTGCGCAGGTACAGCTGAACGAGGCTGTCAAAGCGCTCACCGTTGCGGCTGCGCCAGTAATCACGGCCCATGCCGCCCTCGAGGACGCCGATGCACCACGCGAGGCGCGCCTTAGCCGCCTGCGCGGCTGACATCGTGAGCCCGAAGCCCATGGCATCGAAGTCGACCAGCGCGCGGCCCTTCGCCTGCGATGCGTCGGACACCTGGGCTTGGTTGTAGATGACGGGCATTTCCAGGAGCGCCGTGTCCTTCGGCAGAGGGCGCTTGAAGAGCACGTCCTTAATCCAGGTGCGGCGCACTTCGCCTTCCTGAGCTGCCTGACGGTTCGCCTCGATGGTCGCTGCGCGATCGACTTCCTGCGTGGTCCGCGCCCTGTCCTCACGGGTGAAGTGACCGTGCGAGGCGTAGTCCATGCACACGAAGCACGTCTGGGCGCGCATGTAGTCGCCCGAGCCGATCACCGAGACATACGCCGCGTTGCCGGGGCAGTTGTCGTGCGGCTCAACCGTGTTGTCGTACTCGTCGACCAGGTTCCACAGGTACTGGTTGGTCTTCGGGAAACCCTCTTCAAAGTCCTCGCGACGAATGACGGTGAAGCCCTGCTGACGAAGGTCGAGGACCTCGTCCTCGTAGAGTGCGCGGCGGCGTGCCTCGTCGCGGGCGCGCTCGAGGAAATGATCGATCTTGCCGGGGGCCTCGCGAATCTCCTCGACGACCATGCCCGCGATGTCCTCGGGGAGGTCAGCCTCAGCCTCAGCGATCTTCGCGAGATCATCGAGGCCGAGATTCACCGACTCCCCGAGCTCTGCGACCTCCTGCGAGGCGTTAGCGACGCGGCGGGCCAACGTGGCCTCGCTGGCCTTCACGCCGCGCTTGCGCAACTCGGCTGCAGGGAGGCCCATCAACACGAGTTGGTTAATGGCGCGGGCGCGGTCCACGGCCGACGTGTGCTCGTGAGCGTCGTTCTCGGTGAGCTGCAGGCCGATGCGCTCGAGCTCGCCTGCCACGTCGACGATACGCACCGGCACCGTCTCCAAGCCCGCCTCGATGGCCGCGCGGTGGCGGCGGTGGCCGTCGAGGACCACCAAGCCTGTCAGCGTCGGATACACGTCGATGTCCTTGAGGACACCGAGGCCGGCGATCGTCTCCACGAACTCGGGGCCGACACGCAGGTCACCGCGAATGTTCGAACCGGCCTGCAGGAGCGTCGGATCGATCAGCCACCGCTGGCCAGGCTGGACGGCCCCAATCGGGTCCGCCGCGACCTCAGCCGACAGCACGCCAGTGCCCGTGGTGGACACGGCCGTGGTTTCTTCGCGGCGCGGCTTCAAACCGACCGCCTGCGCGACATCAGCCAGGTCCGTCAGGTCGTAACGCGCGGGCGCGTTCGGCGTCGCCTCACGCACGACGCTAATCCAGTGAGCCTCACGCAGGCGATCAAGGGCACGGCGCAAGGTCCGCGCAGACAGGCCAGTCAGGCGAGCCAGCTCAGCCTGCGCGACCTCGACATGACCGTCATCCGTGATGAGGCCGAGCATCGTCTCCGCGACGGTACGGGCCTGCACATCATCAGCGGCGATCGCGATAGCCTCAGTCATTTGTCTCACCCCTCTGACGGTCTTCCTGCATCTGCATAAGGCGACGCCGCATCTCGCGGAACTCGCGTGTGTTCGTGCGCCAGTCCTGCCACAGGTACGCCGTCACCAGCGCCAGCAGTGCCAGGACGAGCACGCCCATCATCGTTTCGGTCACTTCTCTGCCTCTTCCTGCTCGGTGTCTCCGGCGGCAAAAATCGTCGTGCCGCAGTTCGGGCACTCGAATGTTGGTGCCGACGGCGTCGGCGGCGCCCAATCCGGCTTCTCCACGACGGACGCACGAACCTCGACAATCCGGCGCGCGTGCATCACGGACGGGCTCGGCGGCGACATCAGCAGCAGCCCCTGACGCTCAACCTCTTCGACGAACGCTGCGTTGGCCAGCCCCAGCAGGTGCGGCATCGGCAGGTTCGCGTCCTCGATAGGGAACTCAACGATCATCTCGACGGACCTCATGCCCGACGCTCCTTCCACGCGACGTAGACCAGGCGCTCGGCGAGCGCCGTCGGGGGTAGGATCGCGGTCGCAGCCGCCACCCACCCGTCAATCAGGGACCCAAGCCACCACGCCAGCACCAGCAGGGCCAGCGCCACGAACAGCCTCGCAACATTCATCGCGTTCACCGCTTTCCTCCCTGTGCCTCACGCGCACGCGAGCGCGCCAACGCAATCCGCTTTTGCGCGGCCGTCTGACGCTTGCGCAGCTTCATCACCGCATCGAGGCGCCGTAGCGCTTCTAACACCGGCGCACTCAACGCCACTGTCTCGGTCGTGTTAACCTGATTCATGACTGATAGTCCTTTCTTGGACTGCCCCGGCCGACCCCAATCGGCCGGGGCGCTTTTCTTTTCAACTGGGACCGTGGGGCCGGGCGGAGACTCGCAACCCACCAACACTCAAACCCGGCCCCACGGAGCTAACCTCGCCGCCCCCCAACCTCGGGACGCGCGAAAATCTTGTACTTCGACACCTGAACGGTGTGGCCTGCCGGGGTATGAGCACTGGCCCCCGGCAGGCCACGGTCTCCCCCAGCACCGCAGGAGTAAGCGGAGGAAGATACTGAGGAAGACGAACCCTCCGCACCACGGATGGCTCCCTCCCCGGTAAGGTGGGGAACACCCGCCAGGCCGCACGAAGCAGTGCAGCCACCACACCTCACCGAGGAGGAAGAATGACAACCATGTCCGCTGGCCCCACCCTTGCTGCCACTCTCGACAACATCAAGCAGCGACTGCAGAGCCAACAGCACACGCTTGAAATCTCCCTGGGCGGCAGAGAAAGTGATACTTACCAGCAGCTCGCCGTGCGAGCGGAACTCGATGCGCTCTGGGAGGCTGTTGAAGTGCTCGCCGCCCTCATGTCCGGCGTGGAACTTAGTCGTGTGCCGATCCACGATTATTTCGGAGAGCGACGGAAGTCGTGACCCGCACGCCTGCTGCCCCTCTCGAGCGAGATACTCCGCAGCAGCGCCGCCCACCGCAGACTCACGAAGGTTCGACGCATGGGTGTTCGCGATGTCGGCCGACGAGGCCACGCGGGCAGCCGCACCGCCCACCGCCGAGCGTTCACCGCACTCGAAGGAATCGAGGAACATCTCCGCTTCTCGCAGGTCTTCACATGCCTTGATGACAGCCCTCTGAGCATCCTGGTAGGTCTTACGGGCCTGAGTCTCTCTGTGATTCACTCTGCGCCACCCCGCTCACCACGCTCCTCCGGAGCCTGCAGGCATTCGAGCGCGTGCGTATTCAGGCGTCGCCACTTCACCAGGACCGCATCCTGAATCTGCAGCATGTCGCTCTGCGCACGAGCAAGAAGCGCTTCGTCGAACCAGCAACGAATATGCGGCGATCCAAGGATGAGCGCCGTCTGCTGCAGGGCCGCAGCCGCTTCGAGGAGCTTGCTCTCCGCGTATGCTTCATGATCGCCGTCGACGCGCAGGACCTTGCAGGGCTGCACATCCTCACGGATGAGCGGCGCGTCAGTGTTCAACGCCTCGATACGAGTAGTTGTGCAGCCCTCTGCTTCACCGAAGATCATGCTGCGCCACCTCCGACCACGGCCTCCTCCACAGCGGGGTGGACGCAAATGTGCATGCGGGTCCGTACCATGCGACCGACGCCCGTTTGAGGGCGTTTGAGTTCGCATGAAAGGAGGTGACAGGCATGGCGAAAGGCGGAAAGAGCGGAGGCGGCAAGTCCTCCAAGGGCACTTACCGAAGCGCCGTGACCGGACGTTACGTCACGGCCGCTTACGGTAAGGGCCACCCGAACACGACCATCAAGGAATCCGGCAAGTGATCCGCTAATCGTGTTCTCCCGGTGGGCGGGTGCCTCGGCACACGGGCGCCCGCCCACCAAGCTTTCATTCGTTCTCATTAGAGTTCTCCATGTTCTGACGCATCCATGCGTCCAAATCTGCGATCGAGTACCGGACCAACTGCCCGCGCTTCGCATAACGGGGGCCGTCCCCGGCCCGGCGCAGCGCGTACAGCGTGGACTCAGACACCTGTAAGTAGTCCGCCGCCCCCTTCGGTGTTACCCACCCCGGGGTCACGAGGATTCACCCCCCAGCTCCGCCGCGTCGCTGTGCATCACGCCGCGTCACCGCCGTCAATGGAGCCGTGGAAGGCGTGGAGGATGACAGTGCCCGTGCGCTCATCCTGGATCGCGTAATCCTCGGGAGCGGATGGCGCGGCCGCGAGCGCGGAGCGTCGCTGGGTGGCGTCGCGCTCGTCGGCTGCGATCTGCTCGATGTATGCGCGGTCGAACAGGAAGGCTCCTGTGCGGCCGGGCAGCTTGTGGGCGGCCTGGACGGTGCCGGCTTCAACGCGGCTAATCAGGCTGCGGCGTGCAATCCCTAGGATTTCGGCGGCTTCGACTGCGCTCACGAAGAGCTGCGCGTCTTTCGTCTCTAAACTTGGCATACTTCAAGTGTATCCATAGAACTTGAAGTTTGCAAAGTTTAGCAAGTTCTATTGCGTGGTCAGGCGCTATTCGCTAAACTTGGCAATATGAGCACCGCAACCATTCCCCTTCGCGTTCCGACGTTTGATCTATCCGACCGCCTGCGTAAAGCACGCGAGTCCGCAGGCTTCGATCAGGTCCAGCTCTCTGAGCAGATCGGCATTTCGCGCACAAGCATCTCCGCAGCTGAGCGCGGCTCAAGCAAGCCGCGCAAGGCCGTACTCATTGCATGGGCCTTCGCTACCCGCGTCCCCTTTGAATGGCTCATGACCGGCTCTACAAACAACGAAACCCCCGACCCTGATGGGCCGGGGGGAGAGCTCCTGCGGTTGGATTCGAACCAACAACCGTCCGATTAACAGTCGGATGCTCTGCCGTTGAGCTACGCAGGATTGCGACAAGAGAAGATAGTAGCAGAGACTATTCGGAACTGGCAAGCCAGATACGGGCTTCCGGTTATGCTGCGCGTCACTGATACCCGACTTCCTTGTCTGGGGCACTCACACCCATGTGGGACTCTCGACGTCGACGCCCTGCTGTCTCGTAACCGCCTCGATCGCATCGGCAAGCCACTGCGCGAAGCCAGCCTGCTGCGAATCGTAGTGTTCGCGGAATCGCTCGTCGTGGATGTACGCGCGAGACATGATGTAGTGCTTGGCGGGCGTAACCGGGAAGAACTCACTGAGAGCTTCTCTATGTTCCTCGACGAGGCCGGCCGCCCTCTCGCTGTCAGGAGCGGCACCATCGCGAATCGCGTCGATCATCCTGCGTTCAATGTCGTGGAATCGCTCGGCATTGCGCCGCCAGTCGGCGGATTGCCACGAAGCAGTGCGTTCTCGCGATTCACGCCAGTCGTCGGTGTCTCCATAGCGCTCCTCGGCCTCACTCTGGTGCGCCGCAAAGTTGGCCTCCCCCAAGATCTCCCCGATTTCTTCCACAGTGAGCCCCTTGTCATTCATTGCATCCTCCAAAAGTATGTCGAGCGCTTCGATCATTGCGTCTGTTTCACGACGCTGAGCAAGAAGGCTCTCTCTTTGCCTCTTCAGGTGTTCAACCGCTGTGTCTCCAGAATCGAGCAGAGACTTAATGTCCATCAGTTTCATGCCCGTCGCCCGATAGATGACGATCATCTGGACACGCGCACAATCCTCAGGCGAATAGAGACGGTAGTTCGACCAGCTCCGCGCGGTGGGAGCCAGGAGCCCCTGCGCCTCCCAGTGGCGCAGCGTCCGCACAGTCAGCGAGAAGCGCTCGGCGACCTCGCCGACCGTGTAGAGAATGGTGTCGTTGCTCATGACATCGATTCTGGCCCCTGACGCCGCGTCATGGTCAAGCGAAAGAAAGTTCCCGTGTCGCGGTCACGTGAAAAACACGCCAGAGCACGCGGGCCCGCCGATCGGGCACGCAGATGTCCCTGACCTGGCAGCTGACGATCCGGATAGGTTACGACGATCCGGATAGGTTAATAAGCTATCCGGATGCTCACAACCTATCCAGATAGCAACAACCTATCCACTTACGCAGCCTCATTCAGCCAAAAGGCTGATTTTGGGCGTTTCCGCTCGATCGGCCTGCAGTTTGATGACTACATCGCCTCAAGCCACGGCCTTACCGCCTCCAAACGGGGGGGAATTGCACTACACGAGGGTCCGACACGCCGACGACACGCCCCCTGAAGGCTTCATGTAGTGCAAAACCCCCGCCGCCGCCGGCGCAAAGGGTGCCAGGAGAACCAGCAAGCTTGGCTGCGGCGCACGTGGGCGGTGGCAGGGCCAGGGCGGGCCTCGAGACGAGGCGAATCGTACTCAGCACAACAGGCCCCACTGGTGTGGAGGGACCGGAGGGCACGGGCGGGCTTCGAGGCGGGGCCTGGCTGCGGTGCCCGTGGGCGGTGGCGGGGCCTGGCCGGGCTTCGAGACGACGCGCCGAGCGAAGCTCGCGGCGCGGACGGCTCGCGGGCGGGCCGCAGACCACGGGCACACCAAGCAGCTCGGCCCCACGCATGCGGAAACCCCGCCCCGCAGATGCGGGACGGGGTTTCGCCCACCCAGTCGGGTGGAGAAGTCTGAACGATTCAGACGGGGAAAGTCACTTAAGGGTGACCTTGCCGCCGGCCTCTTCGATCTCAGCCTTGGCCTTCTCGGCGTCTTCCTTCTTCGCGGCGGGGAAGATGGTGGAGGGCGCGGAGTCAACCAGGTCCTTGGCTTCCTTGAGGCCCAGGCCGGCCAGGTTCTTGACGACCTTGACGACGGCGATCTTCTTGTCACCGGCGGACTCGAGGACGACCTCGAACTCGTCCTTCTCTTCGGCGGCGGGGGCGTCGGCGGCCGGGGCGGCAACGGCGACGGCTGCGGGGGCAGCGGCCTCAACGTCGAAGGTCTCCTCGAAGAGCTTCACGAAGTCGGAGAGCTCGATGAGGGTCATTTCCTTGAAAGCTGCGATGAGCTCGTCATTGGAGAGCTTAGCCATGAGTGGCATCCTTCCTAATTGGCCTGCACGAGTGCAGATTGTTGGGTAGTTTCACGCAGCCGGGGTGGCGGCGTGGAACATGGCCTGTCTCGTCAGGCCGCCTCGCCCTGCTTTTCGCGCAGAGCATCGATGGTGCGCACTGCCTTGACGGGCAGAGCGTTGAATGCGAACGCCGCCTGACCAATCTTGGCCTTGAGGACGCCTGCGGCCTTGGCCAGCAGGACCTCGCGGGACTCGAGATCGGCAAGCTTCTTGACACCCTCGGCGCTCAGCTGAGCGCCGTCCATCGCGCCGGACTTCAGCACGAGGGCGGGGTTGTCCTTAGCAAAATCACGCAGGGTCTTGGCAGCCTCAACGGGCTCGCCGGAGACGAAAGCGATGGCCGTGGGACCCTTGAGGTCCTCAGCCAGGAAGTCGAGGCCGACCTCCTTGGCCGCCAGGCGCGCCAGCGTGTTCTTTGCCACGGCGTAGGTCGCGTTCTCGCCCAGGCCGCGACGCAGCTGCTTCAGCTGGCCGACGGTCAGGCCGCGGTACTCGGTCAGCAGGACAGCGTCGGCTGCGCGGAAACGCTCCACGAGCTCGGCAACTGCTGCCACCTTGTCGGACTTCGCCATGGTCCTCCTTCCAGATACGTGACCGTAGGTAAGAAAAAACCCGACACGCAGGATCGTGTCGGGCATACGCTCGATTGCAGCACAAGGCTGCTCACTCACCTGCGTTGGATTTTCCTCCACTAGCGTGGACACCAACGGTCTTCGGCACGGATCAGCTTAACAGGGCCACCAACAGCGCGCAAGCATGGCGGCGCGTTTCACAGACGAGGTCGGGGCTGCGTCCTCCGGCGATTGCCGTGCAGCCCACTTTTGCGCAGCTGCGAGTCACCCACCACGCTCTCACGGCTGCCACGAGGCCAAGGACTGGCGGACGCACACATCTCAACGCACAACAGAAAAAGCCGGGCCCCGCGCAGCGGTGCTGCGCGGGGCCCGGATGCTTGATCAGCGAGCGAGGCTCACTTCTCGATAAGGTCCTTGACCTTGGTGACATCCACGGGGATGCCGGGGCCCATCGTCGTGGCGACGGAACCCTTGAGCAGGTAGCGGCCCTTCGAGGAGGTCGGCTTGAGACGCAGCACCTCGTCCAGGACGGCGGCGTAGTTCTCGGTCAGCTGCTCGGCGGTGAAGGAGGCCTTACCGACGATGAACGCCAGGTTGGCGTGCTTGTCGACGCGGAACTCGATACGACCACCCTTGATCTCCTTGACGGCCTTCGCGACGTCCATGGTCACGGTGCCCGTCTTGGGGTTCGGCATGAGGCCACGGGGGCCGAGGACGCGGCCGAGGCGGCCAACCTTGCCCATGAGGTCGGGGGTAGCAACGGCGACATCGAAGTCGGTGTAGCCCTTGGCAACCTTCTCGATGAGCTCGTCGCCGCCGACCTCGTCGGCGCCTGCGTCGATCGCTTCCTGAGCGCGCGGACCAACGGCGAAGACCAAGACCCGGGCGGTCTTGCCGGTGCCGTGCGGCAGGGAAACGGTGCCACGGACCATCTGGTCCGCCTGGCGGGGGTCGACACCCAGTCGGAAGACGACCTCAACGGTCGAGTCGAACTTGGTGACGGTGGTCTCCTTGGCCAGCTTCATGGCCTCGAAGGGGGTGTACAGCACGTCCGCGTGGACCTTCTCGGCCGCTGCGCGGTAGCTCTTGGAGCGCTTGGTCATTCTGCTTCTTCTCCTTGCAGTCGTGGGTGTCGGGCAGCGCCTGCCCTACCACGGGGGGGTTGGTTGAGGTCAGCCCTCGACGTTGATGCCCATGGAGCGGGCGGTGCCGGCGATGATCTTGGCAGCAGCCTCGACATCGTTGGCGTTGAGGTCAGCCATCTTGGACTGGCCGATTTCGCGGGCCTGATCCATCGTGATCGAACCAACCTTGACGGTGTTGGGGGTGCCGGAACCCTTCTGGATGCCAGCAGCCTTCTTGATGAGCTCAGCGGCGGGCGGCGTCTTGAGGACGAACGTGAAGGAACGATCCTCGTAGACGGTGATCTCAACGGGGATGATGTTTCCACGCTGCGACTCGGTGGCCGCGTTGTAAGCCTTGGTGAACTCAACGATGTTCACGCCGTGCTGGCCCAGAGCGGGGCCAACGGGCGGTGCGGGGGTAGCGGCGCCGGCTGCGATCTGAAGCTTGATCAGGCCGGTGACCTTCTTCTTCGGTGCCATGAATGCGGGTCTTTCTTCTGAAGTTCTGGCCGACGGGTGTCGGTCAGGGCGGAGCGTTTGGCGTCAGCTCACTGGGTTTCAGTGGGCATAGTGCGCCCTACGCACACAAAAGTGAATCATAACGCGATTCCGGGCTTGATCCCAAGTCCGGGTGCGTGATGTCACTGCTCGAGCTTCTCCACCTGGTCGAAGCCGAGCTCGAGCGGCGTCTCGCGCTCGAAGATGGTGACGAGAACCTTGAGCTTCTGAGTCTCGGGCATGATCTCGGAGATCGTGGCCGACATGGTCTCGAAAGGTCCGTCGGTGACGGTGACGATCTCGCCGACCTCGAACTGGGTCTGGACGACCTGGACGGGGGCGGGCTGATCCTTGGCGGCCTCGGCGGCTTCCTCGAGGACGTTGGGCGTCAGGAGCATGACGACCTCGTCGATCGAGAGCGGCACGGGGTTGTGCTGGTCGCCCACGAAGCCGGTGACGGCCGGGGTTTCTTTGACGACACGGTACGAGGCCTCGTTGAAGTCCATGCAGACGATCGCGTAGCCGGGGATACGCACGTGGCGCACGCGCTTCTTCGCGTTGCCGCGGTACTCCATGACGTACTCGTCCGGGACCTCGACGGCGAAGATGTAGTCTTCCATGTTCTGCGTGGTGATGCGCTGCTCGAGGTTCGCCTTCACCTTGCGCTCGTGGCCGGAGTAGGTGTGGATGACGTACCAGTCGCCAGGGGACATGTAGAGCTTGCGGCGCAGCTTGGCAATCGCTTCTTCCTCGACCGAGGCCGGGGCCTCGTCGTTCGATTCGGTTTCCTTCTCGGCGACCTTCTCGATCACCTCATCGACGACTTCCTGGGCAGCTCCGTCGACAAGGGCGTCGGCGGTCTCCTGCTGAACCTCTTCCTGGTGCTCCTCGAAAGTCTGTTCCTCGGTGTACTGTTCGTCGCTCACGACGTTTCCCTCCTGCGAGTGGGGCCGGACCGTAGAAGAAACCCGCCTGCAGTGTCCTGCGGGCGGGTTCGTCGGTCTCAGCCGAAGATCAATGCGCTCAGTTTACCGAATCCGAAGTCAAGTAGGCCAGCGAAAAGCATGATTGCGGCGACAAACACAACGACGACGAGGAAGTACGTCCAGGTCTCGGATCCCGTCGGGTAGGTAACCTTCTTCATTTCGTCAATGACCTGCTTGAAGAAGAGCCAGATGCCACCGAAGAAACCAGGACGCTTCGTCTGCTCCTTGGTGGCGGCGCTACGCTTGCGGGTAGCTTCGTTCTTAGTGCGATCTCGGCGCGAGGATTCAGCGTCCGAGGCAACACGATCGGCCATGGGAATCCTCCTACGAAAATGATCAGCCTAATCCGCAGGGCAGGCGGGACTCGAACCCACAACCGCCGGTTTTGGAGACCGGTGCGCTACCAATTGCGCCACTGCCCTACGCAGGAAAACCTGCCTGACGAACATTAGTGGATAAGGCGGCGCTTTGTCCAACCGAGACACGCGCCGGCGGGTCACATGCCGCGTAATACCAGCCCCGACCTCGTAAATGAGAGGTAGCCCACGCACGCATCGCGTGCGCTCCCCGCCACACGCGCGCGCGACGTGGGACCATGGAGGGGTGACCAATACACCTCGCACCCGTGTCTCTGATCGTTTCAACGCCATCACGCCGTCCGCGACCCTGGCCGTGGACGCGAAGGCCAAGGCCCTCAAGGCCGCCGGCCGTCCGGTGATCGGCTTCGGCGCCGGCGAACCCGACTTCGCCACGCCCGACTACATTGTCGAGGCCGCCGTCAAGGCCGCGCGCAACCCCTCGATGCACCGCTACACGCCCGCCGCCGGCCTCCCGGCGCTGCGCGAGGCCATCGCAGCCAAGACCCTGCGCGACTCCGGCTACGAGGTCTCCCCCGCCGACATCGTCGTCACCAACGGCGGCAAGCAGGCCGTCTTCCAGGCTTTCGGCGCGCTGCTCGGCCCCGGCGACGAGGCGATCCTGCCGACCCCCTACTGGACCACCTACCCCGAGGTCGTCAAGCTCGCCGGCGCGACCCCCGTCGAGGTGTTCGCGGGGGCCGACCAGGACTACAAGGTGACCGTCGAGCAGCTCGAGGCCGCGCGCACCCCTCGCACGAAGGTCCTGCTCATGTGCTCGCCGTCCAACCCGACGGGCAGCGTCTACACGCCCGAGGAGCTGACCGCGATCGGCCAGTGGGCCCTCGAGCACGGCATCTGGGTCATTTCGGATGAGATCTACGAGCACCTCCTGTACGAGGACGCGCAGAGCGCGCACATCGTCAAGCTGGTGCCCGAGCTGGCCGACCAGGCCGTCATCCTCAACGGCGTGGCCAAGACCTACGCCATGACCGGCTGGCGAGTCGGCTGGATGATCGGCCCCTCCGACGTCATCAAGGCCGCCCTGTCCTTCCAGTCGCACCTAACCTCCAACGTCAACAACATCGCCCAGGAGGCCGCGCGCGCCGCCGTGTCCGGCTCCCTGGACGCGGTGAACGAGATGCGCGTCGCCTTCGACCGTCGCCGCCGCACGATCGTTGACATGCTGCGCCAGATCGACGGCTTCGACGTCCCCACCCCCAAGGGCGCGTTCTACGTCTACCCCTCCGTCGAGCGCCTGCTGGGTCGCGAGATCCGAGGCCGCGTCGCCAACACGTCGGGCGAGCTCGCCGACCTGATCCTCGACGAGGTCGAGGTCGCGGCGGTCCCGGGCGAGGCCTTCGGCCCCTCCGGCTTCCTGCGCTTTTCCTACGCCCTGGCCGACGACGACCTCGTCGAGGGCATCACCCGCGTGCAGGAGCTCTTCGCCTGATGCACGTCTCGTTCGAACGGACAGAGCAGGAGGCCCCCCTCGGGACGGTCCTCCTCGCCCACGGGTACGCGGAACACAGTGGGCGCTACGCCCACCTGCGCTCCGCGCTCACCCGTGCCGGTTACGACGTCGCCTACTACGACCACGCGGGCCACGGGACCTCTGAGGGTCCCCGTGCCCGCGTGGACGTGGGCGCGTTGATCCGCGACTTCGGCGACGCGCGCCGGGCGGCCCTCGCCCACGCGCGCACCCCGGAGCTGTTCCTGTTCGGACACTCGATGGGCGGGCTCATCGCTGCTGCCTCGACCATCCTTGACCCGACGCGGCTGCGCGGCACGGTGCTCTCCGCTCCGGCGCTGCGCCCGCTCCCCCACGTCGCCCCTGCCCATGCCCGCATGCTGGCGCCTCTCGCGAGGCTGTGCCCCGGCCTCATCGTCGCCCAGGGGGCGTCGGACATGGCGGTCTCCCCCCTGTCTCGAGACCCCGAGGTTCAGCGCGCCTTCGATGCGGATCCGCTCACTTACAAGGGCGGCGTGCCGATCCTGACGGGCCTGACCTCGATCCTCCAGGGCGAGGAGGTGCTGCGGCGCGCCGACCGCCTGCGCACTCCGACCCTGGTCATGCACGGGTCGCACGACCTCATGGCGGAGCTGCGCGGTTCGCGCGAGCTCGTGCGCGGGGCACGCGCGGCGCACCCGGACGCCGACATCCACCTGCGTATCGTCGACGGCGCCTACCACGAGCTCCTCAACGAGCCCGAGGGCCCCG
Organism: Actinomyces sp. HMSC035G02; assembly: GCA_001838165.1. Taxonomy (GTDB): domain Bacteria; phylum Actinomycetota; class Actinomycetes; order Actinomycetales; family Actinomycetaceae; genus Pauljensenia. The sequence goes on along the minus strand of KV835891.1, from coordinate 119,526 downwards.
GCCTGATCCGCGACATCATCATCTGGCTCGGGGAGCACTAGGCCGTGGAAGCGCCCGCTGTCCCTAACCTGACGGCCCCGCGCCCCACCCCACCGGGCAGGCGTGACCTCGCGACCCTCCCCAAGGCGCACCTGCACCTGCATTTCACGGGTGCGATGCGCCCCTCAACCATGATCGACATGGCGCGAGCCCAGGGCGTGCGCCTGCCTCCTCATCTGCTGCACATCGACGCGGCCTCCATGCCTGCCGACGGGCGCGGCTGGTTCCGTTTCCAGCGCGCCTACGATTCCGCGCGTCACCTCGTGCGTTCCGAGGCCGCGATGCGCCGCCTCATCCGCGAGGCCGCCGAGGACGACGCCGCCGAAGGCTCGGTGCGCATGGAGATCCAGGCCGACCCCACGTCCTACGCGCCCTACGTCGGCGGCATCACCCCGGCGCTTGAGATCATCATCGACGAGGCCCGAGCGGCCTCGCGCGATACCGGCGTCGATATCGGGGTGATCGTCGCGGCGTCACGCATGAAGCACCCGTTGGACGCGCGCACGCTCGCGCGCCTGGCCGCGTCGTTTGCCGGGGATGGCCCTGGCGAGGTCGTCGGTTTTGGCCTGTCGAACGACGAGCGCGTGGGCTCCACGGCGTCGTTTGCTCCGGCATTCCGCATCGCGCGCCGCGCCGGGCTCGTGGGCGTTCCGCACGGCGGCGAGCTCCTGGGTCCGTCCTCCGTGCGCGAGGTCGTCTCCACTCTGGCACCCGCCCGCCTCGGGCACGGGGTGCGCACCAGCGAGGACCCGGACCTGCTGAAGGCCGTCGTGGACGCGGGTATCGCTCTGGAGGTGTGCCCCACGTCGAACGTGCACCTGGGCGTGTACACGGACTTTTCGCAGGTGCCGCTGCCGACGTTGCTCTCGGCGGGTGCTACCGTCGCGCTGGCTGCGGACGACCCGCTGCTGTTCCGCTCGCGCCTGGTCGCCCAGTACGAGGTCGCGCGCGACGTGTTCGGCCTGTCCGACAAGGCCCTGGCAGACCTGGCGCGGTCCTCTATCGACGCGTCGCTGGCCTCGCCGACGCGCAAGGCGGCGTGGAAGGCCGACATCGACGCCTGGCTGGCGGCGCCCGCGGCGTAGGTCCCGGGCGCGAGGCTGCGCGCAACAGCTGTTTCTCACCGCGCTCACGATTCGGCACGTTTACCCATAAATGTCGCACGTAATTCCCATGTCAACTTTTTAAACTTTGAAATCAGATCGTTGATATTCCGCGGTTTTCAGGGCATGATCCAGGAAACACGTTGGGGAATTACGTGCGAAATTTGGGGAGGCACCTCAGCGGCACCCGCGGTATCGACGGGAATTACGGGAGGATGCAAACACAGCCGTCGCCCGGTCCCCGTGGCCCACAGCCACAGCGATGCCCAAATCGCTGGCCATCTCGGCGACCGACGGTTCGCATCCGGATAGGTTATTAAGCTATCCGGATGCGCATAACCTATCCGCATCGTGACAACCTATCCGTGTAGCAGCAACCTATCCACATAGCAGATCCGCGAGCGCAGGCGCGTACTTCATTGACGACGACACCTCCCCACCCATCCGCGAACTTTCCACGAACTATCCATGAGCGCAGGCTGCAGCACAGTTCTCCCACAATCTCGCACGTAATTCCCCCACGCCTTTTTCAAACATTGAAACCAGAACGTTGATATTCCGCGGTTTTCAAGGCGTGTCACAGGACATATTCCAGGGAATTACGTGCGAAATTTATGGAGGTGCAACTGCGTTCTCTGTGTGATCGACGAGATCAAGCGGATCTACCAAATCTACGGGGACACCGACACGGTCATTACTCGGCCGCCTGCAGCAGCATGCGCCCAAATCACAGACCACCTCGACAAAAACTGCCGAAAAACAGCCATTGTGTCCGAGGTGGTCTGTGTTTTGGGCGGATCACCGGTGAAGGCCATCCTCACCCGCACGCAACATCGACTACCAACACCATCTCAGCGGCCGACGGCTCGCATGCGGATAGGTTATGAGCACGCGGATACGTTATGAAGATGTGGATAGGTAATTAACCTATCCGGATGCGCATAACCTATCCGGATCGTGACAACCTATCCGCATAGCGGCAACTCGGAAAGCAGCGAACACAGTCGGTAGCTGACAGTACCCACGTGAACGCCGCTACCCGGCCAGCGACAGGCGCCGCAAACAACGACCAGGTGGCCCACTACCAGGCGATACCGACCGTGACCGGCTCAGGAACCAGGGTCACGCCGAAGGCCTCACGAACACGCTCGCGCACCGCGCGGGCCAGGGCCTCGATGTCGGCACCGCTCGCGCCGCCGCGGTTCGTCAGCGCCAGCACGTGCTTGGTGGACAGGGACGCGCGCGGAGGGTCCCCGGCCTCGGGCAGGTGGAAGCCCTTGCCACAGCCCGCGTGATCGATGAGCCAGGCTGCGCTCGTCTTGACGAGGCCCTCCCCCGCCCTGAAGCGGGGCGCGTCCTCGGGCAGGGTGGCGGCCGCTGCCTCGGGCAGGATCGGGTTCGTGAAGAAGGAACCGGCGCTCCACGTGTCGTGGTCGGTGGGGTCCAGGACCATGCCCTTGCCGCGACGCAGCTCCAGGACGGTCGAGCGCACCAGGGACGCGTCGGCGCGCTCCCCGGCCTCGACTCCGAGGCGGCGCGCCAGCTCGGCGTACATGACGGGGGCGCTCAGGGGCGAGCGCTCGAGTCGGAAGTCCACGGACAGGACCACCCAGCGGCCGGTGGGGCCCCAGGGCCGATCGCCCAGGCCGGGCTCGCCGACGCTACGCTTGATCGCCGAGGAGCGGTACGCAAAGCCGAGGTCAGAGGGCAGCAGGCGCACGACGATACCCGTCAGGCGGTCGTAGGCCTCGACGCTCTCGATGGTCTCGGAAACCTCGTGGCCGTAAGCGCCAACGTTCTGCACGGGCGACGCGCCGACGGTGCCGGGGATGCCGGAGAGCGCCTCGACGCCGGAGAGCCCCTCTGCCAGCGTCCACGAGACGAACTCATCCCAGACCGTGCCCGCGCCGGCACGCACGACGACCGAACCGGCGGGGTCCTCGTGGATGATGGAGGCGACCTCGGCAAACGGCTGCACGTCGACGACCGTGCCCTCGAAGGGGACGTCTGACGCCAGCAGGTTCGACCCGCCGCCCACGACGAGGAGCGGGCTACCGGCGGCATCGGCTGCGGCGACGGCATCCACCAGGGCGTCGGTCGTAGAAACGCGCACGTACTCGGCGATGGGCCCACCCACGCGCAGGGTCGTCAGATCAGCAAGGGTCGTCATGCCCCTAAGCCTAGTCACCAAAAGCGAGGTCCGTGCGCTTCGTCCCGCGTCGGTCGGGGACCTGCCCGGCGAGCACGATTGCGAGGAGGACCGGCAGCGCCACGAAGGCCAGCGCGCGGTGGTAGCCGATGTGGTCGGCGATGAGGCCTAGGAGCGGCGGGCCGATAAGGGCCGCGCCGTAGTTGACGGTCGAGAGCACCGAGACGCGCGCGGGGGTCATCACGGGGTCGACGGACAGGGCCGAGATGCCCAGGGGGAAGCCGAGGGCCGATCCGATGCCCCACAGGGCGATGCCCGCGACCGCGAACAGGTGGTGCGGCGCGAAGGCCACGAGCAGCAGGCCGACAACCGCGCCCGTGAAGGTGATGCGCAGCAGCTTCGGCGATCCCAGGCGGGCCTCGAGGCGCGGGGACGCGAAGCGCACGATCGTCATCATGAGCAGGAAGAACGCAAACGCCGCGGACGCCGCCGCCGTCGAGTAGCCGTAGCCGTCGACCATCGACAGGTTGAGCCAGTCGTTCGCCGCGCCCTCCATGAGGCCCGCGCTCATCACCATGAGGGCAATGAGCACGGTCTGCCTCTCGCGCCAGGCGACGCGGGTGAGACCCTTCGCTTTCTTCGACGAGGTCTCCTCCCCCTCGCCCTTATCCTGAGCGGGCGCGAGGGCCGCGACCTCCTCCTTCGTCAGGTAGAAGCCGACGGCGCTGCCGCAGGCGAGCAGCTCGAGGGCCGCCAGGCCGAAGAGGTGGGCACCGAGAGACAGGCCCATCTGGGCGGCGAGCGCGCCGAGGAGGGCGCCTCCCAGCATGCCGACCGCGTACATCGCCTGGATGACGGGCACGACGGTACGACGAACGGCCGCCTGAACGAGGCCGGCCTCGATGTTCATGGTCGCGCCCCACAGGCCGTTGCCCGCGGCAATCAGGACGAGGCCGGCGGTGGCCAGCGGGATCGAGACGTTGAGCGCGCCAATGCCCGCGCATACGATGCCCAGAGCCCAGATGGCGACGCCAATGCGGCCCGAGGCACGCGCGCCGATCTTCGTGACGATCGGGCCAGAGGTCGGCAGGGTCAACAGAGAGCCGAGGGAGGCGATGAGCAGCATCGTGCCGATCGTTGCCGGGGTCAGCCCGAGGTCGTCGCGCACGTCGGGCAGGCGCGAGAGCCACGCGGAGGTGCCGAAACCGAGGCACACGTAGACGACGCAGGTGGCACGAAGGGCGGCGTGAGCACGAGAGGACGGGACAGACATGCTGGGTAATATACGCGTATTCACACCAGAAAAACGCAGTGCGCGGGCGGGTGTTGGTCACCCGCCCGCGCACTGTCACAACAGCGACAGGATCAGCCCTCCACGGCCGCCTTGAACCACGTCGTGATCGACGTGGGGTGCGTGATGGCGGTGCCGACGATGACGGCGAAGGCGCCCGCCTCAATGGCGGCGGCGGCCTGCTCGGGCGTGTGGACGCGACCCTCGCAGATCACGGGAACGTCCGGGAACGCGGCAACGACCTCGCGCAGCAGCTCCAGGTCGGGGCCGTCGGTCTTGACGCGGTCGCCCGTGTAGCCCGCCAGGGTCGTGGACACGATATCCACGCCGGCGTCAACGGCGCGCTGGGCGTCCTCGAAGGAACCGCAGTCAGCCATGACGAGGGTGCCGTCCTCGCGCAGGGCCGCAACGGTCTCGGCAAAGCTCAGGCCGTCGAGGCGCGGGCGGCCCGTCGCGTCCAGGGCGACGATGTCGGAGCCGGCCATGACGCAGGCGCGGGCATGACGCAGCGAGGGGGTGATGTACACGCCCTCGTGGCCTTCCTTCCACAGGCCGATCACGGGCACGTCGACGCGGCCCTTGATCGCGGAAATGTCGGACAGGCCCTGGCAGCGAATCGCGGCGGCGCCACCGATCTCGGCGGCGCGGGCGATCTGGGCCATCGTCTCGGGGTGGCGCATGGGCTCGCCCGGGTACGCCTGGACGGAGACGATGAGCTTGCCCTTCAGGTTTGCAATGAGCGGGTGCATGGTTTTCTCCTATGCGTGCAGGAAGAATGAAACGGCTCCGAGCAGCGGTGCATCGCCGCCGAGGGAACCAACGAGGATGGGGGTGTCGGCGACGGGCGTCATCGCAGAGGCCGCGAAGCCTTCGCGCAGGGCGTCCCACCAGATGTCCCCGGATCGGGTCATGGACCCGGAGAGGATGACGACGGCCGGGTCCACGCAGTTGACCAACGAGGCCGTGGCCTCGCCAAGCGCGAACGCGGAGCGGGAGAAGCAGGCGGCGGCCAGGGCGTTGCCGGATTCGGCAAGATCCTGCAGGGCGCGCCCGCCGTCGACCTCGGGGTCGGACTCGCCGCGCAGCGAGTCGTACCAGGCCGTGATGCCCGAGCCGGAGCAGAAGGACTCGATGTGTCCCTTGCGACCGCACGAGCACGTCATGTCGGGGGCGAAGTGGTGGTGGATGTGGCCCACGTGTCCGGCGATGCCGCGCGACCCGAAGAAGACCTGGCGGTCTTCAACGAGGGCGCCGCCGATGCCGGTGCCGACCGCGATCGACAGGACGGAGCGGTAGGGCTGGCCGGCGCCGAGCGTCGCCTCGCCCAGGCCGTGCGCGTGCACGTCGTTGAGGACGCGCACCTTCAGGCCGGTTGCCTCCTGAAGCAGAGAGCCCAGGGGGGTGCCTCCCCATCCGGGCATCGTGCCCGTCGCGGAGACGATATCGCCGGTAGAGGGATCGACGACGCCAGCGCTGGCGACGGCGACACCCGCGACCTGCGGGTGAGAAGCGACCAGGGACGAGGCAAGTTCGCAAATGCGTGCCGCCACGTCCGCTCCGCCGCGCATCGCGTCGGTGGGGATCGATCCGCGCTCGGTGACCTCGTAGGTGTCACCGGCCTCGACGATGCCCCACCCGACCTTGGTGCCACCGATGTCGAGGGCAAGGAGCGTAGTCATGAGGATCCTTACGAAAAGTCAGGGGTATAAGAAAATCGACGAGGCCGGGGCGCGCGCCCGAAGGCGCGCAATATGCGGAACGGAACTGCCCCGGCCTCGTCGACGTATCAGGAGAGCAGGCCAACCGCGCGCAGCACGGACGCGACATGCTCGATGTTGTCGCCCTCGATGGCGGCAACCGGGCGCGGCATCTCAGGCGAATCGAAGACGCCGAGCAGGTGCAGGGCGGCCTTGAAGGCGCCGACGCCCGCACCGAAGCCCTGCACGCCCTTCACCTGGACGATGCGCATGAGCTCCGCGAGGCGGTCCTGCTCGGTGCGCACGGCCTCCCAGTCGCGACGCTCGTAGGCCTGCCACTGGCGCACGTAGCCCTCGGGGTCCACGTTGGCCAGGCCGGGCACGGAGCCGTCCGCGCCGGACATGTAGGCGCCGTCAACGACGACCTCGTGGCCGGTGAGCAGCTGCATCGGGTGGCCGGCGGCCTCGTTCGCCAGGCACAGCCAGCGGAACGCGACGTCGTCACCGGAGGAGTCCTTGACGCCGTCGATGACGCCATCGCGGCCCAGACGCATGAGCAGGTCGGGCGACAGCTTCGTGTGCACGCACACGGGGATGTCGTAGGCCCACAGCTCGAGGCTGGTGTTCTCCTTGAGGATGCGGAAGTGACGCTCGACCTCGGTCTCGCCGCCGAGGGCGTAGAACGGGGCGGTCGCGACGACGCCGGTAGCGCCGCCGATCTCTTCCACGGCCTTGATGTTCTCGATGACGCGCTCGGTCTCAGTGTCGATGACACCGACCAGGAGCGGGATGCGGCCGTCGACGATGCGCACGGCTTCGCGCTGGATCTGGGCGCGGCGCTCGGCGGTCGAGAAGGCGACCTCACCGGTGGAGCCGGACACGAACAGGCCGTCGAGGCCTGCCTCGATCAGGCGGTTGATGTGACGCTCGAGCGAGGGGACGTCGAGTTCGCCGTCCTTGAGCGGAATGGCCAGGGGCGGCACGACGCCGCGGATCTTCGAAGACATAATTACATCTCTCCTTCGAGGTTGGGGTGCAGCAGCGAAGGCGCGGCGCCCAGCAGCTTGCGGGTGTAGGGGTCCTCCGGGTCGGCGAGCAGCTGTGCGGCCGGCCCTTCTTCGACAACCTTGCCGCCGTTCATGACGGCGATCCGGTCAGACACGTAGCGCACGGTCTGAATATCGTGCGAGATGAAGACCATCGCCAGGCCCAGTTCCTTCTTGAGGTCCGTGAGCAGGTTCAGGATCTGTGCTCGCACCGACACGTCGAGTGCGGAGGTGGGCTCATCTGCGATGATCGCATCCGGGCCGATGGACAGGGCTCGGGCGATGGCCACACGCTGACGTTGGCCACCCGAGAGCTGTCCGGGAAGCGCGTCGAGCGCGCTCGAGGGCAGGCCGACGAGTGAGATCAGTTCGCGCACGCGCTTGGCTCGCGAGGCCTCGTCCCCGATGCCGTGCACGCGAAGCGGGTCAGCGAGCTGATCGGCGACGTGCATGCGGGGGTTCAGGGCCGTCGCGGGGTCCTGGAAGACCACGGAGACGACGCGACCGATCGCCCGTCGGGCGGCAGCGCTACGCCTCGTGACTTCCTTGCCGTTGAAGAACACGTGGCCGGCGCTCGGCATCTGCAGGCCACACATGACGTTCGCGGTCGTGGACTTGCCACAGCCGGACTCGCCGACGATGCCGAGCGTCTGTCCGCGCTCGATGCGCATGTTGACGCCACGCACCGCGTGGACCTTGTTCGGCTTGAACAGGGAGCCGGTACGCGAGGTGAAGATCACCTCGACGTTCTTCAGTTCGATGATCGGGGGTTCGGGTGTCTCAATCACCGTCTCGGTTTCAACAATCAGAGTTTCGGGGCTCATCGCGCGTCCTCCTGACCTTCTTCGATGATGACGGTCTCGCTCGCCACGAAAACCTCGTCGCGGGGCGGCAGAGCCGCGTACACGTGCTCGGGACCGACCTCGGTGAGGACCGGACGGATGTCCAGTCCGTAATCGGGGTGCGAGGACCGCGGTGCGAAGCGGTCGCCCACGGGGAAGTCGCGAGGCGAGGGCACCGTGCCGGGGACCTGGTGGAGTCGGCCGGAGCCGGACTCGATCGAGAGGACGGCGCCCAGCAGGCCGCGCGTGTACTCGTGGGTCGGGTGCGTGAGCAGTTCCTTGGTGGGGGCCTGCTCGATGACCTGGCCGGCGTACATGACGGTGATGTGGTGTGCCACCTCGGCGACGAGCGCCAGGTCGTGGGACACGAAGATCATGGCGAAGCCGAGCTTCTCGCGCAGCTCGTTGAGCAGAGCGATGACCTGCTTCTGGACGGTGACGTCCAGGGCGGTGGTCGGCTCGTCCGCGATGATGAGCTTCGGGTCGCGGGTCAGGGCCATGGCGATGAGAACGCGCTGGCGCTGGCCGCCCGAGAGCTCGTGCGGGTAGGACTCAAGGGTGCGCTTGGGATCCAGGCCCACGAGCTTGAGGAGTTCCTCGGCGCTGCGGGTGCCACCGCGGCTGGTCAGCTGCTTCATCTGAGCCTTGATCAGCATGGCGGGGTTCAGGGACGACAGGGCGTCCTGGTAGATCATGGCCATCTCGTGACCGAGCAGCGCGCGGCGCTCCTCGGCCGACTTCTCGAGCAGGTTCTCACCCTGGTAGAGGATTTCGCCCGTGATCTCGGCCTTGGGGTCGATGAGGCCCATGATGGTCAGGGCCGTGATCGACTTGCCGCAGCCGGACTCGCCCACGAGGCCCATGGTCTCGCCGGGGCGGACCTTGAAGGACACGTGGTCGACGACGTTGACGTTGCCGTGGCGCTCGAACTTGATGCACAGGTCGTTGACCTCGAGCAGCGGGGTCTTCTCCAGGTGTGCCTCGAAGCGGTCAGTGCGCTTCTCCTCGACGGACTCGAGGTCGTCGAGGCGGGCCTGCAGGGACTCGGCCTGCTCGGCGTAGGCGCGGCGCGGGTCGAGCAGGAGCTTGTCGGCCTCGCGGTCGGTGTCCTTGTCGACCTGAGCGACGGCCGCAGACGCGGGAGCCGCCACCATGGCGTCGGTAATGCCCTCAGACAGAATGTTGAGGCACAGGACCGTGATCATGATGAACAGGCCGGGGAAGAACGCGGTCCACCACTTGCCCAGCAGAACCGACAGGTTCGACGAGGCCTCGGACAGGACGTTGCCCCACGTGGCCACTGTGGTCGCCTGGAGGCCCGAACCGATGAAGGTCAGGGAGGCCTCGAGGATGATCGCGTCGGCGACGAGGACGGTCGCGAACACGAGAACCGGGGCGGCCGTGTTGCGCATGACGTGCCTGGTGAGGATCCAAGGGGCGCGGGCGCCGGAAACGATCACCGCGCGGACGTAGTCCTCACCGTAGGCGGCCATGACGTTCGCGCGAACGATACGCGACAGCTGCGGGATGTAGACGAAGGCGATCGAGCAGATGATCACGAAGACCAGGCCGAAGGTGTTGCCGGACTTGGACAGCGTGCGCCCGAAGACCAGGACGGAGACGGCCGCCATGGCGATGCCGGGCACCGCCATCACGATGTCCATGACGCGCATGATCGCTTCGGAGAAGGACTTGCGCACGACGGCTGCAATCGAGCCGATGATCGCACCGAAGAAAAGGGCGATCAGGGTCGAGCACAAACCGATCATCAGCGAGAAACGTCCACCGTACAGGACGCGCGCGAAGATGTCACGGCCGACGTGGTCGGTTCCGAACAGGTGCTCGCCGGACGGGGCGCTCCACTTGTCGAAGATCTCGTCGGGACCGTAGGGAGAAACGTAGGGCGCCAGGACCGAGACGAGGACGATGAGCGCGAGGATGACCATCGCGATCTTCGATCCGGTGGACATCGCACCGATGCGCGAGAAACGTGCGCCCTTCGCGGTGACCTTGCCGAGCTTTTCTTTCTGATTCATGCCTCACACCGACCTAATACGCGGATTGATGAGCAGGTAGAGCATGTCAACGATGATGTTGACGACGATGAACGCGATCGCGACGACGAGCGCACCACCCTGCACCAGGGTGACCCAGTTTTCCTGGATGCCCTTGAGCAGGACCGCCTTACCCATTCCATCGATGGAGAAGATAATTTCGATGACGACCGCGCCACCCATCAGGTAGCCAATGCGCAGGCCGAGGACGGTCACGGGGGTGATGAGCGCGTTACGCAGCACGTTGCGGGCCACGACGATGCGCTTGGGGATACCGGCACCGATCGCGGTACGGACGTAGTCGCGATCCAGTTCCTCAACCATTGAGGTACGCACGACTCGGGTCATCTGACCGATGACGGGAACCGCCAGCGCGATGGCGGGGAGAAGCATCCGCAGGAACCAGCCGCTCGGATCTTCGCTGAACGCGGGCAGCGGGCCGGAGACCGGAAGCTTCTGAACAAATGCGAGGACCAGCAGCGCTGCCAGCCAGAAGGACGGGGTGCCGATGCCGATGACCGAGAACACGCGGATGACCTGGTCGGGCCAGCGGTCGCGGTACAGAGCGGCGAGAACACCGAGGGGGAAAGCGATGATAACGGCGAAGAACAGGCCGAGGAAGGTGAGCTGCAGGGTGATCGGAAGAGCCTGAGCAACCAGATCGGTCACGTGGTTGGACGTGCCAACGCCGTAGGTGCCGAGGTCACCGTGGAGCATGTTCCACAGGTAGTGACCGTACTGAACGAAGAAGGGGTCGTTGAGACCGTGCTGGACACGGTACTCTTCGAGAGCTTCGGGGGTCGCGGTCTCGCCCAGTGCCGAGTAGGCCGGGTCGATGGGAGACAGCGACATGATGAAGAAGACGAGGAAGGACACGCCGACCACCATGATCGGCAGGGCCACCAAACGTCGTCCGATGAGTCGCAGAAGGTTATTCACTGCTAGACCTCCATTTCAACGGATTTTGGCAATGAGAAAGGAGGGGTGGCGCCCGACTGTGGCGTCTGCCTCAGGGCGGGGCTCCACCCCTCCTTTCTGTGTGGTCCCTAGGGGACTTACTTAGCGCTCACACCGAGCAGCTGCAGGCCGGTGGAGGAGATCGCCTGGAATCCTTCCACCTTCTGGGGGTTGGATCCGGTGATCATGTTGCGGAACACGAGCGGGAAGATCACGGTCTTCTCAGCGAGCAGGTCCTGAGCCTCACCCCACTTGGCCTTGGCGGCGTCACCGTCGAGCTGGCCAGCTTCCTCAATGAGGGTCTGCAGCTTGTTGAAGGACTCGGGGTCCGAGACCTGCCAGCCGTCACGCTTCTTGGTCCAGACGTTGTCGCCGTTCCACCAGGAGATGATGATGCCGGGGTCGGTGCCGAAGACCGAGGGGTCGCCGGGGGCCAGAACGATGTCGTAGGTGGGGTTATCAACGTCGGTGACGTTGGAGTAGAGGTCAGACGAAGCCATCTGGGTGTGGTTGACCTTCAGGCCCAGGGCCTCCAGGTCGGACTTGATCTGGGGAACCAGGGAGAGGACCCACGGGTGGTCCGTCGTCACCAGGTTGATCTCGAGGCCGGAGACGCCAGCGTCGCTCAGGAGCTTTGTGGCGGCATCCTTGTCGTAGGACAGATCGGTCGAAGGCTTCTTGTAGGCGGGGTTCGCCTCAGGCAGGAAGGAGGTCGCCTCAACGGCCTGGCCCTCGAGCGAGGAGCTGATCAGCTTCTGCTTGTCGATGGCCTTGAGGATCGCGCGGCGAACCTCGGGCTTGTCGAAGGGGGCCTTCTGCGTGTTGAACATCAGGAAGGGGTTGCCGTAGCCGGGCTTGGACTCAACGTTCCAGCCGGCGCCCTTGAGCTGATCCTGCGCGGAGGCGGGAACGGCTTCCATGACGTCGATGGTGCCACCGATGGCGGCGGCGAGGCGTGCCGAGTCATCCTTGAGGGACTGCCACTTGATGGTGGAGACCTTCGCGGGCTCGTTGCCGTTGTAGTTCTCGTTCGGAACAGCGGTGATCTCGGTCGCCGTGATGTTCTCGTACTTGTAGGGGCCGGTGCCGATCGGCTTCGCCTTGAGCGAGTCTTCGTCCATCGATGCGGGGACAACGCGGACGTTAACGAAACGCTCCTTCAGGTTGGCGAAGGGGTGCTTGAGCTTGATCGTGATGGTGTTGTCGTCCTTGGCTTCGACGCTGTCGACGAAGGTGAAGAACTGACGGTAGATCGACTTCTCGGAGGTCGCACGCTCGTAGGAAGCGACGAAGTCTGCGGCGGTCACGGGGGTGCCGTCGGAGAACTTCGCGCCGTCGCGCAGCTTCACCTCGTACTCGGTGTCGGAGATCTTCTCCGGGTCACCGGCGGCCAGCGCGGGGCTGACGGAGTAGTCGGCCATGTTGAAACGATACAGGCCTTCGAGGACCTGCCAGTTCGCACCCATGCCGAGAGCCGAGGTGGTGATCGGGCCGTAATCGGTGGTCTCGTAGGCGACACCGGCGGTGATCGTACCCTTCGGTCCGTCGGAGGCCTTCGAGCCGCCGTCGGACGACGTGGTGGTGGACGATCCGCCGCCGCACGCGGTCAGGATCATGGCGGCAGCTGCGGTCAGTGCAGCGCCGGTTGCGAAGTGTTTGCGCATTCGCATGTTCTCGCTCCTCATCTTCGAGAATTGGGACGTGCGGTTCTGTTGTTCCGCTCGCTATACTGATTCTATGTTGTCAGACAAATTAATGCAAGCGATATCACCCCCGTCGCCCTCAGAAACCAATCAGAACCGATCTCTACCGACATCGATCGACTCGAGATCCTCGGTAACGATGGATGCAATCAAGTCCTACATTTTGCGACATGGATTACATCCTGGTGACCGCCTCCCCACAGAATCGGCACTATGCGCCGACCTTGGCGTTTCGCGCTCCTCTGTGAGAGAAGCATTACGTCGCCTCCAGGCTCTCGACATCGTGACAGTCCGCCAGGGTTCGGGTTCCTACGTCGGTGAGATGTCCATGCAGCCGCTCGTCGAGACGCTCGTTCTACGCGCCGCCCTCGACGAGATCAACGGTGCACAGTCCCTGCACGCGATCATCGATACGCGCCGCGCCCTCGACCTCGGGATCGCGGTTCCGCTCACCCGCGCCATGAAGGGCACGACGAACCCGCACCTGTGGGAGCTCGTCGAGGCCATGACGGAGTACGCCCACACGGGTTCGACCTACCTCAAGCAGGACATCGCGTTCCACTCCGGTCTCCTCGCCTACGTCGAGAACGAACTCATGCACCAGCTGGTGGCAGCCATGTGGCTCGTCCACCAGAGCGTCACTCCCCAGCTGGCCGCAGCGTCACGCCAGGAAATGGAAGACACCGCCGAGGCCCACGCGGCCATCCTGCGAGCCTGCGAGGCCGGCGACCTCGAGGCATACACCGCCGCCGTCGAGGCACACTACGCCCCACTCCTCGCGATCATCGAAGGTCGCTAGAGCACACAGAAAAACCCGGAGCGTTGTGGGGGCACGCGCACCGGGTTTTCTGTATCCACTTAGCGACGAATCGCAGCCTCCCACAGGCCGCGGTCGCGCTCAAAGACCGCCACGGCCTCGTCCCCGTCGAACGTCGCGTCGCTGTACCCGAAGGCGCCATCACCCAAGGAGGAGACCACCTCGGCGCGCACTTCACCCTCCCACGGGGGCGTCAGGCGGAGAAATTCGCCACCGGCACGGGCATCGCGGCGCCCCGGGTGCACGAAGAGCGAACCGATCATGCGCGCGTTGCAGCCCGGGTCATCACACTCCCACAGGCGCCCACCCTCCCAGGTGTGCCCGTCACCCCACGCGAGGTAGCGCGCGCCTGAGCCTCGCCCCTCGAAGCCCTGGATGCGGCAATTCGCGACGAGGCGGCCGTCCCACACACTCAGCGTCGTCTCGTCGAGGAGCACTCCCCCGTCGCCGACCAGAGGATCCGCAGCCCCAACGAGGCGCCCCTCGCGGGCGTAGACGACGCGCACGTGCGTCTCATCCCCCACGCGCACGACGTAGGGCAGCGCCACGGCCCCGTCGACGGTCGTAGTGCCCCCGGACGTCGCGAACAGCGCGTCCGCGCCCGTAAGCTCGTACAGCTCATCCGTCATGTCCACATAGGCGAGGTCTTCGGGGCCACTCCCCCACGCCCACCAGGCACGCAGGCGCTCACCGTCGGCTCGCGAGTCCATATAGCCCACTCGCCCATCCGTCGACGCGAACGCCAGGTGCATGCGGCCGTCGCCATCCACACCAACGCAGGCGTCCGACGACACGGACGGGCCTCCGGGCGGAAGCGGGCGCGGCTCGCTCCACCGCCCCGCCCCCTCGCGCACCATCCACTGGATGCGGTTCGGATTCGGCAGGTCGGACGCCATCGTCAGCCCGTTGAAGTCAGATCCCGCGCCCGAGGCCGGGGCAGGCCTCTCATCGAAAAACAGGACGGCACGCTCGTCCGCGAGCGTCACGAGGCCGGGGATGCGCGCCTCCCCCGCGCCCTTCGGCGCAACAATGCAGCGAGGGCTGGTGATGTCAGTCATACGCCCAGTATAAACGAGGGGTTATAGGACACTACGTGTTGCTGTGTGGCGCTGGCTGTTGCTTGTGGACCCGCGGGTTTTCTGGGAGCCGGGCCCGGCCCTGGGGCCGGGCTGCACCGTGGGCGGCCCGCGAGCCGTCCGCGCCGCGAGCTTCGATCAGCGGCTCGGCGCGTCGGCTCGGTGCGTTGCCCTGATGCCCAGCTATGGCTGTCAACCAGCAATTCCGCACGTAATTCCTCGACGACTGATTCAAACATTGAATTTGCGTCGTTGGAATTGCAACGTTTTTGGGGCATCTCGAAAAATGACCGCGATAAATCACGTGCGAAATTTGGCTGGCGGTGGTGTCGGTGCCGCCCGCTTCGGCCGTCCGCACCGGCGGGGCCTTCGGGGCTGATGTCGCTCGGTGCCCTCCACGCCGGTAACGGTGGGGGTTTTGCAGCATTAGAGGCTAGCTGTCGGCGTGTCGCCGTCGTGTCGTGGTTCTAATGACGCCATTCCCCCGTTTGGTGGCGGTGAGATCACGGTTT
>KV835891.1:66258-104140 GCA_001838165.1 Actinomyces sp. HMSC035G02 | reverse complement strand
CCCGTTTGGTGGCGGTGAGATCACGGTTTGAGGTGGTGTGGCCGCCAAAGTGCGGACCACCTCGGCGAAAACCGGTGAAAACGGGTGGCTGTGGGCGAGGTGGTCTACGTTTTGGGCACAATGGTGCCTGTCGTGGAGTGTTATTCGCCCTGCTCCGCCTGGTGTGTGGGTGCGAGCGCGCAAAAGTTCGCCCAGTGGCACTGTAGTCATCGTGTAAACGCGCAAAAGTTCGCCCAGCACACGAAAAATGGCTCAAAATGGGTGGTATATGCCGAGCTGGGGGAACTTCTTCGCGGAAATGCGGCTGGAGGGGCCGAGCTGGGCGAGTATTTTCGCGTACCAGCAGCGGTGGGACCCCGCCGGGCGAGTTTATTGCGCCGTGTGCCTGGCACCGGGGCCCTTCTGTTAGCACCCTTAACCCTTCAATGCGCAGCTAAACCCTATTGGTGGCATGGTGGGCAGCCCGCCCAGGTAGCCACCTATCGGGTTTACGTGCGAGTGAAAGGGTTCACGCGCGCAGGATGCGTTCACAGAAACAGAAGAGGGCCTGACGGCTCGCAGGCGTCCCGACGCCCCCATGACTCCTCGGATACGACAGAGGCGGGACCCCGAAGGATCCCGCCTCTCGTTGCGCGCTGCGACCGCACCGTCGGGACCGACAGGCCACGCTACCAGCAACACGTAGAGTCCTATAACCCTAACCGAGGCGTACGCACGCAGATACAAAGAACCCCGGGGAACTAGTGTTCCTCGGGGCTTTGAGACGAAAGCCGTCAGCGGGTCTCGCGGTGCGCCGTCGACTTGTGGCAGCGCGGGCAGTACTTCGCCAGCTCGAGACGATCCGGCGTGTTACGACGGTTCTTCTTGGTGATGTAGTTGCGCTCCTTGCACTCCGAGCAGGCCAGAGTGATCTTGGGGCGAACGTCCTGGGACTTGCTTGCCACGGTTGTTTCCCTCGCTTAGTTTCGTCGCTCGCGCGACCTGTCGGATCAAAGAATTGGTAGCGGGGGCGGGGCTCGAACCCGCGACCTCACGATTATGAGTCGTGCGCTCTGACCAGCTGAGCTACCCCGCCGCCGGCAGCGGATGAATCCGCGACCGGAGCCCCGAAAGGGAATCGAACCCTTGACCTTCTCCTTACCATGGAGACGCTCTGCCTACTGAGCTATCGGGGCAACGCCGGAAAGCCTATCTCATCTCCGAGCGCCGAAGCAATCCCGGAGCCTGAGAATGACATCACAGGCGTTACTCACTGAAACCAGCGAGTGGTGGCAGGTGAGGGATTCGAACCCCCGAAGCACGAAGCGTCTGATTTACAGTCAGATCCATTTGGCCGCTTTGGTAACCTGCCGTGCGCCGCTCTCGCGGTGCCGTGAAAGAATAGCATTAAAATGGTTCCGAGCGCCAATCGGAACGACGATTGGCTAAATTCCAACGAAAGGTGCATCCATGGCAGACTCCTCCTTCGACGTTGTCTCCAAGCTCGACCGCCAGGAGGTCGACAACGCTGTCAACCAGACCGCCAAGGAGATCGCCAACCGCTACGACTTCCGCGGCGTCGACGCCGCCATCTCCCTCAGCGGCGACACGATCGCGATGGAGGCAAACTCCGCCTCCCGCGTGATGGCAATCCTCGACGTCCTGCAGTCCAAGCTGATCCGCCGCGGCCTATCGCTGAAGGTTCTGGACTACAAGGACCGTGAGCCCAAGGCCTCCGGCAAGCTCTTCAAGCTCGTATGCCCCCTCAAGGAGGGCATCCCGCAGGACACCGCGAAGAAGATCTCCAAGCTCATCCGTGAGGAGGGCCCCAAGGGCGTCAAGGCCCAGATTCAGGGTGACGAACTTCGCGTTTCCTCCAAGTCCCGCGACGACCTGCAGGCCGTCATCGCGCTTCTCAAGGGCCCCAAGGGCGAGGAGCTCGACGTCGCACTGCAGTTCGTGAACTACCGCTAACCAAGCCGCATACGCGGGGGCGGGCGGCCGGAATCATCCGACCGCCCGCCCCCGCATTCACAAGACCTAATAGCCCGCGATTTTCTCCAGTCTCGCAATGCGCTGCTCCATCGGCGGGTGCGTCGAAAACAGCCGCATAAAGGACTGCCCGCGGAAGGGGTTCGCGATCATCATCGCAGCCACGTTGCGCGTGCGCGGGGTGTCCTCCATCGGGCGCCGATCCGTCGCCATCTCCAGCTTACGCAAAGCCGACGCCAAAGCTAGCGGATCCTGCGTCAACATCGCGCCATCCTCGTCGGCATCGAACTCACGCGTACGCGACAGCGAGAACTGGATGAGCATCGACGCAAAAGGCGCGAGCAAGCTGAGAACCAGCATGCCTACGAACCCCATGCCGCCGCTACCGTCACGTCCGTTACGGCCACCAAAGAACATGAAGAACTGCGCAACCGACGCGATGATCCCGCCCATCGCCGCAGCGACGGACGTCGTCAGAATGTCGCGGTTATAGACATGCATCAACTCGTGTCCCAGCACCCCGCGCAGCTCACGCTCATTGAGAATTGCCAGGATGCCCTCCGTGCAGCACACCGCCGCGTTGTTCGGGTTACGCCCCGTCGCAAAAGCATTCGGCGTCAGCGACGGTGCCACCCAGATCGACGGCATCGGCTGCTGGGCACGCGCCGCCAGCTCACGGACGATCGCGTACAGCTGCGGGTACTGCGCCTCGGTCACACGGTACGCACCCATAGAACGGAGCGCGATCGTCGCAGAGTTCCAGTACGAATACGCCGTCTGCGCCAACCCCAGCGCCGCAAACGCAAACAACCACACGGCACGCCCCGTACCCGAAGCAATGAGCGCGCCAATAGCGAGCAGCAGCGCCCACATGCCTCCCAGCAGGAGCGTCGTCTTCAGACCATTGTGATAGTTGCGGTGCACCATACCGGCGATCCTATGGGGGTTATCTGAGAAGCTGCTGAGAACCAGCCGAACCCCCAATGAGAAACAAGGACCCACAAGCTGCAGCCACCGGGCACAGCGAGATCCACCACAGCCCCGCTCCCCCACACAACGAGGCCGCGACCGGGAAACCCGGCCACGGCCTCGTCGAGGATACAGGACGCGTCAGTTGCGGCGGCCCGGACCCGTGTAGTCATCGAAGCGTTCGGGGGCACTCGGCACGCCCATCTCGCCCATCTCGCCAATGTGGTCCACGGTCTTCGGATCCACCTGCGCACCGCGCGAAATATCCGTCATGGCGCGACGCGAGACGACCTTGATGCGCTCGCGCGTACCGCGGCCGCCCGGAAGCTCGCCGTAGCCCTCGCCCAGAGCCTGCTCGTAGGCGTCCAGGAGCTCCCACCCCTCCCACGTCGTGAACTCAACGCCACGGGACTCCAGGAGCGCCACCATGGCCTCGTGCCCCACCTCGGCCGTGTTCGCGTGCAGGCGCCCCTCCGAGGCATCCTCCACGAGGTGAGAGATCGTCTGCTGGGCATCCGACTTGGTCGAACCGATGAGGCCGACGGGACCGCGCTTGATCCAGCCAGTCGCGTACACGCCCGGGATCACGGGGGCAGATTCATCCTTCGTGGTGTCGCCCTCGATGACGCGACCCTCGACGTTGGGCACAACGCCAGCGCGCTCGTCGAAGGGCAGACCCAGGATCGGCGACGAGTAGTAGCCCACCGCGCGGTACACGGCCTGCACGGGCCACGTCGTGATGACGCCTGTGCCCGACACACTGCCGTCACCGTTCAGGGCGGTGCGCTCGGTGCGCAGAGCCTTCACGTGGCCGTTCTCGTCCGCGACGATCTCGACCGGAGCCTGGAACAGGTGAATGTGGATGCGACGCGAGGCCGTGTGCTCCTCCGGGTCCGCCATCGCGTAGCTGGTCAGGGTCTTGACGACCTGACGCTGCTGGTTCGACGCGCGCAGCGCCTCCTCCGAGCCCTCGTCGAAGTCGAAGTCCTCTTCCGAGACGATGACGTCCACGTCCGGGACCTTGCCCAGCTCTCGCAGCTCCAGCGGCGTGAACTTCACCTGCGCCGGGCCGCGACGACCGAAGACGTGCACGTCGGTAATCGGGTTCTGCGCGAGACCCTCAGCCACGTTGGCCGGCACCTCGGTTTTGAGCATGTCCTCGGCATGCTTAGCGAGCACACGAGCCACGTCCAGCGCCACGTTGCCGACACCCAGGACCGCCACCTCGCGGGCCTTCAGCGGCCACGTGCGCGGATAATCCGGGTTGCCGTCGTACCAGGACACGAAGTCGGCAGCACCGTAGGACTCGGGCAGGTCCACGCCCGGAATGTCGAGCGGGTGATCGCGGTCCGCGCCCGTCGCAATGATGATCGCGTCGTAGTGGTCGCGCAGGTCGTCGATGGTCACGTCGCGGCCGACCTCGACGTTGCCGAGCAGACGGATGTCGCCGCGCTGGAGGATCTTGTACAGCGCCACAATGATCTGCTTGATGCGCGGGTGATCCGGAGCGACACCGTAGCGCACGAGACCGTAGGGCGCGGGAAGACGCTCAAACAGGTCGATATTCACCTCGAGCCCCGACTTGGACAGGATGTCCGACGCGTAAATGCCAGCGGGACCAGCGCCGATGACGGCGACGTTGAGCGGTGCCAACCGATTTCTCCTTCTTCGTGACCGCGCGCGTGTGCGCGCACCTGAGCACTAAGTCTAGCGCCCCGTTGCCAAGGGCTACCTTAGCTGAGACCCCTCACACACCCCAAGGGCTCCCCGGACATACGACGAGGCCGGGGCCGGCCACGCAATCCCGCGCAGCCGAACCCCGGCCTCGTTTTCGACAATCAGACCAAGCGATCCACCATGAGGTTCGCGAACGCCTCCAGCGCGGTCTTCGCCTCGCCCTTGGGCAGCGGAGCCAGCACGGCGACCGCGTCGTCCGCCCACGTGCGCGCGAGCTCACGCGTCTCCTCAAGAACGTCGTGGCTACGCAGCTGCTCGACGACCGAAGCCAGGGCCTCGTCCGAGGACAGGTCACCCGTCAGCTCACGCAGGATGCGTGCACCGGCCTCGTCGATCGTGCCAGCGGCCTCTCGGCGACGCAGGAGGAGGATGGGCAGCGTGTCCACGCCCTCGCGTAGATCGGTGCCGGGTGTCTTACCCGACTGCTCGCCCGAAGACGCCAGGTCAAGCACGTCGTCGGCGATCTGGAAGGCGACGCCCACCTTCTCACCAAAGTCGCTCACCACGTCCGCAATCAGCTGGCCTGCGCCCGACAGGAGCGCGCCGAAGGACGCGGCGGTGGACACGAGCGAGCCCGTCTTATCCGCCAGGACCTGCAGGTAGAAGTCCACGCGATCGGCACCGTCCGTCGGACCGAAGGTCTCGTTGAGCTGGCCCTCGCACAGACGCTCGAACGTGCGCGCGTGGTGCGCCACCATCTCGGGGCCCAACGAAGCCACCAGCAGCGACGCTCGGGCGAACAGGATGTCGCCCGCCAGAATCGCGCGGTTATTGCCCCACAGGTGCTGAGCCGAGGGCACGCCGCGACGCGTGGGCGCCGAATCCATGACGTCGTCGTGGTACAGGGACGCCAGGTGCGTGAGCTCAACCGCCGTCGCGGCCGTGATGACCTGCTCGTCGAGCGCCCGCTCGGGCTCGCCCAACTGCGCGCACACGAGGGTGAGCAGCGGACGCATCCGCTTGCCGCCCGCGACCGCGAGATGACGAGTCAGCTCGTCCGTCAGGTCACGAGACGAGGAAACGGCGTCGAGGAGACGACGCTCGACGACCTCGAGCCCCGGGGTAATACGGGACTCGAGGTCGGGAACATGAAGATCGGGTGTTTGAGCGCTCACGGAATCAGTATGACGATCTTTTCGAGCAGACTCAACACGGGACCCGGGAAGACGCCCAGGGCGAGCGTCCCAATCGCGCACACGGCGATCGCCAGAGCGGACAGGCCCTCCGACTTCACCACGACGGACTCTTCACTGGGCTCCGTGAAGAACATCAGGCGCACGAGGCGGAAGTAGTAGAACGCGGTGATCGCCGAGGCCACGAGGCCCACGATCGCGAGCCAGCCGATGCCGCCCTTGATCGCGTCGGAGAAAATCACGAACTTCCCAATGAAACCGCCCGTCAGCGGGATGCCCGCGAACGACAGCAGGAAGATCAGCATCGCGCCCGCGAGCCACGGGTTGGTGCGGCCGATACCCGCCCACTTGCGCAGGCTCGTCGCCTCGCCCAGGACGTTGCCGTCCGCGTCGCGGCCGCGCAC
The DNA here is from genome assembly GCA_001838165.1 of Actinomyces sp. HMSC035G02. Lineage (GTDB taxonomy): Bacteria > Actinomycetota > Actinomycetes > Actinomycetales > Actinomycetaceae > Pauljensenia. Next base: position 97,926 of record KV835891.1, on the reverse strand, counting down.
CAGCGTGACCACGCCGAAGGCGCCGACCGTCGCCAGGCCGTAACCGAGCGTGTAGAACAACACATGGCCCGTGCCGCCCTTCTGGATCGCGAGAATCCCCATCAGGATGAAGCCCGCGTGGGCGATCGAGGAGTAGGCCAGCATGCGCTTGACGTCATCCTGCACGAGGCCGGCGAAGGTACCGACGAGGATCGTCAGGACCGCGATGGCCGCGAAGATGTACAGGAAGTCCCACTGCAGGTAGGCGGCGGCCACCGTGTAGAAGCGGATCATCGCCGCGAAGGCCGCGATCTTCACGGCCGCTGCCATGAAGCCGGTGACCGGGGTCGGGGCACCCGTGTAGACGTCGGGGGTCCACGCGTGGAAGGGGGCAGCACCCACCTTGAACAGCAGACCCACCATCACGCAGAACACGCCCACGAGGACCATCCAGTCCATGTTGGTGTTGGTGGAGATGGCCTCGGCCAGGGCGGAAATGCGCAGCGAGTTGGAGAAGCCGAAGAGGAAGGCGGAGCCCATGAGCAGGAAGCCCGAGGAGAAGGCGCCGAGCACGAAGTACTTGAGAGCCGACTCGTAGGACAGCTGGCGACGACGGCGGGCCGTGGCAGCCATGATGTACAGGGGCAGCGACATGACCTCAAGGGCCACGAACAGCGTCACGAAGTTATCCGCCGCGGGGAAGATCATCATGCCGCCCAGCGAGAACAGGGTCAGCGGGAAGATCTCGGAACGCTGGTAGCCCTTACGCTCCGACAGCTCCTCAGCGGCCGAGTCCGGACGGTCCGAGGGCTGGGCGGCGAACGCGCCGTCACCAACGGAGGTACGGTCGGCCATCACGAGGACCGCGAAGAAGCCGATGATGGCGAGGGCCGACTGAGCGGCGATCGTCAGCGGATCCTCCATGTACTCCCCCAGCGTCACCGGAGTCTCCACGACGGGAACCCAGCGCAGCGCGAGCATGACGCACGCGCCGGCGGTCGCCAGGATCGACAGGCCGATCACGAGGGGACGGCGCGCCTTGACCGGGGCGAAGGCCTCGACGAGGACGCCGAGGGTCGCACCGCCCAGCACGATGAGGATGGGCGCGAGGCTCACCCAGTGAACCTCGGGGGCCTGGAAGTTAGCCATGGGTAGAACGTTCACTGTGCGCTCCCTTCAGCGGTGGCGCCGACCTGCGTCGTGGGCAGGCCGAGGTCTGAAGCAACCGGGGTCAGTGCGCTCACGAGAGGCGCCGACCAGATACCAAGGACGAGCATCGCGGCCACGAGGGGCACCATGACACCGCGCTCACGGCCGTTCAGGTCCGCCAGGTCTTCCTTGCCCTTGCCGGGAGCGCCGGTGAAGACGCGCTGGTAGGGCATGAGGACGTAGAGGGCGGCGATGACGACGCCGAGCACCGCGAAGAGCGCCAGCGGACCGCTGACCGTCCACGTCCCCATGAGCACGAGGTACTCGGGCACGAAGCCGGACAGGCCGGGCAGAGCGATGGACGCGAGGCCGGACACGAGCCACAGGCCCGCGAGAACCGGGGTCACGCGCTGCATGCCAACGTACTCACGCATGTCCTGCGTGCCACCGCGGCGCGACAGCCAGCCGGAGAGCAGGAACATCGCGGCGATCGAGACGCCGTGGGCGACCATGTAGAACATGGCGCCGACGAGAGCGATCTGGGAGCCGATGAAGATGCCCAGGACCATGAAGCCGAAGTGCGACACCGAGGTGTAGGACACCAGACGCATGATGTCGTTCTGGCCGTTGGCCGACAGTCCGCCCCACAGGATCGAGATGACGGCGAGGACGCACATGACCCACTTGGCGGAAGATGCCGCGCCGGGGGTCAGCTGCAGGCACAGGGTGATCATGCCGAAGGTGCCGATCTTGTCCAGGACACCAACGAGCAGCACCGAGGTGCCGGGGCGTGCGACGGCGGCCGTGTCGGGCAGCCAGGTGTGCACCGGGACCATGGGGGCCTTGATCGCGAAGGCGACCATGAAGGTCACGAAGATGACCATCTGAATGACGAGCGGGGCACTCGGCAGGATATGGGCGAGCGTGTCCATGCGGAAGAACAGCGACACGTCCTGCACCGCGCGCGAGCCCGCCGCCCACAGGTAGAGGATGCCACCGAGCATCACCAGTCCGCCGAACAGCGAGTAGAGCAGGAACTTCATCGCGGCCTTGTGACGCGCGGCCTCGTCACCGACGCCGTAGCGTCCGATCATGAGGTACAGCGGCACGAGCATCGCCTCGAAGGCGAAGTAGAAGACCGTCAGATCGTAGGCCGCGAAAATGACGACCATGAACGCCTGGAGAGCCAGGACCAGCGCCGGATAGGCTCCGCGGTCCGCGGCATCGTCCTCGTCCCAGCCCGCAATCAGCACGAGCGGCACGAGGCCGATCGCCAGAAGGATCATGACCAGGCCCAGGGACGTGACGCCGAGGGACCAGGTGATGCCGATCTGGGGGATCCACAGGTGGGACTCGTACACCTGGTACGAGGCCGGGGCGGACCAGTCGAACACGGAGGCGGCCACGTACACGCCGAGCGCGAGCTCGACGAGGGAGACCACCAGGGCGATAACGCGCCCGGCGGCGCGCCTCAGGGGCGAGACGAAGCCGAGGAGGGCCGCGCCCGCAGCCGGAATGGCCACGAGGACGGACAGCCACGGGAAGTTAGCAGCAATCATTGCACTTTCCATTGTCGTATACCCCTTACAGCCTGAATCCGAGGACGATGGCCAGGGCGAGGATGACGCCACCCATGATGTAGGCGGCGTACGTGCGCACGAGGCCGTTCTGGGTGATGCCGACGATGCGTCCGAGCAGCTGCGAGCCGGCTCCGAGGCCGTTCAGCGCACCGTCGATGGCGCTCGCATCGCCGACGGTCGCGACGGTGACGAGGCCCTTGGCGGGCATCATGAACAGGGTCTCGTTGACGGTGTCCTGGTAGAGGTCGCGGCGTGCGGCCTCGGTCAGGGCGTTGCCTGCGGGGACGGAGGTGGGAACCTCGTCGCGCCCGTACTTCATCCACGCGATGACCGCGCCGAGGATGACGAGGGCGAGGGTGGCTCCCTGAATGACGTACTCGTTGAGGACGGGGTCACCGTGCATGACGTGACCGATCGAGGGGACGAGCCACTCGGTGAAGGCGTTGCCCACCGAGAGGGCACCGCCGAGGACGACCGCGCCGATGGCGAGGATGATCATCGGGATTGTCATGAGCGGGCCGGACTCGTGCGGGTGCACGGGCTCGCCCTCGGCCTCGGTGGTCCAGCGGGCCTTGCCGTGGAACGTCATGAAGAAGAGGCGCGACATGTAGAACGCGGTGATGCCCGCACCGATCATCGCGATGGGGCCGTAAACCCAGCCCGCCCACAGGGCAATGTTATCGCCGAACCTCGTGGCGCTGAAGGCGGCCTCGATGATCTTGTCCTTCGACCAGTAGCCGGAGAACGGCGGAACGCCGAGGATGGCGAGCCAGCCCATCATGAACGTCAGCCACGTGACCTTCATGGCGCCGCGCAGGGCGCCGAAGCGGCGCATGTTCACCTGGTCGCCCATGCCGTGCATGACGGAACCGGCACCGAGGAACATGAGGGCCTTGAAGAAGCCGTGGGTGAAGAGGTGGAAGATCGAGAACGCCCAGCCGATGGGACCCAGGCCCGCGCCCAGCATCATGTAGCCGATCTGGCTCATGGTGGAGGCAGCGAGGACCTTCTTCATGTCGTCCTTCGCGCAACCGACGATCGCACCAAAGAGGAGCGTGATCGCACCGATGATGGCGACGGCGGTCGCCGCGATGGGGGCGGCCCAGAAGACGTCGCCGGAACGAACGATCAGGTAGACGCCGGCGGTGACCATCGTGGCCGCGTGAATGAGCGCGGAGACGGGGGTCGGGCCAGCCATGGCGTCGCCCAGCCACGCCTGCAGCGGGAACTGTGCGGACTTACCGCAGGCGGCCACCAGCAGGAAGAATCCGATAACCGTCGCGGACGCCGTGGGGATCGACTCGACCTGGGTAGAGACGACGGAGAAGGACACCGAGTGGAAGGAGGCGACCATCGCCATCATGGCGATCAGCATGCCCATGTCGCCGACACGGTTCATGACGAACGCCTTCTTGGCGGCGACCGCGTAGGCGGGCACGTGGTTCCAGAAGCCGATCAGCAGGTAGGACGCCAGGCCCACGCCTTCCCAACCGGCGAACAGGCCGGCATAGGAATCAGCCAGGACCAGGGTCAGCATCGCCGCGATGAAGAAGTTCAGGTAGGCGAAGAAGCGGCGGCGGGCCGCATCGTGCTCCATGTAGGCGATCGCGTACACGTGGATGAGCGAACCGACGAAGGTCACCAGGATGACGAACGTGATCGACAGCGGGTCCACGAGGAGACCGAAGTCGACGGTGAAGTCACCGGCGGGGATCCAGGTGAACAGCGTCTCGCCGAAGCGGCGCGCGTCCACGGGGGCGTTCCACATCTGGGCGGCGATCAGCGCGCCGACCACGAACGTGGACCAGGACGCGAGGGTTGCCAGCAGGTGACCCCACTTGTCCGAGGCGCGTCCCAGCAGCAGGAGCAGGCCTGCGCTGGCCAGCGGGATGAGGATGAGCAGCCACGCGTAGGCGGCGACTCCGGTGGCGGGGACCGTCTCGTAGACGGAGAGAGCCTGCGGGGAGATGAAGGTGGTCATGAGTTACGTCCTCCCTCAGTTCTTCAGCAGGTTGAGATCGTCCATGCTCGTGGTCGAGCGGGAACGATAGATGGACACGATGATCGACAGGCCCACGACAACTTCAGCCGCCGCGACGACCATGACGAAGAACGCCATGATCTCGCCGTCAACGTTGGAGTTAATGCGCGAGAACGTCACGAGGACGAGGTTCGCGGCGTTGAGCATCATTTCGACGCCCATGAGCGCGATGACCGCACTGCGGCGCACGAGGACCGTGGTCGCACCGATGGCGAACAGCACACCCGCAAGGATGAGGTACCAGGCGAGGCTCACTTGCTCTCCTCCTTCTTCTCAATGGGGGTGGTGGTGCGCGCCTTGCGAGCCCGGGGCTGGGCCAGACCGGTGGGCGCGTCCGCGCCGGGCATGCCGAAGGCGCCGGAGCGGGGAACGTCGGGCGTGCGCCCGATGGTGTAGGGCGACTCGTCGAGCTCGGAGGCCTCGGTCGCTGTGGTGCGCGCGAGGGCGAGCTGCTCGGAGACCTCAGGGGTGACCTCGCCAATCGTGCGGGCGAGGCCACGCACGCGCAGGACTCGAGGCACCGACTCCTCGACCGGGCCGAGGGTCTCGCCGGAGACGGCGGGCACGTCCGCCGCGTTCGACTGGGCGTAGACACCGGGGGCGGGCAGCTGGCCGATGCGAGCGCCCTTCTCGGCGAACGCGCGCATCTTGTTGCGGGCCGTCTCGAACTGGTCGGCCTTCGGGGCGAGGCGATCAGAGTGGGTCAGCAACATAGCGCCGACAGCGGCCGTGATCAGCAGGGCGCCGGCGAGCTCCATGCTCAGCCAGTGCTCCTGGAACAGCGTGGTCGCCAGGTCGGTGATGGGCTGGTTGGAGTAGGGATCGACCTCGACGGGCTTGTGCGGGGCGGGCACGGACTTCAGGATCGCCGTCGTGACGATGACGATCAGGCCGAGGCCGCCGAGCACCGCCGCGACGATCGCGCCGCGGCTCTGGCGGGCGTAGTCGTCGGAGGTGCCGATGCCGATCAGCATGATGACGAAGAGGAACAGCATCATGATCGCGCCGGTGTACACGACGATCTGCGCGACGCCCAGGAAGGGGGCGCTATTCGCGATGTACAGGACTGCCAGGCCGAGCATGACGCCGACCATGCAGATGACCGAGTGCGCGGCCTTCTTGAAGAAGAGGACACCCAAAGCGCAGGCGACCATGACAATGGCCGTGCATGCGAAGAGGATGATCTCCCCCGTTGACCCCATCATGGGCCAACCGTTGGACAGGTTCATCAGTGTGCCTCCTCGGCGACTCGCACCGTCTTGAGGGAGGGGTCGTCAGGGCGGCGGCTCGCCACCCAGTCAACCTGGGCGGCGGTGGGGCCGGTGACTTCCCCGCGGTAGTAGTCGATGTCGTTCTTACCCTCGACCATGGGGTGGGGCGCTGCGAGCATGCCATCGGAGAGCGGGACCAGGAGGTCTTCCTTCTCGTAGATGTCATCCTCGCGGGTGTACTTCGCGATTTCGAAGTCGTTCGTCATCGTCAGGGCGCGCGTGGGGCACGCCTCGATGCACATACCGCAGAAGATGCAGCGCAGGTAGTTGATCTGGTAGACGCGGCCGTAACGCTCACCCGCAGAGTACTGCTCCTCGGGCGTGTTCGAGGCGGCCTCGACGAAGATCGCGTCAGCGGGGCACGCCCAGGCGCACAGCTCGCAGCCGACGCACTTTTCCAGGCCGTCGTCGTAGCGGTTGAGCTGGTGACGACCGTGGAAGCGGGGCATGACGCGCGCGGGTTCACGCGGGTACTGCTCGGTGACGGTGGGCCGGAAGAAGGAAGCCATGGTGACTCCGTAGCCGGCCATGGGCGCGACGAACTGCGCGAACGCACCCTTGGGGTCATGCTCGAAGAGCATTTCCTCGTCGGTGGTCTTCTCACTCATCGGTGGACTCCTTCGGGCTATCGATTGCCGAGGCCGGGGCCAGCTCGCCCTCGATGGTGGCGAGGCCGCGCGGCGAAGCAACGGGGGTCTGTCCGGGCAGCGGCGGGACGGGGAAGCCGTCCTCGAAGCCGGTGTATTCGCGCTCGGAGGCGGGGATCTCCTCGGGCTCACCCTTGTCGGTGATCCAGATGATCGCCAGGGCGATCAGGAAGAGGACGCCGACGCCGCCGAAGAGAACGTGGTTGGGCAACTGCACGAACTGGGTGATGCCGCGCACCAGAGTGACGAGCACGAGCCAGCCCAGGGCGATGGGCATGAGGCGCTTCCAACCGAGGTTCATGAACTGGTCGTAGCGGAAGCGCAGCAGCGTGGCGCGCGTCCAGATCATGAGGAACATGAAGAACCAGATCTTCAGGAAGAACCAGAGCAGGCCCCACCAGCCGGAGTTAAGGAACTCGACGTGGGAGAGCGGCCACGGGGCGTGCCATCCACCGAAGAACATCGTGGTGGCCACGGCCGAGACGTTGAGCATGTTGACGTACTCGGACAGGTAGTACCAGCCGAACTTCATCGACGAGTACTCGGTCATGTGGCCGGCGACGATCTCGCCTTCGGCCTCGGGGAGGTCGAAGGGAAGACGGTTGACTTCACCGACGGCGCTGATGCAGTAGATGACGAACGCCGGGAACAGGGTGAATGCCCACCAGAACTGCCCCTGGGCTGCGACAATCTGCGAGGTGGACATGGAGCCCGACATGAGGAACACGCTCACGAGGGACAGGCCCATGGCCAGTTCGTACGAGATGACCTGCGCAGAGGAACGCACGGCGCCGTACAGCGGCAGGGTCGAGCGAGTCGACCAGCCACCCAGGACGATGCCGTACAGGCCCAGCGACGCGATCGCCAGGATGTACAGGGAGGCGACGGGCATGTCGGCCAGCTGCAGCGGCGTCGAAATGTTACCGATCTTCACGTTCGGCCCCATCGGGATGACCGCGTAGACGCTGAACGCAGCGAACGCCGCGATCGCGGGGGCCAGGAAGTACAGGAACCTCTCAGCCCGGCGGGTCCACATATCCTCCTTGAAGAGGAGCTTTCCCGCGTCGGCGAACGCCTGGAACAGGCCGAGGGGGCCCGCAACGTTCGGGCCGGGACGCGTCTGCATGCGACCCAGGCCTCGGCGCTCGACCCACAGGGCAAGCAGCACGTTGGCGATCAGGAAGACGATGATGAACACGGCCTTGATGAGGCTGAGCCACCATGTTTCCTGGCTAAAGTCCGCGGCGGTGTACTCCGGGACTGCGAAGGGTGCGAGTGTCATCGTGCCACCTCCTGCGTGGCGCGCAGGGTCGCGACGGTGCCGGCACCGCCGAGGTTTTCGTGAATAACGGAGCCGGTCGAGCACTCGGGAACCCACGCGACGGAGTCGGGCAGGTCCGCGATGGCGGCCGGGAGAGTGACGCTTCCGCGCTCGGTCTCGAGCGTCGCGTCGGTGCCGGGGGCAATGCCCGCGGCGGCCAGCGTCGCGGCCGAGGCCAGGAGGACGGGGCGACGGGCCGAACCGGCCAGCCACGGGGCGCCATCCTGGAGACGACCGGCGTCGATCATGGGCTTGTGGGAGGCCAGAACGACCTGACCCTTACCGGCCGCTACGGGGGCCTGCGCTTTCGCCGGCGTGAAATCCTGCGGGGCGCCGTCCCACTCCATGAGGGGGTTGACTTCCTCGTAGAGGTCGGCCAGGGCGGTGATGCCCAGGTCGAGGTCGAACTCCTCGGTGAGACGCACGAGCACGTCTCGGTCCGTGAGGGACGTTGCCGAGCGGGCCTGGCCGAAGGGGCGCAGGCGACCTTCCCAGTTGATGTAGGTGCCGTTCTTCTCGACCGCGGGAGCCACCGGCAGGACGACGTCCGCACGATCGGTGATCTCCGAGGCGCGAACCTCGAGCGACACGAGGAAAGGAACCTTGTCGAGGGCTTCGCGCACGGCGGCCGGGTCGTCGAAGTCGCGGACGTCAACGCCGCCGACGACGAGAGCCTGGAGCTCACCGGAGGAAGCCGCCTCGATCATCTGCTCGGCGTCGAGGCCACGGGCGGGCAGCTCACCCCAACCCAGGGACTGCACGCCGGCCTCGTCGAGGCCGCGGCCGAAGGGCAGCAGGCCCGGAAGGAGGCCAGCCTCGATGGCGGCGCGATCACCGGCGCGACGCGGGACCCACGCGAGTCGGGCGCCCGTGCGCTCGGACAGAGCGACGACGGCGGAGAGCAGGCCGGGGATCTGCGCGGCGCGCTCGCCCACGAGGATGATGCCGCCGGACAGCGCCTCGGCAACATCGGCGTATGCGCCGCCTGCCGCGATCGCATCCACGACGCCCGGCTCGGAGCCGGGGGCGGCGTGCAGGAGGCGAGCGTTCATCTTGCGCGAACCCGCGGAGGTGAAGGGCGCGACGGTCGCGACCTTCAGGCCCGACTTACGCGTGGCCTTACGCAGGCGCAGGAACATGGCGCCGCACTCGTCCTCGGGCTCGAGGGCGACCAGCAGCACCTGGCCCGCGCTCTCCAGGTCCGCGTACGTGGTCTCGAGGCCGGAGCCCGCCACGTAGGAGGCCAGGAAGGAACGCTCTTCCTCGCTGGAGCGACGCGAACGGAAGTCGATCGAGTCGGAGCCGACGACGGTGCGCGCAAACTTGGACCATGCCCAGGCGTCCTCGAAGGTGAGGTGGCCGCCGGGCAGGAAGCCCACGGACGAACCGGCCTGCTCGAGGCCCTCGCGGACGCGGTCGAGCGCGTCGGACCAGGAGGTGGGAACCAGCTCGCCGTCCTCGCGAACGAGCGGGGTAGTCAGGCGATCGACCTTGTCCCATTCGAAGGCGAAGCGGTCCTTGTCGGTGATCCACTCTTCGTTGACCTCGGGGTCGTTGCCGCTCATGCGACGCACGACCTCGCCGCGGCGCACATCCTGACGGATCGCACTGCCCGACGCGTCGTGCTCGGTCACGGACGCCGTCGACACGAGGTCGAAGGGACGCGCGCGGAAGCGGTAGGACGCGGCGGTCAGGGCACCGACCGGGCAGATCTGGATGATGTTGCCCGAGAAGTAGGAAGCGAAGGCGCGGCCCGACACGTCGCGCTCAGCGACGGAGAGCTCACCCTCGTTGATCGAGCCGACGATCGCGTCGGTGCCGTACGGGGACGACAGGGACGAGGTCGAGGCCTCCTTGGCCTTCGGGTCGAAGAAGTCGAGCGTGGTCGTGTCGAAACCGCCGACCTGCTCGCCCATGAAGTAGTGGTGCTCCGTGGGGGCGGTGCCGCCGCCACGACCCTGCAGGTCCATGAACACGTCGCCCGAGATCTCCTTGCCGAAACGCACGCAGCGCTGGCACAGGATGCAGCGCTCGCGATCCAGCAGGATCTGAGAGGTCAGGCGCAGCGGCTTCTTGAAGGTGCGCTTGGCGTCCGTGAAGCGGGACTTGCCGCGGCCCTCCGTCATCGCCTGGTTCTGCAGGGGGCACTCGCCGCCCTTATCGCAGACCGGGCAATCCAGCGGGTGGTTGATGAGCAGGAACTCCATGACGCCGCGCTGGGCGCGGTCGACAACCTCGGAGGTGTGCTGCGTCTTGACGACCATGCCCGGGGTGACGGTCTGCGCACACGAGGGCTGGGGCTTGGGCATGAAGCGCAGCTCGCCCGTGTTGCGGTCGGGCATGCCGACCTCCACGAGGCACTGGCGGCATGCCGCCACCGGGGCCAGCAGCGGGTGGTCACAGAAACGCGGGATCCGGATGCCGGCCTGCTCGGCCGCGCGGATCACGAGCGTGCCCTGGGGGACAGAAACCTGAACGTCGTCGATGGTGACGTCGATCATGTTGGGTGCGTCGCTCATCGGCCACCTCCTCGCGCGTAGTTAGCGGACGCCTCGTAGGGGAAAAGCTCGCGGGCGGGCGTGGTGAGGCCGGCCTCGAACTCGTCGCGGAAGCGCTTGATGCCCGCCATAATCGGGGTTGCTGCGGCGTCGCCGAGCGGGCAGAAGCTACGGCCCGCAATGTTGTGTGCGATCTCGTCGAGCAGGTCGACGTCGCCGGGGCGGCCCTCTCCTCGCTCGAGGCGCAGCATGATTTGCTTCATCCAGTAGGTGCCTTCGCGACAGGGCGTGCACTTACCGCAGGACTCGTGCTGGTAGAACTCGGACCAGCGGGTGATGACGCGGACGACCGAGACGGTCTCGTCGAACACCTGCAGGGCACGCGTACCCAGCATCGAACCGGCCGCGCCCACGGACTCGTAGTCGAGGGGCGTGTCCAGCTCGTCTTCGGTGAAGATCGGGGTGGAGGAGCCGCCGGGGGTCCAGAACTTCAGCTTGTGGCCGTCGCGGATGCCGCCCGCCATCTCGATGAGCTCGCGCATCGTGATGCCGAAGGGAGCCTCGAACTGGCCGGGGTTGTTCACGTGACCCGACACGGAGAAGATTCCGTGGCCCTTGGACTTTTCGGTGCCCATCGAGGCGAACCACTCGGGCGAGTTGCGGAAGATGCCCGCCACCTGAGCGATGGTCTCGACGTTGTTGACGACCGTGGGACGGGCGTACAGACCGGCGACCGCGGGGAACGGGGGCTTGAGGCGCGGGTGGCCTCGGCGTCCCTCGAGGGAGTCCAGCAGGGCCGTCTCCTCACCGCAGATGTATGCGCCGGCGCCCGCGTGAGCGGTGATACGCAGGTCGCCGAGCACGCCGGCCTCGGTCGCCTCGCGCACGGCCTGAAGCAGGCGGCGGTACACGTGGGTGACCTCGCCGCGCAGGTAGACGAACGCGTGGTCGCAGCCGATGGCGCGCGACGTGATCGCGATGCCCTCAATGAGGACGTGCGGGTTGCCCATGATGAGCGGGATGTCCTTGCAGGTGCCCGGCTCGGACTCGTCGGCGTTCACCACGAGGTAGCGGGGGCCACCGTCGGCCGGGGGCAGGAAGGACCACTTGAGGCCGGACGGGAAGCCTGCGCCACCACGGCCTCGCAGACCGGAGTCCTTGACGGCCTGCACGATGTCGGCGGGCTCCATGGTGCGGGCCTTTTCGAGGCCCTGGTAGCCTCCGCGGCTCCGGTAGGAGTCCAGCGTCCAGGAACGATCCTCTCCCCACCCGTTGGTGAGGATCGGGGTCAGCGGTCCGGGCGCAACGTATGCGGTGCTCACTTCGCCTCTTCTCCCTTCGTGTCAGTGGCCTCGTCGGCGACCTCGACGGCAACCGGCTCGGTCCAGCCGTTCGCCGCGGCAATCTCGCGGCCCAGCAGGGTGGCGCGGCCCGCGGAGGGGCCTTCGTTCTCGTGGCCGTCCAGGAAGCCGGCCAGGACGCGCTCGTTCTCCTTGAACGTGGGGGCCACGATGGGGCCACGCGTCGGGTGGATGTCGCGGCCGGCCTGGATGTCGTCGATCATCGCCAGGGCCGAGGAGGGGCTCTGGTTGTCGAAGAATTCCCAGTTGACCATGACGACGGGCGCGTAGTCGCACGCCGCGTTGCACTCGATGCGCTCGAGCGTGATCTTGCCGTCTTCACTGGTCTCGTCGCTTCCGACGCCGACCTTTTCGGAGACCTTTTCCCAGATCTCGTCGCCGCCCATGACGGCGCACAGCGCGTTCGTGCACACGCCCACCAGGTACTCACCGGTGGGGTGACGCTTGTACTGCGTGTAGAAGGTCGCGACGGCGCTGATCTCTGCGCGGGGCAGGTCCAGCGTGGCCGAGATGAAGTCGATGCCGTCCGGGCTGACGTAGCCGTCGACGGACTGGATCAGGTGCAGCATCGGCAGCAGCGCGGAGCGCGAGTGACCGTCCGGGTAGCGGGCGATGATCTGCGCGGCGTCCGCCTGCAGGCGTGCCAGGGTGTCGGGTGTGTAGCTCATCGGTCAACGCCTCCGAGAACGGGGTCGATAGCGGCCAGTGCGACGACCACGTCGGCCAGCTGGCCGCCTTCGGTCATCATGGCCAGCGCTTGCAGGTTGGCGTAGGAGGGGTCGCGGAAGTGCGCGCGGAACGGGCGCGTGCCGCCGTCGGAGACGAGGTGAACGCCCAGGATGCCCTTCGCGTGCTCGACGGTCTGGTAGACCTGGCCGGCGGGCACGTGGAAGCCCTCCGTGACGAGCTTGAAGTGGTGGATGAGGGACTCCATGGACTCCCCCATGATCTCGCGGACGTGCTCGGCCGAGTTGCCCTGGCCGTCGGTGCCGACCGCCAGGCGCGCGGGCCAGGCGATTTCGGGGTCGGCGACCATGGTGGGCGCGCCCTCGCACTGGTCCAGCTTGGCGAGAACCTGCCAGATGATGCGCATCGACTCGTAGCACTCGTCGAAACGGACCATCGTGCGGTTGTAGACGTCCGACTTGTCGCGGGTGGGAACGTCGAATTCGAAGTTCTCGTAGCCGCAGTAGGGCTGGCTCTTGCGCAGGTCCAGGGGCAGGCCGGCGGCGCGGACGCCGGGGCCGGTGGTGCCGAGGGCCATGAGGCCGCTCAGCGGCATGACGGCCACGTCGCACAGACGCTTCTTGAAGATCGGGTTCTCCACGAGGATGTCCTGGAGCTCGCCGATGTCCTTGCGGGCCCGGCGCAGGCGGTCGCGGATGTAGTCCGTGGTGCCCTCGCCGATGTCCTGCACGACGCCGCCGGGGCGGATGTACTCGTGGTTCATGCGCAGGCCGGTGATGCGCTCGAAGATGCGCAGGATTTCCTCGCGGGCGCGGAAGCCGATCGTCATGATCGTCGTTGCGCCCATTTCGTTACCGGTCGAGCCGATGGCGACCAGGTGCGAGGCGATGCGGCACAGCTCCATCATGAGGATGCGGATGAGGGAGGCGCGCTCGGGAATGTCCTCTTCGATGCCGAGGAGCTTCTCGACGCCGAGGCAGTACGCGGCCTCCTGGAAGAAGGGAGCGACGTAGTCCATGCGTGTGCAGTATGCGACGCCCTGGGCCCACGTGCGGTACTCCATGTTCTTCTCGATGCCGGTGTGCAGGTAACCGGTGTCGACGCGGGTCTCGCGGACCTTCTCGCCGTCGAGCTCGAGGATCAGACGCAGAACGCCGTGGGTCGCGGGGTGGACGGGGCCCAGGTTCACGACGATGCGCTCGGAGGTGATGGACTCGATCTCGTGCAGGACGTCGTCCCAGTCGCCGCCCTGGGTGAGGACCTCGGGGATGTCCTCGATGGGCAGGTCGGTCGCGCCGGCGGGCGCGTGGAAGGCGGTGGTCATCAGTTCACACTCCTACGAACGTCGGCGGAGGCAGTGACGGCTCCCTTGAATTCGACGGGGATGCCGCCCAGCGGGTAGTCCTTGCGCTGGGGGTGTCCGACCCAGTCGTCGGGCATCGCGGTGCGCGTGAGCGAGGGGTGCCCGGTGAAGACGATACCGATAAGGTCCCAGGTCTCGCGCTCCTGCCAGTCGTTTCCGGGGTAGACGGAGACGATGGAGGGGATGCGGGGGTCCTCGTCGGGGCACGTGACCTCGAGGCGGATCATGCGGTTGTGCGTGATCGAGTACAGGGGGTAGATGGCGTGCAGCTCACGCCCCTTGTCGAGGGGGTAGTGCGCGCCGTTGGTTCCCAGGCACATTTCGAAGCGCAGGTCCGCGTCGTCGCGCAGGTACTTGGCGACGCGCGCGATGTGCTCGCGGGCGATGAAGATGCCGAGCTGTCCGCGGTCGACGGTCACCTTTTCGATGACATCGGAAACCTTCAGGTCATCGGCAACAATGAGCTCTTCGAGGACGTCAACGACCTGGTCGAACCAGCCGCCGTACGGGCGGGAGGCCTCGCCGGGCAGGAAGGAGTCGGTCACGAGGCCGGCGAAGCCGGAGGTGGAGGAGTCGGTGCCCGCACCGAAGAGGCCCTCGCGGTGGGCGATGGGCTCGGGGAGGGCGAAACCGCGCTGGGACGAGGCCTGGGCGACCTCGGCGGGCGCGTTTTCCTCGGGGATGGAAAGGTCGCTCATGCGAGGAGTCCCTTCATCTGGTGGGTGGGGGTCGCCTCGAGGGCGGCCTGCTCGGCGCGGCGCGCGATCTCGCGGCGGTGGACGCCGAGGGGTTCCTTGCCGATCTGCTCACGCAGGACGAGGACCGCGTGGATGAGAGCTTCGGGGCGGGGCGGGCAGCCGGGCAGGTAGACGTCGACGGGGACGATGTGGTCGCAGCCCTGGACGACGGCGTAGTTGTTGAACACGCCGCCCGAGGACGCGCACGCACCCATGGAGATGACCCACTTGGGTTCGGGCATCGAGTCGTAGACGCGGCGGATGATGGGCGCCATCTTGTGCGAGACACGGCCCGACACGATCATCATGTCGGCGTGACGCGGCGAGGCGCGGAAGACCTCGAGGCCGAAGCGCGACATATCGAAACGGGGGGTGCCGGCGGCCATCATCTCGATGGCGCAGCACGCCAGACCCATGGTGACGGGCCACTGGCTGTACTTGCGTGCAAGCCCGAGGACTTTTTCGACGCTGGTGAGCGCGATACCCGCGGGCAAGGATTCTTCAAGTCCCACTTGTCTTTTCCTTACTTATATCTCAGTAGTCCAGGCCGCCGCGTCGCCATTCGTAGGCGTAGGGGACGCAGAGCGTGACCAGGAAGCTCATCATGACGACCAGTCCGAACAGGCCCAGCTGGTTGAAGCTGACGGCCCACGGGTACATGAACACAACTTCGATGTCGAAGATGATGAACGTCATGGCGACCAGGTAGTAGCGCACCGGGAAGCGACCCTCGGTGAGGTGAGCGCTGGTCGGCTGGATACCGCACTCGTAGTTGTCGGCCTTGGTCTTGGACTTCTTGGTGGGGCCCAGGATCGCGGAGGCACCCAGGCCTCCGAAGGCTAGTACGAGGGCAGCTGCCGACATGATGAGCAGCGGCACGTAGGGATTCGTCATCGTTCCTCCCGGTTATCGGTAGTGGTGGTCATGCGGAGCGCACCACCTTGGTCAGCATTGTGATGAGTTGGTCGTCGAAGTCGCCCCCGGTCCTCTCGTACCCGTCCGACAGGAGTTTGTGGACGAGCGTCATGAGGCGCGGAATGGGCAGCCCGACGTTCGTGCATGTGCGCATGATCGTCGGGTTTTCGATGAGCGCGACGAAGATGCGGCCCAGCTGGTAGTAGCCGCCGTATTCGTCGCGAAGCATGTGGGGGTATTCGCTCATGGCGCGGTCGATGCCGGCGCGGTGGGAGCGGGACAGGGCCTGCGCGATGCACGAGGCGGCGTAGCGTCCGGCCTTCATGGCGGGGGCGATGCCTTCGCCGTTGTAGGGGGAGACCATGCCGCCGGCGTCGCCGACGAGGACGAGGCCCTGAACGTAGTGCGGCTTGCGGTTGAAGCTCATGGGCAGGGCGGCGGAGCGAAGCTGACCGATCTGATTCTCGGGGGTGAAGCCCCATTCTTCGGGCAGGTTCGCGGTCCAGGTCTTGAAGACCTCGCGGTAGGGCAGGTTGGTGGCGCCGGCGCGCGAGGCGACGGAGCCCAGGCCGACGTTGACGATGCCGTCACCCATGGGGAAGATCCAGCCGTAGCCGGGCAGCAGGTCGGAGGCGCCGGGGGTGCCGCTCCACAGTTCGAGGTGGGATTCCATCCATTCCTCGTCGCCGCGGGGGCTGTGGAAGTAGGCGCGCGCGGCCACGCCCATGGGGCGGTTCATCTTCTTTTCGAGGCCGAGGCTGGTGGCCAGTCGGGCGGCCACTCCCCCGGCGTCGACGACGATGGAGGCGCGCACCGAGGTGGTGGTCGCGTTCTTGCCGCGCCCGCTCTTAGCCGTCACGCCGACGACGCGGCCGGAGCCGTCCTGGATGGCACCGACGACGGTGACGCCCTCGTAGAGGCGGGCGCCAGCCTCGACGGCACGCTGCGCGAGCGCGTGGTCGAGGTCCATGCGGGCGCGGGTCATGCCGTAGCCGGGCAGGGACTTCTGGTCGGGCCAATCCATGTGGACGGTGTGGCCGCCGCCGATGACGGTCAGGCCGCGGTTTCGCATCCAGCCGGTGGTGTCCACGCCCATCGCGATGAGCTCGTGGACGGCGGCCGGGGTGAGCCCATCGCCGCAGATTTTGTCGCGCGGGAACGGGCTTTTCTCCAGGAGGATGACGTCGAGGCCTGCTCTGGCAAGGTGGTAGGCGGTGGAGGACCCGCCCGGGCCTGCGCCGACGACAACAACGTCAGCGCTCATGTCGCTAGGCATGGTGGATGCCACGGCGTTCCTCCGTCATGTGGTGCGCGGGTGCATCCGCGCGAGTGTGCAAGGTGGATGAAGCGTGCACATCACTTCATTCCGCAAGCAACCTTAGCTAGGTCACCCTCACCTCGGCGACCGAGCGCACTTTTTCCCGCCGTTTCAACGAACGAGGCCTGGGCTAGGCTCGCCCACAGCACCCATTTGCGCAAGGTTACTCTGTCGTAAATGGTGGCCCCAGCCTCGTTACACCGGACGTCACGCACACCGAGACGAGCCCGCGCGACACCCTCACACAATCCGATACGATGACCAGCGCCGCAGCGAACAGCAATGGTGGAGAATACTCACGCATCCAACACAGGACACGCGCGACGAACCTCGACACATACACACTGAAGGGCAGCATGCATGGGCTCAGAAGAACAGACTCATACCCGCAGGTATCCACGACGCACCCTCATCGGCATCGCTTCAGTAGCGGTCCTTACCCTCACAATCACGGGTACAGCCTGCGGGTCACGCCAGCCCAGCGCAGATAGCCAGGCACAGTCCGCACAATCGCCCGCGCAATCCTCCTCGGACCAGGCCCCAACCCAAGAATCTGGAGCCTCCACAGCCACCCCGACACCGACCGAAGCAACACCGACCACGCCTGTGTGCGAGGACGGCTCCCCCACGCCGCTCGGTACGTGCCTCTATCCCGCGTCAGTCCAGTGGCTCCCCGACCTCCTGCCAGACCCGCGCGAGGTGGACCGCACCGATCCCGAGGCCGTCGCCAGAGCCTACGTCATCACGCGCAACGTCTGGGACGCCTCGCGCGACAAATCCAACGCCTACGCATACATCCGCGCGAGCGTGTACGAAGTACCGGAACGAGCGAGCAGCCACACGAAGACGCCCGACCTGGAGCACGGTCAGGGTGAATTCCTGCCGCTCCTGGCCAACCGCGCCCACACGACCGTCACCATCACAGGCAGCAACAACCATGGGCAGCAGCCGAACACTGACCCGACGCGCTGGTACGGGAACGTCTACTACCTGCGTAACTACTCGGACGACTCACTGGAACCCGTGAAGGGGCGCGAAGTCGTCTTCCTGCGACTGCAGGACGATGGAACGTGGGCGGTCACCGACAGCGGACCGTACTAAACGAGCCAGCGCACACACGCGCCACACGAGGCCGGGACCCCACCGAGGGTCCCGGCCTCGGTCATATCGGGCTACACCGCCGCAGCGCCCTACACATCCCAGAGGCCACAGCTCCAACATCGCAAAGGCGCACAGAATTTATCACTAATCATTTGTCAGATAATCACTTACCGACACAATTTTTCGTGATCTTGCGCAAAGTAACAACAAAGTGGTTCACTTGACAGCCGTGGAGACCTAGCTCGCAATCCACTGCAGCGTCGCACACGTAGGCTCCACGCGACGCGCCCACGCCGCACCTGTCCCCAGCCGCAGTACTCATGACTGAAAGGACCTCGCGATGAGAACATTTTCTCGAATCGCCATCGCTCTCGCGGCGACCGCAGGACTGGTGGGTGCCACCCTGCCGGCCACGGCCTCGTCGGCCGCCACACCCCAGTGGACCGAACTGAAGAGCGCACCCGCCCCGGTGTCGAACCCGATGAAGGGCTTCATGCCGTGGGCGCCCGCCGCCGGCGGCAAGCCCGTGCTCGCGAAAGGATCGCTGCCGTACACGCTCGAATGGGCTCCCTTCCCCGTCAAGGATGTCGTCACCGGACGCGACACCTACGACTTCACGAAGGTCGATGCCATGCTCGATTCCATCGCGTCGCGCGGCCACCAAGCCGCCATCCGCTTCTACCTGGACACCCCCGGCGAAGAATCCGGCATGCCCCAGTACCTCATCGATGGAGGCACGGACAAGAGCCGCAAGTACAACTTCTACGACAACGAGGAGATCTCCTTCTCCCCCAACTACGACGACCCGAACGTGAAGGAAATGCTCCTGCATTTCATCGCGGCCCTCGGTGATAAGTACGACGGAGATCCGCGCATCGGCTACATCACCGCAGGCCTGTACGGCTTCTGGGGCGAGGAGCACACCTACCCCTACAACGGCTACGTCAACGATCAAAACCCGGATGCCATCAACTGGATGCCGTCGGACGAGTTCCGCGCCCAGCTCGTCGAGGCCTGGGACGATGCCTTCGACGAGACCTTCATCCAGAACCGCTACCCCACCGAGGCCACGAAGGCTCACGGCATGGGCTACTACGATGATTCCCTCGGCTACGCGACCCTGGAGGGGACCGACTGGCACTTCATTCCCAAGCTGAAGAAGCAGGGCGAGGGTGACGCATGGCAGCATTCCCCCATCGGCGGCGAGCTGTCCCCCTCCTTCCAGGAATGTGCCTTCTCCGAGCCGCTACGCTGCCCGGACATGGAAGCGGGACGCGATTACAAGGCCCTCGAGTCGATCCAGAAAGCTCACGCCACGTGGCTCATCAATAACGATGCTTTCACGGTCGGTTACAGCGGCGACGAGCTGACGCGCGCCAAGGCCGCGAGCGCCGCCATGGGCTACACGCTGCAGGCCACCCGCACGTCGGCGACGTACCACGGTGCGAAGGCAACTGTTGCCGTCGACATTAAGAACACGGGATCTGCCCCGTTCTATGCGACGTGGCCGCTCGAGGTTGTCCTCGTCGATGAGAATAAGAACAATGAGATCGTGGCCAGCCAGACCATCGAGTCCACTCTGCCCTCGATCCTTCCGGGCCAGACGGGGAGGGTGACCGCGCGCCTGCCGCTGCCGGAGAAGTTCCGGTCGAACGACTCCGCGCAGAAGCTGACCGCCGCGATCCGCGTCGTCAACCCGCTGCCCAACGGCATGCCAGTCGCCTTCGCGAACGAGGCCATGAACAAGCCCCTGCCCGGCTACCTGGGCCTGGGGACGCTGACCCGGGGCCGCGCACCGAAGAACTAACAACGAGGCCGGGGCCCCACACAAGGGGCCCCGGCCTCTCACTACGTCTGTCGAGGCTGGTCTACTTCGCGTGGTAGCGCGGGCTCGTACCGAGGTGTGTCGGGTACGGGTTCGTGGTTGCGCCGAGGACGGATTCGTCCAGACCGCGGTAGGTGTAGGAGTTGTCGAAGACGATCTCCGCCGGTGGGACGACGCCGTCGGCGTACTGCGCGATCTCCTCGGGGGTCGGACTGGAGCCGCCTCCCTTATCCGCGAGAGGGTTGACGTCGGGGTACTGACTGGGATCAGTGTTCATCATTGTCGCAGGGCTCGCGACGCCATAGCCGGTGTACTGATTCCAGCCCCCATCCGGGTTCACAGTCGTGTGTATCAACAGTTGCAGCAGCTGGTTCGACGTCGCATCGGGCCACTTCTGACGGGCGAGAGCCAGGAAGCCGGCAACGATGGGCGTGGAAATGGACGTTCCGACAGTCTGCGTCATCTGCGCAGTCCCGTAGTCATACGCCTTGATAGGGCCACCAACGGCTGCCGTGGTGACGGATGAGCCCCATGATGAGTAGTCCGCTCGCGCACCGTTGATATCAACTGCGGAAACACCAACCACTCCAGACCAGAAGGACAGGCTTCCCTCATCATTTGCGTTACCTGTATTACCGATGCCGGCAACGACGATCGTCCCCGATGCGGCAGCACGAGCTAAAGCCCATTTCAGAGACGCTTGTCGCTCTAGGGACGTGATAGAGATACTGACGATGTCCGCACCGTCATTAATCGCATGATTGATCAGCGAGGCGTACGTGTAAACGCTTACATCCTGGCAAGCCGGATCTGGCTCGGAGTCTCCGCTAACAGTCTGATAACTATATAGAGTGGCTTGCGGAGCAACCCCGTAGTCACGCGCAACGAGAATCGAAGCGACCTCAGTCCCATGACGCCGACTACCGTCGTCAGGTTTGATCTGGCAAGGACTCTTATCAAGAACTGTGGCACCAGCGAGCTCTGGTCGCGAAGTGTCAACTGGCCCATCAATCATTGCGATCGTGACGCCCGCACCCGTGTATCCTTTAGCTCTCGCTTGGTCGAGGTGGTAGTAGGAAAAATAGGGTTGGTCAGCGGCAGTGATCGTGTCGGCGGCACGTGCCGGCGCAGCGGGAACAGCAACGAGTCCCAGGGCACAAGCAGACGCGCAGACCGCAGTGAGGGACGCGCGCACAGTTGAGCGGTAACGAGTCACCATTGGCGAGGGTCCCATCCGTCATCCTCGCGCTTCACGGGTGCCAGGTCCTTGTCCGATCCGTAGGTCTGAGACAAGGGATTCACGTAGCCTTCAGGCAGCCTACTCATCGCCCTGCTCTCGATTTCCATCTTTGTTGCCCCGGCCTCGTCGTTATCGAAAAATTACGGCAGCGGCTTGACCGCGCGGTGCATGCAGGCAATGCCGCCGGTGAGGTTGCGATACTCGACCTCGCTCCAGCCGTTGGCGGCGATCATGCGGCCGAGTTCCTCCTGGGCCGGCCACGCGCGAATCGACTCGACCAGGTAGTCGTAGGCGCCGTCGTTCGTGGAGACCAGGCGCGCGATCGCAGGCATGACGGTCGACTGGTAGGCGTTGTACATGCCGCGGAAGACACGCGAAGGCGGGGTGGAGAACTCCAGGACCACGAGGCGGCCGCGCGGGCGCACGACGCGCGCCATCTCGCGCAGCGCGAGCTCCGGGTCCGGGATGTTGCGCAGGCCCCACGAGATGGTGACGGCGTCGAAGGAGCCGTCCTCGAAGTCCAGGTCCATGGCGTTGCCGTGCACGAACTCGATCTCGGGGTGGCGCTCACGGCCGACCTCGATCATGCCTTCGGACAGGTCGCAGGCGACGACCTCGGCGCCGCCCTTGGCCAGCGCGGCAGACGACGCGCCGGTGCCGGCCGCCAGGTCGAGGATGCGTTCGCCGGGGTGGGGGGCGACAGCCTTACGCAGGGCGGTCATCCACACCCTGTCCAAACCGCCCGTCATCAGCGCATCCATCACGTCATATCGCGAGGCGAGGGAGTCAAACATCGAGGCGATCTCTTTGGGATCCTTGTTCAGGTCCGCGCGCGGGGATTCAGTCATGCGTCAATACTCGCACGTCTTCCAGCGCGCCGCCGCCCCTGCTCCTACCATGGAACCCATGTACAACGACTTCGGATGCTCGCGCCTCGTCTTTCGGGCGTTGGTCCTACCCCCGCAGCACCCTGGGTCTACTTGCTCACTGACGTCCCTGCTTCCCGACTCCGGCGGCGCCGCCTGGCTGGGTGAGCGCCGCCAGATGATCGGCCTGGGACGGGCGCTCACGCTCGAGTCCGCGACCCCGACTGCGATCGCCGACGTGCGCCGCGCGTGGGAGGCCACCCCTGCCTCGTCCGCCGATAACGGCGCTCCCTCCCCCGTTCTTTTCGCGTCCTTCGCGTTCCGCTCCCCCGCCCGCTCGGTTGCCTTCGTGCCCGCGCTGACTCTCATCGACGAGGCCGGGGCCCGCTGGGCGATAACGGCGGGCATCGGGGACGCCCCGGATCCACTGGCGGCTGTTGATGAGGCACTGGCCGCGGCGAGGCCCGCCCCGCGCGTGCCGGAGTCCCTGACGTTTGGACACGGGTCGATGTCGCGCGGCCAGTGGCGCGACTCGGTGCGAGCGATGGCACAGCGCCTGCGTGAGGGTGCCGCCGACAAGGCCGTCATGGCGCGCGATATGACGGTGCGCTGCGCGCACGGCTTTGACGAGCGTTTCCTGCTTGAGCGCCTCAGCGACCTGTATCCGTCGACGTGGCGTTTCTGCGTGGATTCGCTGGTGGGAGCGTCCCCGGAGATGCTGATCGCGGCCTCGGACGGTACGGCGAGCTCTCGCGTCCTGGCGGGCACGTGCAAGCCCGGCGAGGGCGAGATGCTCGCGTCGAGCGCGAAGGATCTGCGCGAGCACGACCTGGCCTCCGAGTCCGTGTCATCAATCCTGACGCAGCTATGCTCCTCGGTGACGACTCAGGGACCGTTCCTCCTGTCGCTGCCCAACGTCGTCCACCTGGCGACGGACGTTCACGCGCACCTGGGTCAGGCGCATCTGCTTGACCTGGTGGCCGCCCTGCATCCAACGGCCGCCGTGTGCGGCACCCCGCGCGACACGGCGATGCGCCTCATCGAGGAGCTGGAAGACACCGAGCGAGGCCGCTACTCCGGGCCCGTGGGCTGGGTGGATACGGCCGGGGACGGCGAGTTTGCGATCGCGCTGCGCTGCGGGCTCACGTCGGGCACGCATCTGCGTCTCTTCGCCGGGGCCGGCATCATGCCGGACTCCGACCCGGACGCCGAGCTGGCCGAGACCGAGGCAAAGATGCGCCCGCTCCTGGACGCCCTCGGGGTCTAAGCGACTCATCGACGTGCAAAGGCCCGCCGCCCCTTCACAGGGGCGGCGGGCCTCGTCAGCGCGTGCAGTTCACTGAATCCGCACGGACACGTCCTGCGTCTGCCCGTCGCGCACGATCGTCATGGTGACGGTGTCGCCGGCCTTGTAGCGGCGCACGTAGCCGATGAGCTGCTTGGGGCTGGTCACTTCCTGGCCTTCGACCTTGACGATGACGTCGCCGGCGCGGATGCCCGCCGCGGAGGCACCGGAACCTGCGGAGACGTCCTGGACCTCGGCGCCCACGTAGGTGTCGGAGCCGACGGTCGTGGTCGCCGCCTTGACGGTCACGCCGAGCATGCCGTGCGAGGCAGTGCCGGAGGCGATGAGCTGATCAGCAACAGAGACGACCAGGTCGGAGGGGATCGCGAAGCCCAGGCCGATCGAGCCCGCCTGCCCGTCAGACGAGGTAGCGAGCGACTTGATCGACGAGTTAATGCCGATGACCGCGCCGCTCGTATCGAAGAGGGGGCCGCCCGAGTTACCGGGGTTGATCGACGCGTCGATCTGGATCGCGTTCGTGACCACGAGATCCGAGGAAGCCTGCGAGTCCTGCGACGAGGAGTCCTCGTCCACGGAGACCTCGACGGGGCGGTTGAGGGCGGAGACGATGCCGGTCGTCACCGTGTTCGACAGGCCCAGGGGCGCGCCGATCGCCATGACGGGGGCACCGACCTCGAGGTTCGCGGAGGAGGCAAAGCGCGCGACGGTGAGGTCCGAGGGCGGGTTCTCCAAGCGGATGACGGCCAGGTCTGTGGTCTTGTCGTGGCCGACGACTACGGCACTGTACAGGCGCCCGTCGGCGAGGGTCACCTGGATCTGTCCACCGCCCAGGACGGACGCGATGACGTGGTAGTTGGTGACGATGTCGCCCTGCGCGTCGTAGATGACGCCGGAGCCGGTGCCGCCCGACGAGGCGCCCTGCGTCTGAATGGTCACGACGGCGGGCGACACGGCGGCGGCAACGTCCGTCCAGTCCTTCCCGGAGCTGTTCGAGGCGGGCACTGTGGCCACCGTTCCCCCGTTGAGGTTGGTGGGCGTGGACGCGCGCAGCATCGCCGGGCGCGCGTAGAACACGGCGCCGAGGGTCAGGCCGATCGTCAGGAGCATCGCGCCGAGGAGGGCGACCCAGCCCGGGCCCTTCTTCGTCACGATGACGGTGGGCGACGCGAAGGCGTCCGGCGAGGCCGGGGCCGTGTATCCGCTGTAGGGCTGGCCGGAGGGGGCGGAGTATGCGCCGCCGACGGAGGGGGCTTGCTGAGTGCCGGCGGAAGCGGGGGCTTCCTGGGCGGAGGGGGCGGGGGTAGCCGGTGCGGAGGCCGGCGGAACCGCGCCTGCGGGCGGCGCGGGGATCGTCGCGGCGGAGGGCATCTCGCGCGTGGCGTCCTGCGCGGCCGGAAGCTCCTGGGTGGCCGAGTGGTCCTGAGCCGTCGAGCGCTGCGGGTAGCTGGGGGCCGAGGCCGTCTCAGCGTCGCGCGCCGAGTCGGCGTCGTGGGCCGGAATATGAGGCTGAGTCATGGTTTCCTCTGGTGTCAGTTCGTTATTTGCCCACCAGTATGGGCCGTTTCCTCAAAGAGCCTCTGAAAGGGTCCTGGAAGTTTCCTGCAAACCGTTCAACCTCACAGCGAACACGCGTCCCGTCAGGAGAGCACGTCGCGGATGGCCGGGTACAGGTGCGCAGCGCGTTCGACGGGCGCGTGAATCAGCCGAGGGCCAGCAACAGGGTCGGCGAGCAACGACTCAAGTTCCCGAGGCGCGTCGGCACGCGCAAAGGCCACGCCGTACGCGGCCGCGAGCGCCTCGTAGTCCACCGTCTGAGCGAGGCCGAACCACCGGTCGTAGGCCTCGGGGCTGGTGGCGCGCCCATGCTCAAGGGTGGCGAAGATTCCGCCTCCCTGATCGTCCGCGACGACGATGTCAAGATTCGCTCGCATGCTCGAAGCCAGGGCGAGGGAGGAGGCATCATGGCAGGCAGTGAGGTCGCCCATGACCGCGGTGACGCGCTCGCCCTCGGAGGCCGAGGCCTCGCCCGCGTATCCGGAACCCAGGGCGATGCCGACGGCGGTCGCGATGGTGCCGTCGATGCCGGCCTGCCCCCGGTTGGAGTGGACGATGCGCCCCTCCAGCGTGGGGACGGCGAGGTCGAAGGCGCGCACGGGGTTGGAGGCTCCCAGCACGAGGGGGCCGCGCGTCGAGGCGGCGACGCTTCGCGCGAGGTCAAGCATCGTGCGCCCCGAGCCGGAGGCGAGCAGGGAGTCGATGCGCTCGCCCGCCTCGCGAGCGGCGTCGCGCACGTGAGAGGCCCACTCTGCCTGAGCGGCGCGGACCGGCTCGCGGGCAGGCTCGAGGTCGGCGACGACGACCGATGCGTTGCCTGAGATGTCCACCCACGGACTGTGCGGGTCAACGACGACGACGCGCACATCGGGGCGCGCGAGCAGAGCCTGAATCGGGCGGGACAGCGTTGGACGCCCGGTCACGACGACCGCGTCGACCTCGCTCCCGAGCGGCGAAGCCACGAGGGACTGCTCGAAGGGTATTACTGCCCCACCCTTCCACGCCCCCGACGCCGGCTCCGCCAGCAGCGGGAAGCCCGAGGCCGCCGACCACTCGCGGGCGCGAGGCGAGGCCCCCTCACCCGCGATAATCAGACCGGCGGCAGCAAGGCCAACCACGTCCTCCCAGGGCACGGGCACAGCAGGCGCAGCGAGCACCCGGGTCGGGCGAGGGACGAACGAAGCCCCGGCCTCGTCCCCGCAGTCACAAGCGGGACGGACGGGGGTCAGCGGATCGCGGAAGGCGACGTTGACTTGCACGGGGCCAGGCGCGCCGCTGGGCGCCCCGCAGGCCGCGGCGACCGCGCGGGCGAGGTGACCCACCAGGGAAGGCGAGGCCTCCTGCGGCTCCAGGTCAACGCTCGCGCGCACGTGCGTGCCGAAGAAGCCGGACTGATCGGTCGCCTGGGAGGCTCCAACGCCGCGCAGTTCACCGGGGCGGTCGGCGCTCAGGACCAGCAGGGGCAGACGCGCGTGCGAGGCCTCGAGGACTGCGGGAGCCAGCTCGGCGACGGCGGTGCCGGAGGTGACGACGACGGCGGGCAGCGCTCCGGTACGCGCCAAGCCGACGGCCGCGAAACCGGCGCCGCGCTCATCCAGGACGGCGCGCGCATCCCCGCCGAAAGAGCCCGCTTCGAGAGCGTAGGCAAAGGGCGCAGAGCGCGAACCCGGGCAGTACAGGACGTGCGTGACGCCCAGGGCATCCAGAGACTTAAGGATAGCGCTGGCGGTATCGACGGAGGGCATACGCCCAGCCTACCGGGAGCCCACCCTCAGGTGCTCGGCCATGCCTTCGAGGCGCATGCCCCAGCGGGAGACGAGGTCGCCGTCGACCGGGGTGCGGTCGATGAGCTCCTGGTCCGGCTCGAGGCGACCCACAGGCAGACGGCCACGTTCAGGAATCAGGGGCTGGGTCACGTCGCCCACCAGCAGCGAGGCGGTGGCCAGTCCAGCGGCCCGGGGCACACCGGGCACGGCGGCAGCAGCGGCGACGCCGACCGACAGGCCGACGGACGTCTCGAGGGCGGAGGACACGACCACGCCGAGGCCGCTCTTGCGGGCGACCTTCAGGGCAGCGCGCACGCCTCCGAGGGGCGCAACCTTGATGATGACGACGTCGGCGGCCTCCTTGCGGGCCACCTCCAGGGGATCCTCAGCGCGGCGGATCGACTCGTCGGCGGCGATCGGCACGTCCACGGATCGGCGCACCTGGGCCAGCTCATCCACCGTCAGGCAGGGCTGCTCGACGTATTCAACGGGAACGACGCCGGCGGCCGCGGCCATTGCGGGGATGGCCTCGCGCGCCTGATCGACCTCCCACGCGCCGTTGGCGTCGAGGCGGATCATCGCCTGCCCACCCACGGTCTCACGCAGGGCGTCTGCGACTGCGGCAATGCGCGCACAGTCGCGCCCAACGCTGACGCCGGGCTCAGCGACCTTGATCTTCGCGGTCGCGCAGCCGCCCGAGGCCTTCACACGCTCGTAGGCTTCCTCTGGCGAAATGACGGGGATCGTGACGTTGACGGGCACGAACTTGCGTCGAGGCACCGGCGGGAAACGGCGAGCGGACTCGAGGGCTGCGGCCAGCCAGCGCGAAGACTCCAGATCGTCATAGTTCCAGAAGGGCGCGGCCTCTCCCCAGCCGGCGTGTCCGTGCAGGAGGAGCCCCTCGCGGCGAGTCACGCCGCGGAAGCGCGTCGTCATCGCTACCTTGTACACAAGGATGTCGTCGACGCCTTCGAGGGCGTAACGCGTTTGACGGCTGAGCGTGCGCATCGGGATGCGCATGAGCGTCGGTTGCTGCGCTGCGTTCACAAGAACCCTCCTTACTTACCGGTAATATTATCGCGCAACCTCACGCTATCGACAAATCCTGCACACATCAACTTGTAACCAATTGCGCAGTAAGCACGCCAAAGTGACAGACTCTTTGGAACGGTTGAACACGTGGCAAGTAGGCGCGTCTGGCAGGACACACCCTCAAGTGTCTAGACGCCATATAAAACGGTTACAAGAAAGTAGCCTTTGTTCCGATTGGTTAGGTTGCGCATCCTATAGCCCCACGCATGTCCTTCGTCCTAGGCTGGTCGGCAACGCCACCACCCCTCTCGAGCGCGCACGCCCCGACGCCTGCCATTGCCTCGTCGATTAGAATCCGACACATGAGTGCTCTCCCCTTCGTGTCCGACACCTTCGACCCGACCCGCTGGCGCGAGGTCGAGGGATTCGACTTCGCCGACATCACCTACCACCGCGGCATCTCGCGCGGCCCCGAGGCCGACGGCCGCCCCGAGGGCACCGACATGCCGGTCGTGCGCATCGCCTTCGATCGCCCCGACATCCGCAACGCCTTCCGCCCCGGCACCGTCGACGAGCTGTACCGCGCGCTCGACCACGCGCGCCAGACCTCCTCGGTCGCGGCCGTCATCCTGACGGGCAACGGCCCCTCGGCGCGCGACGGCGGATACTCCTTCTGCTCCGGCGGCGACCAGAGGGTTCGAGGCCGCGACGGCTACCGCTACGAAGTTGAGGGAGCGGACCCGGAGGCGGCCACCGCGCAGCGCCGCGAGCAGATCGACCCCGCGCGCGCCGGACGTCTACATATCCTCGAGGTCCAGCGCCTGATCCGCACGATGCCGAAGGTCGTCATCGCGGCCGTCCCCGGCTGGGCGGCGGGCGGTGGGCATTCGCTGAACGTGGTCGCGGACCTGTCGGTGGCGTCCATCGAGCACGCGGCATTCATGCAGACCGACGCGAACGTCGGATCCTTCGACGCCGGCTACGGCTCGGCGCTGCTGGCCCGCCAGGCGGGCGACAAGCGGGCGCGCGAGATCTTCTTCCTCGCGGAGCGCTACGACGCTGCGACTGCCGAGCGCTGGGGCGTCATCAACCGCGCCGTCCCCCACGCCCAGCTCGAGGAGACCGCCCTGGAGTGGGCCGCGACCATCTCGACAAAGTCCCCGCAGGCCATCCGCATGCTCAAGTTCGCCTTCAACCTGGCCGACGACGGCCTGGCCGGCCAGCAGGTCTTCGCGGGCGAGGCCACGCGCATGGCCTACATGACGGCCGAGGCCCAGGAGGGGCGCGACGCCTTCCTCGAGCACCGCGCCCCCCGCTGGGAGGATTACCCCTACTACTACTGAGGGCGATTCCTACCGAGGAATTCCTCAACACGTTGGCCCGGGATCTCGTCGATCCCGGGCCTTCGTCACTTACGCGAGGTAGACTCGAGCCTCCCATTCTCCTAGGGTTTCCGGGACTCCCCGGTCCTCCTCGGGCAGGTCGCGGTTGGCCAGGAGGAGGTCCCCGCCGACCTCACGCGCCACGTCACCGAGGGACGCGGGCTCGGAGGAGAGGTTGACGAGGATAGTTGCCACGGCCTCGCCGAGGGTCCGGCGGTAGGCGAAGACCGCGGGCGAGGGGGTCGCGATGCGCTCGTATGCGCCAACCGCGATGACGGGCAAGCCGTGGCGGATGTCCGCGAGCGCGCGGTAGTAGGCGTACACGGAGGACGGGTCGCCGACCTGGGAGGCCGCGTTGATGTCGCGATAGTTCGGGGTGACGCCGATCCACGGGGTGCCCTCCGTGAAGCCGGCGTGCTCGCTCGCGTCCCATTGGACGGGGGTACGCGCGTTGTCACGACCGGTGAACGCCAGGCCCTCCAGGATGGACTCCGGGCTCTCCCCCGATGCCACCGCCTCGTTGTAGTAGCGCAGGGCCTCGACGTCGCGGTAGTCCTCAATGCCGCCAAAGACGCTGTTCGTCATGCCGAGTTCCTCGCCCTGGTACACGTAGGGCGTGCCGCGCAGCAGGTGCAGGGCCGTGGCCAGGGCCGTCGCGGACTTGTAGCGGTGAGCCTCGTCGCCAAAGCGGCTGACGGCGCGCGGCTGGTCGTGATTGTCCAGGTAGAGGCTGTTCCAGCCGACCTCACCCTGCGCCTCCTGCCAGGCGCTCAGGCAATCGGCGAGCTCACCGGGCCGCAGCGGGCGGGGGTGGAACTTCCCCGCTTCGAGGCCGAGGTCGACGTGGTCGAATTGGAACACCATGTCGAGCTCACGCCGGGCAGGGTCCGTGAACAGCAGGACGTTGTCGCGGCGCACGCCGGGACACTCGCCGACCGTCATGGTGCCGCTGCGGCCATCGAACACTTCGCGGCGCATCTCGGCCAAGTATTCGTGCAGGTGCGGGCCTTCGGAGAAGTGCGGGAAGCCCTCGCCCCACACGCGTCCGGGGTAGACGATGCCGTCGGGCAGGCCCGGGTCCTTCGAGATCAGGTTGATGACGTCCATGCGGAAGCCGTCGACGCCGCGGTCGAGCCACCAGTTCATCATCTCGTAGACGGCGGAGCGCACCTCGGGGTTGTCCCAGTTCAGGTCGGGCTGCTTCCTGTGGAACAGGTGCAGGTAGTACTGGCCCGTGGCCTCGTCCCACGCCCAGGCCGAGCCGGAGAAGAAGGACCCCCAGTTGTTGGGCTCCGCCCCGGCCTCGCCGCCCACGAAACCGGGCCGAGGATCGCGCCAGATGTACCAGTCGCGCTTCGGGTTCTCCCGCGAGGAGCGCGACTGGGCGAACCACGGGTTCTCGTCCGAGGAATGGTTGACGACCAGGTCCATGACGAGGCGCATGCCCCGCTCGTGGACGCCCTCCAGCAGGCGATCGAAGTCCGACAGCGTGCCGAACATCGGGTCGATGTCGTAGTAGTCGGCGATGTCGTAGCCGTTGTCCGCCTGCGGGGAGGCGTAGATCGGTGAGAGCCACAGGACATCCACGCCCAGGGACTTCAGGTAGTCGAGCTTGGAGCGGATGCCCTCGAGGTCTCCGAAGCCGTCGCCGTTGGAGTCTTTGAAGGAGCGCGGGTAGATCTGGTAGACGACCGCGCCCTTCCACCACTCGTCGGGGCCCAGGCCATTGCCTGCGGGGTTCAGCGCATCGTTACAGAAGAACATGGAGCACCTGCCATACGTTGAGGTCGGGCACGCCGGCCCGCTGTCGTTAGGCGCAGACTACCGCGTCTGGGGTCCTCGCCCCACCGGATGCCGCGACGTGGACCAACGCCACGTCCGATCACAAGCCGCCATGAGGCCCGGAATCACAACAAAGCCCTCCCGTCCCTCAAAGTCGCATGCAATTCCCGCAGAGCTCGCATCCACAAGTAGCCAAAACGGCAGAATTTCAACGATCTGAGTTCAACATTTGAAATGCCTTGAAGGGAATTGCATGCGAAATTGGTCCCCGCCTGATGAGCGGCCGCCGCAAGGACTGCGGACGCACATAGACACGTTCACTGTGAGGGCCTTCAGCGGCTCTTCCGCGAAAATACTCGCCCACCGCGCTCCGTCCCGCAGCACTTCCGCGAAAATACTCGCCCAACGCACCTGAAAACGGCGTTTTTCGCCCGTTTTGAGCGTGCAGGGCGAACTTTTTCGCGCTCACACCCACACGAGGCCGAGCAGGGCGAACTTTTTCGTGCACAGGACGCGATGACGGGGGCTTTGAAACCGCCAACACCTTTGCAGGGTCGAAATGCCCCAAAAATGGCCTTTCATCGCTCGCAAAGGCGATGACGGTTTCATTCCGCTGCAAGGAAGTGCTAGCAAAGGTGCTGTCGGTTTCATAGCGATGTACGAACACCCCAACTATGGCTCCCAGGCACATCGGGATGGCACGACGATAACGAGGACCGGGACGAACGATCGCCCCCACCGGTTGCCATGGGTCCTGGTAGACAGCAAGCCCCGGAAAAGTTGCACGTAATTCGTTTGAAGGAAGTTTCAACAAACGCTGAAAACGTTGCAATTCCAACGAGGCGCATTCAAGATTTGAAAGAGTCACAGGGGAATTACGTGCGAAATTTGTGAGCATCAACTGCAGTGCCCATGGGCGGCGGCGGGGCCTGGCCGGGCACACCAGA
>KV835891.1:53468-66158 GCA_001838165.1 Actinomyces sp. HMSC035G02 | reverse complement strand
CCCTCCGGCGCCCGGAACACCAGCGGGGCCACAAACACAGACACAAACAGAAACACAGACGCAACAAAGCGGGCCGGAACCCCTCGGTTCCGGCCCGCCCTTGATGCTCAGCGCTGATCAGCGCACGACGCGCGTCAGTAGTGCACGACCACCGTGTCGCCCATGTCGGTCCAGTCGTAGATGAACTTCGCCGCATCGACGGGCATATTCACGCAGCCGTGGGAGCCGCCGTAACCGCTCCAGCCGAAGGAGGAACGCCAGGGGGCACCGTGCATCGCGTAGGAGCCGGTGAAGTAGGTGACCCACGGGACGCCTTCGGTCTCATACTTGGTGCCGTCGGCGTTCTCACCGCGCATGGTCTGCACGTCGTACTTGAGGTACACGTGGAAGGTGCCGGTGACGGTCGGGGTGTCGGGGGCGCCGGGGACCATGTAGAAGGGGCCGCCGGCGACCTTGCCACCGACATAGGCGGTGACGGAGGCGTCGGAAAGGTTGATATCGACCCACTTCTCGCCTTCGGCAGCCTGGTAGACCAGATTTTCGGTGCCCTCGGCGACCTGCTTGGTCTCGGAGCCGGGCTCGACGTCGTCGTAGTGGAACAGGCCCTCGTACGCCTTGCCGTCGGTCATGGCGGCGACGACGTCCTTGGTGATCTGCTCGGTGTTGTTGGTCTTGAGGCCCTTCTTGCCTTCGCGGGCGACGGTCAGGACGTTGCCGGAGGAGTCGACGTTGTCGACGCGGTTCTCGGGCTTGACGTCGGTCTTTGCGGCCAGGGCGTTGACCCAGTCGGCGACCTTGACGGTGCTGATGGACGGGTCGTCCAGGGTGCCGTCATCCTTGGTGAGGAATTCGACCCACTTGACCTTGTCGGAGCGCTCGGCGGAGAAGGTGTCGATACCGTCGGAGATTTCAATGTTCGTCTCGAGGAGCGCGTTGGCCTTCTCGGCAACGGCCTCGGCGTTCTCGGTGGTGATGGTGGGTTCCATCTGGCGCACGCTCACGTCCTGGGTGACGGAGGTGAGGGTGGTGCCCGCCTGCTTGACGGCGGAGGCGACGTCCTCGGTGGATACGCCGTTACCGTTCTGCGCGGGGGTGACGGTGAAGGATTCGCCGTCCTCGGCAACAACAACCGCAGCGTCCTTCATTTCCGAGGTGAGGGTCGAGTTCGCGGTCGCGGCGAGTTTCTTAATGGACTCTTCGCTGACGGTGACGACGGGCTCGACGTTACGCTCGGAGAAGAGGGCGCTGACGAACGCGGGAAGGGACGTGGACCCCTTCATGGCGGCGTCGGCGGTCTCGTCGGCCTCGACCGTGATACCTGCTTCGTTGAGCGAGGCCTCGGTGGTCTTGCCTTCGACGGTGAGCGTGACGGTCGCGGCGTCGGCGCGTTCGTTGACGGCGGCGATCACCTGGTCGCGAGTCATGCCCGCGACGGGTGTGCCAGCGACGGTCGTGCCCGGCAGGGCACGCCCGGAGTAGTTGGCCGCATACACGATGCCGGCACAGACGACGAGGAGGACGAGGGCGCTCACAACGCCGATCGCCCATCTGGTTTTCAGAGATAGTTTCTTGAGCATCGTTTCTTATCGTATAGCCTCGTGTGCGCTTGTGGGTAAATTCCGTTGAATTTTCAGCTGAGTTATCGACCACACGGAAAGGGGCGAAATCTCGCCTTTTCGACCAACCAATCAACCGACAAACGTGATTATTGCCGCGAGGGCCCTCACCACCTGCGAGAACGCAAGAGCTTATCCTGGTTGTATATGCGTTCGCCGTCGACTTTGGGAGGCTCATCATGACTGCGCCGCGACTTCTTGTTGTGCCCGGAGGCACCGCTATCGGTGCGGTTGCTCTGGCGAATGCGTCGATTCATAAGCTCGTGGAGCTCTACGAGGAGCGCCAGACGGATCCGAATCATCCGGCGCCGCACACGGTCGTCGTCCTGCGCGCCCCGGAGGATGTACCCCCGGCGACGCTGCGCGGTTCTTCGGTGACTCCCGAGCAGGCTTTCCCGGAGGATCGCTACCCCGGCCTCGCCGAGGCGATCAACGCGGACCCACATTTCTTTGACGGCATTGACCTGGTAGTCCCGACGTCGGGGTCGAGCGCGGGTACCCCCCGCCTCGTTGGCCTGTCGATTGAGGCCCTCATGGCTTCGGCGAAGGCGACCGAGCTGGCCCTGGATGGCCCGGGCCGTTGGATCCTGGCACTGCCTGCGCATCACATCGCGGGCGCGATGGTCCTGCTGCGCGCGGCGGTCGCGGAGACAAACCCGCAGATCGTCGACACCTCGGAAGGCTTTGATCCCCGCGCTCTCCTGCCCGCGATTCAGGGTGCCACGCAGGACGACATGCCCGGCTACCTGTCGCTCGTGCCCACCCAGCTCGCCCAGTGCCTCGACGCCGGCGAGGAGATCGTGGGTCCGATGCGCTCGCTGGCGGCGATCCTCGTGGGCGGGGCCGCGACGAACCAGCAGTTGCTCGCACGCGCCACCGAGGCCGGCCTGAAGGTGCGCCTCACCTACGGCATGACGGAGACGGCGGGCGGCTGCGTCTACGACGGCAAGCCCTTGCCGGGCACGTCGGTGCGCGCCGTGGATTGGGACGGGCGTACGCGTCTGGCGATCCACGGCCCGACGCTCATGACCCGCTACCTGGACGCGGAGAGCCCCTTCTTCGACGAGGGCGGCCACCGTTGGCTGCTCACCGGAGACCTGGGCATTATCCGGGCTTCGGGGACGGTGGAGGTGCGCGGCCGCGCGGATGACGTGATCGTCTCGGGCGGCCTGTCAATCGCACCGGGTCCGGTGCGCCGCGCGGTGCGCTCCTTCGAGGGTATTTCGGACGCGTGGATTCTGGGCACCCCGGACGAGAAGTGGGGCCACGTGGTGACCGCGCTCGTGGTTGCTGATCAGATGCCGTCGGATTCGTTGGAGATGGCGGAGCTCGGCTCGGCGCTCCGCGAGCACGCGGCGGCGCACATCGGGCGCGCGCAGGCTCCTCGCAGGATTGTTGCCGTCGAGACTCTCCCCTACCTGGGCTTCGACAAGATCGACCGCTCCGCCGCCGCGCAGGCCGCTGCCGAGGCCTCGGGCACCGAGCGGGAGTGGGTGCGCTAACCCGCTGCCCGGACCCGCGCCCGCTCCAACTACACTGGTGGGCATGGCTTCCGTTTCGAATTGGATTGAAGGCGCACGCCTGCGCACCCTCCCTGCCGCCGCCGCACCCGTGATCGTGGGGTCCGCCGCCGCGCACTACCTGGGAGGTTTCAGCGCGGTGCGCGCTGCCCTGGCGCTGCTGGTGGCGCTGGCCCTGCAGGTGGGGGTCAATTACGCGAACGATTATTCGGATGGTATTCGTGGCACGGATGACAACCGCAAGGGGCCCGCGCGCCTGACGGGCGGCGGCCTCGCCAAGCCGAAGACGGTCCTGGCGGCGGCGCTCGGTTCGTTCGCGGTGGCCGGCGTGGCGGGCCTCGCCCTGGTTGCCGTGTCGGGCACATGGTGGCTGATTGCTGCGGGCGCTGCGGCGGTCATGGCCGCTTGGTTCTACACGGGCGGCAAGCACCCCTACGCGTACATGGGCATCGGCCTGTCCGAGCTGATGGTCTTCGTGTTCTTTGGCCTGCTGGCGTGCGTGGGAACGACGTGGACGCAGGTGCAGTCGGCTCCGTGGTGGCTGTGGATGAGCGCGTCTGCGCTGGGCCTGCTGTCGGTGGCGCTGCTGATGGCCAATAACATTCGAGATATTCCGACGGACCGCGAATCGGGCAAGATGACGGCGGCCGTGCGCCTGGGCGATCGCCCGTCGCGCTGGGTGTTCGCGGCGTGTGCGTGGCTTCCGGTCGCGCTGATCATCGTGCTGGGCGTCGCGGTGGGGCTGCACCCCTTCGCGACTGGCGCACTGGGCGTGGGCGCGGGAGCGTGGGCGGCCGGCGTGAGCATGCCGGTCCTCACCGGCGCCTCGGAACGCGAGCTGATCACGGTGCTGCGCAACACCGGTTTTTTCACCCTGGCGTGGGCGCTCCTCGCCGCACTCGCGCTGGTCCTGTCCTAGGAACGAGGCCGGGGCGGCCCTGCGCTGCCACCATCCCACAGCAACTTTGCAGCACCCCGGCTAGGTGCCCGATGGCTGTGATCCGAACACTATCCCGAAGAAGTACACAACATGAAGCTACACTCCACCAGGCCTCTGGTTTTCCTCGCCTGTGCCCTCCTGGCGCTGTGCACGGCATCGTGCGCAGTACTGTACGGGGGCAATCCCGGTGAGAACCCCTCGAATGCGGAGACCAGGCAAAAGGCACAGAAGATGCACTCGATTGAGGATTTCCAACGGGACATCGAGCCAACGATTATTGATGCGCGCAACAAGTTCATCAACGGCCGCAATATCCGCGAATACAGTTCAGAGGACCATATCCAAGGCGCTGACTACGAGGGTACAACCCTGTACACCCTCGATTCCGCGCAGTACTTCTACGAGGAGCGCGACGTCGACAAAGTCCGGTCGATCCTCAACGACTACCTCACCCCTCTCGGATTTACGAGGCGGGAGAAGCTAGACAGTGGAGATCACGGCACAGCGACAACGATGGTCTGGTATCACGAAGAATACGGGGCGACCGTCAGCGTCCTTATCGCCGATGAGGGCTACAGCGAAACCCACTACGGGACGGAGCCATTGAGGAGTGACGGCTCCACCGAGGATCCAGAACGCCTTCTTTTCCAAACCGCTCGTATGCCTGCGGGCTTCGATCCGGGAGTCATCCCGAAGAAGTAACACTCAGCGCACCGACCTCCCAGGACTACTCGCAGGGCGAGCTCGGGCCGCCATGAGCTGCGGCGCCACCCCTCCTCGGGCCTCAGCGCCCGCGGCGGTACAGGTATTCGTGCAGCCAGTCGCCCGCAATGCCGGTCGCTGCCGCGACGACGCAGACGAGGGCGATGGCCCGGAAGGCCCCCGAGGCGAGCATCGGCGTGAACACGCCGATGCCAATTGCGGCGCTTCCCTGCATGGCGAGGTCGTTCATGGCGACGGCGCGCCCGTTCTGCCCCGGAGCGACGGTCGCGAACACGGTGTCGTAGATGGGCGTGAACAGGGCGCCGAAGCCGGCGTAGATGAAGCACATGGCGGCGGTGATGACCCACGGCCCCATGCTCATGCACAGCGCGAGGAGGGCGGTGCCCGTCAGGATCAGGCTGACGCACGCGCGCACGGTCCGCCCGCGCCCGATGCGAGCCATGACGGCGCCCGATGTCATGGCGGTGGCCAGGGCGACGCAGTAGGCGGGCAGGAGCCGCACGGACACCTGGGCGGGCGTGAGCCCGTAGTTGGCGGCGCCGATGCCGTTCATGAGGGGCGCGACCGTGAAGTTCATGCAGTAGACGATCAGGATGAGGCTGATCGAGCGCGCCCACGGCACGTTCGTGAAGAAGGAGCGCGTGATGAAGGGTGCGCGCGCACGCCCGATGTAGCGCCAGAAAATGACGCCGCCGAGGACGAGGCCCGCAATGAGCCACCAGTGCGGATTCGCGGCGACCAGGGTAAGCAGCAGGGCCAGGGAGGAGAAGATCGCGAGGCCGACGACGTCGACGCGCCCGGCGCGGGTGCGCGCGGGGACGCGACGACCCATGATCGGCAGGCAGGCCAGGCCGGCCAGGGGGATGAGGAGGAGCAGAGCCCAGTTGATGTCGGCGAGGATGCCGCCGGACAGCATGCCGATCGCGGTGCCGCCCTGGAAGGCTGCGCACATGAGGCCGACGTAGAGGCCTCGTTTCTTCGGGTCGCGGATGGCGGTCGCCAGGATCATGTACGCGGAGGCGGCCGCCTGGTATCCGAGAGTTTGGAGCGCTCGGGCGACGATGATGCCGACCAGCGACGAGGAGAAGACGAAGCCGAGCAGGGAACCCACGACGATGAGGCCAACGCCCACGTCGACGATGCGCCGCAGCGGAATAAAGTCGCCGAGGGTTCCGTACAGGAAGCACGCGACGCCGAGGACGATGCCGGGAATCGCCGTGATCAGGCCGGAGGCGTCCCCCGCTCCGATGTCCTGGGCGACGCGCAGGTAGACCAGGTTGAACCCCTGGAGGGAGACGGTCCCGAGAGCGTAGATGCCGAGAAGCGGCAGGAGCACGCGCGCGGGTCCGTCCGCGTATTCGCCGTCCGTGGCGACGGTGCGCATGTTAATCGCGGGGGCCGAGGCCGCCCCTCGGATGACCTGCGAGGGGACGGTGGCGACGCGGCAGGTGGGGCCCGCCGCCCGCGATGAGATGAAGAACCGAAGCGTGCGCACGGCGATTAGTTCACCACAAATCAAACATTTAGCACTATTACAGGAAACTAGTGCTCGAATGAAGCTGTACTTAATTCAAGAGCGCCGAACAGACGCGGAGCACATACCGACACGTAAGTGTCCAAAGCCACAACACAGCACCCCTGACGTGGCACAATGAATCATCCCTCGCAAAGGAGCACCATGTCTCGCGTCATCGTTGTCGGTTCCATCAACCAGGACGTCACGGTCACCGTCGACCGATTCCCCAGCCCCGGCGAAACACTTTCGGGCACCTCGCTCACCTACGGCCTCGGCGGCAAGGGCGCGAATCAGGCCGCCGCGGCCGCACATTCGGGGGTTCCCGTCTTCTTCGTGGGCGCGGTCGGCACGGATCCCTCGGGTCAGCGCCTGCGCGCGGAGCTGGCATCTCACGGCGTGGACGTCACCCACCTGCGCGAGGTCGACGGGCCCTCCGGGACCGCGCTCATCACCGTCGCCTCCTCGGGTGAGAACACGATCATCCTCGACGCCGGGGCGAACGCGACCGTGACCGTCGAGCCCGCCAAGGCCTCGTTGTTCCCCGCCCCCGCCGACATCGTCGTCCTGCAGGCCGAGATCCCCGAGGCGGCCAACGCCGAAGCCCTCGCGTGGGCACACTCGTTTGGCGCGCGCATCCTGCTCAACCTGGCCCCCGCGCGCCCCGCCGACGCCGCATTCATGGCGCGCGTCGACGTTCTCGTCGTCAACGAAACAGAGGCAGGCCTGACGCTGGGCATGCCCGCCCCCGCCAGCCCGACCGAGGCGATCGGCGTCGCGCGGGCGCTGCGAGGCCTCGGCCCCAAGCATGTCATGGTGACGCTTGGCGCGGACGGGGCCGCGTGGGCGTCGGGCAGCGAGGCCGGGCACTGCCCCGCCCTCACCCTCGGCGAGGCCGTGGACACCACGGGGGCCGGGGACGCGTGCGTGGGCGCGCTGGCCGCCGCTATGGCCCTCGGCAAGCCCTTCATCGAAGCCGTGTCCGACGGCATCCGCGCCGGATCGACGGCGGTCCTCGCGCCGGGTGCCGCCCCCTCGTACGCGACGCTCCCCCGCGTCACGCGCGCCTGAACGCCGCGCGGCTCCCCCGATTGCTCCGGGAGTGAACGCGCCAGCGTGAGACGGCCCACGCCCCTATGCTAGGGGCATGGCCAGAATCGTCTTCGTCGTCGCAATGCTCGCAGTCACCATCTACGCTGCCGCCGACTGGCACCGCACGCCCGAAGACGAGATGCCCGGAAAGATCGCCAAGCCCATCTGGCTGATG
Organism: Actinomyces sp. HMSC035G02; assembly: GCA_001838165.1. Lineage (GTDB taxonomy): Bacteria > Actinomycetota > Actinomycetes > Actinomycetales > Actinomycetaceae > Pauljensenia. The sequence continues at coordinate 58,579 of KV835891.1, read as the reverse complement.
ATCATCCTCTTCACCGCAACGATCGCCGCCATCGGCCCCATCGCATGGCTCGTGTTGCGTTGGGTATCACGCGCGGAAAAAAAGCAGACGCGCACGCCCGAGGCCCCCATGCGCCCCTCCGCCCCCGACGACGACCCGGAGTTCCTATTCCGCCTCGAGCGCGACATCCAGCGCAAGCGCCGCGAGGACGAGCGCCGCGCGCAGGAACAGCGCAAGAGCACCGAGGATGAGGGGACCGACCCCGCCGAGGATTCCGGCAACGAGGCCAGCTGAGGGGCGCTCAGCACGCCTCGGGCTCTGCCGCGTCGCGGCGCGGCCACCCGGCGGGCGCGGTCAGCGGCGCAGGTCCGCCTGCGAATCCCCCGGCGTCATATCCTTCGCCATCGCGACGAGGTCCGCCGCAGGCTCCGCGTAGGAGGTGCCCACCAGCGTCGCACCCGAGAAGATAAACGACGTGATCGACGCGAGCGCACAGTGGCGCGACTTCGGCGCGTGCGCCAGCGGCTGGCCGTTCACGAAGCGCGTCAGCGTCACGATCGGATTCTGGTGAGACACGACGAGCGCCTCGCGTCCCCGGGCCTCGCGCAGCGCCGAGGAGAGGGCCGCGCTCATACGTGACGCGATATCCCGATAGGGCTCACCCCACGAGGGACGCAGCGGATTGCAGTAGTACTTGTAGTACTTCGGGTTCGCCAGCATCGCGCGGTTGCTATTCACCGGCAGACCCTCGAAGACGTTGTCCGACTCAATGAGGCGCGGATCCGACTGGATACTCAGGTCGTACGCGGCCGCCGTCGGAGCCGCCGTCAGCTGCGCACGCAGCAGCGGCGACGAAATCACGCGCGCAATATCCGCACCCGAATCCACCAGATACTCTGCGGCGCGGGCAGCCATCGCGTGCCCCAGCTCCGTCAGCCCAAAACCGGGCAGCCGCCCGTACAAAACACCGTCGGGATTGTCCACCTCGCCGTGGCGCATAACGTGAATAATGGTGCGGTCCATGACACCCAAGTATAGGGCCCCGAATACACGAGAGGCCCGACCAATTGGCCGGGCCTCCGCTCGCTCACTTCTTGTTGCGACGCTGGTGACGCGTCTTGCGCAGGAGCTTGCGGTGCTTCTTCTTCGCCATGCGCTTGCGGCGCTTCTTGATGACGGAGCCCATGGGGTTCCTCCCTCGTAGTGTGTGCGGCAGAGGTACTACCGCTGATGGATGATGGGTGCCCGAGCCGGGCACATCGTGCCTATACTACCCGCCAATGACGCGAGCCTGGTCACCAGAGTGATCTGCCATACCGGCCTGAATCATCTGGGCGACCGCGGCCTCCGGGACTCGGAAGCTCTTTCCGACGCGAATCGCGGGCATTTCGCCACTGTGAATCAAGCGGTACACAGTCATCTTAGAGACGCGCATGATGTCCGCCACTTCCGTGACAGTCATAAAGCGCGGCGCCGACTGCTGTTCCATTAATGACTCCCAGATATGCTCGCGAGGCGCGCTAAACCCGATTCGTTCACCGCTTACGTAGCCTCACGAAATATACTACTGCCCAACCACATAGAAACTGCAACTTTGTCCACTTTTGTTGCAGAGTCGTTAAGGAGTATCGATGGCACCGGCACGCAAGGGTCGTCAGCAGCGAGGGAAGACACCTCGCTTACGTCCCAAACCCGGCGCCACCCGCTCCCTGATGCGCGGACGCGCCACGGCCTCGTCCCCCGTACTCTCCGAGGAACCGCTGAGCCCGCAGCCCTCCCCCGTCGTACGACGCGTCCCCGAAGGCCCCCAAAACCCGCACGGCGAGGTACCCACCACAACCGTGCAGCGCGTGCGCGCGTGGCTGTCCAAGCAGGCCCGCTATTCACCCGCGCGCCTCGCTCTGGGCACATTCGCACTCATCATCGGCGTCATCACGGCGCTCCTGATGTTGCCAATCTCCTCCTCGTCCGACACGTCCGCCCCCTTCGTCGACGTTCTCTTCACCGCCGTGTCCGCCGTCTGCGTCACCGGCCTGACCACCGTCGACACCGCGACCTACTGGTCCCCCTTCGGGCAGGCAGTCATCGCCGCCGGAATCGTCGTCGGCGGCCTGGGCGTCATGACCCTCGCGTCGATCCTCGGATTCGCTGTCTCGCGCCACCTCGGCCTCACCCAGCGCATGCTCGCCACGCAGGAGACCGGTACCGGCGCCATGGGCCAGATCTCCCTCCTGCTCAAGGCCGTCATCGCGACATCGCTGACCATGCAGGCCCTCCTGGCCGCCGTGTTCCTCCCGCGCTTCCTGTCGATGGGCATCGACCCCGTGCGCGCCGTGTGGGACGCCGTCTTCATGGCGATCTCCGTGTTCAACAACGCGGGCTTCGTCATCCTGCCCGAAGGCCTCGCCCCCCACGTCACCGACTGGTGGATGCTCATCCCCATCATCCTGGGCACCACCGTGGGAGCCATCGGCTTCCCCGTCATCATGGACGTCGCCAAGAACCTGCGCACACCCCGGCGCTGGCGGCTCCACACCAAGCTCACCCTGTCGACCTACCTGATCCTCGCATTCGTGGGGGCGCTCGCCCTGGCGCTCACCGAGTGGAACAATCCCGCGACCCTGGGCGCGATCGACACTCCCTCCAAGATCCTCAACGCGATGCTCGCCGGCGTGAACTCCCGCTCGTCCGGACTGTCTGCCCTGGACGTCGGCGCCATGCAGACCCAGACCCACTTCGTGCAGGACATCCTCATGATGATTGGCGGCGGCTCCGCATCCACGGCGGGCGGCGTGAAGGTCACAACTTTTGCCGTTCTCGTCTTGGCCGTCATCGCTGAGGCGCGAGGCGACCGCGACATCGAAACCTTCGGGCGACGCATCCCCACGAGCGCCGTCCGACTGGCGGTTGCCGTGTCACTGCTGGGCCTGGCGCTTGTGGCCGTATCCGTCGTCCTGCTGCTGTCAATGACGAACTATTCTCTCGACATCATCCTGTTCGAAACCGCCTCCGCATTCGCGACCGTGGGCCTGTCCACCGGCATTACCCCGATCTTGCCCGTCGGCGCCAAGTACGTGCTGATTTTCCTCATGTTCGCTGGACGCACCGGCTCCATGACGGTGGCTGCAGCCCTCGCCCTGCGCGAGCGTTCCCGCGTCATCCGCATGCCGGAGGAACGGCCGATCATCGGCTGATCGCTGGGGTGGCTTGCACCGTCGCCACGCGAGAGCGGGTGGTCTCATCGTGTGAGGTCGGATTCCTGGGGCCGCGAGAACAACCGGGCGACTCCAAACGTCGTGCATGTAACGAGTGAGCCACGACGTGGGCAACGACGCTCGCGCTTGAAACCCCCACCACCAATGCACGGCGGTTGACACTCGCGCTTGAAACCCACGACACCAATGCACAGCTCAAACCGCCCAAAACAGGCCCATTCACACCCGCAAAGGCGACGCCGGTTTCAACTGGCCCACCTCACCAGCTCGCAAAGGCGACGCCGGTTTCACTGCCAACCGCAGAACACAACCGGTGACACCACCACAAGGCCCCACACAGACCTGCATGAAACCCACAACACCAATGCACAGCGGCCAACACTCACATTTGAAACCCACAACACCAGTGCACGGCTCAAACCGCCCAAAACAGGCCCATTCACACCCGCAAAAGCGACGCCGGTTTCACGAGCCGAGCCAGCCAGCACCGCAAAGGCGATGCCGGTTTCACTGCCAACCGCAGAACGCAACCGGTGACACCACCACAAGGCCCTCGACTCCCATCACCGCGACTTATCCACAGGCGAGATGCTGAACGCCAGTTATCCACAGGGGCACAATTCCAGCTTTTCATCTCACTCCCGCAGAGCGATCATCCATCAATCAGGCCCATATCCGCAGCTACACATGGTGGTGTCCAATTGTTACCTGAACTCATCACATCCGTCAGATCGTCGCTTCGCGTTGTTGGCATTCATGGAACGAAAGTGCAGCTGCATCGCCTCAGAAAGAACGGCGACGTTCTGAGGATCATGCCAGGCATTTACCTGCCAGCGGGAATCCTCGCTGTCGCCTCATCAACCGAACGCCAACAAATTACTTTCATCGCGCGTTTAGCCGCCCTGAGCATCCGCTATCCCACGCATGTCCTGAGTGGACCAAGTGCTGCTTTTCTCCTAGGGCTACCGACCGCGTGCCGCTTGAAGGAACTGTTTGTTTACACAAGCAGCCCTAGCGGAACACGAAGGATCGTATTCCCTCATGTTGTAACTCCTGATGGAACTAAAATTCCCGGAACTACAATCAGCACATGCCGGCCAAGCCATCCGGTTCCAGCTATCGAGTACCTGGGCTTTCGCATCGCGGCACCTACGCGAGTTGTTATTGATTGCGCTCGCCTGATGTCAGACAAGCACGGGTTCCCCATCGCGTGCGCAGCCTTAGCCCGGGCGTGCCAGTTTGATCGTTTCCGTCAGGATGAGTCACGCGTCCGTCAGGAGGAAGCTCGCGGGCAATTCCACGAGGCCTTGGCCGACACTCCGCGCAACACCCGCGGACGCGGGCAAGCCCGATGGATCATTGACCACGCTGACGCTGGATGTGAGTCTCCCGGCGAGGCCCTCGTGTTGCTTGCCTTGCTGCGCGCGGGGATCGAAGGAATGACGACTCAAGAAGAGGTCCACCTAGCCGGCCACACCTACTTCGTCGATATTGCACTGCCCGACCTGAAGATCGCTATCGAGTTCGACGGGCGCATCAAATACGGGGACACCGTCGATGAAGTCCACGACAGCATTGAGGCCGAGCAGCGTCGACAAAGAGACCTCGAACGCGCGGGCTGGAAGGTGATTCGGGTTCGGTGGTCGGACCTGACACTCATCGACGAGGTCGTCGCCCAGGTTCTGGTCGCCATCCACGTAAAGAAGGGACACTGAACAAGACGACGATCTGACTGGTGCATGCCTCATGCCATCTTTGAATCCCCAGGCAGCATATTGCTGTGCACTGGAAACACTTCGAGATGGTTCGAGGAATACGGGCCGGCATGAAACCCGCGACACCAATGCACGGCTCAAAACGCCCAAAACAGGCCCATTCACGCCCGCAAAGGCGACGCCGGTTTCACTGCCAACCGCA
>KV835891.1:0-53368 GCA_001838165.1 Actinomyces sp. HMSC035G02 | reverse complement strand
CGGCCAACACTCACATTTGAAACCCACAACACCAATGCGCCGCTCCAACCGCCCAAAACAGGCCTATCCATGCCCGCAAAGGCGACACCGGTTTCAACTGGCCCACCTCACCAGCCCGCAAAGGCGATGCCGGTTTCACAAGCAAGCCGACATCACTGTCACCTCGAGCTGCGGACGGCACAAAGCCATCTTTCTTTGACAGGTTCTGGCCGCCATCCGCACAAAGGTAGGACGTTAGCGACCAAGAAAATGTTTCACGCGTGTTTCACACGCATCGTCCTGATAGTGCCGCAACCCATGGGCTCCGCAAGCTGTTTGCGGGCACCGTCACGCTGACCAGCACCTCCGGGCACGGACACCGCAAACACCACCGCGCTCACGACCACGCCACCCGCCCGGCCGAATGTAGGCAGGTCTCGGACCACGCTGACGGCCGCAGCGTTCGCGTTGGGGGCGCACGCAGGGAAGAATGGGGGCATGGCAGATGAACGCGAGTCAAAGGAACTCCAGTCGGGAACGCTCGTCATCGGGCTGGGCCGTTTCGGGTCCGCCGTCGCAGTGACGCAGGACCAGCTGGGCTACGAGATCCTGGCCGTCGAAAAGAACCCCGCCCGCGTGCAGGCCTTCGCGGGTCGTTTCCCCCTCGTCGAGGCCGACGCGACCTCCAAGGATGCCCTTGAGCAGCTGGGGGCGCGTGAGTTCCGCAGTGCCGTCGTCGGTGTGGGTTCCTCGCTGGAGGCGGCGGTGCTCATCACCGCGAACCTCGTCGACATGGGCATTTCCTCGATCTGGGTGAAGGCGACGTCCTCCCAGCACGGCCGCATTCTGCGCCGCGTGGGCGCCCACCACGTTGTCTACCCCGACCTGGACGCAGGCAAGCGCACGGCGCACCTGGTGGGCGGCCGCATGGTTGACTACATCGAGATGGAGAAGGACGGCTTCTCCATCATGAAGCTGCGCCCCCCGCAGGAGGTACGTGGCTTCTCCCTTGAGGAACTCGACCTGCGTGGCCGCTACGGCGTCAACGTGCTGGCGATCCGCCGCCCCAAGCAGCGCTTCGAGTACGCGGATTCGTCGACGCGTATCAACGCCGACGACGAGATCATCGTGTCGGGCGACTCGCACCTGCTGGAGTATTTCGCGAACCGCCCCTGAGGCCCTTTTAGTACGGTTGTGGCCCCGCACAGAATTTTCTGTGCGGGGCCGCAACCATTGTCAGTGCTACCGCTCAACGCGGCGCACTGAGGCCATCAGGCGGGACGCTCACCGAGGGATGGTCCTGCCCCCGCCGACAACACCTGTCTTAGGGAGAATGCCGATTACCGGCGGGTCAACTCTCGGCCAGGGACTGCTCGGCCCCTTCGGCCCCTTAACCTCGGGGAGCTTCACGCCCTCGCCAGACTTCTTACCCTTCCAAAGTTCCCAACCCTTCTGAATGATCTCCCCACCCTTCCTTAGACGGTCCCAGAAAGTAGGCTTCTCCTTCTTCGGAGCCTCGGGGGCGGGCTGCAGAATGTCGGGCTTCCGTTTCTCGGTTGGGGTCTCGGGAGTCTTCGACGAGGACGACTTGTCCGAGGAGGAGTCGCTGCCGCCGCAGCAGCCGCCGCCTGGATCCACGCAATCCTTGCCGACCTCACGGATGGAGGAGGTCAGATTCGACATTGCGGTGCCAATCATGTCCACCATCGCCTTGATGGCGTTGAAAGCGTTCTCAACCATCGTGAGGATGTTCTTAATTTCAGATGCCCACTGAACGGCCCTCGCCGCGATCTCCCTACAGGCCTCCGCCAGCGCGGCGCCCAACGTCAACGGAGCCTTCCAGGCAGCGTCCGCGGCAATGCCGACGAGTTCGGAGACCACCGCGCAGATCAGGTCGTGTACCTTCTTGACGAGGGTCGCAACCGTCGCGACGGCGTTTCCGAACTTAGACGAGGTGCCTGCGACGCCGCGAGTGGCGTTGACGACCTGGCCCTGACGCATCAGGTAGGCGGACACCGACTCACCCGACATCTCCGCCATGGCACTCTGACCGCTCGACTCCAGCTCGTCCGCGATCGACGACAGCGACTCGGACACGGACTGCCAGGAGACGCCGATGCCGTTCACCTGAGCGGAGTCACCGGTGAGCTCGTTCATCCACTTGTTCAGCGGGTACACGTACTCGAGGGCAAGGCGAGTGGCAAACGAGACACCTGCCTGAATGGGACTGGTCATCGATCCGACGACGGACGTTGCCGCGTCCACCGCGGAACTCGCCGCCTGCAAGGCAGTATCCACGTTCGGCGACTGAGCCAGGGACTTAAGGTCCTCGGCTGCGTTAATGATCGGGTCAGAACCGCGAATACCCTGGCTCGGCGTGTAGACAGCCTGCTTCACAGTCACTTCTTAACTCCTTCGAAGATAAAGCGGCGCAGGGAGCGTTCCTCGTCCTGACGCTGGCGGTTCAGGAACGTGTCGATGTCCTGATCTCCGTGCTGGTCCTGCTTCTCGAAGAGGGACTTCACGTCATCCGGCTTCGAATCCGGGTGCGCCTTCGTGAACTCTTCGATGCGCGTGTTCTGAGCCTTCTGCTGCTCCTCGACGAAGGTGCGGTAGCTGGCCTGCTGGTCGGTGCGCTGCTTGGACATGAAGGTGTCGAACTCGCGGGTGGTCGCCGTCGGGTTGTCCTTAACGAACTCGCGAATCTGCGCCTCTTCATCCGTGCGCTGCTTCGCCAGGAAGTCGGTCATCGCGTCCTGCTGTTCCTGCTGGTTCTGCTCGATGAGCGACTTGACCTCGGAGATGTCCTCACCCGGGTGGGCCTCGGCGTAGCGCTCGAGGGCCTCCGCCTGGTCCTCCTTCTGACGCTCGTAGAACGTCTTCAGGTCGTCGTTTTCGTCCTCGCGCTGCTTCTCGAGGAAGGCGCGCAGCTCGTCGTCGGTCACGGAGATCTTGTCGTTGCCGCTCAGAAGGGAGGCGAAATCGTCTTCCTTCTTCTCATCCTTGTCCTTGTCGTCGAGGGAGCCGTCGCCGCCGGGAGGGGTCGGAAGCGACGCGCCGCCGCCACCGCCGGTAGCTCCGCCGCCACCGCCGAAGCCTCCGCCGCCACCGCCGAAGCCTCCGCCGCCACCGCCGAAGCCTCCTCCGCCGCCGCCGGGGCCGGTGCCACCGCCCCCGCCGGGGTCAGGGGTGGGCTTCTTCATGTCTTCCTCGATCTTCTTGGTCTCCTCTACGGGCTTCTCCTCGGCCGCCTGCATCTCAGCGGCGAGCTGACGCAGGCACACAGCGAGACGGTGCTCAGCCTCGGAGATGTCCTTCATCATCGCGGAGAGGTTCTTGATGCCGAAGTGCGCGACGGCCGCATAAGGAAGGAACATGAGGCCGAAGGCGTTCTGCGACACCTGGTTCTGTGTGCCGGCCGCAATGTTCTGCGCGCTCTCGATCGTGGTTGCACACGCGTCAACCTCGGTCGCATGCGACTGAAGTTGGGCGGTGTTAATCGCGAGATCGTGACCCATCGCAATCAGCGCCCAAGCTGCTCGAGGCGCGAGCTAATCTGATCGACAAACTCGCCCATCGCCGATTCCCCGCCGCCGAACTGGCGGTCGCCCTGCTCGCGCAGGAAGCGGCTCATGTTCTTACCGGCGTCAGAGTAGGCCTCCATGATGGCTTCCTCGAGGTCCGAGGTACTGCCTTCGAGGGCCTCGTCGTCGATCGACACGCGGGTCATGGCCCCCTCCTGGTTGATCTCGACCTCGACCTCACGGCGGGAGTCGAAACCAGTAACGCGAGCGGACTCGAGCGTGGTCACGAACTCGTCCATAGCCGCAGCCCTGCGTTCGGCCTCGGCGATCTGGGCATTGAGCATCTCTTCAAATTCTTCGGGCGTACGCCCCATCACATCTACCATACGGTTATCCTAACTGACTTATTTGATCTACGTACAACACTTCACGACACGAGACGCCTCACTGCTGCTCACCCCCCGCGTAAGTCGGCACGGCGTTCAACATTCGCGATGGCGTCGCTGCTCACGGCCCGCTCACCCCGAGTAGTGGTAGAGCGGGCTCGTCCCGAGGTGAACCTCATACCCCTGCCCTTCGCTCAGAGCACTCTCCTCGTCGACTCCACGGTACACGTACCAGTCGTCGTTCAGAACCTCGCGCGGGTTCGCCAGCCCGTAGTAGTAGTTGTAGACGTCATCCTCATGGAAGGCGAAACGACTACCCTTCTCCAGGAGCGGATTCTCCTCCGGGTACTGCGACGGATCGGCGGCCAGCAGAGCCGCCGGGTTGATCTCACCGTAGCCGGTGCGTTCGTTCCACTGCCCGTTCGTCCCCCACGCGGTAGCCTGCATGGCCTGGAAAAGCTGGTACACGCTTACCTCGTCACCGGCAAAACGCTGCCACGCGAGGGCCAGGAAACCGGCAACCATGGGTGCCGCGTACGATGTTCCGCTCGTGTTGTAGAACTTGCCGTCGATTGGCGATCGCGCCATGATTTCACCAACTGCCGCGAGTGTTACCCCGTCTCCATAGTTCGAGTAGTCGGCAACGGTGCCATCCTGCTCGAGCGCAGCGACACCGACGACTCCTCCCCACATACCCAGTTCGTCATCAGGGTTGTACTCGCTGTCGTTACCGACGGATGCAACGATCGGAACACCCGCGACAGTCGCGCGAGAAATAGCCCAGCGCATCGATGAATTGCGAGACTCGGGGTAGTTGGAGGAGATCGAAATGATGTTAGCGCCGTCGTTGATCGCCTGCTCAATGAGGTATTCGGTAGTGGCTCGCCCATCCGGACGCGTCCATCCCAGCGAACAGTCGTCGCTACCCTGGTTAACACTTAGGGCAGTCCGATAGTTATAGATAGTTGCCTTCGGCGCAACGCCGAAGGACGGGGCGACCAGGAGCTGCGCAATGAACGTCGCATGCTCGTCCTGCTCGGCGTCGGCTCCTACGTCGCACGTACTCTTATCGACGATGTCCGCACCCTGCAGCTCGGGAATGGACGGGTCAATACGCCCGTCGATGACCGCGATAATCACACCCTCGCCCGTGTACCCCTGGGCGCGCAGCGAGCTCAGGTTGTAGCGCGAATAGTATGCCTGGTCTGCTGCCCCGATCTCACGATCCACCGCCTCCGCGGGGGCCGCGGGGGCGACAGGCGAGAGTACGGCCGTCAGGGCCAGCGCGCAGGCCGAGGCCAGAACGGATAGGGCACGCAGGCCTCGGGACCGACCGATCGATCGCATCATCTTGTCTGTTCCTTTCATCGAGGCATTTCAACATTCGCGATGGCGTCGCGGCTCACGGCCTGCTCATCCCTGGTAGTGGTAGAGCGGGCTCGTCCCCAGATGGACCTCGTACCCCTGCCCTTCGGACAGAGCGCTCTCCTCGTCGACGCCGCGGTACACGTACCAGTCGTCGTTTAGGACGTCGCGCGGGTTCGCCAGCCCGTAGTAGTAGTCGTAGAGATCATCCCCATGGAAGGCAAAGCGGCTGCCCTTCTCCAGCAGCGGAATCTCCTCCGGGTACTGCGACGGATCGGCGGCCAGCAAAGCCGCCGGGTTGATCTCACCGTAGCCGGTGCGCTCGTTCCACTGCCCGTTCGTCCCCCAGGCGGTAGCCAGCACGGCCTGAAGAAGCTGGTACACGCTCACCTCACCACCGCCAAAACGCTGCCACGCGAGAGCCAGGAAACCGGCAACCATAGGCGCTGCAAAAGAGGTGCCACTCACCTCCTTGAGCTGGTTGTCTAGCGTCGACCTACCAACAACGACCCCCACAGCGGAAACAGTAACCCCCTCCCCGTAGTTCGAATAGTCCGCGAAGTTACCGTCCTTATCAAGGGCAGAGACGCCAATGACGCCTCCCCACATGCCCAGCGAATTATCGGGATCACGGGTTCGATCATTACCGGCGCCAGCAACAATCGGCACACCCGAGACAGTCGCGCGAGAAATAGCCCAGCGCATCTCCTGGCTCTGAGGTTTCTTGTATGTAGAGGAGATCGAAATGATGTCAGCGCCGTCGTTGATCGCCTGCTCGATGAGATAGTCCAACTTGGCTCGCCCTGCAGGACTCGCCGTTCCCAGGGAACAGTCATCGCTGCTCTTCTGCGCATCAAGGATCGACACATAGTTGTAGATGGTGGCCTTCGGCGCAATGCCGAAGTCCGGGGCGACCAAGAGCTGCGCGATGTACGTCGCGTGTTCGTCGCTTTCCGCGTCCACAGGCGCGGCACACGGGCTCTTGTCGACAATGTCCGCACCCTGCAGCTCGGGAATGGACGTGTCGATGCGCCCATCAATGACCGCGATCGTCACCCCCTCGCCCGTGTAGCCCTGGGCGTGCAGCGCCTCCAGGTTATAGCGCGAGTAGTACGCCTCATCCGAGACTCTCACCTTGCGATCCGTCGCCTCCGCAGGCGCCGCGGGGGCGACGGGCGAGAGTACAGCCGTCAGTGCCAGGGCGCAGGCCGAGGCCAGAACGGAGAGGGCACGCAGACCTCGGGACCGACCAATCGATCGCATCATCTTCTCTGTTCCTTTCGTTCGGGCGCTCAAGCACTCGGGCTCGCAGGAAAGCCGAGGCCTGTTACTGGCCGTGATAGCGGGGGCTGGTGCCGATGTGTGTCGGGTAGCCGTGTTCGCGACTGAGGGCAGCCTCTTCGTTCACGCCGCGGTAGACGTAGACATCATCATTACGAATCAGAATGGGGTTAACGACGCCGTCCATATAGTCAGCGACGTCCTCCGATGAGGGCACCGCACCGTAGACCTTTGCAGCGCACGGATTCTCGTTCACATACTGCGATGGGTCTGAACGCAGGAACGCGATCGGATCGGCGGGGCCGTAGCCGGTGGACTTGTTCCACTGGCTTCCGCTTCTGCCCGTTGCAGCCAGCGCCTGCAGCATCTGATCTGCGCTGACGTCCTCGCCGAAGTGCTGCCTGCCGAGCGCTAAGAAGCCGGCGATAATCGGTGTCGCAAAGGACGTTCCCTCCGCTTCCCCGACACGACCGGTCGACGTATCACGCGTCACGACTGAACCCAACGCGGTCGTCAGCAACCCGTTACCCCAGTTTGTGTACTCCGTGAGTGTGCCGTAACGGGTCGTCGCTCCGATGCCGCAGATTCCGCTCCACAGGGCCAGCGAATCGTCGGGGTCTTCGGTGGTTTCGTTGCCCATCGCGGCCACGACGATGACGCCCTCGGCCAGCGCCCGGGCCATAGCCCACCGAAGGTCGATAGAATCGGTCGGGAAGCTGCTGGAGATCGTGATGATGTCGGCACCGTCGTTGATCGCCTGCTCGATGAGGAGCGGTGTGTCGTTTTCCGCTTCACCCGTCCATCCGGAGAGCGTGCAGTTCGACGTATCACCGTGAAGGGGGATCGTGTAGGTGTAGAGCGTCGCGTCGGGCGCTACACCAAACTCGGGCGAGACCAGGATCTGCGCGACCGTGGTGCCGTGTGCCGCATTCTCGGGGGCCGAGCTCTTGACGCAGGGCGTTCGATCCTGAATGTTCGCACCCTTGAGTTCGGGAATGTTCGGGTTCACAGCACCGTCCAGGACCGCGATGGTGACGCCCTTGCCCGTGATTCCCTGATCATGGATGGACTTGAGCTTGTAGAAGTTGTAGTAGTCCTGCTTATCGGCGGTCATCGGCGGGTCGGCGGCGTAAGCCGGTGCAACCGGGGCAAGGGTCGCTCCGAGGCTGAGTGCGAGGGCGCCGGCAAGGATCCCGACGCTCTTACCCCAGCGTCGTGTTGCCCGGGTTGTCATGACAGGTCCTCTTCCGAGTCTTCGACGACGGCGGGTCTGCCGCGCAGGTGCGAGAGGATCACGAGGCCTCCGAGCAGCGAGGCCCCGAGGACGGCGATCGCGGACACGATGTAGGCGCGAATCGTCAGGTTGTTGTCCCGCGACGTCAGGTCCGCCGAGGCCACGGCGGGCCGAGCAGGGGCCGGATGCTGCGCGGCGTTGGGATGTTCGGGCCCGTACCTGGTACCAATGTCGGTGAAGGTAAGGGCGTCGAAGGGCGCGACGACGCCCCAGCCGAGGGCGTCGGTGCGCTGATCGGCGGTGCCGCGCAGGGCGGTCACTTCGAGGCGATACTTCCACATGTCTGGCCCCTCATCGGGGTACGCCGAGGCCACGAGGGCCGCAAAGCCACCCGCGTATGCGGTCGCATAGGACGACGACGGCAGGGGCTGGTCCCCCTCGTATCCACCGACGAGGCAGTCGGCCTGGTCGAACCAGGTCGTGAGGATGACGCTGGCGGGCACGGCGAGCTTGACGTGCGCGCCGTGCACCTGCTGGTCCGAGGCCGATCCGTCGGCGTTCGAGGCGGTGACGCCCAGCACACCCGGGTAGGCGGCCGGGTAGACGACCTGATCCGCTTCCTGGCCCTGGTAGACGTTGCCGGTTGAAGCCACGACGAGGGCCCGGCCGCGCACGGCGTTGATGGCTGCCTCGAGCTGAGGGTCGCCCACGGGGGCGGACTGCGCGACGACGATGATCTGCGCACCGTGGTCGGCGGCCCACTGGATCCCGCGGCCCACCTTCGACATGAAGGTCTCTTCCCCTTCCTTCTGGGGGCGGTTTTCCTGAAGACCGGTCTCGACGCGCACCGGGAGGATCTTCGCCTCGGGGGCGACGCCGACGAGGCCCGATCCCATCTCCTTGGGCAGTTCCTGCGCGGCGATCGCACCGGCGATGGCGGTGCCATGTTCGCCAACATCGACGCGCCCGTCGGTGTTTTCACCGCTCAGGTCGATGCCGGGGAGCACCACGGGGCCGTCCGGCCCCTGGAAGTGCTGGTTGCCGGCCGCTACGCCCGAGTCGACGATCGCGACCGTCACGCCACGGCCTCGTGAGACCTCCCAGGCACGACGCACTCCGACGGCGTCGAAGATGGCGGGGGTTTGCTTGATGTAGGAGGGCGAGTTCTGCGAGCATTCGCCGCCCTCGGAATCGCTTGCGGGCGTCGTTGCCGACGACGACGGTGTCGGCGTCGGACGCACGCTCGGGGTCGGCACCGGGTCCGCGTGGGCGACGCCGGGGCCGAACGCACCGGAGTCCTGGGGCGAGACGACCGGGGCGGCGAGAGGCACGAGCGCGAGTCCTGCGATGAGCGAGGCCCCGACGAGGCCTCGGCCCAAGGACCGGGAACGCGCGCGGCGGGTGCTCACTTGATCCCCACTGAGGTGGCGGCGGCCTTCGGAGACATCTCAGAGCCCGGCGGGATGAGCTCACCCCACGCGCGCGGAACCGACGCGGCCTCTGACGCACTCCACCCGAGCGCGTTCATCGAGACGGCCGGAACGTCGCCGAGGGAGTGGCGGAAGCCCAGGTCGGAGACGAAGACGTAGGACGCGGCCTCGCCGCCACCGCCGGACGTGAGGGCGAGGAGGGCACCAGATCCGCCCGCAACAGTCACGTTGCGCGTCGTGGACGGCCCCTTGGGGGACTGCAGAGATTCCGCATCGTAGGACGCTTCGATCGCGCGCTTCTCGGGCATGGTGACCAGGTCAAACTGCGGCTTGGCATGATCAGTGGTGTCCATCTTGGCGCACAGGACCGTGCGGCTTGCCGCGTCGCGGCTCTCGTCGAACCACTCGGGTGCCTCAAAGTCCTCCACGTCGGGCCAATCGTCACCGACGAAGACGGCCCGGACGGGCTCAACGTACTTGAACATTTCGGTCGGGAACTTCTTCGAGGGCGGGGCGTCCTGATACAGTCGCGCCGCCGTCGAGTTGAAGACCACCAGATTCGAGTCGTCGATCACCAGGTAGGAGTTTTTCACCTGACCGGCGGAATCGACCTGATCAAGGACCATTCCGATAGTGATGCCCTCGTTCTTCAGGTCGCCGGGTAGGTTCGTGGCAGGCTGCCCAGCATTCTCGATGTCGTTGTAGCTCCAGGGGCGCAGGGGCGTGCCCGAGGGGAAGAGGTCAAGCCACTCGGGTTCGACGGTGATCGGGTAGCTGGCCAGGTTCTGGAAGGACAGCGCCCAGTCACCCAGGCGGCTCACGCTGGAGTCGATGTAGTACTTCTTGCCCTTTTTGCGATCGACGAAGTACTTGTCTCCGCTACCGCTCGCCTGCACGAGCGCGGATGTCGCCTGCTTGACCGGGAAATTGTCCGCAGGCAGGTCCTTGGCGATCCACGTGTGGTACCCGGACTCCATGTCGCAGGAGAGCCACTGCTTACTCAGCATGTCAGGGAGCGGAACGTCATCGGGGACATCGGGCAGACCGATCTGGGCGCCTCGAGGAATGTTTTCGAGTGACGCCGCAGAGGCCTGGACGGTCGTCAGCTTTGAATCCGGGCTGAGCAGCCGAGCGGTGGTCACGTTCGCGATGGGGTGTAGGACGCCGTTTGCCCAGAAATAGCGGGCACCCGTCCCCTTCACGTCGATGAGCTCGTACTGCGCCTCGCCAAGCTTCGGGTTCGGCGCAAAGACACGCATGCCGATTCCAATGACGCTGATGATGATGGCGACCACGAGCCCGAAGATGAGGGGACGCACGGGCGACGGAGTGTCGACCTCGCGCCCGTCGGGCGTACCCGAGGTAAAAGCCGTAATCAGGCGGTTTCGATTGAAGCGCTGGGCTTCAAGGATGTCTTTACTCGACGGCATGACTCAGCTCCACAGGTAGACGGCCAGGGGAAGCAGGACAAACAGCGACAGCACGGAGACCGTGTCGGCGATACGCGTCAGGTGCGGGCGGGCACGAGGCCCGACGACGTTGGTGACGACGAGGACGAGGGCGGTCGCAATCGCCGTCAGCGTCAGCCAGGGCATCGTCCTCGGGTCCGCGTAGGCACCGAGCACAGTGGCCACGAGGATCACGATGAGGCCACTCAGAGCACCGAGAAGCACCTCGACGCGAGCGCGGATGGAACGCGTCTGGAGGACGAGTGACACCGCACCGAGCGTGAGGAGGGTCAGCGGCAGGGAGACCGACCGCGTTTCGGGTGCTGTCATCAGAGAAATGGTCAGGAAGATCGCGGCGACTGCCCCGCCGGAGCGCAGGGCGACGACGAACACGAAAGAATTGCTGACCTGGTCGGTGATGCCCTTCGCTGGAATCTGCTCGGTCGTGTCCGCGTCCAGGATGCGCACGGGGATGTGAGCCAGCGCGATCCAGGGCGCGACCTGGAGGAGCACGATGATCAGGGCGAAGAGGATCGCGGAGATGCCCGCCTGGGAAAGCTGACCGAGTCGAACCAGAAGGCCGGTGGCCGCCAACACGGTGCCGACGACGAGAGGAGCTGCGATGGAGATTCGGTACCGCTTTGGCAGCGTGAGAACGGCGAGAGCGCCGATCAGGAGGCCGAGACCCGTCCACCCCCAGCCGGCGGTGTCCCAGTGGCTCTGACTCAGGCGCAGAGCAGCTGCGGCCGTCAGGAGGGGGACGGTGTGCGCCAGCGCAACACCGCTCGCTCCCGGGTACTTACGGGTCATGACGACGGACGTCGCGGTCACGAGCAGCGCCGAGACGATGCCGATGGCGCCGGCGATGAGGTTGTACCTCGTGACGGCTTGAGGGTCCAGGGCGGTGAGGGCATCCGGAGGCGTGGTCGCCAGGAGGAGGGCGGCAACGAAGATGAGGCCGGCTGCAGCGAGCGCCGCGAGCGTGCGAGCATCCTCACGTGTCCAAGGAGTGGACACTCTTTCGACGACTTGACCGACTGCTTCCGTGAGGTCGTCGTAGACCATATCGGCGGCACCCTCGCCCAGAGGTTCGAGGGTGAGCGCCGCGCCGGCGCGCACTCCCTGGGCGGACAGGGACTTGGATTGATCGAGCAGACGACCTGAGGCCGTGCGCACTGCAAAGCCGTCATTCGTTGGCTGATCAGTGAAAGCGCCCACCGTTTCAACCATTCCGGGGAGCAGCTCCACCAGGGGGATCGACTGCGGAAGCGTCACGTCACTACGGTCAACGCCGTACGTGATCGTGAGCGGAATCAGCGCCACTCCTCGTGATGTTTTCGATGCCATTGGGTCCTCCCGGATGCCGCGTGATGGGGTCTTTGGCTACACGACACAACCCTGTAAGTCTAGATTCTCGGTCAGGTTTTGTCATGATTTTTCCGTAACATTGAAAAAAATGATGAAAACATGGTTAGTATTCATGTGTCCCCATGCTCTCACGCATCCCGGCGAGAGAGTCCACTCATACAAATGGAGGTTCACATGGCAGACCAGAGGGCCGCAGAAGGCGCCCTAAAGCAGGGTTTCGCGGCGGTTGAGTCCACCAAGGCCGACATCGACAGCCACCTCAAGCGTCTTGAGGGCGACCTGTCGACCATCGGCAGCTCCTGGCAGGGCGCTGCGTCGGTGCAGTTCACTTCGCTGATGACTCAGTGGCAGGAGAACGCCGCAAAGGTTAACCAGGCTCTTCAGGATCTCGCGGACAACCTGCGCGCCACCGATTCGTCGATGGAAGCCAACGAGTCCGAGACCGAGAACTCGTTCGCCCAGCTGCTCGGCGGCCTGTGAGAGATTAGATTAGGAGACTGACATGGATTTCCAGGTAAATTACGCCGCTCTTGATGCCGCTGCCGCTGACATCAACACCGGTGCCGCTAACCTGCAGAACTGCCTCGACGATCTCGAGCAGACGCTGAACCAGCTGCGCTCGTCGTGGGAAGGCCAGACGCAGGAAGCCTACGACATTGCTCAGCGTCAGTGGAACCAGGGCCTCGAGGGCCTGAAGGACGTGCTGCGCCGCACCTCCTCCGCCGTTGACTCGGCTCGCTCCAACTACCAGCAGACGGACCAGTCCAACGCTTCCCGCTTCTGAGAACATGAGCGCCTAGCGCTACCGAAAAGGGTCGTCCCATTGGGGCGGCCCTTTTCGGTGCCCACGAGCGCCCGATTCCGCGCTACGACAGACCATTTCCGCGCACACAAGCGACCAGCTAGGCATTTGCCGACCCCACCCACACGAATTTCCCAGTCGGTTAAATCGGGGCGGGCGTGAGCGCATACAAAACCGCCGCCGTCCCATGTCGGGACGGCGGCGGCGACTATTCGAATGATCGGCGCGACGAGGGGCTCAACGCAGCAAGGGGCTCGCCCCGCCAACAGGGTCAGTGCACCGAGTCTGCGTCGGCGTAGACGATCGTGGCTCGCCGGTCACCCATGATGACCTCGGTACCGGCGGGCACCTCGACCGCCTGTCCGCCCGTCAGCTCCATGACGCGACCGTCGGGCGTGCGGATCTGCGTGCCGTTCGCAGAGAAGGAGTCTTCGATCCATGCGCCGGAGGCCGTGGGACCCACGCGCATGTGCGTGCGCGAGAGCGACATCGTCGCGTCGGGAACGACGACCGCACGCGATCCCTCAACGGCCGCGGGTGCGCGCCCAAGCGTCACCGGCATGTCGATGAGCTCGCGCTGCCCTGAGTCGAAGATGAGCCACAGGAGCTGCGTGCGCGGCGGCGTCGCGGGCGCACCCCACTGCGACTGGCCGGCACCACCCCACTGGGATGCGCGCTGGCCAGCCTGCACGTCGCGGCGGCTCGGCGGAGGGCCGGGCACCCCGGACGCGGGAGCCGCGTACTGTCCTCCTGCGCCGTACGAGGCCTGGGCGGACTGAGGGGGCACCTGCTGGGAGGGCGCTCCCCAGCTGGGCGGAGCGGGAACCTGGGCGGGAGCGGCAGGCACGGCAGGCACGGCGGGCGCAGCGGGCAGCGGAGGCACCGCGGGGGCGGCGGGCATGGACGGCGCCGCGGGACGCTGAGGCGCGGGGCGATGAGTGTCCGGCGCGCCCTGCGGCGGCGCGAGGAGCGCATCGAACTCGTTGGGCTCGCGCGGAGCAGGCGCAGCGGAAGCGACCGGCGCAGCGGGCATGCTCGGCGCAGCCGGCATGGCAGGTGCAGCGGGCAGCGGGGAGACCGCCGGCGTTGCGGGGGCGCTGTAGTCCTCCCCGTAGGGATCATTCGTGCGCTGACCGGGCGCGGAATAGTCCGGCACCGAGGAGGGCACGGGCGTGAGCGGCGCAGTGGGAGCACTCCACTGATCAGCTCCCTCGCGAACGCTATCGAAACCGCTGGGAGCCTGGCTCGAACGCTCGAGGCGCTCGACCTCGCCGGGACCAGCCGCGAGCGCCGCGTGCTTGCGCAGGTCGACGAATCGGGTGCGGGTGGGGCCGTTCAGCCAGGTACGCCCGTCGTGGACCATCGCATACGAGGCGAGTAGACCCACGCCGGTGAGCTGGAGAAGCACAGCGAGGGCCGTGTAGCCCAGCGCCGCGCCGAGCGACGGAGTCTGCGCGTCCTCCTCGTCGCGGATCAGGCACACGCGCATGAGGGCCATGCCAGGGGTCCGACCCGACGCGCCGAGCATGAGCGCGGAGGCAACCACGGCCTCGGCGGTGATCATCCCGATCGTCCACGCCGTGAAGTGCACGTACCACGTCACGCCGAGCAGGGCCCCGAGGACCACCAGGTCGATGAGATACGCGCCGACGAGCCGGGATGCGGGCGCGTGGGCGAAAGGAGTCTTCGTCGTATCAGCCATTACAGGACTGCCCTCCAAGCAAACTCGAAGAGACCCGAGGACATGACCGCCGCGGGGAGGAGTGTAAAGATGCAGAAAGTCTGCACGAAGTCGAGGATCGTCCCCGAAAGGGCGGCGTGGCCCTTGGGAACATGCAGCGTCATCCATAGGACCGTCGCGACCGCGACGATCAGCAGAATCACCAGCGGGAGCAGGGGGAACAGCGGGTACGTTTCTTCGCGGTTCCCCACCGCCAAGGACTGCGACCACTGACCAAACAGGAACGCGCAGCCAACGCCCGCCGCGGCGATGCGAGGCAGGATTTGGCCGGCATGCGTGCGGATCCCCCGAGGTGCCGTCAACAGGACCACGATGGACATGATGACGAAGATGAAGCCCCCGAGGCCTCGGCCGAACGTGAGAGCGGGAGTCACCGTGTACGCCAGGGGAATGCCACCCACCATGATGAACAGCGTCGAGGCGGCCACCAGCAGCGTGTACCGAGCATCGGTATGCCCGAGGGCGTCCGCCATACGGCCACCGGTCAGCGTGCTGGGCTTTTGCGCGGGAGGCTGGCGAATACGCGACGCGATCGTCTGCACCGACGTGGAATCAATGAGCTGGCTGTCGGGCACGCGCAGCGCAAAACGGGGCGCCATCAGGAACAGGAAGACTCCGAGGAGGAGAGCCAGCGGAGCGATGTCGATGAGGCTGAACATCGGGTACGCGCCGATCGTGACGAGCGCCGTGGCACCGATCCACGCAAACAGAGCGCTCAGCGCGGTGGGGGTCGTCGTCAGTGACACGACCGCCAACGAAACCGCGAGGGCAACCCACACGCCGATCACAGGGGCGACCGACAGCGCATGAATGCCGGCCATCGACACGAAGCCGATCGCACTGTATCCGGCCAGCGCGGGCATCAGGAGCAGCAGGACAGGCCTCGAACGGACCGCGCGCGAAGCAAAAAGCGGGAGGACCGCAGCAGCGCAGCACACGGCAGCACACGCGCCGCGCGCCCACAGCGGGATCTTCGCGGCTTCGACGGCCCACTTCGGGCCATCCTCGGGGTGAGCAAACCCGACGAGGGCCGCATCTGCGATCATCGGCAGGAGACACAGGGCGCTGACCGCACCGATCACAATGAAGCAGTAGCCGAGGAGAGCGAGGACCGGGGAAAGCCACTGGTTCTCCTGACGTTCCGAGGCCTCGTTGACCTGCTGAGCGGACAGGACGCGACTGGACAGAGCGATCGTCGAGCCTGCGGGCAGGTCACGACCGAGAACAGCGCCGCCGTCGAGGGGACGCCCATCGGCGTAGGAGACACGCACGGAGGGAAGGGACAGATCGATCTCCAGCATGGCGCACAGGCCCGCGACCGTCGTCCCTTCGGGAGCCGCGAAATCGGAGGTGCCATCGGAGTCGATAACGGTCACGGACACCATGGTGGCGCTCATGAAACCTCCGATCCTAGGGAAACAACAGTGCTCAGTGTAATGCACTGAGGCTAACCGCCGGTTAAAACTTGGAAGGCTACTCAGCTACACTGGGTGCAGTCGCATCGAACACGTACGCGCACAGCGCGAGGAGACCTGATGGTTACACGCAAGAAACGGCGGACTGCCGCGGTTCCGGAGCAGCCCTCCGGCACCCTAGCGATCCAGATGCCGCCGGAGAAGGCCGAGCCCGCATCGATCGGTAACGTCCTGATGATGGTCGTCCCAATGCTCGGTTCGACGGGCGTCATGGTCTTCATGGCCATGCAGAGCGAGAGTCCCCGCTCCATGATGATGGGCGGCGGCATGCTGGTCGCCATGCTGGGCATGGTCGGCTTCAACATCTATCGTCAGTTCTCCCAGTACCGCACGCGCGTGAAGACGCAGCGCCGCGAATACCTCTCCTACCTCGCTGAGACGCGAGAGTCCGTGCGCAAGGTCGCGAAGAAGCAGCGCGCCTACTACAACTGGGTCTACCCCTCCCCCGACGCCCTCGTCACGCTGGCCGCCAACGGTTCGCGCCTGTGGTCGCGCGAGGGCAACACGTACGACCTGCTGACGTTCCGTTACGGCTCGGGCACCCAGCCCCTCGGCCTCATCTTCGAACGACCCCCGATCGACCCGATGACGGAGATGGACGTCGTGTGCCTGTCCGCCATGGAGCGCTTCATCGGCGTCCACGACCACACGGACAACGTCGGCAAGTTTCTCTACCTGGGTGACTTCAGCCACATCGAGGTCGTCGGCGACGGCGAAAGCGCCTACGACGAAATGCGCGCCATCATGATGCACCTGGCGTGCTTCATCGACCCCTCCAAGCTCAAGATCGCGGTTCTGTGTTCGGCCGATCGACTGGGTGACTGGGAGTGGGTCAAGTGGATGCCGCAGGCCCGCTCCTCCATCGTGCGCGACGCAGTGGGCCCGGGCCGCATGATCTCGACGGACCCGCGCGAGCTCGCCGAGATGATCGGCCCCGACGTCGCGATGCGCGGCGCGTACCGCCCGGGCGACGACATGCCCGAGTGGCCCCACCTCCTCCTCGTGTGCGACGGTGCCGAGTTCCCGCCCAACTCCCCCTTCGGTTCGGCGGTGGGCGTGCGCGGCGTGACGATCATGTCCCGCGCCCGCGAGTGGACGCCCATGAAGTCGCACACCGCGCTGCGCCTCGTCATCCACCCCAGCCCTGATCACAAGGGCGCGGACGTGGTCGACGTGGTCACCATGGACTCCCTGCCCGAGCAGGCGTTCGCCGACCGCCTCACCGCCATTCAGGCCGAGGCCGTGGCCCGCCGCATGACGCCCTTCGCCACGCAGCAGAACCTGGAAGAGGCAGAGACGCCCGTGGGCCGTTCGGACGAGGCCCGCCAGATGGACCTCATGGAGCTCGTCGGCATCGGCGACATCCGCGACTTCGACCCGGAGAAGCAGTGGCGACGCCGCGAAGGCCGCGAGCGCCTCGCCGCCCCCTTCGCCGTCACGCCCGAGGGCCGCCCCGTGGTCCTGGACATTAAGGAATCCGCCCAGCAGGGTATGGGTCCGCACGGTCTGCTCATCGGCGCGACCGGTTCGGGTAAGTCCGAGGTGTTGCGTACCCTCGTGCTGGCCCTGGCGCTCACCCATTCTCCGGAGCAGCTGAACCTGGTTCTCGTCGACTTCAAGGGTGGCGCGACCTTCGCCGGCATGTCAGATCTGCCACACGTGTCGGCCATGATCTCGAACCTGGAGTCGGAGCTCTCCCTGGTCGACCGTATGCAGGACGCCCTGCAGGGCGAGATGGTGCGCCGCCAGGAGGTACTGCGTCAGGCGGGCAACTACGCGAACGTGTCCGACTACGAGGCGGATCGCCTCGCGGGCAAGCACGAGTTCCCGCCGCTGCCGGCCCTCTTCATCGTCCTGGACGAGTTCACGGAAATGCTGATGGCCAAGCCGGAGTTCGGCGAGGTCTTCATCATGATCGGTCGTCTGGGCCGATCCCTGTCCGTGCACCTGCTGCTCGCCTCGCAGAAGATGGACCTGGGTAAGGCGCGCGGCCTGGAGTCGCACCTGTCGTACCGCATTGCCCTGAAGACCTTCACGGAGAACGACTCTCGTGAGGTCCTGGGTATTCCCGACGCCGCGAAGCTGCCCCCGCTGCCCGGTTCGGGCTACCTGAAGGCGGGCGGCGACGGCCTCGTTCGTTTCCGCGCGTCCTACGTGGCCGCTCCCCCGCCGGCGCGTACGCTCGCGTCGATTTCCGAGGGCTCGACGGCCGGCGCTCCGACCGCGCCGATCGAGATCCTGCCATTCACGGTCGCTCCCGTCATCACGCGCGAGGACCTGGGCGAGGAGGAAGAGGTCGACCAGAACCAGGAAGTCGTTCTGGCTGGCGACGAGGTCTGGGCGGACATGTCCGAGATGGACATCGCCGTGGCGAAGATGAAGGGCAAGGGCTACCCGGCGCACCAGGTGTGGCTGCCGCCGCTGGAGGTCCCGGATACCTTCGCGACCCTCATGCCCGACCTGCGCCCCGACCCGGAGCTCGGCTTCGTCTCGCGCGCGTGGCGCGAGTCCGGCACCCTGCGCGTGCCCCTGGGCACGGTCGACCTGCCGCTCGAGCAGCGTCGCGAGACCCTCGTCCTCGACCTGTCGGGCGCGGGCGGTAACTTCGCTCTGGTCGGCGGCCCGCAGACGGGTAAGTCGACGGCGCTGCGCACGATCGTCCAGTCCCTGTCGCTGACCTACACGCCCCAGGAAGTCCAGTTCTACGTCATGGACTTCGGCGGCGGCACCTTCGCGGGCTTCGCGGGCGCCCCGCACGTGGCGGGCATCGCGACGCGCGACACCGAGGAGGTGCGCACGCGTATGATCGCCGAGATCGCGGCGATCATGGACGACCGTGAGCGCTACTTCCGTCAGAACGGCATCGACTCGATGGACACCTACCGTCGCGGGCGCCTGGAAGGACGCTACGACGACGGCTACGGCGACGTGTTCCTGGTCATCGACGGCTGGGGCGCGCTGCGCTCCGAGTTCGACGGCCTGGACCGCACGGTGACGACGATGATGAGCCGAGGCCTGTCGCTGGGCGTTCACCTCATCGTGTCGGCCGCCCGCTGGATGGACATCCGTTCGGAGGCGCAGGACATCTTCGGTTCGCGCCTGGAGCTGCACACGGCGAACCCGAAGGAGTCGATCGTCAACCGCGAGGGTGCCGCCCGTATTCCGAAGGGCCGCCCGGGTCGAGGCATCGACATGGTGGGCCACGAAATGATGATCGGCCTGCCGCGCGCAGACGACGATCCGGATCCGTCGACCGTGTCGCAGGGTGTTGCGCGCACGGTCGCAAAGATCCGCGAGTCGCTGGTCCACGGTGAGGGCCCAAAGCTGCGCCTGCTGCCCGAGAATGTCACGGTCGCCGAGATTCTCGCGCAGGTGCCGGATCCTCAGATCCTGCCGCGCGGCGGTGGCGACATGATCCTGGGCGTCGAGGAGTCTCGCCTGGGACCGCTCGTGTTCAACACGCGCGCGGAGTCGCACCTGTACCTCTTCGGCGACGGTCGGACGGGCAAGACGACGTTCCTGCGCTCGATCATTTCCGAGGTCACACGCCTGTACTCGCCGGGCGAGGCGAAGATCCTGACAATCGACATGCGCCGCACGCTCATGGGCGCGGTTCCGCAGGACTACCAGCTTCGCTACCTGACGAACCACGCCGAGGCGATGAAGCAGATGCGCGATCTCGCAGGCTTCCTGCGCACGCGTCTGCCGGGTTCGGACGTGACTCCCGAGCAGATTCGCGACCGCAGCTGGTGGTCGGGCCCCGAGGTGTGGATCCTGGTCGACGACTACGACCTGGTTGCGACGACGTCGGGCAACCCGCTCATGGAGCTCATCGACCTGCTGCCGCAGGCCGCCGACATCGGCCTGCACGTGATCATCACCCGCCGTATGGGTGGCGCGTCGCGTGCGGCCTACGAGAAGGTCCTGCAGATGATGAACGACCTGGCGGTCACCGGCATCCTCCTGTCGGGCAACCCCAGCGAGGGCGCGATCATCAACGGTGTCAAGCCCAAGCGCGCCGTTCCGGGCCGCGCGCAGGTCGTCCACCGTGAGCTCGGCGTGGTCGCTGCCCAGCTGGCGAACACCCCACCCGCATCAATCTGACCGTTTATTGACACGGCGACCCGTTCATCGCATATGATTGACCAGTCTGAAAGTAGGAGAAAAATATGTCCTCTCTCGTGTCCCGTCGCGCATGTGCGGCCACCTCGTCCCTGCTGCTCGCTGCCGTCGCGCTGTCGGGTTGCTCCCCCCATGGTGGGGGTGGGTCTAAGTCCACCGATATCAGCAAGCTGCCCAACATTCCTCAGGGCCAGAAGCAGCAGCTGGTGCAGCAGATGCAGTCCGCGTCGGGCGACCAGAAGAAGCAGATTGCCGACAAGGCCATCGCCTTGAACAACATGGTTGGCGCGCAGCTGGTGGGCGTGGAGCCCAGCCTGATTTCTTCCCAACAGTTCAAGCTGGATCCCAAGGGCCAGACCGTGGTTAACAAGAACGACACGGTGTACCAGATGATGTCGGCCACCGACTTTTGGCGACTGGGCAATGACACCTACGACCTGTGCGTGGAGCAGAACTGTGAGTACTACTCGTCCTGGACCGTGGACGTGGAGGGCTCGGGCTCTGACCTGACCTACGTGTGGACCCTGAAGATCGATGGCCCCGACCAGCCCGACCAGCCGCTGGTCCGCCGCTTCAAGGTCGCCAAGTAAGCAACCGGGCGCATAGCAGCGCTTTTTCATCTTCCATCAATTTTAAGGAGCTACAAATGGCCGGAGATTCCGTTTCCGTTCACGGCGACCAGCAGGCAGCGGCAGCCACTCACGTGGTGGAGGGTGGCGACGCCATTACTTCGTCCGCTCAGGGGTCGTCGTCCCTGGGCGCCGCTCAGAAGTCCATGTTCTGGGGGCAGGAAACTGGCCCCAGCTCCATGGGCGACACCTCTGCCGAACTGTTCAACGCGATATCGGATATCCTCGCAAAGGAAGCAATCCTCATCACCACCTTCGAGGCTGAGATCAACGCTGCCCTGGAGAGCTTCACCGGGACGGAACAGGATAACAAGCTGCAGCTCGACAAGATTCGGGAAGCCCTGGCTAAGGTCGACAAATCCGATGCTGCCGTTGAGCTCAAAGTCGCGCAGCACAAGGTCGACCGACTTCTTCAAAGACTCGGTGTCGCCGGTGCTATTCCGCACGCCCAAAGCACACCGTCTTCTTCGACGGCGGGTGGATCGACGCCCTCCACGACATCCGGCGGCTCGGCACCAACCACAACGCCCGGCCCTCGTAAATACTGAGCTTTTAGAAAGAAGGGGATTTAATCATGGTGTCATCGCCGATGTACGAGCGCCTGAAGGTCTTCATGGAAGCCGCAAAAGCCAACCGCGACTTGGACGCGTGGGATCCCGACCATCAGCAAACGATCAAAGGCCTTAATGAGGCCGTTGAACGACTTAAGCAGTACCGCGATTCCCAGGGTTTCGAAGGGAAAACAGCTGAGGCCATGAACGCGTGGGTGGACAGAGCGATTCAGCGTATCAACGCACACGCGGACATCTACCGAAGCGGTCACAACACCTACCAAGCTGGTCGTTTGGCGATGGCGTCGGCGCTCCACGAGGCTAACCTCCTGTCCCCGACGCTTCTGGACTCTGCGACTGAGGCAATGCGCGACGACCCCGTCGTTATGGTTCGTAGCTCCTCCCCCGGAGGCGGCGTTTCTGTGTTGGGCAAGCGCTTCACGACCGGCGCCGCCTACGTGGAGGCGGTCGAGGCTCAGGCCAACGCCCAGCGCGAGGCGGCGGCGACGCGCATCCTGGAGCGAGTAAACTCGTTGACGGGGGATCTGAGTAGCCACATGCAAGGAATTAAAGACAGCGCCGACGCTCAGGCCGCAGAGACCGACAAGGAAAATCGCGGTCAGGATGTGGTCGACCGTACGCAGCAATGGGCAGACAGCGCCTCGCATTCGTTTGGCCGTTCTTCCGGCCGCAACCCTTCGTCCGGCACCTACCCAGGCGGTTTCGCCCAACCGTGGTGGAGTGAGGCCGACGCCGCTGCTGCCCAGAACCGGACGGTCGCGTCGGGAGCTATCCCGACCCAGGAACCCGCCTACGGTGAGACCGGGTCGCGCACGAACCCGATCACGGATCCCCAGGAGCTCATGGGCACGGACCTGCTCCACACCGCTGTGAACGGCACGGCGTACCGCAATGGCGTCGTCGGCGGGCACACCCCCGCCCCTCCGGCCGACGTGGATCACCCGCTGTGGCGCCTCAACGGTGGCGCGGCCTCCGACTCCGCCACAGCAGGCCGCCTCGGCGGCGCGGGTGTCCTCGGTGCCGGCGCGCTCGGCCTGCGCGGCGCAGCCCGGATGGGCTCGGGCAGCTTCGGCGGGTCCGGCGCCTTCGGCGGATCCAGCGTCTTCGGCCGCTTCGGCGGCACCGGAGCCGGCGCGAACGGCCTCGGCCGCTTCGGCGGCGCCGGAGCCGGCGCGAACGGCCTCGGCGGTTCCGGCTCTGCCAGCGGCCTGTCCGGTGCCGGTCGCATGGGCGCCGCGGGCATGCGCGGCGTGACCGGCTCGGTCAACGGTCTGCGCGCTTCGGGCGCGGCCGGCCTCAAAGTCGGCTCCTACTCGGGTTCCGGCTTCGGCTCCTACACTCCCCCCGCTGGCTCCGCGAGCGCAGCCGGCGCTGGCGGCGCGAACGGCGCTGCCGGTTCCTCCGGTGTCACGGGCACCACGGGCGCGAACGGCGGCGGAGCTGCCGGTGCGGCCGGTGCCGCTGGCAAGGGCGGAACGACGAGCGGCGGCTTCATGGGTTCCGGAGCGGGTGCTGGTGCTGGCGCAGGCAAGGACGACAAGAAGGGCCGTAAGAACCGGTACGTGGCCTTCAAGTTCGACGACGACGAGGACGAGCTGCCCGCAGGCTACGTAAATCCCCTGTCGCAGACCTCCGGCACCGACAAGGACATCGCGCCGGCAAAGCGCATGGACGACGGATGGGACCCGCGCCAGTGGTGAGCACTCATTCCAACGCCGCGCCCCGTTCTCCCTTCGGTTTTGTGGGGAGGGCGGGGCGCGCCGCGCGCGCCCTGACCACCGCTGCCTCCGCACTCGCACTGGCCGTCGGAGCCCTCACCGTGGCCCCGGCCCCCGCGCACGCGGCAGACCCCATCACCACACAGGAATACTTCTCCTACTACGGCTTCGACGCAGCTCATGAGAAGGGCTACACCGGCAAAGGCATCACCATCGCCCTCATCGATGGCCCCGTGGACACCAGTGCCCCCGAGCTGGCCGGTGCCAACATCACCGACAAGAGCCGCTGCACCATCGAGGATTCCCCGGGAAATGCACGTCACGGCACCGACATGGCGACTATCCTGGTTTCCCCGTACACCGGTGTGGCGCCTGAGGCTACGCTACACAGCTATCAGGTGTCGAATGACGATTCTGTGTCGGAGGGCACTTGCAAGGTTAACGGCAAGAAGCTTGACGACTTCGGCACGCTGATCAACCAAGCCGTCGAAGATGGCGCTCAGATCATTTCCCTCTCCCAAGGAACAGGACACCTGGGTGATGACGTCAAGTGGGCTATCACCAACGCAATTGCGCGCGGTGTCATCATTGTTGCTTCAGCCGGCAACACGTCAGACGACGAAAACAACAGTCACTTGGGTAAATGGTCTGGCGTTGTTGGTGTCACCGCCATCAACACGGACGGTACCTTCGCGTCGTACTCCTCCTGGGGCAACGGCGTTGTGACGGCGGCTGTGGGCGGTCCTTTCAATACACGCGACGAAATTACGAATCAGCCCATCACCACACGAGGTACCTCCGTGTCGGCCGCTCTCGTCGCCGGCATGCTGGCCCTGGCGCGTCAGAAGTGGCCCGACGCCACCCCCAACCAGATCCTCCAGTCCCTGGTCCACACCGGTCTGAACCCCAACCACGAGTGGAATCAGTACACCGGGTACGGAGCCATTGACGGTGGCGGACTCGTCATCGACGATCCCTCGCAGTACCCGGACGAGAACCCGATCCTCAACAAACCGGGTGGTTCCGAACCCACTGCTGACGAGGTAGCCGACTACGTGGATGGTCTCATTAGTCCCGCGCTCCACCGCGGGATCCCTGATTCCTATACGTACAGAGGTGTCGACGATACCGTCGTCCTGTACCAGTCCGACCTCAAAACACCGCTCCACCTGGGAACGAGCCCCCGCTACCACCGGAAGTGACCATGACACTCGCGCGACCAAGCGCGCAGCCCGCGCCCCGTTCTCCCTTCGCTTTTGTGGGGAGGGCGGGGCGCGCCGCGCGCGCCCTGACCACCGCTGCCTCCGCACTCGCGCTGGCCGTCGGTGCCCTCACCATGGCTCCGGCCCCCGCGCACGCGGCGGACCCGATCACCACCCAGGAGTATTTCTCCTACTACCACCTGGACTCAGCACGCGAGAAGGGCTATACGGGTAAGGGCGTGACCATCGCCCTCTTTGACGGCCCCGTGGACACCAGTGCCCCCGAGCTGGCCGGTGCCAACATCGTCGACAAGAGCCGGTGCACCGTCAACGACTCCCCTGACGGCGTACGCCACGCAACCGACATGGCGACGTTGCTGGTATCTCCCTACACGGGCGTCGCTCCCGATGCGACGCTGTACACCTACCAGATTACGTCATCAGATACGCAACCCGGTGGTACGTGCGTCAGGGGGGCTGACACAACCGATAGCATCGACAAGCTGATCAATCAAGCCGTCGATGATGGAGCCCAGATCATCTCCATCTCTTTGAGTAACTCCGAGCACGGTTCGGAGATCAAGTGGGCCATCGCCAACGCGATCAGCAAGGGTGTCATCATTGTCTCCTCCTCCGGTAACGGAGCGACGGACGAAAACCGTAGCCACCTGGGTCGGTGGTCGGGCGTCGTTGGCGTCACCGCCATTAACACCGACGGCACGTTCGCGTCCTACTCCTCCTGGGGAAACGGCGTTGTCACGGCGGCAGTCGGAGGCCCTGTGAACACCCTTGATGCGAACACGAACGAGCCAGTGACGGTGGATGGCACCTCGTATTCCACCCCCTTGGTCGCCGGCATGCTCGCACTGGCACGCCAGAAGTGGCCCGACGCCACCACCAACCAGATCCTCCAGTCACTCGTCCACTCTGGATTAAACCCGGACCACACATGGAATGACAAGACCGGATACGGGGCTGCTGCCTTAGGCTCCCTAGTGAACGACGATCCCTCGCAGTACCCGGACGAGAACCCGATCCTCAACAAACCGGGTGGTTCCGAACCCACGGCTGATGAGGTAGCCGACTACGCCGACGGACTGATCGATCCGACTACCAACAGACAGGTCCCCGATTCCTACGTGTACCGAGGTGCCGACGATCAGGTCGTCCTGTACCTGTCCGACCTCAAAACACCGCTCCACCTGGGAACGAGCCCCCGCTACCACCGGAAGTAGCCTCGGCCACCCGACACAACGAGGCGCCCCTGCCACCCACCGTGAACTGCGCGTGGATGACAGGGGCGCTCCCCTACGCGTTACTTCTTCTTCGCGTTGCTCGCATTGCTCGCGTGGAATCGCGGGCTGGTCCCCAGGTGCGTCGGGTAGCCGTGCTCGCGGCTCAGGGTGAGATGCTCGTCGAAGCCCCGATACTGGTATGAATCATCAGCGTTGATGCGCCTCGGATCCACCAGGCCGTCCGCGTAGTCCGCGATGTCCTGGCGGGTCGGAATGGACTCGTAGCCCTTATTCAAGAACGGGTTCTCGTCCGGGAACTGGGTCGGATTCGTCGTCAGCAGCACGTACGGATCCACCGCCCCGTACCCCGTGTACGGGTTCCAGTAGCCGCCGTTGCCGCCGATCCCCGTGCGAGCCAAGTCCTGCATAACCTGATTACCCGTCGCATCAGGCCAGCGCTGCATCGTCAACGCCAGGAATGACGCAACCGTCGGAGACGCGAAAGACGTGCCCTGCCAGTACCCCTTCTCCCACGTCGCACCCGAACGCGCGTACGGACGAGACACCGACGCCGTCGACACGTAGTCCCCATAGTTGGAGTACGAAGTCAACTCCCCGTTAGGCTCCACCGACGCCACGCCCACCACGCCCGTCATACGCGCCAGAGACTTCGGCGGATTGTACTCCGACTCGTTGCCCATCGACACCACGATCGGCACCTTCTGCGTGATCGCGCGGGCCAGAGCCCAGCGCATACTCTCACTGTCCGCGCTGTACGTCGAGGAAATCGACACGACATCCACGCCGTCGTTGAGCGCCAGCTCAATCAACACAGACGTGTCCGAATACCCACGCGGCCCCCCGCCGATCGCGCAATTATCCGACGCCGTATCGCCGATCAGCGACGCCGTATAGCGATTGAGCGTCGCCTTCGGGGCGATCCCGAACTCCGGGGCCACCATTACCTGGGCGATCACCGTGCCGTGCTCCCAGCTGTCGTCGCTCGACTCCACATCGCAGCGGCTCATGTACTGCATATCCGCACCTTGCAGCTCCGGGATCTTCCAGTTCACCGGGCCGTCGATCAGCCCGATCGTCACACCCTCGCCCGTCAATCCGGCGTCGCGCAGCTGCCCCAGGTGGTAGTACGAGTAGTAGTCCTGCTCGTCCGCCGTGATCGGAATTCGCGCCGCCGAAGCCGGAGCCGCAGGAACAACGAGCGCCGCGACGGCGAGCGAACCCGCTACCGCCACACCCGAGCAGCGCCACGCCAGACGTGTCATCAGATGACTCATCAGCGGTCCTTTCGCTGCCCTACGGCACCGTCACGCACTGGGTGACCGGCGCTGACTCGCGCCCCGTGGCGGTCACGACGAGGCTCACGGTCAGGCAGTTCTCGCCGCTCACCGCGGTCGTCGTCAGGCTGTTGCGGCGCATCGTCTCGGCCACCACGGCCTCACCCGGGCGGGTGAGCACGTACTTGAACTCCAGCGATCCGGGCTGGTACTGGCCCTGATCGGGCACCTCCCAGCCCCAGCGGATCTCGTTGCCGTTCGGGGTGGCCGTCAACCCGGTCACGGCCTCGGGCGGGACGGCACCCGCGTCGCCCTGATCGGAATTGTTCACCGTCCCCGCACTCGAGGAGGGGGTCGGCGTGGATCCGCCGCCACCTCCGCTCAGGTGGATGCTGTGCCCCCCGCCGGTGAGCATCGCGACCACCAGGCCGGCCGTCGCCAGCACCATCACGAGCGCAAGGACAGGCACCACCCACACGGGACGCTTCGACTGTCCCTCCACCAACCCGGTTCGGTTCGTCGTCGAATTGCCGGCCCACGCCTCGTTCGACAAGGCCTGCGGACCATCCGCGAAGCTCCCGCGGCGGGTGCGCGTGCGCTCCGCGTCCAGGGCCGCCGAGGACGGGGCGGACAGGGCCGAGGAGGGCGCGCTCGAGGAGGCCACCACGCTCAGCTTCATCTCCGTGACCGGGCGGTGCATCTCGCGCTCGACCGTCTGCAGCGCGTAGCCGAGCGCTGCCGCCGATCCGAAGCGCTGCTCCGGATCCAGGCTCATCGCGCGGCGCACGATGGCAGTCACAGCATCGGGCACGCCCGGGCGATCGATGCGCGACACGCGGCCGCGGGCGACGCGCTGGGCGACCGCGTGAGCCGAGTTGTCCCCATCCTCCACCTCGAAGGGAGAACGGCCCATGAGAAGCGTCCACAGGGTCGCCCCCAGAGCCCACACGTCCTGCGTGGGGTGAGCGCGCGCCGTGCCCGCGATCTGCTCGGGCGGCGCCCACATCACCGAGAAGCCGTCGCGGCCACCGCGCGGGTCCGCACCCACCGGCTCAGCCACGCCGAAGTCCGTCAACACCGGCGACCCGAAGGCGTTGATCATGATGTTGCTGGGCTTAATATCGCGGTGCACGTAGCCCGCGCGGTGCAGCATCTCAGCGCCGCCACACATGCGGATCACCATCGACAGCGCGCGATCCGTCGACATCGGGTTTGCGCGCACCTGATCGAGGATGTTCGCGACCGGGCAATACTCCATCACCAGGTACGGGCGGCCATCCGGCGTGCGCCCAGCGCCGTAGAGCTGGGCCACCGCCGGGTGACCCGACACGAGAGCCATCACGTCGGCCTCGCGGGCGATACCGGCCTCGCCGTCCGCCCCGCGATCCCTGCGCGCCACCTTGACGGCCACCTCACGGCTGGGCAGCTCCTGACGGCACAGGAACACGTCCGCGAAACCACCCGAGCCGAGCGGACGAATCCACTCGTAGCCCGGCAGCGACGGCACCATTCCGACGCGAGCGTCGCTATCCATCAACGTTTCCCTTTCCTACGGCCCATGCGCTTGGCCAGCGAGCGGCCGCCCTTGCGAGCAGCGTCAGCCTGGCGGCGGGCGCGACGGCGCCAGCGCAGCGACTTCAGCGACAGCGCGTAACGCAGCCGCGCGAACGGCGACACCGAGGCCGCCCACTCGCGACGCAGCTCATCTACGTCGCTCCACGCCTGCTCCGCGTCCTCGGGGCGAGCGCCGCCGGCAGCGAAGTCCGCGACGTCCGCGCGGCGCGCCACGGTGACGGCCCGGGGAACCGCGCCCGAGAAGAGCGACCAGCCGGGCACGCGCACGTCCGCAGCCGAGCGCTTGCGCGCCTTGCGGGCCTTGGCGGCCCCCTCCTCGTCGCCCTCGGACGTCTTGGGCGTCCACTGCGAGGCCAGCGCCCACGCGACCTCCTGACGCGTCAGGTGCGGCTCGACGACGAGGCCGGAGTCGATCGCGGTATCCACGAGCTCATCCCACGAGCCGCGCACCGACTCGGCGGCCTCCGCGCGGCGACGGCCCTTGCGGCGGCGAGACTTCGCCAAGAGCACCGCTAGGACCGGGCCCAGCAGCACCAGGAGCGACAACGACACCGCGCTGATCGCCATCCACGGGATGTGGACGCCGTTCGGGTCGTGCGGGTCCGTCGCCTGGTCGCGGGTCGCGGGCGGCAGCTCCACCGGCTGCTCGGGCGGCTCCGGGGGCTGCAGGACCTGCGGCTTGGGCACGGACTTGGGCTTGTTAACCTGCGTCGTCGGCTGCTGATCGCGCGGCGGAGTCGGGTCGAACGTCGCCCATCCCACGCCGGGGAACTCCACCTCGACCCACGCGTGCATGTCCGAACCCGTCAGGTCAACGCTGCCGGACGTGCCCTCACGGTAGGCACCCATGACGACGCGGGCGTTGATGCCCTGCGAGTGCAGCATGAGGGCCATGAGGGTCGCGTACTGCTCGTCGTCGCCCACCAGCGCCTCGGCGCTGATCATGCGCTCGATGCGGTCCTGGGAGGAGCCGGGACGGGAGTTGATCGTGTCGTCGTTGGAGTAGTAGCCATCCGTGTGCAGGAACTGCTCGATCGCGCGGGCCTTCTCCAGGTCCGAGCGTGCGGTCGACGTGTGATCCGCGGCCAGGGAGTCCACGTCCTTCGGGACGTTCGTGTCTCCCCCGGCATAGCGCGCCGCGTTCACGCTGGCGAACTCCGAGTCCGCGTGTTCGCGAGGCATCGTCGTGCTCAGCGAGTAGCTCAGCTGACCGGTCGGCCCCGTCGTCAGGGCGGTCTCCGCCCACAGGTCGTAGTTCAGGCCGTCCTGCTGCTCGGCCGCATTGGGGGCGGAGGGCTCAAAACGCAGGACCGACACCTGGCCGATCGTGGGCACCCACGGTCCCAGCAGCTGCGAGGTCGACACCGAGGTCTGCACGCCCGCCGTGTCGGCGCTGCGCCCCGGGATCGTGGACCCCACGCGGCGGTATCCGGCCGTGCCGTCCGCTGTGTTGGAGACGCCCATGCCGAAGGTCGTCCCGTCGTACACGTCCATCGCACCCAGGCGCACGCGCGCCTCCTTGGGCAGGTTGGACACGCGGATCAGGGATTCGTCCTCGAGATCCTTGTTGTAGTGGCGGTAGCTGGACAGCGGCGAGGGGTACTGGCGCGCATCCACGGGCGGCTCGATGACGTCACGTCCGACGACGCGGTCCGAGGCCGTGGGGCCCAGCAGGGACGCCGCGGGGATCGCCGCAGCGACCATCACGCCCACCATGAGAGCGCCCATGCCCACGCGCCACCACACGTGCACGATCTGGCGCGAGGAACCACCCATGGTCGTCGTCGCGGAGGTCGTCGCGGAGGCCATACCAATGACGATGTCGGCACCCAATCGGGCGCGTCCGATCGCCGAGGCCCACGCCCACCACACGATGAGTCCCACCCACCACGCGATGACGAGGAGGGAGGACGGGGAGTGGTTCGACGGCCCCCACACGATCGCGATCACGCCGGCGAGGATCAGCGGCACGGATCCCCACATCGGGCGCCCGTAGCGCACCGTGACGACGCCCGCCGCGACCGAACACACGAGGCAGGCCATCCACGGCACCATCGCGGGCCCCACGTAGGAGCCGGCCGGCGGCGTCAGCGTCAGGAGGTCCTTCCAGGCCTCGACCGCACCGACGACGAGCGTCTGGATGGTCCGCGACGTCGGGACCACGCCCCAGCGGGTCGTCTCGCGCAGCGCGGCTGCGCCGCCGAAAAGGAAGTGCGAGGCCACGACCGCCGCGACGATCGAGAGCAGGTCCCAGCGCCACTTGGCGGCCGCCCACGCGACGACGAGGCCGACCACGACGCCCGCGAGCGCCGCGATCGCGCCGTGGCCGCCGCCGAAGACGGACTCGAACATGAGGATCGGACCCGAAAAGAGGACTGCGAGGACGAGCAGGGACCACGCGGGCATGGCGGCGCGGTGGATCGACCCGCCCATCGTGGTTTCCTGGGCCATGGGACGACGAGAGCGACGCGGCGGAGGAGCAGGACGCGAGGCGTTGCGAGCAGGAGTACTCACGCGTTCACCCCCCGAGACACGAGCATCGGTAGGTCTTCGAGGGAGGGGCAGTCGATAATGACGCCGCGCGTGATCTTGCGGCGGCGACGCGCCCGGCCCGGGACCACGCGGATCACCGACACAATGACGTCGACGGGGGCGATGTTCGCCAGGCGAGCCGCCTCCTCGTCGTCCACGCCGGCACCGACAACGATGGAGAGCACCGAGATCCCGCCGCGCTCCATGATGCAGCGGCGCACGATGCCCGCGAACTCCGAGCGCGTCGACGTCTCCATCTCGGACAGCGCATCCAGCATCGCCATCGGCGAGCCCGTGGGGATCCACTCGTCCGCGGTGTGCATCGACACCGTGCGCGCCTCGCCCGAGCCGGCGAGCGCCAGCGAGGCGGCAACCGATACGGCCGTCTCGAAGGAGCGCCGATCCCACGCGTCCACGCGCGTATCCAACAGCACCATGTGGTGCGAACGGTGCGTCTCCTCGAACTGGCGCACGATCAGGCGGCCAAAGCGCGCCGTCGACGGCCAGTGCACCGCGCGTCGGTCATCGCCCGGCTCGTAGTCGCGCAGGGCGTGGAAGGACACGTCGGAACTCGTCAGCTTCTCGCTGGCCACGCCCTCGACATCCATCTGCGTACCCGTCGCATCAAAGGAGAAACGCACCGTCGGCGGGTGCACGTGCACGAGGATCGGGTCATCCCACGAACGCACGCGACGCAGCAGGCCCAGGCCGTCCATACGCACGGTGCGCGCGGGGCCCACGTTGATAACGCCGCGGCGCTTCGTCATGACCGAGAAGGACTCGTTCCACGTGCCGTTCCCGCTAATCGGAGGCACGAGGAACTCGCCACTGCCTCGTCCGATCGTCACCTCCACGAGGGTCGAACCCGAGCGGCGCCCGGACTCGTTGACCACGCGGACGCGGCCCACCGCCACCTGGCCGGCGACGATGCGGTCGTTCTTCATACGCAGGGACACGGACAGCGGGGACGGGGACGCGACAGAGGCGACCGCGACCACGAGGGCCACCAGGCCCATGACGGCCACGATGAAGCCCTCCAGCCAGCCGAAGGCGAGGGCCGCGACGGTGCCCGCGAGCATCGCCACGATGACCGCCCACCCCACCGGGGTCAGCGCACCCAGCCAGCGGGCGACACCCTCGTAGCCGGGCAGCGCCTGCACGCGGGCGCTCAGGGCGCGCCACGCATGCCTCACAAGTCGACGTAGTTTCTTCACGCGCGCATCACTCCGGTCGGCATTCGCCGGTGAAGTAGGAGCCGCGCTTGAAGGCGTCCTCGCTGTCCGCGAGGGTGGCCTGGCGCGTCCAGATCGGACCCGCGCCGTCCACGCGCACCCACTCGTTGGAGTTCGTGCGGTCGTTGCGGACCTGGCACACATGCGGGACCGACGAGGCCGACCAACCCGGAGCACTCAGCGTGAACGTGTGGCACGAGGCCGGGGAGAATCCACGCTCATCACCGCGGCAAGTCTCCACCCACTGGGCGTTCACGTCCAGCTTTGTGATCTCCGTCGGGCGCTTACTCATCACCGTCTCACCCACACCGTTGACCGCAACGACCGTGGCCTGGTAGCGCGTACCCTGCGCCAGATCCGAGAAGGTCACCTCGGTGGCATTCCCGGACACGGTCTTCGTCTCGCCACCCAGCGACACGCGGATCTCGCTCACCGCCGGGTTCGCGCCCACCGGATCCCACTGCACCGTCAGGCTGGTCGAGTTGACGCCCACGATCCGCACATCCACCTCCGAGGGGAGGCCCGTCGCGGTGCCCGTGGCAGGCACGACCGGGGAGGATGCCGGCTGGTTGTTCACGCCGATGCCCGTCTGGCAGAAGTAGTACGTCTTCGGCTGCCAGCCGTTGGCGGGCAGGATGGCGCCATCAGAGATCGGCGTACCGCCCGCACACCCACGCTCGGTGTCCGAGTAGCGCAGCGTCAGGTCGGAGGCATCGAATCCTCGGCCCGTCACAATCGACAGCCCGCTCACCTTCAGCTCGCCCGCGGTGTTCGTTCCCGACAGGGTCGGGGCGGCAATCGGCGCGGGGGTCGTCGCGATCGACACGTACGTGGTGGCAGGGTCCGACGTATCTCCGTGCGAGTTCGACAGCGTCACCGATGCGGACACCTTACTGCCCGTGGGCACGTCCGACAGCGTGGCAGTGCGAGCGTCTGACGGAACATGCACCTCGGCGCCATTGACCGAAACCGTGGCCTGGCCCCATCCCTTGCCATTGGGAGATCCCACGTTCCACGTAACCTCAACCGTCGCCCTATTCGGATCGCCCGCAGAGCCGGTCGCGACGGCGCTCACGCCGCTCGCTTGGTCCGGCTTCCCGTGCGGGTAGCCCTCGGTCGGTGAGGACGCCGGAGAGGGCGTCTCCGCCTTGTTCTGCGCCTGGACCGTCACCGTGTACATCTTGCCGTTCTCCAGGCCCGGGATCCGCAGGCTGGTCTGCGGAGCGGACACCGGGTAGGGAATCGGCTGGCCGCCACCGGGCCCGGTGAGGAACACCGTGTACGTGTGGATCGCGGATCCTTCGTTGTGGGGTGCCGTCCACGAGACGTTCAGGGCACCGTCCTCACCAGTGACCGTGGGCGCCGCCATCTGCTCGGGCGCCATGTCGATAAGCACATCGGCGGAGGCCTCGGATGGGTCGGAGTCCCCGGCCTCGTTGTGCGCGACGACCGTGAACGAGTGCTTCGCTCCGTTCTCCAGGCCCGTGATCTGCTTGCCCGGATCTCGAGTGTCGTAGGTCTTACCGTCGAGCTTGTCCGTAATCGTGTAGCCCGTAATCGTGCCACCGTTGGAGGCACCCGAGTCGAAGCGCACGAAGGCTGTGCCCGCCCCCATCGGCGTGACCGAGACGTTCTGGGGCGGTTCGGGACGGTCGACGACCTGGACGACAACGCGTCCCTGGACCACGCGATCCGGGTCGTTCGTCGCATCCATGACGCGGTACACGACAGTCAGGTTGCCGTGGAAGCCCGCCTTGGGGGTCACCGACAGGACGTTGCCATTGCCCGAGGCGGTTCCCTGGCCCACGTGCACCGACGCATCCAGGACCACGAGCGGATCCGGGAACGGGTTCGTCGTGTACTCCGACAGGTTCACGTCCACCGTCTGGCCGGCCTTCGCCTTGATGCGAGCCTCCGTCGTCGTCACGAGGGGCTTGGAGGACTTCACGATCGTCACCGGAATGTCGGCGTTGACCGCGCCCGAGCCGTCGTCGACGCTGACAGTAATCGCGCCGACCGGCCCCTTGGGCTGATCCTTCTTGCCGGACACGGTCAGGTTGTAGCCGTCCAGGGAAACGTCCACGCCGCCGGGGGCCTTCACCACGGCGTAGGAGAAGCTGTTCTTAGCCTGGTCGTCCGGGTCGTCCACCATCTGCGTGAGGTCGACCGTCACGGACTCACCCTGGCCCACGAGGATCGGGGTCGGGGTCAGGCGCGGCGGCAGGTTCCTGGCCGGCTTGATCGTGATCGGGATCGTCAGGGTCGATGTCAGCGCCGACGCATCGTCCGAGGCACCGTCACGCACCGTGAAGGACACCGAGGCCTTGCCCGAGGCCGTGTCGGGCGCGCTCAGCGTGATGTGCGTGGAGTCCTGGAGCGAGGCCGAGTCCAGGCCGCCAGTGAACTTCACAGACGAGGCGTCCGTGATGATCGGGGAGCGCGAGTTGTCGCGCACCAGCACGTAGTCGTGCATGTCGAGGGTGAGCGTGGAGCCCGCGCGCATCGCCACCGGGATGCGCGTCGTGTCCAGGCGCGGAGCCAGCAGGTCTGTGCCCGGCACGGTCACGACCGCGCTCGCGCTCAGGCCGTCGGGGTCCGTCACCGTGTACACGACGAGGCGACGGCGCGCGTCCGGGGAAATCAACAGGTTCTGCCCCGACACGCTCACGCCCGAGGCGTCCGAGGACACCTTCAGCTCAGCCGTGGTGCCGTCCGGATCCTCGTCGTTGACGAGGACGGCAACACTCACGGGCTTGGAGTCCGAGGGCAGGTCGGAGACCGGCACGACATCGTCGCGGGCGATCGGCGCGCGCAGCGGCGCGTCGGCATCCACCGTCACGGTCAGCTGGCCCTGCGCGCGGCCGCCTCGGCCGTCCTCGATCTGGTAGGCAACGACGAACACGCCGTTCGTGGCGGGGGCCTTGACCGTCACCAGGTCCTCGGCCACCGTCACCGTCGCCGCCGGATCCGACACCGACACCGTCGACGGATCCGTGTCCACATACAGGGAGTCGCCGTCCGCGTCCAGATCGTTGCTCAGGACGTTGACGCTCACCTCGCGCCCCGGACGCACCGTCACCGAGTCGGGAACGGCCGTCGGGTTGTGGTTCTGCGAGCCCGGAGGGGCAATGCCGACGCGCACGCGGGCGCGTCCCTGCACGCCGAGGCGGTCCTCGACGATGTAGGAGAAGGTGTCCGTGCCCGTCGCGTCGTCGGAGGGCGTGTACTCCAGCCACTCCGTGCCCAGCACGACGCTGCCCTTCGAGGGCGGCTGATCGATGCCCACCAGGGCGACCGAGTCGCCGTCGGGGTCGATGCCCGTCAGGGGCACCGGGATGCGCGTCATCTGGCCCTGCACGGCCCAGGCGCTGAGCGCCTTGGGCACGGGCGCGCTGTTCGCTGCGGAGGAGGCCACGACCTCGAACGTGACGGTCGATGTCGAGCGGTTACCCACCGAGTCGACGGCCGTGTACGCCACGCGCACCACGCCGGCCTCGGAGCCGGCGGCCAGGCGCACCTGGTTGCCGGTCACGAAGACCGTGCCCAGCTCGGCACCGGTCATGACCTGCACGTTCGGGTCCAGGGTCAGCGTCAGACCGATCGGCGAGCGGTCGTTCGACAGGACGCTCACCGAACCGATGTCGTCGGCGCGCACCTTCGCCGTGTCTGGCGTGGTCTCAGGCGGGGTCTCGTCGCTCTGCGCGTTCGTCGGGATGACGCTCACCTGGGCTGTCGCGGAACCCGCGCCGTTGGAGACCGTGTAGGTAAACGTCGTGACATCGTTGAGGCCGCCCGGCGACGTGATGCGCAGCAGGTGGCGCTCGATGAGCGTGACCTCGAGGCCCGAGTTCGCGGGCACGTCGATCGACTGAACGACGAGGACACCGCCCGACGGATCCGTGTCGTTGGCCAGCGGCGCGATCAGCGAGGCGCCACCGCTGGGCAGGACCGCCAGGTCGTCCTCTGCGATAGGCAGAGCGTTCGTGTCGTCGTCGACCACGTCGACGCGGATAACGCCCACGGTCGTCGACGGGCCGTCGGAGACCGTGTAGGTGAACTGGAAGGATCCCGGCACGGAGCCCGTGAACGTCAGCGTGCCGCGCGAGAGGTCAGCGGAGACCGAGGTGCCCGCCGGGGCCGTGCCTGCGGCCACGAGGGACAGGGCGTCGCCGTTGGGATCCGTGTCGTTGGCAATCGGGTCAATCGTCAGCGGCTCAGCGACGCGCGCCACGTAGAAGTCTGCGCGCGCCACCGGCGGCACGTTGCCCGTCTCCTGGACGCTCACCTTCAGCTCGCCGGTGGTTTCGGCGTGGCCATCCGATAGGGTCACGGCGATCGCCTTGACGCCAGCGCCCGAGCCCAAGTCACGGATCTGGACCGTGCCGTCCTCGGAGAACTGCACGGCCATGCCGTCGGGGGCCGTCGCCGACTTGAGGTAGAACTGGTCGCCGTCCGGGTCGATCCAGTCCGACAGGAGGTTGTACTCGACCTGCGCGTTCGCACCCACCTTGATGACCGGGTGCTTGAGCTGGCGCGGGCCCTCGTTCTGGCTCCACGGGTGGATCGTCAGCGTCACGGTCGCCGTCGCGCCCGCCAGGCCGTCCGAGGCCTCGTACGTGAAGGACGTCGATCCGCTCGTCATGCTCTCGGGGACACCCGTGATCTGCAGGGCGCGGCCGCCCCTCGTGCGCACGACGTCGCCGAACTCGGGGTTGGTGACCGCGCGCGCCGTCAGCACGTCGCCGTCGTCGTCAGAGTCGTTATCGAGGACGGGCAGGAGCGTCGAGCGGCCCGGGCGGATACCGAACTCGTCATCCACGGCCTCGGGCGGCGTGTTCTTGTCCTTGTGCTCCGGCTCGGAGACCTGCTCGCGATCGTCGGGGGTCGGAGTGTCCTCTTCCTCCTGCTCCTCGGTGGGGATCTGGTCCCAGTCGCTGACCACGACCATGTTCTTGTCGGGCAGCCACAGCGTGCCCGTCGAAACGTCGTTGAGGACGATGCGCGTACGGTTCGTGCGGAACACGGCAGAGGAGGCCTCGGCCAGGCTCGAAACCGTCTGCGCCTGGTTGCGCGTGGAGTCCGTGCATGTGCGCACGAACGCGCCCGAGCCCGCCCAGGCGCCGTAGGAGCAGCCCCGGTGGAAGACGGGGGGCGCGGGGGTGCCCTTCTGGCCGCTGTCCGAGGCCTCCTGGCGCTCGATCGCCTTTCCGTTCAGGGGCACGGACACCAGCTGGTCACTGGTCGCGAGGAGGACCGAGGCGGCCTCGTCGCCGGGGAGCTGCAGGACGGCTCCGCTCACGTGGTCCTCGGACAGGTCGCGCACCTTACCGCCGGGCAGGACGAGCTTATTGCCGGTCTGGTCGTAGACGACCGGCTTATCGCCGACCGCGGTGATCGTCGGGGTCCCCGCGGGCGTGAAGTCTTTGATCTCCGTGGTCTTGGCACGCCAGGCCTGACCCTCGCGCGTCAGCGTCACGAGCTTGGAGGACCCGGGAGAGTACGCGAAGACCGTTCCCGAGTTCGACACCGTCACGATGCCGTCGCTCAGGTCGTTGGCGACCGCGTCCTCGCGCAGGAGCGACATGGTGGCCGGCTCGTTCGCGCTGCCAGCCCACAGAAGGCCCTCGTTGGGGTCGAGGACCGCCAGGACGGAGCCGCCCTGGACCTGGACCGCGTTGTCGGGCAGGGTGACGGACTGGCCGAGGGAGAAGGAGGTCGGACGCACCGGAGTGACCGTGCGGCCCACGGTCTCCCCCAGCGTCACGTCACCGCCCTCCTGGCCGATGTCGAAGGACGCGGACTTCACCGAGACCGTGCCGTCCAGCATGAGGGCGTCGTAGTTGAGGTGTCCGAGGAGCTTGCGGTCCTGGTTCGTCACCCAAATGCCGCCGTCGTCGACGCTCACCTGGGTGACCTCGACGCCCCGATACACGACTGCGAGCACGCACAGCATCGCAGACACCAATAGGACGGCAAGCGCGGGTATCCGCTTCGACCAGGTATTTCGCGATCGACGCGCCTTGTTCATGTGGCTTTCCTCAGTCTCAATGTGCGCACTGGTGTGGGGCGTTGTCTGTATCCGCACAGGGTATGGGCAACCATCCCAAGGATACACACCGACCAACCCTATGGATAAACCTTGGAGAGAACAACAGGTACCGAGGAATCTGCAACCTGTTGAACGGGCTTCTTGCGGCGGTGTAGGGACATTCCGCACGCGCGAGAACCTGACCACAGTCGCGCATTTGGGCTATCGCGCCTCGGC
Source organism: Actinomyces sp. HMSC035G02 (assembly GCA_001838165.1). Taxonomy (GTDB): domain Bacteria; phylum Actinomycetota; class Actinomycetes; order Actinomycetales; family Actinomycetaceae; genus Pauljensenia. The sequence goes on along the minus strand of KV835891.1, from coordinate 14,958 downwards.
GATGAGGCCGGGGCTCCTCCCGGGTCCGCTCCCCCAACGCCGGGCTGCGACGCCCACTCGGGCGCGGGAACCGCAGATGAGGGCGGGTCGGGTTACGGTGAGTGCATGGCGAAAGAGAAGATCACCTACCGCTGCTCCGAATGCGGGTGGACCTCCCCTAAGTGGGTGGGTCAGTGCCGCGAGTGCGGGGCGTGGGGCACCGTCGACCAGGCCGGCGAGGCCTCGGGCGGGCCGCGCGCCGCCGCGACTCCCCCGCGCCGCCCCGCCCTGCCGATCGGCGAGGTGGACGGCGAGCGGGCCTCGTCGCGCTCGACGGGCGTGGGCGAGCTGGACCGGGTCCTCGGCGGCGGCATCGTTCCCGGCGCGGTGATCCTCCTGGCGGGCGAACCCGGCGTGGGCAAGTCGACGCTGCTGCTGGACGTGGCCGCCAAGGCCGCGCGCACGGCGGCGGCGGGCGGGCGCGGCCCCGTCCTCTACGTGACGGGCGAGGAGTCGGCGGCCCAGGTGCGCGGGCGCGCGGAACGCATCGGCGCGCTCGAACCGAACCTCTTGATCGCGGATGAGACGGAGCTCGGGGTCGTCCTCGGGCACGTCGAGGCCGCTCGCCCCTCCCTCCTCATCGTTGACTCCGTGCAGACCATCTCCTCCGCCCAGGTCGAGGGCGGGGCGGGCGGCGTCGCGCAGGTGCGCGCGGTCGCGGCCTCGCTGATCCGGGTCGCCAAGGAGTCCGACCTGCCCACTCTCCTCGTCGGCCACGTGACGAAGGACGGCGGCATCGCAGGTCCGCGCGTCCTCGAGCACCTCGTGGACGTCGTCTGCCAGTTCGAGGGCGACCGTCATTCGCGCCTGCGCCTGCTGCGCGCGGTGAAGAACCGCTACGGCCCCACCGACGAGGTCGGCTGCTTCGAGCTGACGGACTCGGGGATCTACGGCCTCGCCGATCCCTCCGGCCTGTTCCTGTCGCGCACGACGCGCGGCGTGCCCGGCACGTGCGCGGCCGTTTCTCTGGAAGGGCGCCGCCCGCTGCCCACGGAAATCCAGTCCCTCGTCGCCCCGTCGTCGGGTGGCTCGCCGCGGCGCACCACGTCGGGCGTGGACCACGCGCGCGTGGCCATGATCCTCGCGGTCCTGCAGGCCCGCATCGGCGCGGACACGTCGGGGGCGGACGTCTACGTCTCCACGGTCGGCGGCGCGCGCACGGTCGAGCCCGCCATCGACCTGGCGATGGCCATCTCCATCGTGTCCTCGCTCAAGGGCGCTCCCCCGCGCCCCGACCTCGTCGCGGTCGGCGAAATCTCGCTGACGGGCGAGGTGCGCGCCTGTACGGGCACCCAGCGCCGCCTCGCGGAGGCCGCGCGCCTGGGTTTCTCCTCGGCGATAGTGCCCGCCCAGGGCAGCGAGGACCTGTCGGGAGTCGACGGCATCACCGTGTTTACTGTGTCGGATCTGGCGACGGCTATTCGTGTCGCTTTCCCGGCGGACTCGCAATAATAGGAATCACACCGACTGTTCTGGGAGGGAATCACATTGACGTCCGATGCAGCGATCCTTCGTGACGCACTGCGCGCAGTCGCGCCCGGCACGCCTCTGCGAGAGGGACTGGAACGAATCCAGCGCTCCCACACGGGTGCTCTCATCGTCCTGGGGTACACCCCGGAGGTGCAGGCCATGTGCTCGGGCGGCTTCGACCTCGACGTCGCTTTCACGGCCGCGCGCCTGCGCGAGCTGTGCAAGATGGACGGCGCGGTCATCATCGATCCCGATCAGTGGCGCATCCGCAAGGCGAACGTGCAGCTCTTCCCGGACCCGACGATCCCCACGGACGAGTCGGGTATGCGTCACCGCACCGCGCAGCGCACCGCCCGCCAGACCCACCTGCCGGTGCTGTCCCTGTCCGCGTCCATGCGCATGATCTCCATCTACGTGGGCTCCGAGCACCGCCTGGTGGAGGAGCCCGAGGCCCTGCTATCGCGCGCGAACCTGGCCGTCGACACGCTCGACCGCTACAGCCAGCGCCTCGACGAGGTCCTGCAGACCCTCACGATCCTGGAAATGCGCGACAGCGCGACCGTGCGCGACGTCGCCACCGTTATGCAGCGCATGGAGATGATCCGGCGCATCACCTCCGAGATCACGGAGTACCTCGAGGAGCTGGGCTCGGAGGGCCGCCTGCTGGCCCTGCAGGTCGAGGACCTCGTGCGCGGCTCCGCGTCCGAGCGCGCCCTCGTCATGCGCGACTACATCGCGAACCCGGACGACCTGGCCCGTGTCGAGGCCGAGCTGTCCTCGCTCGGCTCGGAGCGGATCGTGGACCTCACCGCGATTTCGAACATCCTGGGCCTAGACGTGTACGAGGTCGCGGACCTGGATCGAGAGATCACGCCGCGCGGCGTGCGCGCCCTGTCCCTGGTGCCGCACCTGTCGTGGAGCGCCATCAAGGTCGTGTCCGCGCACTTCAACTCGCTGCCGCAGCTGCGCGCGGCCACCGTTTCGGACCTGGAGGAGCTCGAGGGGATCGGCCCATACCGGGCGAAGCTCATCAAGGAGAACCTGGCCCATCAGGCTCAGGCCGTCAGCGCCGGCATCGTCGGCTGGTAGCCGCTCGGCGGCCGCTAGCCCCTAGCGACCCGACTGCGCACCCGACTGCGCGCCGGACTGCGCTCCCGACTGGGGAGCGGGGGTGGGCGCAGGCGTCACGTCGACGACGGTCGATCCGACTTCGCGCGTCCCCATCGTGACGGCCACCTTGTAGGTGCCGGCCGCAGCCGCGCTCGCGCCGCCCGCGGGAGCCGTGCAGCCGTTCGCGTACACGTATCCATCCCAGCGCAGCGTCCCGGACCAGGTGCCGCCCGGGCGCAGCAGCAGCGTCGTGGAGGACTGCTGGCTGTCGGCGCAGCGCGAGGAGTCGTAGACCTGGTGGTCGCCGGTCGTCACCGCCAGGTTGAAGCGCGTCAGCGACGTCGAGCAGGCGACCGAGCCACGGTTTTCGAGCGTGAGCGTCACGGGCACCGCGGAACCTGAAGCCGCGGAGCTCGCCTTCGCGGTGGCCGTGATGTCGCGGTCCAGGCAGGCGGGAATGTCGATCGTGGTGCCGTCGGTGAGCAGGCCGTCGGCGGTGGCCTCCTGGCCGCCCTTGAGCGTGTATCCGGAGGCGTCGAGGGCCCCGGATTGGACGACGGACTGCGGGGTCGACTGGGGCGCGGGATCGGAGCTGAAGGCTCCCACGATGGCGCGCACGGCGGCGACGATACCCCACACGATGAGCGCGAGGATGAGGATCAGTCCCAGGCCGGTGATGATGCGCCGGGGCCACAGGTTCACGGGCGGACGACCACCGCCCGACGAGGCTTTCTTGGGCCGACGCGCCCCTGCCCCGCTCCCCCGCTTGGCGGCCGAGACTCCGGCGGAAGACGCCGCGCGCGTCGAAGCTCCCCGACCACCCGTTGCGGCTCGGGAGGCGCGGTCGCCGGCGCGTCCGGACGCGGACGCGGAGCGACGGGTTGAGGGTCGCCTGGGGGAATTCTTACGCTGGTCAGCCACGCGTCCACGATACCGGCCCGCGCCATCGGGGCGCGACTAACGCTCGGGGCGGGCTCACTTTCGCGGGCGAGAGGACTCCCACACGAGGCGCTTACGCGGCGGCGCTGGGCTTATGCGAGCTCGACGATCCGTCGTCGTCGGGGTCGATCACGCACCAGCGCTCCACGGCGAGAGCGACGACGGTCCAGACGAGGCCGACCAGGCCGCTGATGCCCGAGGCGATCGCGTTGGCGACCATCGCCGAGGCCTCGTGCTGCGTGAGGGACACGATCATGACGCCGATGAGGACGCCGGCGAGCGCACTTCCGACGATTGCGCTGGCCCTAGCGAACACGGCGACACGCATGGCACCGATGGCGTTGATCCACGTGTCTTTGTTCGCGCGCAGTCGGCGCACGGCCAGGCCGGACCAGATGAGGAGCGCGGTCGCGACCGCGAAGACGACGGCCGGGCCGGGCGTGACGATCAGGGGGGTACCTCCCGCACGCATGTGCGTGAAGAAGCAGAGGAAGCTGAGGAGGGCACAGACGAAGCCAACCAGCGTCACCCAGGTGATCGACAGGGGTTTCATTTAACGCCTCTTGACGATGGGGATCGCGCCCGTCATCGTGGGCCGCACGACGACGCGGCGCAAGATGCCGGTCTGAGTGGCCTCGTCCTCGGGGATGGGTCCGACGGGGGTGTTGTCGGGCAGCCCGGGGGCGAGGATCGTGGAGCGTCCGTCGGCGTGCACGGTGGCCTTGGGGGCCTCGTCGTCGCGCCCCAGGCCGGAGCGGTCGTCGACGACGCGCACGTCGTGGGAGGCACCCACGGAGAAGTTCCAGTCGGGCAGCGCGATCTTGGAGCGGGACTCCTCGCGCTTGGACTCGAACACGGGTGCCCAGCGGGGCTTTTCGGTCCCGCTCGGCTTGTAGGTGCCGGTGCCGATCTTGCGGGTCATGCGACCTGCCGGGGAGTCGGCGGGCACGGAGGACACGGGGTGCCAGGACGGGCGCGACGAGGCCTTGGCTTCGTCCGCGCGGCGGCGGCGCTGACGCTGGGGCGGGCCGGGCACCGCCGGGGCGGTCGCAGCCTCGTCCGCGGGGGTCTCGGTCTGGGGCGCTGCGGCCTGCGGGGCTGCATCGGGTTCGTCAGCCTGGGGGGCGCTCTGCGCAGCCGGGGCTTCGGCCTCGGGCACGTCGACGTCGTGCGACGCTGGCTCGCTGGCCTCGGGCTCGCTAACCTCGGGCTCGTCGGCGCTCGTGGCCTCGCCCGATTCCTGGACGGCGGACAGGCGGCTCCAGATGCTGGCGCGAGGGGCGGGGGATTCCTCGGCGCTGACGGGGACGGCCTCGGCGGAGACGGGGGCGGCCTCATGTTCCTCATCCTGCGCGGATGCCGACTCGGGGGCTGCGGCCTCCTCGACCTCATCGTGGGAGTCCGCGAGGATCGCGTGGGGGGCGGGAATCTCCACCGGATCGGCGGGCTCGCCCGGGCGGGTGACGAGGTCGCTGACCTGGCTAATCTCCCCGGTCAGGGTCTCGATGAGCTCGCGCATGTCGGCGCTGGCCTGCTCGGCGCGCTGGGCGAGGAGCTGGTCGGAGTCGGCCATGACGGCGGCGGGGTCCTCCAGCCAGTCGTCGACGGCGTCGATGATGCCCTCGCGGTCGGGGGTGTCGGCCAGCAGGTCGGACACGCGGCCCACGCCTTCGAGGATGGCGTCGGGGTCGCACAGGAGCCAGGGCGCCAGGACGAAGGCGCGTTCCTTGGCGCGCGGGTGCGGCAGGGTGAGGACCGGGGCGGAGGAGGCCAGGCCCTCGATCTGGATGATGTCGATATCGACGGTGCGAGCGCCCCAGCGCTCGTGGCGCTCGCGACCGAGCTCACGCTCGATGCGGCTGGTCTGGGCGAACAGCTCGTCGGGGCTCGCGATCGCGGAGCCGACGACGACGGCGTTCCAGTAGTCGGGCTGGGGGGCTTGTCCGGGGGCCAGCACGGGCTTGGTACGCATGATCGGCGAGACGTCGTCGATCTGGAAGCCTTCCATGTAGGACAGGGCCTCGACCGTGTGCATGAGCGTGACGGGCACGTCCCCGAGGTTGCCGCCGATCGCCAGGACGACTCGGCGCGAACGCAGGTGCTCGGGGCGCGTCTCGTCGTGGACGGGGGCTGCGTGGGCGGCCTGCACGTCGCGGCGCGTGGGCAGGGCTCCGCTCTGCTCCTGCTCGGCGGGGCTGGGGGCCTGGGCGCGGCCGTAGGCCTCGATCTCGCCGGTGAGGACGGAGCCGTCCTCGGCCTCGTAAATGCCCTTGAGGGACAGCGACAGGGGCATCGCATCGGTCTGGCCCGCTCGCACGGTCACTGACACGTCCGCGAAGGGGTGGTCGATGGGGGCGTCGGGCTTATGGACGGTGACCTCGGTGCCGACGACGCCCTCGTGGCTCATGACGCGCGAGGCGATGGTCTCGGCGAGGGTCTCGATGAGGTCGACGGCGGTGCCGGTGAGGACGGCCATGGCCTCGTCGGCGATGTCCGCGTAGGAGACCGTGGCGGCGATGTCATCAGTGGTGCCCGCGGTCTCGACCCACATGACGATGTCTGCGCTGAAGCGCTGGTCGCGGGTGCGCTCGAAGTCGTAGACGCCGTGGTTGGCCAGCGCCCCCAGTCCTTTGAGGGCGATGATGACGCGTCGGTTAGTCAACGTCGTTCTCCTTTCGGGCGATGGCCGCCACGGTGGCTGCTACGTCATGGACCCGCACGGCCCACGCGCCAGCTGCCGCGCAGTAGGCGGCGATGTCCGCGCTGTTCGCGTCCACGTCGCCCTCGAGGGCCTTGACGAAACGCTTGCGAGACGCGCCGACGAGGACGGGGTATCCGACCTGCGTGAAGCGCGGCAGTTCGCGCAGGATCTGCCAGCACTGGTCGCCCGTCAGCGAGAAGCCGAGGCCCGGGTCTACCACAATTTTATCAGCTGTCACACCAGCATCAATAGCGTCTTGAACCTGGGACCCCACGCGCTCGATGAGCGTGCCCACGAGGTCGTCCCCGTAGTCGAAGTGCTCCCCCGGCATGCCCGGCAGCGCGCGGTAGTGCTGGACGACGTACGCGCAGCCCGACTGCGCGACCGCCGCGTTCATCTCGGGATCCCAGCGCCCGCCGCTCACATCGTTGATGATCGCCGCACCCGCGCGCGCGGCCTCGCGGGCCGTGGACGCGTGCAGCGTATCCACCGACACGATGATGCCGTCAGCGGCCAGGGACTCGACGATGGTGCAGATGCGCGCCCACTCCTCGCCCGCGCTGATGCGCGTCGAGTTCGGACGGGTCGACTCCCCGCCCACGTCGATGAGGTCTGCGCCGGCGGCAACCATCTCGCTCGCGTGGCGCAGCGCGGCCGCAACGTCCGTGTAACGTCCCCCGTCCGAGCAAGAATCGGGGGTGACGTTGAGGATGCCCATGATCGCCGTCCGACCGACAGGCAGGCTCAGGTCACCGGGCAGCGCCAGGGGCGGGACCGGGGACGAGGCCGGGGCGGCGGTCAGGGGCAGGGCGCTCACGTCATCGGCTCCCGGACAGGACGAGGGCCATCATCTCGGCGCGGGTCGCGCCGTCGTTCATGATGCCGCGCAGCGCGCTGGTCACGGTCGAGGAGCCAGGCTTGGAGATGCCGCGCATCGACATGCACATGTGCTCGGCCTCGATGACGACGATGACGCCCTGGGGGTTCAGGATCTCGTCGATCGCGTCGGCGACCTGAGCGGTCAGGCGCTCTTGGACCTGGGGGCGGCGCGCGTAGCCTTCGACCACGCGGGCCAGCTTGGACAGGCCCGTCACGACGCCGCCGCGCGGGATGTAGCCGACGTGGGCGCGGCCGTAGAAGGGCAGCAGGTGGTGCTCGCACACCGAGAAGAAAGTGATGTCGCGGACCAGGACCAGCTCGTCGGTGCCCGCGTGGAACTGCGTGCGCAGGTGCTCGCGGGGGTCCTCAGTCAGGCCCTTGCACATCTCGCGCCACGCGCGCGCCATACGGTCGGGGGTGCCGACCAGGCCCTCGCGCTCCGGGTCCTCACCAATCGCGACGAGCAGGTCGCGCGACGCCTTCTCAACGCCAGCGGGATCGTAGCTCACACCTGCTCCTCTTCCACACCCGAGGCGTCGGTGACGTCAATCGGCGACACGTCGATTCCCTGCACGGGAACGGGCGTGCACTCGTCCTCGGACTTGATACCGACCGGGTGGCCCAAGACCACGCCCGGAACCGCGGCGTCGGACTGGTAGTTCCACACGGGACGCTCGGGGGCCTTCACGACGTCCTTGAAGATCTCCGCGAGCTGCCCCTCGTCGAGGGTCTCCTCCTCGAGCAGGCGCGAGGCAAGGGTGTCCAGAACCGCGCGGTTTTCCGAGAGGATCCGCCACGCCTCGCGCATCGCGTTGTCGAGGAGGCGACGCACCTCCTCGTCGATGATCGCGGCCGTCTCGTCGGAGAAGGAACGCGGGCCCTCGCCGCTGCCGTGCCCGAAGGCCTCGGTGTCGGCGTCGCCCAGCTTGACCATGCCGATGCGGTCGCTCATGCCGTAGTCGGTGACCATCGCGCGGGCCGTCTTCGTGGCCTGCTGGATGTCGTTGGCGGGGCCGGTCGACGGGTCGCGGAACACGATCTCCTCGGCGACGCGGCCGCCCATGCCGTAGACCAGATCGTCGAGGAGCTGGTTGCGGGTCTTGTTGAAGCGATCCTCGGTGGGCATGACCATCGTGTAGCCCAGGGCGCGGCCGCGCGGCAGGATCGTCACCTTCGTGACCGGGTCCGTGTAGTTCAGGGCGGCGGCGGCCAGGGCGTGGCCGGCCTCGTGGTAGGCGGTCACGGCCTTGTCGTGGTCGTTCATGACGCGGGTGCGCTTCTGCGGGCCGGCGATCACGCGGTCAATGGCCTCGTCGATGGCGCGCTCGTCGATGAACTGCATGTTCGAACGCGCGGTGAGCAGCGCCGCCTCATTGAGGACGTTCGCCAGGTCCGCGCCCGTGAAGCCGGGGGTGCGCTTGGCGATCTGACGCAGGTCAACCTGCGCGGTGAGGGGCTTGCCCTGCGCGTGGACCTTCAGGATGGCCTCGCGGCCCTTCAGGTCGGGGGCCTCGACGGCGATCTGGCGGTCGAAACGGCCCGGGCGCAGCAGCGCCGGGTCGAGGATGTCGGGGCGGTTGGTCGCCGCGATCAGGATGATGTTGGCGCGCTCGTCGAAGCCGTCCATCTCGACGAGGAGCTGGTTGAGTGTCTGCTCGCGCTCGTCGTTGCCGCCGCCGATGCCGCTGCCACGGTGGCGACCCACGGCGTCGATCTCGTCAACGAAGATGATGGCCGGCGCGTTCTTCTTGGCGCGCTCGAAAAGCTCGCGTACGCGGGAGGCACCCACGCCGACGTACAGCTCCATGAACTCCGAACCGGAGATCGAGAAGAAGGGGGCGTTGGCCTCGCCGGCGACCGCCTTAGCGAGGAGGGTCTTACCCGTTCCGGGAGGACCGTAGAGCAGGACGCCGCGCGGGATACGCGCACCCACCTTGTGGAACTTATCCGGGGAGGCCAGGAACTCGCGGATCTCCTCGAGCTCCTCCACGGCCTCGTCCTCACCGGCGACGTCCGCGAAGGTGACGTCCGGGCGCTCCTGGTTGAATTCCTTGGCACGCGACTGCGTGAAACCGCCCATCATCCGCGATCCCGACATGGAACGCATGATGAAGTAGAACGCGCCGCCCAGGATCACCAGGGAGATCAGCAGCTGGACGACGCCACCGAGGATGCCGGACTGGGGACGCACCGCGTTCCAGCCCTTCGCGGGAGCCTTGTCGGCCACCGTGTCGAGGATGTCTTTGGTCTGCACGTAGGAGTACGTGAAGTAGACGTTCTTGCCCAGATCAACGGTCTTATCGTCGCCGCCGGTGCTCTGGTGGACGTAGTTTTCCGTCAGCGTCAGGTTCACCTGCTGGGTGCCCTCGTTGAGGACCACCTGCTCGACCGTGTCACCCGAGATGAGCGCAAGGCCCTCGGAGGTGGTGACGGCGCGAGGGCTGAAGAAGCCCCACATGAACCAGCCGCCGGCGAGCAGCATGATGAGCGGAACCATCACCCAGCCCAGGCTGGGGCGTTTGTTCTTGATCTTCTCGTTCACGTGGGTCCCCTACAGGTAGGCGTTCTCAGTTGTTGTAGACGTGCGGCTGCAGCGTGCCGACGAAAGGCAAATTACGGTACTTTTCCGCGTAATCCAGGCCGTAGCCGACGACGAACTCGTCGGGAATATCGAATCCCACGTAGGCAACGTCCACGTCGACCTTGGCGGCCTCCGGCTTGCGCAGGGCGGTCGCGATCTTGACGGAGGCGGCGCCTCGTCCGAGCAGGTTCGCCTGCAGCCAGGACAGGGTCAGGCCGGAGTCGATGATGTCCTCGACGATGAGCACGTGGCGTCCGGCCACGTCCTGGTCGAGGTCCTTCAGGATGCGCACGACGCCCGAGGTCTTGGTGCCGGATCCGTAGGAGGACACGGCCATCCAGTCCATCTCGAGGGGGGTGTGCAGCTTGCGGGACAGGTCCGCCATGACCATGACGGCGCCGCGCAGGACGCCGACGAGCAGCAGCTCTTCGCCCGCGTAGTCGCGGTCGATCTGCTCGGCCATTTCGCCGAGTCGACGGTCCATATCCTCGGCGGTAACCAGGATTTCCTTCAGGTCGTTACCCATATCGGTGGCGTCCACCGTGTCCTCTTTTCGTATCGATGCTACGCGAGCGATTCCACTATAAGCGTGCCACACAAACGCTCGCCTGTTCCAGGAAGGACGAGATTCTCACTGTCAGCGCAACATCCTGTGATCGCGCAGCCAGTCCCGGGCCGCTCCGGTGGGTTCTGTCGCGGCGCGTTCCCGCCGTTTAGGCGGGGTCTGGTGCCGTCGGGTCGCCAGGTCCGCGCGTGACGAAAGCGATGCGCGCGTGCGCCCCGCGTCCAACGCGCGAGGCGGTGCCTCCGGGCAGGTCGATGGGCCCCTGGCCGCGCCACGCGACCACGAGGTCGTCGAGGGCGTCCACGTGGGCGCTGGACAACGCGCGGATTCCGCCCGAGCGGGCGGCCTCGCGCAGCGCACGGGTGCGCACCGCGCGGGGTACGCCCAGCAGGTCGGACACCGCCAGGGACGGGTGCCGCGTCTCGGAGTCGTGTTCCTCCCCCGGCGTCACCGAGGCCGCAAGCACGCCCGCCCACCGGGTAAGGGCGTCGTCGTCGGCCGCGCACAGGGCGGCCGTGCGGGCCAGCGCGGGAACCGGATCCACCCCCAGGGCCGAGGCCAGGGCGGGGATCGCCCGGTGGCGCAGCGCCGAGCGGCGCAGGGGGCTGCCGTCCGCAGCGCGCCACGGCCCGTCGATGTCGTTGGTCGGGTCCTGAAGCGGGGCGAGACCCGCCTGGGCGCACGCCTGCTCCGTGTCCGTTCGCCGCAGCCCGAGGAGGGGGCGCAGCCACGTCACCCCATCATCGTCGCGCGAGACGGGGGCGATGGCCCGCAGGGACGAGGGGCCGGAGCCGCGCGCCAGTCGCAGAAGGACCGTCTCAGCCTGGTCGTCCATCGTGTGGCCGAGGAGGATCGGGGCGCCTTCACGCTGGGCGACCGCTCGCAGGGCGGCTCGGCGGGCGTCGCGGGCCGCACCTTCGGGCCCTCCCGGGCCGTCCACCGCCACGGTCTCAACGACGCCGCGCGCCCCCAGGGAGGCCGCCAGATCCGAGACTCGGCGAGCCTCCTCGCCGCTGCCCGCGCGCAGCCCATGGTCGACGGTCACCGTCACAACGGGGATTCCCACGCGCGCGGCCACATCGATCGTCGTCAGCGCCAGCGCCAGCGAATCCGCGCCGCCCGACAGGCCGACGACGAGAGCGGGAGGAGCGCCGGCCTCGTCGATGAAAGAGGTCAGACAAGCGCGCACCGCGAGGGAGCAGGCGCGCAGGGGGCCGCGCGGGTTTGCTCCCACGAGGCTCGAGGCGTCAGCGCACACGCGCCAGCCACGCTGTCGGCTCCGCGTACTCGCGGGCGGTCGGCAGGGCCTCAACGCTCGACAGAAGCTCCGCAATCGCTCCCTCGCGCACGACGGTGCGCGCAAATCCTTCGGTCTGCGCCTGCAGGGCCTCGACCCCGGCCAGGGGCATGCCGGCCGCCGCACATGCGCGCACCAGGGCAACGCCGCCGGCGTGCGCGCGGTGGGTGCGCAGCCACTGGATCGAGGGCAGGTCGCGGGGCGTGAGGACCTCCATCTCCGCGGTGGGCAGGGCGTCCAGGAGCAGGACGATGCGCACGAGTTCATCGCTACGTTCGGGCAGCGAGCGCATCAGGTCTGCGACGTACGGGACGAGGTGGGGGGCGTGGGTGAGGTGGACGCCGCGCAGTCCCGTACACAGGGACACCCAGCGGCACCAGTCCGTCTGATCCAGGGCGTAGCGCTGCGCGTCCGCGAGCACGTTGGGGGCCACGAGAATCCGGCGGCCCGAGCGCACGTCCCAGATGCCCGTCGCGTCCTTGGCCAGGGCGCGCAGGATGACGGCCTCGGCGGCCAGGACCTTGGGCGTGCGCGTATCCTCGAAGCTCTCCAGGAGCGAGCCGACCGAGCGGATCAGGCCTCGTCGGTCGACGACGAGGGTCGGGGAGCCGGCCACCTTCGCAGAGGCCTCGGGCAGGGTCGACAGCTCGGCGAGCCGGCGATCCGACCACGCGACCGAGCGGCGCAGGCGCGCCACGACGGCGGAGGCACCCACGCGAGAGGCCGAGGGGCCCGCGTAGGACAACGAGGCGAGAACTCCCGCGACGTTGCGCGGGCCAAACGGCATATCCATGGCCTCAGTCTAGCCCGGCGAGGCCTTCCTCGAAGGCGTCCAGGCGGCCGCGCGTGGCGTAGGCACCCTCCGTGACGTTGTCGTGGCCGATCGACACGAGGAGGACTCGCCCGCTCTTCGTCATAACGGACCCGGACAGGGCGGTGACCTCCTGGAGGGCGCCCGTCTTGGCCTGCACGTTTCCGGCCGCGGGTTCCTCGGTCATGCGCTGGGAGAGCGTACCCACCAGGCCCGCCCACGGCAGGAGGCGCATCGTGTTCGCCTCGGTGCCCGTGCCCTCGTACGAGGCCTTGAGGACGCCGACGAGGGTGTTCGCGCTGATCTTGTCGTTACTCGACAGGCCCGAGCAGTCCTCGAGGGTCAGGCCCTCCGTGGGGACGCCGGCCTCGGTCAGGGTCTTGCGCACCGTCTCGGTCGCGCCCTCATAGGTCGAGGGGGCTCCCGCCGCGCGCGCGGCGAAACGGCAGTACTGGTCGGCGAGGGTGTTATCCGAGTGCGCGAGCATCCAGCGCAGCTGCTCCCCCATCGTCGCCGAGCTCACCGAGGCGACGGCTCCCGCTCCCGCGGGAGGATCCCCGGCCTCGCCGAGGGTCGCGGAGATCCCCTCCGCACCGAGGGCCTGCGAGAAGACCTCGGCGACGCGGCCCGGCGCGTCCGAGTAGAAAGCGTTGGCACCCTCGTAGGTGCGTCCGGCGTCAATCGCCATGGGGCCGACGTGGCCCTCGTAGGAGCCCACTTCCTGCGCGTCCCACGAGGACAGGTGCGAGGCGCCCTCGAAGAGAGTGCCGCGCCAGTTCAGGGTCACCGACGTGATGCCGCGCTGTGCCAGGGCCGCGGCCGTGTCCTTCGCGAGGGTCTGCAGGCCCGCGCGGCCCGAGACCTCGACCTCGTCGGAAGTGCCAATCCCCAGGAGCAGGTCGCCCTCCGAATCCAGGTAGAGGGTCTGGTTGTCAGCGCCCAGGAGCGCGCTGGTCGTCAGCGTCGCCGTCGGATCCAGGTGGTGGAGCGCGGAGAAAGCCGCGAGGGTCTTCGTCGTCGAGGCGGTCGTGTGAGGAGTGGCGGCGGCCGCGTCCAGGAGGACCTCACCCGTCTGCGCGTCCACGACCGTCCCCCACGCCGTGTACCCGCCCTCGGCAGCTGCTGCCGCGACCGGTGCCCACAGCGCCTGGACGTCCTCGGCGGAAACCGGGTTCCCGGCACCCTTTGCGTTACCGGAAATCGCTGCCCCTTCAAGCGTCGAGGCCGTGGGCGCGTCCGCCGGAGTGGCCGTCTGCGTCGAACAACCGGCACCCACTAGCGCCGCCGTCGCCACGAGTGCGGCGCTAGCGCTTACAATGGCCCCCATAGACGTGCGATGCATGGATTTCCCTTCGTGGTTACTTCGGTACCTACAGTACCCGTCCATGCGCCGACACAACCAACTGGACCCCCGAGTTTCGGGGCTGAAGCGGAAGGCGCGGCCATGGAATTTGACGTGACCATCGAGATCCCCAAGGGGAACCGAAACAAGTACGAGATCGACCACGAGACGGGTCGCATCCGCCTGGATCGCATGCTCTTCACCTCCACTCGTTACCCGGATGACTACGGTTTCATCGACGACACCCTGGGTGAGGACGGCGACCCGCTGGACGCCCTCGTCCTCCTCGAAGAGCCCACCTTCCCCGGCTGCGTGATCCGCTGCCGCGCGCTCGGCATGTTCCGCATGCGCGACGAGAAGGGCGGCGACGACAAGGTCCTGTGCGTTCCCGCGTCGGACCAGCGCGCCTCCTGGCGTACCGAGATCGACGACGTGTCGGAGTTCCACCGCCTGGAAATCCAGCACTTCTTCGAGGTCTACAAGGACCTCGAGCCCGGCAAGAGCGTCGAGGGCGCCCACTGGGTGGGTCGCGAAGAGGCCGAGGCCGAGATTCGCCGCTCCTACGAGCGCCTGAAGGAGCACGAAGGCGAGCACTGAGCTGACAGCTTGCGAGGGGCCGCGCGGACTTGCGTCTGCGCGGCCCCTTTCACATACCCGCCGCCCGGCGCGGCCACCGCACGCAACGAGAGGCGGGACCCTTCGGGGTTCCGCCTGCGTCGTATCCGAGGAGGCATGGGGAGCGTCGGGGCGCCTGTGAGCCGTCAGGCCCTCTTTTGTTTCTGTTTCTGTGAACGCATCCTGCGCACGCGGGCCCTTTCATGCGCACGTTAACCCGATAGGTGGTGGCCTGGGCGGGCTGCCCACCATGCCACCAATGGGGTTTAGCTGCGCATGGAAGGGTTCATGCTGCCAGCAGAGGGGCCCGGCTGCCAGCACGGCCACCACGACTGACACCACTGCGCCTAAAACGCAGACCACCTCAACCACAACACCCCGTTTTCACCGTTTTTCGCCGAGGTGGTCTGCACTTTGGGCACCACACTAACCAAAGCCACGCTCGGACTGCCACCAAACGGGGGAAATGGCGTCATTAGAACCACGACACGCCGGCGACACGCCGACAGCCAGCCTCTAATGCTGCAAAACCCCCACTGTTGCTGGTCCGAAGGGCACCGGACGGACCACAAGGCCAGGTCAAGTCCTGTGGAGTGGTGTAATCGTTTT
>KV835890.1 GCA_001838165.1 Actinomyces sp. HMSC035G02 | reverse complement strand
TGCGGCTTGACCATGAGCGAAAGAGGTTTACAACCCGAAGGCCGTCATCCCTCACGCGGCGTCGCTGCATCAGGCTTTCGCCCATTGTGCAATATTCCCCACTGCTGCCTCCCGTAGGAGTCTGGGCCGTATCTCAGTCCCAATGTGACCGGTCACCCTCTCAGGCCGGCTACCCGTCAAAGCCTTGGTAGGCCATCACCCCACCAACAAGCTGATAGGCCGCGAGCCCATCCCCCACCAGAAAAAACCTTTCCACCAACCCCCATGCGAAGGCCAGTGAATATCCAGTATTAGCACCCGTTTCCGGGCGTTATCCCAAAGAAGGGGGCAGGTTACTCACGTGTTACTCACCCGTTCGCCACTCATCCACCCAGCAAGCTGGGCTTCAGCGTTCGACTTGCATGTGTTAAGCACGCCGCCAGCGTTCGTCCTGAGCCAGGATCAAACTCTCCGAACAAAAACAAAAACGTTAAAGCCCAGAAAAACCAACCAACCAAACAAGGCCAGTCAGCAATCCCAACCAAAAACACTCAAAAACAAAAAACAGGCATAAAAAACAAACAAACACACTATCGAGTTCACAAACAACACCCACACA
>KV835889.1 GCA_001838165.1 Actinomyces sp. HMSC035G02 | reverse complement strand
GCACGTAATTCCCCTGCGACTTGTTCAAACATTGAATTTGCATCGTTGGAATTGCAACGTTTGTGGGGTGTCTCGAAAAATGACCACGATAAATTACGTGCGAAATTTGGGAGGCGGCGGTGTCGTTGCTGCCCGTGGGTGTCGCAGGCAGGCGCGCGGGCTCTTCGAAGCCGCGCCTCCCGGGATATGACAGAGGCGGGACCCCGAAGGATCCCGCCTCTCGTTGCG
>KV835888.1:19164-31879 GCA_001838165.1 Actinomyces sp. HMSC035G02 | reverse complement strand
CCCACGGTTACACCACTATGCGGGACGCTACTCATCGGCAACAAGTGCGAGTGCGGATCCGCGTGCACCTGACCCCATAGTTTGATGCGCGGCAGCACTGACGAGGCCGGGGCGCGGCACGAACTATCGGCGTGTATCTCTGGGAGCCTCACCCAAAAGTTGCACGTAATTCCCCTCGGTCACTTTTCGAGACAGCCCATAAACGTTGCAATTCCAACGACGATATTCCAACACCTGAAAGGTTGACAGGGAAATTACGTGCGACGTTGCGGGGGAACTACGCCTCGACGAGGACCGTGAACGGCCCGTCGTTGACCAGGCAGACCTCCATCATCGCACCGAACTGGCCGGTCTCGACGTGCAGGCCCCGGCCGCACAGGTCGGCAACAACCGCATCGACGAGGGGCTCAGCCTCATCCCCAGGCGCGGCGTGAGCCCACGAGGGGCGGCGCCCCTTGCGAGTATCCCCGTACAGCGTGAACTGCGAGATCACGAGGATCGGGGCACCCGCGTCGAGCGCGGAACGCTCGTCGTCAAGGATGCGCAGCTCAGCGATCTTGCGGGCGACCGTGGCCACCTGCTCGGGGCCGTCGCCGCGCTGGACGCCCAGGAGGACGACGAGGCCCTGGCGCTTCCCCGCCTCGGCGGGCACATCAAGAGCGAGACGTCCGACGACGCTGCCGTCGACGCGAACCTCGCCCGAGGTGGCGCGCTGGATGACGGCGCGCATCAGCGCGACCCCAGGGCCGAGCCGAGGCCGCCGAAGCCCGTGGAACCGCCGCGCTGGCCGGCCTCGCGCGAGAGGTCGGCACCCGGGCGGGTCTCCGGGGACACGGAGGACTTGCCGTGCACGGGCACGATCTCCTCCTGGGCGGCGGCGACGCCGTCAATATCGAAGACGGTCGTCACGGGCACGGCGCGGGCGATCAGCGCGAGGGCGATCGGCCCCTCGTCCGCGTGGCGGGCCGAGGAGGTGACGACGCCGACCTGACGCCCGCCCAGCTCGATGGGGGTGCCGGGCGCGGGCAGGTCGCCGCGCGAGCCGTCCAGCTGCAGGTAGGCGAGGCGGCGCGGAGGCCGGCCCAGGTTCAGGACGCGGGCGATGGTTTCCTGCCCGCGGTAGCAGCCCTTCGCCGTGTGGACGGCGGTTCGCAGCCAGTCCACCTCGGGCGGGATCGCGCGGGCGTCGGTCTCGCGGCCCAGGCGCGGCTTCCACGCGGCGATGCGCATGGCCTCCCACGCCAGGTACCCCGCGCGGCGGCGCGAGCCGGACTCGGGGCAAGCGGACAGCCAGGCGGCCTCAAACTCGTCCGCCACATCGCGTGAAACAGCGTGAAACATCATCGGGGTGCGCGCGCCGGGATGGCGCTCGCCCTGGAAGTAGGCGGCCCCGCCTTCGACGACGCCGGGCCACGGGTCCTCCCAGGTCCACAGGTGTCCGGGCAGGCCGGCCACAGCCTCGGGCGTATTCGCGCCCGCGCGCACCGAGGAAAACACGGCGACGTCGCGCTGCTCAACGTTCACGCGCAGCGCGAAACGCATCGAGTCGAGGAACGCCACGAACCCCGAAAGGTCCGAGCGCTCCACGATCAGGTGCAGCGCCTCCCCGTCGTCGCTCGCGCCCGCCCAGTGCTCGACGCGCCCCTCGGGCGAGAGGATCAGCAGCTCGCGGCTCGCGCCGGGCACGAGGTCGGTGACGATCTGGGAGGCCAGCGACGTCAGCCATGTCAGCCGATCGGCCCCCGACACGGAGATGACCGCCAGATCCGGGCGGCGCACCAGCGCGCGGCCACCCTCGAGGGCCCACTGCTCCCCCGACGGATCCCCGAAGTGCGGGGTCGCTCCGAAGGAGGCCACGGCCTCGTCGACGAACTCGGAATCGAGCGCAGACTCAGACAAGGAAGCCATCCTGGGAATCGTCGATGCCGTCGATGACCTCGCCGGACTCAGTGGAGGCCTGCTCGGTGCGGTGCAGGCGGCCGGAGATCTCGACGTCGGCCTCGTCCTCGCCGTCGAGTGTGCGCTCCTGCGTCCACATGAGCTCGCCCGCGACCAGGCCGAACATGCGGCCCAGGTGCGTCACGCGGGTCGCGCCCACACCGAGAGCGATCGCGTCGGAGACCATCTGCACGCGCGGGCCGACGCTCACGCCGTCCCACACGGCGCTGTGCCCCTCGGTGGATGCGGAGGTCGCCGTGAATTCGCGGGAGTTGTACTGGCCGGGCGGGGGCAGCGGCGCGTCGGAGGGGGCGACAGACACGTACACGGTCTCTTCGCTGATCAGGTCGCCCTTCTCGATTGCGGACAGGCCCTTCGCCGCGTCCCACGTGGGGTCGATCGGCTCGGAGGCGACGCCCGCGTACACGCGGGTCACCAGGCGCATCTGCTCGCCGACGACGTCGCCGCGGATCTCCTCGATGACGGGGGAATCCTCGGCGGGTTCTTCCTGGCCGGGGGCGGCGGGGGCGGCGTACATGCCCCAGCCCTCCCAGGTTCCAAGCATCCACGCAACGGGAGCGACGAGTGTGGGCAGGTCAGTAGGTATCACCATCATGGCTCCAGCCTAACGCCTCGTGTGGACGTGGGCGCGCGAGCGGGGCGCGCGCAGCTGGCAGCGAAAGAGGGACGAGGCCGGGGCGCGGCCACGCGGTCGCCCAGCCGTCGTGGGGCCTCAGATTCCGCCGATGCGGATCATCGCGTAGACGGGCAGGGCGGCGACGAGGAACTTCGCGGCACCTCGGCCTAGGACGTTGGCAAACTGCGCGGAGGACGCGCGCTCACCCAGGAGCGCGTCAACGACCGACACGGCGAAGCCGACGCCGAAGCCGGTGACGCCGCCGAGCGTCAGGAAGGCGGCGAATTCACCAAAACGCTTAGCGATGAAGGGGAAGACGACGGGCAGCAGGTCCGAGGTCTGCCCGAGGAACCAGGCAATCGACGCGGCGACGAGCCCCGCGACGATGCCGGTCAGCATCGCGACGACGACGCCGGCCTTCGCGCTGCGCCCGGCGCGCGCAGCCGCCGCGCCAACGATGGCGATCAGGGCGGCCATGGGGACGATGACGGACCAGCGCTCGTGGACGGTCAGGGAGACCCACATGGAGCCGGAGGTGACGATGAGGAGGCCGGTGACCGACGAGGCGAGCGCGGCGCTCAGGGCCGTGGAGCCCCAGTGCTCGCTCGTGTGCCCCACGGAGTGGTCGCGAGGCGCGGGCGCATCCAGGATCGTCGCCGCGACCAGCAAAACCAGGGTGATGCCCGTCAGCGGCACGGCGATGTCGAGGTTCTTCCAGTAGGCAACGGCCATGGGGGTGAGCGCCCCACCCAGGGCGAGGACCGCCTGGGCGAGCCACGGCATGTGCAGGCGCGCCAGCGTCGGCCAGCCGAGGGCCAGCAGGAAGGACGCGAGCGCGACGATGGGACCGACACTCCAGCGAGACCCGGGCAGCCACCACGCGACGATGGTCGCCGCCGCAAGCAGGGTAACGGTGAGGGTACCGATGCTGTTGGGCACGTGCCGGGTGGCCAGGGTGTCGCGGCGACGTCCGCGGCCTTGGCCGCTGCGGCGCCGCGTGGGCGGGGTCGATGTCATCACGCTTCCATGGTCCCACATGTGCACGCCCGACGAGGCAGGGGCCGCTCGCGCGGGTCGGCTCTCCAGGGCACTGGGCACGGAGTCGGACCCGCTTCACGCCGCCACGGCCTCGGCGAGGAGGTGCGCTGTGGCGCACGCCCCGTGTGGGTTGATGCACGCCGCCACGGGATGCGAGCCGGCGTTGACTGGTCGTACAGTTGTGGGGCACGCCGGACCGGTATGCCCCGGGCTCCAAACTCTGCCGCTACGAGCGGCCTTCGCGCCGACAGGCGCATTCGGTTCGGCGTGCTTTGTCGTACATGCGCGCCGACGATGGCGCGTGAAACGAGTGGGGGCCGGTGCTGCGTCGCAGCACCGGCCCCCACTGTCGTTCACACCGTCACATGAGCGGGTAGCGCACGATCGTAGCCTCGCGGCCCGGGCCCACGCCGATGGACTGGATGCGGCAGCGCGACAGCTCTTCCAAGCGCTTGATGTAGTCCTGGGCGGCCTGGGGCAGCTCGTCGAAGGAACGGCACTGCGAGATGTCTTCGCTCCAGCCGGGCAGCTCCTCGTACACGGGCACGGCGGCCTCGAAGCCGGCCTGGTCGAGGGGCATCTCCTCGGTGACCACGCCGTCGACCTCGTAGGCCACGCACACGGGGATCGTCTCGTAGCCGGAGAGCACGTCAAGCTTGGTCAGGCAGATGTCGGTCAGGCCATTGATGCGCGTCGAGTAGCGCATGACGACGGCGTCGAACCAGCCGGTGCGGCGCGGGCGACCCGTGGTCACGCCGAACTCGCCGCCCTTGGTGCGCAGCGCCTCGCCGACCTCGTCGTCCAGCTCCGTGGGGAACGGGCCCTCGCCGACGCGGGTCGTGTACGCCTTGGCGACGCCGACGACGCGGTCGATGCGGGTCGGGCCCACACCGGAGCCGGTGAGCGCGCCGCCCGCGGTCGGGTTCGAGGAGGTCACGAAGGGGTAGGTGCCGTGGTCGATGTCGAGCATCGTCGCCTGGCCACCCTCGAAGAGGACGGTGTCGCCGCGGTCCAGCGCGTCGTTGACGACGAGGGACACGTCGCACATCATCGGCTTGATGCGGTCCGCGAAGGACAGCAGGTGGTCGGACACCTCGGCGGGGTCGAGGGTGGGGATGTCCACGGCCTCGAAAATGGTGTTCTTGGGGGCCAGGGCGGCCTCGACCTTGGCGCGCAGCTCCTCGGGGTGGAAGAGGTCCTGGATGCGCAGGCCGATGCGGTTCATCTTGTCGGCGTAGGTGGGGCCGATGCCTCGACCCGTCGTGCCGATCAGGTTGTTGCCGCGCGCACGCTCGTTCGCCTGGTCCATGAGGCGGTTGTAGGGCGGGATGATGTGCGCGTTGGAGGAGATGCGCAGGCGCGAGCAGTCGACGCCGCGCTCGGTGATTTCCGCGAGCTCCTCGAAAAGCACGTCCAGGTCGACAACGACGCCGTTGCCGATGACGGGGGTGACGCCTTCGGAGAGGATTCCGGCGGGCAGGAGGTGCAGCGCGTACTTTTCGCCGTCAATAACGACGGTGTGTCCGGCGTTGTTGCCTCCGTTGAACTTCACGACGAGGTCGGTGTGCTGGCCGAGCTGGTCAGTGGCCTTGCCTTTGCCTTCGTCGCCCCACTGGGCGCCGAGCACGATGACGGCGGGCATGAGTATCTCCGTTTAGTTGGGTCTGTTACGCGGGTGCGCGCAACAGACCCATCCTACCGGAGGAACGACGAGGCCGGGGCACCGGCTGGTCGCGTCAGTTTCCCGCGGCAACCAGGGCGACGCCCACGCCCCACAGCGTGGCGCTCGTGAGCGCAGCGATCAGCTCGATGGCGATCGTCCAGCCGAAGGCCTTGAGGGCGTGGAGGGTGGCCGTCCAGGCGCTCGCAGTGTCGCGGCTGCGCAGGTATTCGACTCCGAAGATGGCGATGACCATGCCGAGGACGAGGCCGAGGGGCAGTCCGATGAACCATCCGACGACACCACCGACGGCGCCCCACACGAGCGTGGACTGGGGGATTCCCGCCTTGTTCATGCCGCGGGCAGGGATCACGTACTTGAGGACCGTACCGAGGATCAGGACGAGCGCCACGATGGCGAAGATGATCCACGCAGCGCGCGTTCCGGTCATCCACGCCCACACGAGAATCGCACCCCCGACGACGGGCGCGGAGGGCCAGATCTGCACGACCGCGCCGATCACTCCGATGAGGATGACGATGCCAACGATGACGGTTCCGAGGACGCTCATAGAGCGATCATACGTTCGAGACTGACCACCATCAAGAAGGCCGCTCCGAACTTTGACAACCTGTGTTATTTTTGCAGGACACTATGAATCGGCTCACCGCTGAGCACCACCACACGCCTCATCGGTGAGGATCCACCATCGAAGATTCGAGACAAAGCGAGGGAAGATGCCTTTATCTGTCGAATACGCGGATATGTTCTTGTCCAAGGCCGTGCTCGAACGACAATGTAAGCACACCCAAGAGATTCGCAGTTTCTTACGCCAATGGTGCGATTTCTTCTCTGAGAAGGAGAACGCGGGGCTTCTACTCATGGCCTTGTATCCGATTAACAAGATGATTGTTGATGCGGGCGACAACGTGCTCGGCTTGATTGAGGATGCACACCGCGGCACAGCCGACCACATGGGCCAAACGATCGATGCCTACATCAGTGCCGACCAACATATCCACACCGTTTTAGCAGCAGCAACACAGGCTCTCGGCGGCTCACCGAGCCCCTTCAGCATGCCCAAGAGACCCGAACTTGGCCCTGCAGAACGAAGCGCCTCCGGCTGGTACGGCGGAGCAGATCATGATCGCTTCACCCAGAATCTGGAGGGGCTCGCCGAGCTTGCTGAATATTCCATTAGGCAAACATATTATCTTGGCAAACGGACAGGCCGAGCATTCTCATCTGACCGTTCAATTGTGGAAGCACAGGATGCAAGTTCCTACCTCGTGAAACCCGAAGCTCCAGACTCACCATTGGAAGACCTCAGATGGAAAGCTGGATTCATAATCGGAAGTGTCGACTGGATTATCGAGCAACTGACAGGACAGTCACTCCTGAACGACTACTTACTCAAGTACATTATTGGCGACTGGCGCGCCGTTCAACGCGCATCGATAGCCTGGGGAGAAATCGGCGATGCTCTGATTGCAGTAGGCGAAAATGATTCCGAAATACTACCTGCACTTTCAGAGTGGACCGGAAAGGGATCGGAAGCAGCAAATGCCTTCATCGCTGCGCTTGCTGGGGCAACAACACTACTACACTCAGCAGCCGGTACAGCTTCCACCGTCTTGAGCCTCATATCCTTTGGCACAAAAATTCTAGCGGGCCTGATTACCGACCTGCTCCTAGATATTGAGACCACTTGCCTTGGACTGTTAACTGCAGGCACAATCCCCGTCGCGGGCTGGATCGCAGCATCAGCAGAACTAGTAGTCGCTCTTGACGAAATTTACGGAGCCATCAGCAAGCTATACATGGCCTACAATTTTATTTTTGACCTGATCGAATCTGCCATTAGAGCACAAGGACAACTTAATGAAATACGTTTAACCATCGCCAATATCGTTGAAGCTATCATTAGGGGAGTTGCAGCACGAGCATGATCTACGAAGGCAAGATCGAGAATTTCGAGGAATTTGCCCACTCATTCAACAAATTATCCCAAGAGATTCAACAACTTCGCATAAAGAATGAGCGAGTCCATGCTGAGCGACTACGAAAACATGCCGAGGCAGCACGCCGGGGAGAGCTGGGCGACGACTGGGCGAAGATCCAAGAGCGCATCGACAACGGAGAAACCACACTACGTGATGTCTTCTCCGGCGAGGACACCTCCGATGCAGCAGCCTCATTGCGGCAAACCGCCCAGCGCAACATTAGAAAGGCAATGCAGCAGGCGCGCCAGGATGCGGAAGACAACGACGAGGAAGATCCTTTCACCGCCCTCCAAGGAAAACTCTCTGTTATGAGTCGAGAGACCGAACAGCGAGTTCAAAATCTTCAGAGTTTCTAACAGGTCGTGAACGAAGGAGACAACCATGCCAGATCTCTACGTCGACGAGGACGGACTTCAGTCTCTATCTAGCACGCTCAGCCAACGTGTGGACCACATGGAAGCAATCATCGACACCATCCCGATGATGATGAAGTTCCTTGCGAACACTTGGGAAGGTGAGGCCGCGCGGGCAGCGTTGAACCGCATGAGGATCGACGAAGAAGCTCTCCGCGAGTCTGCGGACGCACTCTCTCGAGCCCGGCAGCTTCTCGACGATGCTATTCGCACCTACGAAGAGACGGAGCAAACGGTTTCATCGCTGTGGTCACTGTGAGATTCTCGTCGCTAAAGCTTCCAGTCTTTCAGCGTCGGCCCATGACGGTGTACACCGTGTCGTGTCCGCCGGCGGAAGCCGTCGCGCGCTGCGCCCAGTTCTGGCGAGTCATCGGCATCAAGCGCGAGTCAACCACGATGTGCAAGCGTTTCGCGGACATCGGCTGGTCAGGCACCGAGGTCACGGTCATGCCCGGGCAGACCACGACCTCGCGCAGACGCTTCGACGACACTTTCCTGGAGCTTGGCGAGATTGCCCCGGGCCTCTTCTTGGGAGGCCTCGCCGTCTACCTGACGTCGAAGGCGGTGCGCGCGCAGCTGCGTCACCTCAACAAGACGACGATCATCATCGCTGCCCGCCCGATGCCGGACGCCGAACAGGCCAGCACCGAGCTGTGGTGTTTCCCCTGGGACACGGCGATTCAGCGTGCCCGCCCCGGAAAAGATCCCTTCGCCCGTGTCTTCGAGTACCTGCACACGGCCCTGCACCAGCAGGGCGTCCTCCTGGCTCCCCCGCGCCTCGTCGACGGTGAGGAACTACCCGAGGAGCACCCCCTCTCCCCCGCCAACATCTCCCAGATGCGGGGTAGCTTCCTCGATCCCGTCGCCAAGTTCCTCCCATCGAAGGAGCGGTCATGACCCCCGGTTTCTCCCTGCGCCGAATGGTCTTCCGTCGCAGGTACTTCTACGCCAAGGTCGCGCTCGACCCGCAGCAGGAGAAGGCATCATGGACAGCGAAGCAATGAAGAAGCAACAGCACCACCACGACAACGGGGAATCACGATGAACTCTTTCATCTCAAGTATGCAGCTAGGATTCAACGAATCTTTCAGCGCCATCACCGTTTTTCAGCTGTCAGCGTCCCCGTCCGATGCCGTCTCCCGCTGCGTCGGCCTCTGGAATACGAAGGGGGCCCGCCGCACCAGTACCGGCATGCAAGAGCAATTCAAGCAGCGGGGATGGACCGGAACGGAACTGATCATCGGACACAGCGGTCGCGCATTCCTGACTAATGTTCTCTTCGAGACACGCTCATACCGACGCCTCTTGTCACATGCCCCCTCTCTCGTGCCCGACCGAATCAAGCGAGCTGCCATCACCAAGGTTTACGTGGATATCATCGCGCGCACAGTCGAGAGCGAATCGAGTCCGGTGACCGAACTATGGTGCCTCACTGATTGGGCAACACGGATGAATCTCAGCGGCCTCGAAAACAGTTACGCTGAATCGTCGATGCACTCACTCGAAGAGTCCTTCAACGCACAGGGCATCATGACTGCACCCGCCCGTCACCTCAATCGCTGGGATATCCCCTCAGACGTCCCCCTCTCACTCCCTGAGCTCACGGCAATGCGCAAGGCTGCGAAGAAGAGCCGGGGGTAGCCTCCCTCCTCCGGCCGACCAGCACGGGGATTCCCATGCCTCGTCGATCCCCGGGGAGTCCCACACAATAGTATCCTGACGCCACAGCGCATCTCGTTTGCGTCGCTACCGTGCTGATGCGCTGACACAGGTCGTGCACGAGGAGGCAGCTCATGACCCCCGGTTTCTCGCTGCGCCGCCTCGTCTTCCGTCGCAGGTATCTGCACGCGCTCGTCGCAACTGCTCCGCACGAGGCGGTCACTCGCTGCATCAACTACTGGGCGTCGAGGTGGAGAAGCACCCCGGTGGAGACTCCGGGGATGCGCGAGCAGCTCGCCCAGCAGGGGTGGGTGGGCACCGAGATCGCGGACGGCCTCGATACGATGGGCGCGCTATTCTCCACCGTGACTGACTCAATTGCGCGCAGCGACCTGTTCCCCCAGTCTGCCTCGCAACCTGCCTCGCAGCCTGCCGCAACCGCTCGCTATCAGACGTCGCGGATCCTCATCGCAGCGCGACCCTGGTCGGCCGAAGGGCGTCCCGCGAGCGAGGTGTGGTGCTTCGACACCCGGGTAAGCCAGCGCAACACCCCCACCACCAAGGAAGACGTCGGCCACTACCTCCAGGACCTCGCCGTCACGCTGCAGCTCGATGAGCTACTGCTCGCGCAGCCAGAGCTCCTCTTTGAGGGCGATCTACCAACAGACCACCTCTTCGCGGGACGGAACGTGATCGCAATGCGCCAAGCCGCCAAAAAAGAGTCTCGCCGCAGGCGCTAACGCGCACCCACGGCGAGACAACAGATGGTTCGGAAGGCTCAGCCCTGCGCTCGCAGGGAGGCCACCTCGTACAGGGCGATGCCCGTAGCAACAGCCGCGTTGAGGGACTCGACGGTCGACGCGATCGGGATCGACACGATCTGATCGCAGGTCTCACGCACGAGGCGGGACAAGCCCGCGCCCTCGGCACCGGTCACGACCACGAGGGGGCCGTCCGCCAGCGACAGGCCACGCAGGGGCGCGTCACCTCCACCGTCCAGGCCGACCACGAAATAGCCGGCCTGCTTAGCCTCTTCGAGGGCGCGCACAAGGTTCGTCGCACGAGCCACGGGCACGCGGGCGGCCGCACCGGCCGACACCTTCCACGCGGTCGTGTTGACGCCCGCGCTGCGACGCTCGGGGATGATGACGCCGTCCGCACCAAACGCGCCGGCGCTGCGCAGGACCGCGCCCAGGTTGTGGGGGTCCGTCACCTGGTCGAGGGCGACGAGGAGCGGGTGGCCCAGCTGCTGCAGAGAACCCGCAATCAGATCCGAGGCGTCGGCGTACTCGTAGCCGCGCACCTCAATGGCGACGCCCTGGTGGACGGCTCCGTCGGTCGCGACATCCAGGTCGCGGCGGGTGACCTCGTACACGGGCGCGCCCATGGTCGAGGCGAGGCGCACGACCTCCTCCACGCGGTCGTCCTTCACGTTGTCGAGGACGAAGACGCGCTCAATCGGGACCGAGGCGCGGGCGGCCTCGGCGACAGGGTTGCGGCCGGCGATCAGCTCGTGGCCGGGCTTGATGCGGATCGAGGACTTCGCGCGGGCGCGAGCAATCGCGGCCTCCTGAGCCTCGCGAGCCTCGCGCTTCACCTTGCGCTTGTGGGCGGGATGGTAGGTGCGGTCCTCGGCCTTGGGGGTCGGGCCCTTGCCTTCGAGGCGGCGGCGCGAGTGGCCGCCGGTGCCGACCTGCGCACCCTTCTTGGTGCCCTTCTTACGGATGGCGCCGGGGCGCCCGCTGTGTGAGGCCATGGTGTCTCCTCGTTTTCTCGTGAACTGACACAAGCGTACGGGTTTTGGGCTGCATCGGGGCCGCAGGGGCGCGCGCGGGGGCCTAAATCACGATTGGGCAGGGTGAGTCTCAGTCCTGCGACAGCATGGCCGCGATCTTCTCGACCGTCGAGCCGGAGCGGATCGTCACCTGACGATAGAAGTCCTCGCGCAGGAGGCGCTTGTGGTAGGCGGTCCTCAGGAAGTTCTTCTCGTCGAACTTGCCCCAGAACACGGCGTGCTCGCCGAAGTGTACGGCCTCGTCTCCGAGCTCCATGGCCTCGATGCGCTCGCGCACGTGGTCGCGGTCTAGGCCTCGCGTGTAGAAGAGGGCGTCACGCCGGGCGACCTCGCCATGCCACCAGTCGGGCAGTTCATCGAGCTGGGCGAGGTAGTCCTGCGCCGTCAGGAGGGCCAGCCGGATCGGGAAGTCGTAGTGGCGTGCCAGGATGTCCTCGACGGTCTGGGCGACGTCCTCGCGCGAGGCGTCGGCCGCGGTCTCGAAAAGGAGGTTGCCACTGTTGATGTAGGTACGCACGTGTCCGAAGCCTTCGGCGGCGATTTGTGCGCGCAGCTCGCTCATGACGACCTTGTTGTTGCCGCCGACGTTGATGCCGCGCAGCAGCGCCACGTACTCCATGCTGTTCCTCCCCTCCTGAGCGACGCCTCGCGGCGTCGCCTGGTTATCAGGTTACGACCTCGACTCGCATCGGGCGCTCTGCACCCGTTGGTATCGCACCGATTGCAGGGTGATCCCAGCCCGTAGAGAGGCCTAGCTGACGACACTGCCCACCGATCATCTCTCGCGGCAATGGCATCAGCCCTCCTGAAGCACCCTATCCACGCCCCCAACCTCAATTCCGCACGTAATTTAAAGCGGTAACTTTTTAAGACAGCCTTAAAACGCTGCAATTCCAACGATGTGATTTCAGGTTTTGAACGAGTCGCGGGAGAATTACGTGCGAAATTTCTGAACACCGGGCTAGACACAGCACCGAGGCCACGACTACTCGGAAGGCGATACACCTCTCCGAAGGACTCAACCTGATCGGCAGGATTCAACCCCATCGGGAGGATTCAACCCGATCGGAAGGGGTTGAATCTTCCCGATCGGGTGCACACCTCACTCCAACAAGCATTTTCGCGATGACTGAGAAGAGGAAAGCCCCTGCGCGGATAGGTCGTGACGATGCGGATAGGTTATCGTCACGCGGATAGGAAAATAAGCTATCCGCATGCTCATAACCTATCCGTGAAGCAACAACCTATCCGCACACCCCGTGGGCATGAGCAGGAATGCGCTGCGTGAGGAAGCGATGCACTAGATAGGCCAGCAATGCACTAGCTACTAGGTAGTGCAATGCCTCCCTAAGTAGTGCAATACCCCTAATCAACAAGCAAAAACGCGGTTTCTTGGTGGCCACGCCACTGTGGAGGAGACCGGAGGGCAGGGGCGAGCTGCGAAACGCGGGGCGAGCTGCGGCGCCCGTGGGCGGTGGCGGGGCCCGGACAGGCACCAAAACAACGCGCCAAGCCACACAACACAACCAGGCCCCACTGGTGTGAAGGGCGCCGGAGGGACCGGAGGGCACG
>KV835888.1:0-19064 GCA_001838165.1 Actinomyces sp. HMSC035G02 | reverse complement strand
TACGGCGCCCAGAACACCCGTGGGGCCACAAGCAACAACACGCGGCGCAAACGGCGGCAGGGCCAGGCTGCGGTGCCCGTGGGCGGCGGCGGGGCCTGGCCGGTTTTCGAGCCGACGCGCCGAGCGCAGCTCGCAGCGCGGACGGCGAGCGGGCGGGCCGCCGCCCATGGGCGCATCAAGCAGCCCGGCCCTCAGTCGCAGCTCAGTCGCAGCTCAGCCAACACTCCAGGTGGCGCCGTCGCGGCCGTCGGCGACGGTGACGCCGGCGGCGGCCAGGCGGTCGCGCAGCTCGTCGGCGCGCGCCCAGTCCTTGGCGGCACGCGCGGCGGCCCGCTCCTCGAGCACGGCCTGGACCAGCGCGTCCAGCGCCGAGTGCTCGGCGGCAGCCGCTCCAGAGGCGCCAGCGCCGATGCCGGCCTGTCCGCGCCACTGCTCGGAGGCGGGATCGAGGCCCAGCACATCCAGCATGGAGCGAACCAGGACCTGCTCGCGGTAGACCCCGGAAACATCCCCCGCAGCCAGCGCGGCGTTGCCGGCCTTCAGGTGCTCGTGCAGGACCGCGAGGGCACCAGCGACGTTGAGGTCGTCGTCCATGGCGGCAACGAAGGCCTCGGGCAGGTCGGCGGGTGCCAGGGCGATCTCGGAGGCCGGAGCCTCACCGGCGGCCTCGATGGCGCGGGCCACGAACGTGGAGAACTTCTCCCAGGCGGCGTGCGCGGCGGG
Organism: Actinomyces sp. HMSC035G02; assembly: GCA_001838165.1. Lineage (GTDB taxonomy): Bacteria > Actinomycetota > Actinomycetes > Actinomycetales > Actinomycetaceae > Pauljensenia. The sequence goes on along the minus strand of KV835888.1, from coordinate 18,341 downwards.
CAGCGTCTCGGCGCCCCATTCGATGGCGGAGCGGTGGTGGACCGTGGACAGGGCCCAGCGCACGGCGACGGCCGGGTATTCCTCGGTGAGCGCGCCGATCGACAGGACGTTGCCGAGCGACTTGGACATCTTCTCGCCCTTGGTGGTCACCCACGCGTTGTGGACCCACAGGCGCGCGAAAGGCCAGCCGGCGCCGTGGGACTGGGCCTGCTCGTTCTCGTGGTGCGGAAAGCGCAGGTCGATGCCGCCGCCGTGGATGTCGAATTCGTCGCCGAGGTAGCGACGCGACATGGCGGAGCACTCGAGGTGCCAGCCGGGTCGGCCGCGTCCCCAGGGGCTGTCCCACGAGGCCGTGGCCGGCTCAGACGGCTTACTGGCCTTCCAGAGAGCGAAGTCGCGGGGGTCGCGCTTGCCGGCCTCAACGGCCTCGTCGATCTGGGCGTCGTCCTCGGTGGTACGCATGTCGGCGAGGCGCTGGCGGGTGAGCGAGCCGTAGTCGGCCTGAGAGTGGACGTCGAAGTAGACGTTGCCGCGCCCGTCCGAATAGGCGTGGCCCGCGTCGATGAGGCGCTGGACGAGGTCGAGCTGCTCGGGGATGTGACCGGTGGCGCGCGGCTCGTAGGTCGGGGCCTCGACCCCGAGGATCTCGTACGCCTGCGTGAACTCGCGCTCGAAGCGGTACGCCCAGGCCCACCAGTCCCAGCCGGCCTCGGCCGACTTGTTCAGGATCTTGTCGTCGATGTCGGTGACGTTGCGGACGTAGGTGACCTCGTAGCCGCTGCGGCGCAGCCAGCGGATCAGGGTGTCGAAGGAGACGGCGGCGCGCAGGTGGCCGACGTGCGGGGATCCCTGCACGGTGGCGCCACACAGGTAGATGCCGACCTTGCCGGGGGTGACCGGGTTCAGGGGCTGGATGCGGGCGCTCTTGGAGTCGTACAGGTGCAGCATGGCATCAATCCTACCTGGCAGGGAGGGGAGGCGAAGGAAACGGGCGCTCCCCGGGAGTATGTAACGAGGCCCGGGCCCCGCCCGCGCAACCGCACGGGTTCGCAGGTGGGGGCTCGGGCCTCGTCGAGTGAAAGAAAACTCAGGCGCCGGGGCGCACGCGCTCGCGGATGAGCGCCTTGAGGTCCTCGGCGGAGTTGGCGAGCGCCGTGACGCGCTCTTCGCGGCCTTCGATGCCTTCGAAGCGCTCGGGCACGGGCGGGAGGTGGCCGGTGGCCTCGAGGATCGTGTCGGCGAACTTGACGGGCAGCGCGGTCTCCATGACGACGAGCGGGCCCTCGATCTGCGGGCGCACCGCGCGGGCGACGTGCACGCCGTCGGCCGTGTGCGGGTCGAGGAGGTAGCCGCTTTCCTTTTCTGTGCGCGCGATCTCGGCGAGGCGGTCGGCGTGCGTGGAGGTGCCGGAGATGAAGCCGTAGGTGTCGCGCAGGGCGGCGAACTCGGGGGTGCCGGACAGGTCGAAGTAGCCGTCGCGGGCGAGGGCCTCGTCGAAGAGGGCGCGGGTGGCGTCGCCGTCGCGTCCCAGCAGGTCGAAGATGAAGCGCTCGAAGTTCGAGGCCTTGGAGATGTCCATGGAGGGGCTGGAGGTGGCCAGCGTGTCCGCGGAGGAGCGGGGGCGGTAGACGCCGGTGCGGAAGAACTCGTCGAGGACGTCGTTCTCGTTGGTGGCGACGACGAGGGTGCCCAGCGGCACTCCCATCTGGCGGGCGATGTGGGCGGCGCACACGTTGCCGAAGTTACCCGAGGGCACGACGACGCTCACCTTGGACGAGGCGTCGGCCCCCTCCTCTGTGACGCGCAGCCAGGTGGCGACGTAGTAGCAGACCTGGGCGAGCAGGCGCGCCCAGTTGATGGAGTTGACGGCGCCCACGTGCCAGGTGGCCTTGAAGTCGGCGTCCATGTTGACGGCCTTGACGAGGTCCTGGCAGTCGTCGAACACGCCATCGACGGCGACGTTGACGATGTTCTCGTCGAGGAGGGAGAACATCTGGGCGCGCTGGAAGGCGGTCATGCGGCCGGCGGGGGTGAGCATGACGACGGAGAGGCCGCGTCGGCCTCGCAGCGCGTACTCGGCGGAGGAGCCGGTGTCGCCGGAGGTGGCGCCGACGATGGTGAGCCAGTCGCCGCGGCGGGTGAGCTCGTATTCGAAGAGCTCGCCGAGGAGCTGCATCGCCATGTCCTTGAAGGCGGCCGTGGGGCCGTTCGAGAGGTGGGCGATGTGCAGGTCGGTGCCCTCCAGGGCGTCGACGGGGACGATCTGGGGGTCGGAGAAGGCGGGGGTGCGGTAGGCGCGGGCGGTGATCGCGCTCAGGTCGTCGGCGGGGATGTCGTCGACGAAGAGGGAGATGATGCCGGCGGCCATGGCCGCGTACCCGTCCTCGCGCAGGACGATGCGCAGCTCGTCCAGATCGGAGCGAGACAGCGTCGGGTATTCCTCGGGCAGGTAGAGGCCTCCGTCGGGGGCGAGGCCTTCCAGGAGGATGTCACTGAAGGAACGGGTGGGCGTGTTGGGGCCGCGTCGGGTCGAAATGTAGCGCACGGGTCGATCCTATCGGAGAGGGGGCGTGGCCTGCGAGGGCGCCCGTTCCTCGTCACAAACATGGACGAGGCCGGGACATGGGATCGGGGGAGACTCCCCCGGGGCGTGTGGTACAAACGTGGTGTGAGCAACGACTTTTCCCGCTGGGCTCCCCCGGAGGCGAATTCCACCCCCGCACCCGAAGCCGAGCCGACGACGCAGAGCACCGCCGAGCAATCACAACGCAGCGCGGCGGGCGACTCGAGCGTCGCCTCGTCGTTGAAACCAGTCCTGGGCTCGCTCGTCACGGGGGCGACGCGAACCACGGCGACGCCCCGCTCGTCGGCTTCTCGCGACGAGGCCTCGTCCCCCGCGAGCGCACCCCGGAATGGCCTTCGTCCTCCGCGCAGGAAGCGCGATCCGCAGCGCCTCGCTCGTAACGCCTTATACGAGCGCCTGCTGGATAAGAAGGTCATCATCGGCGCGGTCCTCGCGGTCGTCGCCCTTGTTCTCACTGTGCCAAGGCTCATGGCGTCCGTCCCCTCCTTCAGCAGTGTCACGAGGGGCCCCATCGCCGTTCAGGGGTATCAGGGGTCGGCCACCAACACGAACGTTCTTTCGTCGGACTGGGCCGCTGGCGTGAGCACCGCATGGGTTCTCGCCGATCCTCGCAGCGACGTGAAGCAGGAAAACCGAACGCGGACCCGGCTGTTCGCCGATGGAACGACGATCTACATGGTGTCCCTGTCCGATACGAATAGCTCGTTCTCGATCGCGGCCATCGATGTCTCTTCCTCCACACCTACCGTGCTGTGGACATCGTCGGATGGTTCTGTGCGGATGACACCTGATACGTCGAATTTCAGCATTGTTTCCGCCGGCCAGTGGCTGATCGTCGGCAACATCCTCGTCTCGAAGTCGACGGGCATTCAGGCGGAGGGGCCGTGGGAGGACGACCAGCCAATGGCATTGGTCGACGACGTCCTGGTGACCTGTTCGGGCCACGAGACCTGCGCGGGGTGGACGTATTCCTCCGGCTCGTGGGAGCGCCTGTGGCAGGCCATCACGGGGCGTCAATCGGAACACTCCAAAGTCCGGCAGCTGGAGGTGCCTCCCACGATCGGTTCAGGTGAGGATGCCTCCGTGATCGTGCCCGTCGATGACTACAGGAATCTGCAGATCGTCAACGCCCGCACGGGCGTCGTGACCACACTCGGGGCTGAGGGCCGTTTCAAACAGCGCTCGAGCCTCACCGCACTGTATCCGACAGCGGATGGCCTGATCGTGGACAAAAAGGCCAACCAGCTCGAAAAGTATGATGCCACTGGCACATTCATCTCTGCTTTTGACCGCAATACCAAGAACAAGGTCTACACGGATGACGGCACCGTGCCGACCCTGAGTGACCTGGAGGCGTTCTTCACCTCGGGTAAGACCCCCTGGACGACGGGCATGATGGAGGCGGGCGGCGACAAGTGCGAGGTCCTCACCCTGCACACGACAGCTGGCGCCGCAACCTACTCTGCGGAGGGAATGAAGGGGATCGCAGACGGCAACGGGAGCTTCTGCCTGTTCGCGCCCACGCACGCTCGTGCGAGCACCGACGGGGCGGCCGCGTTCGTTCAGAAGACCGGATACAAGGAACAGAGCGTCTATTTCTTCGACATGGCGAACAACAAGGCGCACACCTCGACCGAGTTGAGGGCAGCACAGAACCTCACGTGGGTCTACGACGACCTGCTGGTCGGGGTGACGGACGAGGGCCTCATCGCCTTCACGCCGACTTCCTCGTGACGCTACCCTGGTTTCATGACTGATCTGCCTTTCCGCATCGGCCAAGCGGTCGACGTCCACGCGTTCGCCGCACCCGACTCGCCGCGTCCCCTGATGGTCGCGTGCCTGGAGTGGCCGGGCGAGCGCCCTCTCGAGGGTCATTCGGACGCGGACGTGGCCGCGCACGCACTGTGCGACGCGATGCTGCTGGCGACGGGGCTCGGCGAGCTCGGCACGGTGTTCGGCGTGGATCGCCCGGAGTGGGCGGGTGCCTCAGGGCGCGCGCTCCTTGAGGAGGTTCGCCGCATGACCGCCGAGGCCGGCTGGGTGCTCGGCAACGCGACCGTGCAGGTCGTGGGGAACCGGCCTCGTATGGCCGCGCGACTGCCCGAGGCCTGCGCGGTCATGAGCGAGATCGCCGGGGGCACGGTCACCGTGTCGGCGACGACCTCGGATCACCTGGGATTTACGGGCCGAGGCGAGGGCGTGGCCGCGCTTGCCAGCGCCCTCATGGTGCGCGCCGAAGGGTAGCCCGCGAGCGCCGCCGCGCGCGCAGCGTGGTAGAAACGTGTTATGAGCAACGACGACCTCCGCCACACGTCCGACGACGCAGCACGCACTCACTCTTCCGACGCGTGGGATGACCTGTCGCAGCTCGATATCCCCGCACTCCCGGACTTTGGGGATCTTCCGGGGTTCGCAGATCTGCCCGAACTTGCGCCGCTGCCAGAGTTGGACGCGTTGCAGGAGCCGGCGATGCCAGAGATCGTGATGCCGGACCTGGCGATGCCGGACCTCGACCAGTTCCTCACCGTCACGCCGCCCGCGCCGGCCGACGTCCCTCAGCCGGACGCAGCCCCCGCGGCGGGAGCTACAGCAGTGGCGGGAGCTACAGCAGCCCAGACGAGCAGCGCCTCCCACAAAGCCGCCACGGCCTCGTCGCAAAAACGGTCCAGAAGCAAGCAGGAATCGCGTCCGACCGCCGCCACGGCCTCGCCGAGGAGGCAGCCCGCAGCCACGCAGGCACCGCAGCCGGCCATCACCGTCGGGTCCACGCCCGCGAGGACCCCGCGAGCCTCGGTGCCCCCGAGGCAGAAAAAGCCGAACCTCCTCATCGCGTTCATCGCTCTCATCGCGATCGGCTTGGGCGCGTCGTTTCTCTCGTCCACTCGCGACGGTTCATCATGGACACCTTGGGGCACGCAGACCTCGTCGAGCGCCAGCACACAGGCGGACTCCGAGGTGCGCGAGCATGCGGCGGATCTGCCGACCCGCTCCCCCGGATACCGCGGGAGCGCCACGAACACGCACTCAATATCGCCTCAGTGGGCCTCGGGCGTGGCCACCGCGTGGACGCTCGAGCTGCCGTCAGAAATGACTCAGTTCGGACCGCAGATGTTCGCCGAGGGTCAGGTCCTCTACATCGCCGGCGACGACACGATCGAGGGCCAGCGCGGTTCCGCCGTCAGAACTCAGGCCTACGACCTGTCCGGGGAGGAACCCACCCTCCTGTGGGACACGGTCGGCCCCACGGAAAACTCCGCGATCATGACGTACACACCCGCGTTCGTGTCGAGCGAGACCCAGCTCTTTTTCCACGACGTGGTCATCGACAAGGCGACCGGCGAGCAGACACAGGCCCCGTGGGGCGATGATTTTCCCCTCGCGCAGGCCGACGGCATCGTGGTGACCTGCTCGACGACATCCTCGTGCCGCGGGTGGATGCAAACCTCCGGCGAGTGGACGAATCTGTGGACGACGACAACGAATCCACAGACGTCCTACGGGTTGAGTAACCAGGGTTTGGACTATGCGCCCGCAGGCACCACACGCTCCGGCACGGGTGAACTCGCCTCCGTCTTGGTCCCCTCCAGCTATCAGGAAACCCCGCAGATCATCAACATCCATACCGGTAAGACAACGTACCTGCCCAGCCCCGCCCAGTCAGGCTTGGGCCAATACGTTGAGGTGGCGACCGACGGCTTCGTCATCACCGACGTCAGCAAGAAGCAGGGGTTCCTCACCGACAGCTCGGGGGCCCGCCAATCCACATACTCAAACGATGAATATCTGCGTCTACCCGCAGTCAGCCGTGACGGCAACCAGCCGAGCACCGCTGACATCAAGACCTTCATGACGAAGAAGACCGCGAATTGGGCGACAGGAACGGTAGGCCTCGTGGATAAGGACGACTGTTCCATCCAGGTCACCCTCACCTCCGACGGGTCGACGCGCACGACTCCGGTCCCCGGCGTGCTGAGCCCATACATGACCAGCACGTGCATCTTCAGCCCGAAGGAGGTCCGCGTCAGCGCGGATGCTTCGGTTCTCTACGCCGACACCTTCACCTACCAGGATAAGAACCGGTACTTCATCGATGCCGTCAACGGACACACCTACACGTCGAACGAACTCAACATGCCAAGACAGACCATGTGGGTCTTCGACGACATGCTTATCGGCATGACCAAGAGCGGCATCAAGGCGTTCGTCCCGGCGTCCTCCTGAGGTCACCATCCGGTTACCACACCGACACCGCCCTGTGATAGAAACTACTCATGACCAATGACGATCACACGGGCACCGGTGTACCCGCCCACGAGGAAGGCACCGACTCACTGAGCGCGGCGCACGCCGTTCCCCTGCCCGGCCCGCCCCGGCCTCGCCCGAAGAGCCGCGCGACAGCGGTCCTTCTCGCAGTGCTTCTGTCCGCCGTCGCCATGACCGCAGTCTTCGGCATCAACTGGCTCACGTCGCCACCCTCGACAACGGACAAGCAGCGTTCATTTGCCTCGATGCCCACCGTCGGGTACTCCGGGGACGCGACGAGCACGGGAACGATCTCCCCCGCCTGGGCCTCGGGCGTCGAGACGGCATGGAGGATCCCCTTCCCCTCGACGACGTATGGCTCCCGGGCACTCACGACCGTGGAGGACACCACCCTGTACGCCCTCTTCGAAGACCCCAATCCCACCGCCCGCCAGGTCACCGCCGCGGCCTTCGACATCTCTTCCGAGCAGCCGCGCGAGCTCTGGCGCACGACGGGCCCCCTCCCCGAGTCGTTCGGGCGCCCCAGCTTCGTGTCCGACGGGGATCAGTTCATCGTCGGCAGCATCGTCATCGACAAAGCGTCGGGGGCGCAGTCCTCGGCCCCCTGGGAGGGGTCGGAGGCGCTCGCGGCCGTTGACGGCATCGTCGTAGCCTGTGATAAGAAACAGGCGTGCTCAGGCTGGACGCAGGAGGCCTCATCGTGGGTGCGCCAGTGGGAGACAACCACTGCCAGCCAAAACGGAGCCCTGTTCACGTTAGACAAGCTCACCTACCCCGATACACCCGTGATCGGCACCGGAGAGCACCAGGCGGTCGTCCTGCCCGTCAATTCGCCGACACACCTGGCCCAGCTCCTCGATCCGCGAACCGGGCGGCTCACGGACGTTGGCTCCAAGAGCCCCTTCAGGGACAAGCAGAACAACGTTGCGTCGTTTGCTGTTACCAGCGACGGGCTCCTGGTTTTCAACGATGACCTCTTCGTCACGTACGACGCCGATGGCTTCATCACGGGGACCCAGGCCTACAAGCAGATGAAGAGAATGCCGACGCTCGACGGACGCATGCCAACCACGGCCGAACTCGGAGAATTCCTGAGCGGCGCCCGTCCGGCGTGGACGAACGCGTCGGTAACAGCCCCGGCACAGGCGGCACCCGGCACTCCCTTCAGCCTCACGGTGACGCCGAGCGACGGGCGCCCGCCCTTCACTCTTGATCCCGGGAATAACGACCAGCATCACTACGTCAGCACTTTTTGGCCCTCCGAGGTTCGAGCCAGCGCCGACACGTCGGTCGTGTACGTCGAGTCCGTCGATCACGCCGATAGGGGCGACAGGTTCTTCTTCGACACGGCGAGCGGAGTGGGACACGGATCGGAGGAATTCCACGACGCGGAGCACCTCTCCTGGGCATTCGACGACCTGGCCGTCGGCGTGACGATCGACGGCATCGTGGCATTCACGCCGAAGGCCTCGTGACTCCCTCGCATCGGGCAACGACAGAAAAGGCACAGCTTGTGAGCACCAACGATCCCCAGTACGGGACCTCCTTCCCGGCATCCGTACCCTCGCGAAAGACGCGTTTCTTTCTGCTCGGTATCGCTTTCGTCTCGATCCTCGGCACTTCCGCCTCGTTCTCACTGAGCACGAGCGCCCTCCAGCTCCCCGGCCCGGCGGCAACTCCCCCTCCGCACTACACCGGCCCTGAACAGAGCGCCCGGACGGACGTGATCGGCTACCACGGACAGGCCACCCGCACGAACACGCTGTCAAGCGCGTGGGCGTCGGGTTTTGCGACGGCGTGGACGCTCCCCGTTCAAGACGATTCCTTCCTGCCCGCGCAGCTGATCGCCGAAGGTTCGACACTGTACGCGGCGTCCTTCGGAAGCGGCGCCGAGGCCGTGGCCACCGTGTCCGCCTACGACGTCTCGGGCACCGAGCCGGTCGCTCAGTGGAGCACGACCGGACCGCTGCCGTCTCGGATGCGAGCCGAGGCATTCCCGTCCTCCATCTTGACCCAGGACGAGATTCTTCTCAGCAACATCATCGTCGATCGCTCAACCGGCCAGCAGTCGCAGGCCCCCTGGGGCGTCGACCTCCCGATGGGTGTGGCAGGTGGAGTCCTTGTCACGTGCGACACCTTCAGCTCGTGCTCCGGATGGTCCCGCGACTCGGGAGAGTGGACGACGATCTGGACCACTCAGACCTCGCCCCAGCGCCGCGCGGGGATTTCCCACACGGCACTGACACAGCCCACGACGGCCGTCATCGGCTCCGGCACGGATGCCGCCGTGGTCGTCCCCGTCGACGAGGCCCACCACGCCCCACAGATCATCAACCCGGCCACGGGAGCACTCACGACCCTCGGGGACGCCCCTTCCACGAGCGTCCCGTTCGCCTCAAGGGTCACCCTGGCGAGCGATGGAGTCCTCGTGGCCGGAGAGAATGAAACCACCGCCTACAACACCTCGGGCCAGGTTGTCGGCACATTCGACGCCGGTTGGGAGCTCGACAAGGCACCAACAACCGACCGCGATTTCCCGAGCGTGGACGACGTCGGAGCCTTCTTGAGGAAGGGCACCACCAGGTGGACGTCTGGCGCTCTGGAGCGCCCCTATTCCAAGGATGACAACGGCTATCTCCTGTCACTTACTCTCCACAACGGGAAGAACCTCACGCTCAACCCCGGCGAGTCATTCCGTGAAGCCCGAGGGGACGAGGGATGGTCCCTCGCTCAAGTGCGCGCCAGCTCCGACGGCAAGGCACTGTACATCCGGGGCCTCACGGACTCGTTCTTCTTCAACGCCGAGGACCCGATGACGTACGTGTCGCAGGACCTGAACGAGACTACGAACCTCGTGTGGATCTACGACGACCTGCTCGTCGGAGCTCGCAGCGGATCGATTATCGCCTTCACGCCCGACCGCAAGTAAGCGGATCGACAAAGGATCGTCCCCGACGCCTGAGACTTGCTCGGTCGCGTCGGGGACGTATCGTCTGGGGCCGTGGCGGCCAATCCGCGCCAGCCGGCACGCGCGTGTGGTACAAACGCCCCATGAGCAATGACGACTTGCGTTGGTCCCCGCCCGACGGGACGCAGCCCCTCCCCTCGGGCGAGAGTGGGGACGAGACCGCGGGGCACATGGGTTTCGCGCCGCTGCCCGAGCTCGCGCCGCTGCCGGACCTGGCGCCCCTGCCCGACATCGAGGAGCTCCTCAGGTTCGCTCCACCCACGTCCGGCAACGAGGCCGTGGCTGGCCAGGCAGACACCGGCACATCGGAGGCAGGCGTCCCGGGGGCGGACGTCGCGCCCCTGCCGGACCTGGCGCCCCTGCCCGACATCGAGGAGTTCCTCAGGTTCGCTCCGCCCATGCCCGGCGACGAGGCCGTGGCTGGCCAGGCGGAAACGGACGCCGCGCCGACCGCGCCCGGCCCAGCGATCCAAGCCCCGGCCTCGTCCCCAGCCGAGGACGCGGGCGAGCACGAATCGATCACCCACGGACACGCACCGGAGCCTCACGAGGATTCCGACGAATCCGTTAGCCCCGTGAAAAAGCACCTGCACCTAATCCTGATCGCCTGTGCCTGTGTCGTCGCGATCGTGATTGGGACGTCCTTTTTCCGCTGGTTCTCACAGCAGGCGGGCGAGCCGGTCCGCGAGCCCGGATACCGCGGAACAGCGCTCAACACTCACTCCCTGTCGCCCGAGTGGACGTCGGGGATCGCGGTCGCATGGACGATCCCCATCGACCCCAAGAGGTTTACCTTCGCCCCGCACGTCCACGCTGAGGGGTCGACTCTCTACCTCGCCTTCTCCGATCGGCCGACGACGGCGCGGAGCCGGAGCGTGACGGTCATGGCCTACGACGTGTCTGGAACCGAGCCGAGGCTCCTGTGGGAAACGAACGCTGAGACGTCGACGCGCGCGTACGAAACCTTCACTCCTCAGTTCGTCTGGGATGACGATCTGCTCTTTTTCCGCGACCTCGTTATCGATAAGGCGACGGGGACGATAACCCAGGCCCCCTGGGGCGAGGCATACCCCATGGGCATCTCCGAGGGCATCGTGGTCACCTGCCTCACCGACGGCTACTGCACGGGCTGGTCGCAGGACTCCGGCGAGTGGACTGAGGTCTGGAAAGCTACGACGGTGAAACAGAGCTCCTTCGGGCTGGGTCACATGAACTACACGGCCCCAGACAGCGCCCTTATCGGCAGCGGCGAACAGGCCTCGATTCTCATTGTCCCCGACCACGCCGAGGTCCCCCAGCTCCTCAACGTCCGCACCGGCGAGCTCACGAACCTGGCCGATCCAGATGACGACACAACCTCCTACGCCCTCGTCCAGGCAAGCGACGGTGTCATCGTAGATCCATGGCTCAATACTAAGTACGCCTACGATAGCGTCGGCGACCTTCGGGGGACCTTCAACCAAAACCGGTACGTCACGCAGCCCACGCGCGATGGAGGAGCTCCGACGCTGGCGCAGCTCAGTGACTTCTTCACGAAGGACAAGACCGCCTCATGGACGACGGGCGTTGTTGAGATGACGAGCAATGACTGCGCCACGCTGGAGCTCACCCTGACCTCCGACGCGTCGACGCGCACGGTCTCGGTCCCCGACAACATCCGTCCGTACCAGACCGACAGTTGTATCTTCCTGGTTAAAGACGTGCGCGCGAGCGCCGATGGATCGGCCATGTACATCCGCGACTTCTCCCTCGCGCCAAAGGGCAGCTACTTCTTCAACACGGCGACGAATAAGAACTTCAACTCTGCCGAGCTTGACGCCGCGGAATCGCACACGTGGGTCTTCGACGACATGCTGATCGGCGCCAGCAAGACGGGAGTCACGGCCTTCGTTCCGGCTTCCTCCTGACGACGCCGACGTGACCAACCGGTACTGCCCGGCGCGCCGGTGTGATAGAAACTCCGCGCCGACAGTTGACGCTGCCGCCAGCCCGCGGCGCGCGCCTCGTGGACGAGGCCGGGGCACGCCTGGACGGCTTCGTGCCCCTGGGCGCTCAGCCCTCCATGTGGTGGAGCGTCGCGCGGTCCGCCTTCACGGGGATCGTGAGGGCCAGGCCGACGCCGAGGATCAGCATGATGCCGAGGATGCCCCAGTAGGTGTAGTCCTCGCCGGCGGGGGTCATGCGCTTGCCGAGCATGAGGAAGAGGCTGTACATGGCGGGCGCCATGAAGGACACGGCGCGGCCGGTCGTCGCGTAGAGGCCGAAGACCTCGCCCTCGCGGCCAGCGGGGATGATGCGCGACAGGAAAGAGCGGGACGCGGACTGCGTGGGTCCGACGAAGACGCACAGGACCAGTCCGAGGCTCCAGAAGACAGCGGGGCCTCGGGCGTGCAGGAAGAAGACGCCGAAGCCGGCGACGACCATCGCACACAGGGACAGGATGATGACCTTCTTCGGGCCGATCTTGTCGTCGACCCATCCGAAGGCGACGGTCGCGAGGCCGGCGACGATATTCGCGGCGATCGCGAAGATCATGACCTGTCCGGCGGTGAAACCGAAGGCGGTCTTGGCCAGCACCGCGCCAAAGGTGAAGACGCCGGCGAGGCCGTCGCGGAAGACGGCGGAGGCGATGAGGAAGAAGAGGGTGTGCGGGGCCTCGTTCTTCAGGGTGCGCACCGTGCGCCATAGGAGCTTATAGGAGTCGAGGATGGACTCGTGATCGCCACCGGTGTGGACCTTCTTGGGCACCGGCGGGTGGAGGATGACGGGGATCGCGAAGCCGCCGAGCCACAGGGCGGCGATCACCATGGAAATACGGATCGGCAGGTACTCGTCCGTGGGCACGCCCAGCAGGTTCGCGCCGATGAGGCCCACGTAGAGGATGAGCAGCAGGACGATGCCGCCGATATAGCCGGACGCCCAGCCGAAGCCCGAGATCTTGCCGCGGTCCTCCTTCTCGCCCAGGTGGTTGAGCATCGCGTTGTAGTTCACGGACGCGAACTCGAAGAACACATTACCCAGGCCCAGCAGGGCGATGCCGAGCATCAGGGCGCCCTTGGGTCCGAGGACCGACTCGGGGTGCACGAAGTACATCGCGAGCATGCAGGCGACGACCAAGCCGGTGAACCATCCGAGCCAGACTCCGCCCCGGCCTCGTCGATCAGCGCGCTGGCCCGTGATGGGGGCCAGCAGGGCGATGAACAGGCCCGCGATCGTCATGCCGTTGCTCAGCCAGGTCGAGGCCGTGCCCGAGTCGGTGAAGACGCCGTCGCTGGTCAGGTAGGTCGTGAACACGAAGGTCGTGGCGACCGCGTTGAAGGCGGCGCTGCCCCAGTCCCAAGCCGCCCATTCGACGACTTGGCGCGTGATCACGCGGCGGCGGGCGGCGGGCGTTGTGCTCATGGAATCGGGCTCCTTCGATGGGGAGTGCTCGGAGGCGCGTGTGCGTCCAGGGTGAACCTACCACGTTTCGTAGCTCACGCTCTCCTCGGGCCGCCCCCGGGACGAGGCCGGGGAACCGCCAGCGCGACCTGACCACATGTCATATGCTGGGATGTCACCCAGAAAGGAGGCCGATGATGGCAGAAGGATCATTGCGTAGCGTGTCCGATGCGGACGAACGACTGTCGCAGGCGCGCACGTCCTTTGTTACCGCTGCCATTTGCGCCGGTTTTGCAGTTTTCTTTTTCTACATGCGCGGTGTTTTTCCGATCGCCTACACGTTCTTTTTCGTCGCAGTCCCGATTCTCCTCGCGCTCGTTTTCCTGACACTCGGCTTCGCAGAGATCGCTCGACAGCGCCGGGGGGTCCTCATGCACGTCGAGCCGGAAGGGCTTGCTCTCTACCCCTTTGTTTTTCCCTTCCATGTTTCGTCGATCAGCTCTTTTTTCTTGATGAGCTGCGGCCCCATCGCCCTCCTTCTGTTCCTCATTCATCCAGACGCCATCAGCGGCTTGATCCTCGGCTTTTCGTATTCATTCCTCGGATACACAATGCTCAAGATGACGGAGTATCGCCCCTCACGCATCCACCGGTCACCGCTGATCACGCTCGGCCCCGATCAGCTGTCAATTCAGCCCCTCCTGCACGACAACCCGACACGTATCGGCTGGGATCGCAATCCCCAGATTGAGGGTTTCGAGCTTTTCGTCGCCGCCAATGAGCCGCATCAGTTGATGCACGTATCCACCCGAGACTCCGAGGATGCGCTCGTTTTCGAGATGAGGGGGATGCCCATCTGCTACTGGCAACTAGCGCGGCTCATCAACCACTTTGTCGCCCATCCCGAGGATCGAACAACGCTCGGAACACCGCAGGGCCCACAGCTCGTCACCGACATCCTAACGGCGGGCTAGCCCATGCTCCCCCTGACGCTCATCCGCCGACCTCTGACCCCGAGCCAAGCGGACGCCATCATCCGCCGAGCGTGGATCGTCCCCACGTGCTTCTATGTCATCGGAGTCGCGGCAGCACTCGTCCTCGCTGCCCTCATCGCGCTCGGCTTCCCCGCCCTCGGCCTGAGTCACGGGCTCGCTATCGTCTGCATCCTCCTCGTCGCCTTCATTCCAGCCGCCGTTGCCTACGCGCGAGCACCCAGCCGCTCGCCGAGGGTCACTGCCACTACGTCGCGCCAGGAGCAACGCACGGTCACCGAGCTGCTGATCACCGGGGACACCACCTTTGCCCGGAGTCGCGCTGCCGGCATCGCATGGGGATTGAGCGGCATTGCTATCTCCCTCATTCCTCTCGCATTCTCCTCGAGCACAAAAAACGGTTTCCTCATGTCGCTCGGCACGGGCTTTTTCATCATCTACCTTCTCGTGAAAGTCCCAGAAGTTTACTTTCCGCGTGAACATGGCGCACATGTGCAAATGATTGTTCTCGTCCCCGACGGGTTCGCAATCGCCGAGAAAGACTTCGTCCCTCGTATCGAGACGGTCGCCTGGAGCTATATCGTTGGCATGGGCGAGACCATCAAGGGAGCGACCGCCATTCACTGCACCAAAGATGACGAAGATGGCGTCCTATGGCTTCGCTTCAGCGACCCGGGACTCTCCTACGTCGCGATCGAGCGACTTATTGACTATTTCGCCTCCAACCCCCGGCGGCGGCGCGTTCTCGGCACCGAGACCGGCGTCGACGTGGTGCGAGCGCTCCTGCGAGGGCAAGACCCGAACGCCTGAGACGCAGCCACCCCCAACCTCTCGTTGGATCCCCACGACGAGGCCGGGGAACCGCCAGCGCGACCTGACCACATGTCATATGCTGGTATGTCACCCTGGAAGGAGAAGACGATGGAGCAAAGCCCTATGTTGAGCGTTCCCGTTGCCGGCGGGCGCCAAATGGAGCCCCTCAACTGGTATTTCATCGCAGCCGCTTGTCCCGTCGCGGTGATCGTCTTGTATTTCTTAGGTGGGATTCTGCCGCCCAGCTTGCTCGTCTTGTTGTTTTTCTATTGTCTGTTGCTGTGCCCAGCATCCCTCATGATCGGCATCATGGAGTCCGTTCGCCGTCGCAGGGGGCCGGTCGTGCACGCGAAGCCACGAGGAATGGCACTCTATCCATCCCTTATTCAGGTTCGTGTGCGTCGTTACTCCTACGCTTTCGGAATCACCGCCGGACCGATCTCCCTCATCGTCGAGCTAGCACTTCAGGTCCCGATCGTGCACGCGATCATTCATATTTTCTGCGGATTCCTCCTATCAGCAATTTGTTTCATGCTGTGCGTCATCAATCCGTGGCGCCCCTCTTGTATTCACCGCGGCCCATTCATCGTGTTCTCGCCCGATCATATGGAGATTCACCCGCTCACAGACAGCTCCCCGACCCCTATCCCGTGGGACATGCACCCCCGCATTGAAGGTTTCACCGCGGAGGATTATGCCTTCTTCCCGTGCATGCATATGCATGTCTCCGCTGACGGACTCGACGAAAACCTCGTCTTTGATATGACGGGATCCCCCATGCGCTTCGTTCTGCTGCGGCGCCTCATCGACTACTTCGTCGACAAGCCGGAGGAACGCGCGAAGCTCGGTCGGCCGGAGGGCGCCCAGCTCGTGCGTTCGCTCCTGACGGCCCCCTGACGCGCGCAGCCACTTGGGGATTTCACCAACCAGCCGATACCCTGACAGTGAACCCACGGGAGATTGAAGGACGATGCTGCTTTCCTACAAGTACCAGATAAGCCCGAATGGGGCATCGCTAGCAGTCACGCTCATCTATGCTTTCTGCGCAAGCATCGTCGCGCTGGGCTGGATGACCGTTGTCTGGTTGGCACCCCTGAGCATCTTCGTGCTCGGTGTTGCCTGGCTTACCGGCATGGCGTTGTCATTGTTTTACTTCGCCTTCGCTTTGGCTCGCAGGATTCGTCGGGGCCCATCCCTCGCGCACTCCGACGGGGCCGTGTCCGTCGCCTATCTGAGGCTACCCATCAACGTGAACACGTTGTTCTTCTGCACGTGTCTGTCTATGTTCCCCTTCGCCCTCATCGGATGTGCGCTGGAGCGGACCTCGACCTTCTCCTCCGGCCTCACTGCCCTGCTACTTGCCCTCGATGCCGTCACCATCGTGAGCGCCAGCATTATTACTGTGATTGCCGTGGTAGTACACAGCCGCTCCGCATACAAGCCCAGCAACATCCACGGCGGCCCAATTCTAACGTTCACCCCAACCTACCTAGAGTTCCACCCCCTACCCTCCCCCACACCGATCCGCATCTCCTGGGATCAGGCCCCCTACGTCACAGCCATCGACTACCCGACCGTGAGGGCCGACGTCATTCAAAGGGCGCACATCATGACCACGGCGAGCCCGGTGCCCACGCTCATTGACATCACGTGCCTGGACTGGACGCAGGATCAACTCCAGCGAACCATCGGTTATTTCGTTTGCAACCCCGAGCGCCGTGGCATCCTGGCCACTGCGGGCGGCGTCGACGTGGTGCGCGCGCTCGTCTCAGACAACCCCGAGCTCTGGCCGCGCTGAGGCGCGAGCAACGCGCACACCACGCCGCGAGCCGGAGAGTACCTTGAGGCGCTCGTTTACTCGGCGACGAGGATCTGCGCGAGCGCCAGGTCGAGGGGGCGCGTAACCTTCATGGATCGTTCGTCGCCCGCGACCGTGTGCACGGTCCCGCCGATCGCCTCGACGAGGCCGGCGTCGTCCGTGGCCGCCCGGGCCTCGTCCGCACCCAGGGACGCACCCGCCTCGTGCGCGCGAATGAGGACGTCCCAGCGGAAGCCCTGCGGGGTCTGCACGGCCGCCATGTCAGAGCGGCAAGGCGTGCCGACGACCACGCCGGAGGCGTCCACCGTCTTGAGGGTGTCGGTGACGGGCAGGACCGGGATGACCGCGCCCGCGCCGCCGACAACCGCGTCGATGACGCGAGTCGTGACCTGCGGGGGCGTCAGGGGCCGCGCCGCGTCGTGCACGAGGACGACCGTGTCCGCCTCGCACCTCCCGAGCGCAGCCAGGCCGAGGGCCACCGATTCCTGACGCGAGCGATCGGAGCCAGCGACGACGGTCAGGTCGTCAATATCGGACAGGGCGCTGCGAAATTCCTCGATCGACGAGGCCGGGGCCGTCACGACGATCGCGCCCACTCCCCCGGCGCGTAGGCCGCGGGCCGCCCACCAGACAAGGGGGCGACCCGAGAGTTCAACGAGGGCTTTCGGCCCCTCGCAGCCGAGGCGAGAGCCGGAGCCGGCGGCCGTCAGGACCGCGCGAGCTTCACTCTTCGACGGCATCTTCTTCGACTTCGATACGCCCCTCGGCCAGGACGGCGTCGAGGCGCTCGGCGGCGGCGGACTTTTCGATGTTGCGTGCCAGGGCCAGCTCGGAGGTGAGGATACCGCGGGCCTTCGTCAGCATGCGCTTCTCGCCCGTGGACAGCTTCTTCAGGTCGTCGCGGCGGGTCAGGTCACGCACGACCTCGGCGACCTTCACAATGTCGCCGGTGGCGATCTTCTCCTGGTTCGCCTTGAAGCGGCGCGACCAGTTGGTGGGTTCCTCAATGTAGGGGGCGCGCAGGACGGACAGGACCTCTTCGAGGCCGTCCTCGTCGACGATGTCGCGAACGCCGACCATGTCGACGTTCTCGGCGGGAACCTGAATCTCAAGATCGCCCTGGTTCACACGCAGCTTCAGGTACGTCCGCTCCTCACCACGAATGGTTCGCGTCATGACCTCTTCGATCGTGGCTGCGCCGTGGTGCGGGTAGACGACCGTCTGACCGATTTCAAACGACATGGATGGACTCCTGGGTGCTTGCGTGGATAGCACAACTATTCTACCAGCTGGCGAGCAAAACCGACCCATACAGTGCGAAAGCTCAAGGTTACACGCATACAAGGATCGACACAAACCAACTTCAAGCACGACCGCAATTCGTCCCAGCATGCGACCCTGCTCACGGTTAAACGTGCACCATATGGACGGGCATCACACCCCAAATAGCACGGTTTTCCGGGCATGACGAAGCCCCGGCCTCGTCCTGAACTGCCTCCCGTTTCTTGGACATCGAAATTG
>KV835887.1:63451-65697 GCA_001838165.1 Actinomyces sp. HMSC035G02 | reverse complement strand
CCACCCAAACAACACGTTCGGGTGAGAGCAAAAACCAGACAAGTAAAACCAGCCGCAACCACTATACAAACCACGATCAACCCACACCCCCCACCAAACCACGGCGGGGGAACAGTGTTGAACACCAAATCTTGTGGTGGTCATAGCACCGGGGAAACGCCCAGCCTCCATTCCGAACCTGGAAGCTAAGCCCGGCAGCGCCAATGGTACTGCAACCGCCAGGTTGTGGGAGAGTAGGACACCGCCACAACACACTGATGGGGAGCGGCCAGAAACCTTCGGGTTTCTGGCCGCTCCTTCTATACGTTCAATCCCTCGGGTCATTCACGTTATCGATGCCGCCGTTTGCGGTCATTGGGTGCCATAGTGGCACCCCGTTTCGTTCGCTTGCTGTCGCGGTGTATCCACGCCCGGGGAATCCGTGCCGGCGTGCCCAGCCCATGCCTCGTCTCAGTGCTCCATCCGTATGCTGTTGCCTGTCCACCAGATGAAAAAACACACGTCACGGACCAACGTCGCCCTCAAAACGGTATGAGTCGTGCGATGCTATTCCCATGGTCACTTCTGCACATCAACCAGACTCGCCCCACCGACACGGTGGGAAGGACGAGGTTCTTGCTCAACGTATGGCGGCCCACGACCGCCTCGCTCATCAGTCCCAGGTTGTGCTCCGGCTCGGGCAGATGCTTCTGTCCTTCGGAGCGAGCGCCTACCGCGTGAAGAAGTCCATGGCGGACGTCGCCCGGGCGGTGGGTATTTCTGAGCATCGCGCGCAGGTCACGTACACTGAGATCATTGCGACGGCGTACGCCAACGGTACATTCCGCACGGAGCTCGCCGAGCAGCGCCTCATGGGCGTGAACGCAGACAAGATCGACCGCATCAATAACTACGTCGCTTCGCTCCACGGCAAGTCCGTGCGCGTTGAGGACGTGTCCGATGAGCTCGACAAGATCGCGAAGGTTCCGGGTCTCTACGACTGGTTCTCGAATGCGCTCGCATCGGGCCTTGCGTGTGCGGCGTTCGCGTTCCTCAACGGTGGGGGGTGGGTTGAGTGCTCTGCTGTGGCCGTGGCGTCGTTCTTCGGCCAGGCGCTGCGTCGTCAGATGCTTGTCCGGCACATGAACCACTTCGGTGTGTGGATGGCTTGCGGTGCTCTTGCCGCGATGATCTACATCCTGTTGGTTGCTCCGGCTCAGCACTTCCTTGGCATCGAGTCGACCCACCAGGCAGGCTTTATTTCCGCACTGCTGTTCCTGGTTCCCGGCTTCCCGCTTGTCACGGGCTTGATCGATCTCGTCCGACAAGACTTCCAGGGCGGTCTCGGGCGCCTCGTCTACGTCGCGATGCTTGTCGCGTCGGCGGGTGTGGCCGTGTGGGCGATCTCCGCTATCTTCGGATGGTCTGTGACCCCCGAGTACGGTGTGTCGCTCGTTCCATGGCTACATTACCTCCTGCGCTTCCTCGCGAGCTTCGTCGCGGCATACGGGTTCGCGATGCTCTTTAACTCGCCACAACGCGTGTGTGCGACGGCAGCCATCATCGGTGCCGTCATCAACACCGGCCGTATCGCCTTGCACCTGGAGCTGGGCGTCCCCGCTCCGGCAGCCGTTGGCCTCGCGGCCCTTGCTGCGGGTCTCCTCGCCGTGTTTGTCGCCCGCAGGACACGCTTCTCGCGCGTGACGCTGTCCGTTCCCGCCGTTGTCATCATGATTCCCGGAGTGCCGCTCTACCGAGCGCTCACGTACCTGAATAACCAGCAGATTGACGAGGCACTCGGTGCGCTCTTCACGGTCATGTTCACGATTGTTGCTATCGGTATGGGCCTGGCACTTTCGCGTATGCTTACCGATAAGAACTGGCTTGTCGAAAAGCAAGATCGAGTCCCCAACCTGTGGGAGTACGAGGAGGAGAACGCATGAAGTTCGAAATCGAGGCGGGCCTGAAGCCGCCGTCGTTCGAATTCGAGTACGCGATCGACCGCGACGAGATCCGCGCCGTCGGCCGCAACATTGCGATCGTGTGCGTGGCGGCAGTGACCGCTCGAGTGCTCGTCGCGCTCATCCAGCGCTAACGCTCATTCATTGACGAGGCCGTGGCCGGGAAACCGGTCGCGGCCTCGTTTGTACGTAGGCCGAGTTGGCAGGCATGCAGGGCCATGACAACGTACTGAGCAGGCGTCGGCCTTGTGGAGGGCGCCGCAGGGCCTGCAGGGCCTGGCCGGGCTTCGAGGCGACGCGCCGAGC
>KV835887.1:0-63351 GCA_001838165.1 Actinomyces sp. HMSC035G02 | reverse complement strand
GGCCTGGCCGGGCTTCGAGGCGACGCGCCGAGCGTAGCTCGCGGCGCGGGCGACGAGCGGGCGGGCAGGCCATGCGGCGCCCGGAACAAAGCCGACTCCGCGAGGGAGCCAGGAGTCGAGACTAAGTGGGGCTGCGTTGTGGGATCGAGATCCCGCCACCGCCCTCGGGCACCGCCGCCAGGCCTCGCTGGCCCCGTGTGTGGCGCCCGCCCATCGATGGAGTAGCAGGTGGACGTGTGAGCCAGTGGGTGAACGTGCGAGCATACAGCTTGTGGTCGGACAGAACGTGCCCGGTCGAGGAACCTCGGGTTATGTCAGTGACAAAATTCCCCCTGCTCGTCCAAAAGCATGGAATTTGGGCTGTTTTGCGCGTGCAGGGAGAGTTTTGTCCCGGTTTTAGTCTGGCGTGAGGAAGGCAGGACGAAATGTGTGTCGTCGCTGCCCGATTGGAGGCCCGGCACAACTTGTGAAATCGGCGGTGAGGTGTCGGACCAGCTCTGGCGTGGGTCGTGGGCCTCGTCGCGGCGCTCGTGGGCGGACCTTGCCCCGAGGAGCAACACACATCCGGATCGGTAGCGCCTCAATCCGGTCATCGATGGTGAGATGAGCTGGCACCAACACACATCCGGATAGGTAACGAACATCGGGATAGGTAATGAATATCCGGATAGCTTAATTACCTATCCGGATGTGCATAACCTATCCGCGTGCGCACAACCTATCCAGATGATGCGCCGACGGTGGGGCTGTTGGCCTACGGGCATCGCAGCCAGGCCCCGCCACAGCCCACGGGCACCGCAGCCAGCCCTCGGCGGCCATGCGCCGACTTTCATGTGATCGTATTGGTGCTTTCGCGCTTCTCAGAAATTTCGCACGTAATTCCCCTGCGACTGTTTCAAGATATGAACTTAAGGTGTTGAAATTGCAACGTTTTCGGGCGTTGTTGAAAGTTCATTCAATCGAATTACGTGCGACTTTGGGGGAGTAGGTTCTTTCAGGGGCCACGGGCACCGCAGTCGGGCCCCGCCATAGCCCACGGGCACCGCAGCCGGATCTTCTACGTGCAGGCGATGTAGCGCTCACGACAGGCTCAGGAGACGCCGAGCAGGCATGCGAATGGGGCCAGCCCGAAAGGGCCGGCCCCATTGTTGTCGCGGGATCGAACCCGCTGAGAGGTTGCCGCTACATGCCGCCCAGGATCGTGGCGACGATGATCTTGCCGACCATGGCGACCGGGTAGACAAGCGCGTAGCCGAGCGACACGCGAGGATCGGCGTTGGTACGGCCGTTCGCGAATGCGAGGACGGCGGGCTGCGTCTGAGCGCCGCCGAGCAGGCCGGCGAGCTTCGTGCCGCCCATCTTGAACACCCAACGCATCGTGCAGTACAGGCCGATCGCCATTATCGATGTCATGACGATGCCCAGTGCGAAGATGCGGATCCAGTCGCCCGACGTGAAGGCCTCGAGGATCTGGCCGCCTGCCTTGGCGCCCGCCTGCGCGAGGAAGACCAGCAGGCCGAGCTCAGCCATCACCTGGCATGTCGTAAAGGGAAGAGCCGTCGCGATGGGGCCGATGCGGCCGATGCGGCCGAAGATGAGACCCACGATGAGCGTGCCGGCGGCGGAACCGATCGAGAAGTACTCGCCGGAGGGGGTCAGGATCGGCAGCTCGCCGATCGCGATGCCCAGCGCCATGCCGATGCCCAGGGCGATCGGGTTGAGGTCCGTGAGGCCTCGGGACGAGTCACCGAAGAACTTCGTAATCTCAGCCATCTTGGACGTGGGGGCGACGACGCGTACGCGGTCGCCCTCCTGGAGCACCAGGCCCGGCTCGGCGACCATGTCGACGTCGCCACGGCGCACGCGCGAGATAGTCGCGGAGAACTCCTTGGCGAGGCCGAGCGAGGCGACCGTGCGGCCGGCGACCTTTGGGTTGGAAATCGTCACGCGGCGGAAATCCAGGTAGGAGCGGTCCTGCATGAGGGAGTGCGAGGAGGCGTGGCCCAGCTCGGTGGCTGCGCGAGCGACGAGCTCGCGGGGGCCGACGACCGTCACGAGGTCGCCGGGATCGAGCGTGTCGGACATCTGGGGACGGGTGATCGGGCCGGTCTCGCCGCGGCGCAGGCGGGAGAAGGAGACCTTCTCGCCGAGCTTCTCGTAGATGTCGCCGACGAAGGGGTGGTCGTCGCGCTCGACGCGGATCGTGCGGTTCGACAGGGGAGAGGGGGCGTCCTTGTCGTTGCGGCCGTAGTGCAGTGCGGCCATTGCAGCTGCCAGCATGCCGATGACGCCGAAGAGGTAGGCGATCGAGTAGCCGACGGTTGCGCGTGCAGGATCGCCGGAAGCATCGCCGGCGGCGGCCAGAGCGGGCGTGTTCGTGACCGAACCCGCGAAGGTACCGGCGATGAGCGGAACGTCCATGCCCATGGCCTTACCGAGGTAGAGGCCAACGGTGGCGGTGATGCCGTAGAGGGCAACCATCGCCAGAATTGGGCCGACGGCGGTCTTCAGATTGTGGAAGAACGACGCGCCCGAGTTGATGCCGATCGCGAACGTGAAGAGCGTCAGGCCCAGAGTGCCCAGCTGGGGGGTAACCCGCAGCTCGATGCCGTAGGACTGCGCCCACGCTGCCAACGCGATGGCAAAGAAGAGAACGGCGGCGGCACCGAGGCTAATGCCCTTGATTTTCACATGGCCGAACGCCATGCCTATACCGATGAGAATGAAGAGGAACAGAACCGGCTGTTCGCTCAGAATCTCGAACACCTGATGCACGATGAAATCTCCGTGTTGTGGATTGTGATATGAGGTATGTATCAATTAAAGCAGCAATAAGTGCTGTGCATCTCAGTCCATCGTCCTAGATGGCGATCAGAGTCCAAAGGTCCGCACAATGAGATGACGAAGAGCGCAGCGCTCGGGAGAGATACGGTTAGGGCATGCTCAACGTTCGCGGAATTGGATTCCTCGCCCTGGTCATCGTACCCGGGCGTGCGATGCCTGCCGTGTAACGTGAGGATGGATCGCACGCCGAATTCCCCGCATCCGCTACTGCCGGATCTGACGGGGTTTTTTCTTTGAGACGGTCCCAACGATTGAGAGGACGAATGGTGAGCGACACCGCCAACACCACCCGCATGACCGGAGCCGAGGCAATTGTGGCCAGCCTCGAGGCCCTGGGCGTCACCGACGTGTTCGGTATGCCCGGCGGCGCAATTCTCCCGACCTACGACCCGCTGCTGGCGTCGACGTCCATCCGCCACATTCTCGTCCGTCACGAGCAGGGTGCGGGCCACGCCGCCGAAGGCTACGCCCTGGCCACCGGTAAGGTCGGCTGCGCGATCGTGACGTCTGGCCCTGGTGCCACCAACGTGCTCACCGCCCTGGGCGACGCCTGCATGGACTCGGTCCCGATCGTCGTGATCTCGGGCCAGGTCGGCGCATCCCTGATTGGCAGTGATGCCTTCCAGGAAGCCGACGTTGTGGGTGCCTCGATGCCCATCACCAAGCATTCCTTCCTCGTCACCGATCCCGCGGAGATCCCCGCGCGCCTGGCCGAGGCCTTCCACCTCGCGGGAACCGGCCGCCCCGGCCCGGTCCTCGTGGACATCACCAAGTCCGCTCAGGTCGCGGAGATGGACTTCTCCTGGCCTCCCGCCATCGACCTGCCCGGCTACCGCGTCGCGGACAAGCCGAACATGAAGCAGGTGCGTGCGGCTGCGCGCGCGATTGCTGACGCTCAGGCACCCGTGCTCTACGTGGGCGGCGGCATCGTCCGCTCCGGCTCCACCGACGCCCTCGCCGACCTCGTCGAGGTCACGAACGCCCCCGTCGTCACCACGCTGACCGCCCGCGGAGCGTTCCCCGACTCTGATCGCCACAACCTCGGCATGCCCGGCATGCACGGCACCGTGGCGGCCGTCGGCGCCCTCCAGCGCGCCGACCTGATCGTGGCCCTCGGCGCCCGCTTCGACGACCGCGTGACGGGCCGCCTCGACTCCTTCGCGCCCCGCGCCACCGTCGTGCACATCGACATCGACGCCGCGGAGATCTCGAAGAACCGCCACGCTGACATCCCGATCGTCGCCGACCTGGCGACCGCCCTGCCGATCCTCACCGAGGAAATCGCCCAGGCCTCGTCGGAAAACAAGGCAGACATCTCCGGATGGTGGCGCTACCTCGACCGTCTGCGTACCAAGTACCCGATCGGATGGGCCGAGCCTGAAGACGGCATGATGGCGCCCCAGGAAGTCATCAAGAAGCTCTCCGACAAGGTCGGCCCCGAGGCGATCTACGTGACGGGCGTGGGCCAGCACCAGATGTGGGCCGCCCAGTTCATCACGCTGGACAACCCGCGCAGCTTCATCTCCTCCTCCGGCTCCGGCACCATGGGCTACTGCATCCCCGCAGCCATGGGTGCCCAGGTCGCGGCCCCCGACAAGGTCGTGTGGGCGATCGACGGCGACGGCTCCTTCCAGAT
This sequence comes from Actinomyces sp. HMSC035G02, assembly GCA_001838165.1. Classification (GTDB taxonomy): domain Bacteria; phylum Actinomycetota; class Actinomycetes; order Actinomycetales; family Actinomycetaceae; genus Pauljensenia. Next base: position 58,871 of record KV835887.1, on the reverse strand, counting down.
GACCAACCAGGAACTGGCCACCTGCACGATCAACAACATCCCGATCAAGGTTGCCCTCATCAACAACTCGGTGCTGGGCATGGTTCGCCAGTGGCAGTCCCTGTTCTTCGGCAAGCGCTACTCGAACACGACACTCAACCCCGTCGAGGGCGAGCAGATCCCCAACTTCGAGATGCTCGCGCAGGCCTACGGCATGGCCGCGCGCACCGTTCGCTCCATCGACGAGGTCGACGAGGCCATCGAATGGGCCATGTCGATTAACGATCGCCCGGTTCTCATTGACTTCCGCGTCTCCAAGGACTCGATGGTCTGGCCGATGGTCGCCGCGGGCGTGTCCAACGATGAGATTCGTTACGCCAAGGGCATGGCGCCCGACTGGGAGGTGGAAGACTGATGACAAATCGTCACACTCTGGCCGTGTTGGTCGAGAACAAGCCCGGCGTGCTCACTCGCGTCGCCGCGCTTTTCGCCCGCCGTGCCTTTAATATCAAGTCGCTGACCGTGGGAGAGACGGAACATCCCGAAATCTCCCGCATGACCATCATCGTGGACGCCGACTCTGCGCCCATCGAGCAGGTGGTCAAGCAGCTCAACAAGCTCATCAACGTCCTCAAGGTCGTCGAGCTTGAACCCGAAGACTCCGTCGAACGGCGTCTGCTCATGATGAAGGTCCAGGCTGACGAGACCCGTCGTACCTCGGTCCTGCAGATCGTGGACCTGTTCCGCGCACACGTCGTCGACGTGCAACCCGAGTCGGTCGTCATCGAATCGATCGGCTCCCTACCCAAGCTGGAGGCGCTGCTGCGGGCCCTGGAGCCCTACGGCGTCACCGAACTCGTCCAGTCGGGTGCCGTGGCCATTGGCCGCGGGTCGCGCTCGATCACGGATCAACTGAAGGAGAAATGAAAATGGCAGAAATCATCTACGACGACGGCGCAGACCTGTCGCTGATCCAGTCCAAGAAGGTTGCCATCATTGGTTACGGTTCGCAGGGTCACGCGCACGCGCTGAACCTGAAGGATTCCGGAGTTGACGTGGTCGTCGGCCTGCGCCCCGGTTCCTCCTCGTGGGCCAAGGCTGAGGCTGCCGGCCTTGAGGTCAAGGACGTGGCCGAGGCCGTCGCCGAGGGCGACGTCGTCTCTGTGCTGCTGCCCGACCAGGTTCAGCGCTACGTCTACGCCGAGCAGATTGCCCCCAACCTGAAGGAAGGCGCCGCCCTCCTCTTCGCGCACGGCTTCAACATCCGCTACGGCTACATCGAGGTCCCCGAGGGCCACGACGTCATCATGGTCGCCCCCAAGGGCCCCGGCCACAAGGTCCGCGAGACCTACGTGCAGGGCAAGGGCACACCGGATGTCGTCGCCGTCGAGGTGGATGCCTCCGGTAAGGCATGGGAGCTGGCCCTGTCCTACGCGAAGGGGATCGGCGGTACCCGTGCAGGCGTCATCAAGACGACCTTCACCGAGGAGACCGAGACCGACCTGTTCGGCGAGCAGGCTGTCCTGTGTGGCGGCGTCTCCCACCTGATCCAGGCCGGCTTCGAGACCCTGGTCGAGGCTGGCTACCAGCCCGAGATCGCCTACTTCGAGGTCTGCCACGAGATGAAGCAGATCGTCGACCTCATCAACGAGGGTGGCATCACCAAGCAGCGTTGGTCCTGCTCCGACACCGCTGAGTACGGCGACTACGTCTCCGGCCCGCGTGTCATCAACGAGTCCTCCAAGGAGGCCATGAAGGCTGTTCTGGCCGACATTCAGGACGGCACATTCGCTCGCAAGTTCATCGCCGATCAGGATAACGGCGCCCTCGAGTTCAAGGCGCTGCGCGCCGAGGAAGAGGCCCACCCGATCGAGAAGACCGGCCAGAAGCTGCGCAAGGCCTTCGGCTGGACCGATTCCGACGAGGATTACACCGAGGGCAGCGCCGCGCGCTGATCTCGCTCTCCGTTTCGGATAGCTTCAAGCCCCGACCTCGTACCCAATGTGGGACGAGGTCGGGGCTCTTTTGTGCTGAAAGGCGCGGTGACGCTCGACAGCGTTCCTGCGCGGGCTAGTTCGCCGCCGCTTCGTCGGCGCCGTTTGTCCAGGGAAGGGACGTGGGGGAGAGGGCGTCCGCGTTGGAGACGGTGGAGATCGGTGCAACGATCACGAGGGAAGCGACGGCGGCCGACGCGACGCGCGTCAGAGTTCGACGGGAGGGGCGCACGGTAGTTCCTTGCTGTGAAAGACTGATTGACACAACTAGTTTACTAGTAACCACTTTTTGGGCAACTCTTTGTGATGCCTCGCATTGATGTCAAGGGTGTTTTCGCCTGTGAAAGGAATAGGCATCGTGTTCTCGTGGTTAGAATTGGGGTATGGCTCCCCAAGGGGTGGGCTCATCTGCCCAGCTCAATATCCTATTCGTCATTAATGACCTGTATACGCGCGGTAACGGGCTTGCGGCATCCGCGCGCCGGACGATCATGCTCCTGCGAGAGTGGGGACATGATGTTCGCGTGCTGTCTGCCCCTCCGCGTCATGGTGATGATTGTGGCGTTGGCGTGCCTGATTATCCGCTTCCGCACCTTCGTATTCCCCTCGTTGCGCCGCTCATTGCCTCTCAGGGCTATGCCTTTGCCCGTTCGGATCGCCGCCAGGTCGACCGGGCGCTCGCCTGGGCGGACCTGGTGCATCTGGAAGAGCCTTTTATGCTGCAGGCTGTCGTTGCTCGGCGTGCGCGCGCTCGTGGTGTGCCAGCTCTGGCGACCTATCACATTCATCCGGAAAACCTGACGGCCTCCGTGTATCTCGATCGCTGTGCCGTCCTGAATCGGTTCATCCTCGAGGTGTGGAAACGGTTTATCTTCAATCGCTGTGGCGCGCTTCAGTGTCCCTCGGGGTCGGTGTGGCATCGTCTCGTGCCGCTCGGCCTAGCTGTCCCGCTCTTTGTTTTATCTAACGGTGTCCCGCTGGATGGTGTGATCGATGAAGGTGGGGATGAAAGAGGCGGGCGGCCTGTCGTGCGATTGTTGTCGGTTGGGCGCTTCTCACGCGAGAAGGACCAGGCGACAATTCTGCGTGCCTTGCGCTACAGCTCTCACGCTCGCTCCATTGAACTGACTCTGGCGGGGCGTGGGCCGACCGAACGTCGTCTGCGCAAGCTGTCGGATCGCCTCGTGCGAGATGGGGTGATCGAGCATCCTGTGTGCTTCGCCTTCATGGGGCCTGCGGAGATGGCTCAGGCTTCGCGAGGGGCTGATCTCTATGTGCATGCAGCGCGGATCGAGGTGGAGGGCCTCGGTGCTCTTGAGGCGCTACGCCACGGCGTGGTCCCTGTTCTGGCGCGAGGTCCCTTGACTGCGACCAGTCAATTCGCTCTTTCGGAGGAGAGTGTGTTCGAGGCGGGGAATCCGCGCTCGCTCGCGCGCGTCATTGACGCGTGGATCGATCGCGGAGACGAGGCTCGTCGAGTTGAGGCTGTGCGATATCGGGGTGTGGAAGCTCAGTATGACATCCGCATATGCGTGCGTGAGTTGGAGCGTGTCTATGGCTGGTTGGTCGGCGGGGGAGAATTCCCGGGTGCTCGGCCTGACAGGTGAATGAGGAGCCTTGCAGTTTCAGGGTAATTATCCTAGACGTTGATAAAAATTGTCTGTCGCATAACTGGTTAGCGAGCATCTAAATTTGTATGATGAATCTCGTGGATAGTGAGTCATGACTCACTGACCGCTGATTGACAACCCATATCGGAAGGACCAACGATGACCCTCCGCCACTACGGGCGCGCCCTCGCGGCTGCCTCGGGAGCCGTGCTGCTGTGTGCGACTCTCTCGGTTCCCGCGCTCGCGACCCCGACCAGTGACACCGGTGCAGCCGCTCCGGTGGCGGCCTCGGCAACCGACGAAGGTTCGGCCCCCATCACCGTCACCGTCACGCGCACCGACTCCCACGGAGACAAGGTGTACGAAGGTGACCTGATCACCGTCACCGTCACCTACACCAACAACACCGACAGTGCTCTCACCGTCTTCCCGGTGGACTCGAACCTGTCCGGCGTCCTCACCACCGGCGCTCCGAACTGCCGCTGGCACAACCTCGCCGCGCACACCACCAAGCAGTGCACGACCGCCACGCACACCGTGACCGCCGACGACGTCGCGGCCGGCACCTTCACCCCGATGACCACGTGGGCGGCCACCCGTGACCGCAACGGCACCGACGTCATCGCCGGTGGTATCACCGCCAACGCCGACCCCGTGACCGTCGCCCAGGGTGAACGTCCCCCGGCCCCGGACCCGCTGGAGACCCCGCAGGACTACGCGATCGGCGACAAGGTCCGCCTCGCGTCCCCCGGCCTCGCCGGTTTCAACTGCCATCGCATCCCCGCGCTGACCGCCGCCAACAACGGCTGGATCATCGCTGCGTGGGACGGTCGCCCCAACACCTGCCAGGACGCCCCCCAGGCCAACTCCATCATCTACCGCATCTCCAAGGACGGCGGTAAGTCCTGGACCCCCATCAAGACCGCCCTGGCCGGTACTCCCGGCGCGGAGAAGATCGGCTACTCCGATCCCTCGTTCGTCGTGGACCGCACCACCGGAACGATCTTCCTGTTCTCGGTCAAGTCTTACGACGCCGGCCTCTTCCAGTCCCAGCTGGGCACCGATCCCGCGGCTCGTAATATCCTGCACGCCCACGTCGTCGAATCCCACGACAACGGCGAAACCTGGGTGAACCCCCGCACCATCACCGACCAGGTGACCGCCGGACACGAGGGCCAGTGGTTCACCCGCTTCGCTTCCTCCGGTGAAGGCATCCAGCTGCGCTACGGTGCCCACGCCGGCCGCCTCATCCAGCAGTACGCCGTCGCCAACTCCGGCACGACCTCGCTCATGGCCGTCTCCGTCTACTCCGACGACCATGGCGCGACGTGGAAGCCCGGCGAGCCCACCGAGGGCAGCGCCGACGAAAACAAGGTCGTCGAGCTCTCCGACGGTCGCCTGCTCCTCAACTCGCGTACGCAGGGCACCGCCGGCCAGCGCCTCGAAGCCATCTCCTACGATGGTGGGCAGACCTGGGGTCCCTTCCGCCATAACTGGGACCTGACGGACCCGCGTAACAACGCCTCCATCGTGCGCGCCTACCCGGATGCCCCCGAGGGCTCCGCGCGCGCTCGCGTCCTGCTCTTCTCGAACGCCGACTCCTCCAGCGCCCGCGCCAACGGCACCATTCGTGTCTCCTACGACGACGGCTTCACCTGGAACGACGGCAAGGTCTTCGAGAGCGGCGAGATGGCCTACTCGACGCTGCACCCCCTCGGTGACGGCACCTGGGGCCTGCTGTACGAGTCCGGCGGCTACAAGAACATTGAGTTCATGCGCCTGGACGCTGCCTACCTGGGTCTGACCGACCCCGGCGAGGAGCCCGCTCCCGAGCCGCAGCCCACCCCGGACCCGCAGCCCACCCCCGAGCCCGCCCCCGCGGTCACCCCCGCGCACTGGGTGAACACCGGCTCGGGCTGGAAGTGGCAGCTGGAGGACTCCAGCTACGCGACCAACCAGACCATCACGATTGGTGACGCCACCTACCGCTTCAACTCGGCGGGCATGATGGTCACCGGCTGGGACCTCCAGGACGGCAAGTGGAGCTACTACAACGCCTACGGCGCTCGCGTGAGTGGCTGGGTCAAGGATGGTTCCTGGTACTACCTGGATCCCGTGACCGGCGTTATGGCGACCGGCTGGGTGCAAGTCGATGGCACCTGGTACCTCCTCTCCGCCTCAGGTGCGATGCTCACCGGCTGGCAGTACGCCGGCAGCTGGTACTACCTGGCCCCCTCGGGTGCCATGCTCACCGGCTGGCAGCACGTTGGCGTCACCTGGTACTACTTCGCAGGTGATGGCCACATGGTCACCGGCTGGCAGATGATCGACGGCCGCTGGTACTACTTCGCATCCTCGGGTGCGTGGATCTGATCCGCATCTATCGCGGCCGGGGCCGGGGGAGCGTGTGTGCCCTCCCGGCCCCGGCCTCGTCTATGGGGGACGTCACGGCCCAAAGAGACCACGGGTTGGACCCACCCGGACGCGCGGGGGAGACGCGGGGGAAGATGGAGACATGACACTGAACATCGCAGTAATCCCCGGTGACGGCATCGGTAAGGAAATCGTCCCTGAAGGCCTCAAGGTCCTGGACCGTGTCCTGGCGGACAAGGGCATCGACTACTCCACCACACACTTCAACCTGGGTGCCGAGCGCTGGCACGCGACCGGCGACACCCTCACCGATGAGGACCTCGAGGCCATCAAGCGCCACGACGTCATCCTCCTGGGTGCGGTTGGCGATCCCTCCGTGCCCTCCGGCGTCCTCGAGCGCGGGCTGCTCCTCAAGCTGCGCTTCGCCCTCGACCACTACGTGAACCTGCGACCCTCCAAGTACTACGAGGGCGTGCCCAGCCCCCTGGCCAACCCCGGCGATATCGACTTCGTCGTCGTTCGCGAAGGCACCGAGGGCCTCTACTGCGGCAACGGTGGCGCCGTGCGAGTGGGCACCCCGCACGAGATTGCGACCGAGGTCAGCGTCAACACCGCCTACGGCGTCGAGCGCGTCGTGCGCTACGCCTTTGAGGCGGCCGCCTCGCGTAAGAAGCACCTCACTCTCGTCCACAAGCACAACGTCCTGGTCAACGCCGGACACATGTGGCGCCGCATCGTCGACGAGGTGGGGGAGGAGTACCCCGACGTGAGCGTCGACTACTGCCACATCGACGCCGCCACCATCTACATGGTCACCGACCCGGGCCGTTTCGACGTTATCGTCACCGACAACCTTTTCGGCGACATCCTCACCGACGAGGCCGGGGCAGTCACCGGCGGCATCGGCCTGAGCGCGTCGGGCAACCTGAATCCCTCGCGCGAGTACCCCTCCATGTTCGAGCCCGTGCACGGCTCCGCCCCCGACATCGCGGGGCAAGGCAAGGCCGACCCGACCGCGACCATCTCCTCGGTCGCGCTCATGCTCGACTTCATGGGATTCGCTGAGGAAGCCGAGCGCGTGCGCGCGGCGATCGACGCCGACATGGCGGCGCGCGCCGAGGCCGCGGCGGCGGGAACGCCGCTCGTGCGCTCCACCTCCCAGATCGGCGACGATATCGCCGCGAGGGTCTGAGACATCGATACAACAGGGCCGCTCCCCGGGTGGGGGAGCGGCCCTGTTGTGATATCCGTCGGAGCGCCGGCCTCGTATCTGCGAGCCTCAGCGGGTGCCGATGAGGGCGGGCAGGGACGTGCGGGACGCCCACTGCTCGATGTCGATGAGGGCGGCGCTAGCCCCTGCAGCGCGCACGTCGGCGGAGTCGCTCGTGAGCATTGCAGCATCAGCCGCCAGCAGGTTTGAGGCCAGGGACGCGCCGTCGAGGGCTTCGAGCGTGCAGCGCGACGTGCGGGTGTCGGCAGCCCCAGCGCGCAGAGCTGTATCGGCGCGGGCGAGCAGCTCGCCGGACACGTTGTACGCGTCGTTCAGCGTCCCCGCGCTCACCTGCGCCTTCGGCAGGGACGAGGCGGTGCAATCCCACGTGGCGACGGCCTGTGAGAGCTCCGCCGAAGAAGCGAGATCCTTGCCGGAAGGGGCGAACGTGGGGGAGATGGACGACTCATTGAACAGGTCGATCGCCCAGGTCTGAACACCCTGACGCGACGCCGTGTTCACGCGGTCGTTGATGAGTTGCGCCGCGTCATCGCCGGTCTCGAGATCGATGCCGTAGACGTGGGCGAGGCTCACCGCGCTCGCGTAACGCCCGAGCGCGGAGGCACCGAGCGTTCGTGCCTCTTCGGCGCTCGTCTTGTCCGGGTTGGCAGCGATCTCGAGGTCGCGCGTGGCCGTGCGCGCCAGCCACGACACGTATGCCGAGACGTCGGTGGGTGCATCGGATACGGATGCCGGAGCGGATGCGCCCTCGGGCGTCGCCCCGCCCCACGGGTCCCACAGTCCGCCGAGCGCCTCGAGCCGTGCCTGCGAGGATGAAGCCACGTCACGCAGAGTGGACGAACAAGAGGCGCAATCCGTCGCGATATCTGCCAGCTGGGTAGCGCGAGCCGCAGCGGCAGCCTCCGTGCGCGCGGCCTGGTCGCGAACCGCTGCGAAGCCAGACAGAGTGGGCAGCGACAACGCGCCGCACGCGGACAGCGCGAAAACCGCAGCCGACGTCACGACGAGGCCGGGGATGCGGTGTGTGGTCAAAGTCAGTTTTGCGAAACGCACACCCGCATCATCCCACACCCCCGGGTAGGATAGGGAACTGACCCGCGTACGCGAGAGAAAGATAGGCGCATATGGCATCGTCCACGTCAGAGGGACCGCTCGAGGAGCTGCTGGCTCCCGTGGTCGCACGCTCGGGACTGGAACTGGACTCGGTGACCCGCTCACGCTCCGACGCGATGCCCCTCCTGCGGGTCATCGTCGAAGCGCCCATCGGTGCCGACGGAATTGACTCGGACACCCTCGCTGAGGTGTCTCGCGCCGTGTCCAAAGCCCTGGATGTCGCTGACCCGATTGACGGCGAATACCTGCTCGAAGTCTCCACGCCGGGAGCCGAACGCGAGCTCACGAAGGTCGGGCACTGGATGCGACAGATTGGACGCCTCGTGCGCATCAAGCTGCGAGCTGGCGGCTACGTCTCCGGACGCGTCGTCGCCGCGAACGAGACCAGCGCAACGATCGATGTCGACGGCGAAACGACTACCATTGACTATTCTGACATGAGGAAGGCGCGCTCCCGCGTCGACTTTGGAACGGGGAAGTAGGAGACCATGGAAATCGATATGACCGCTCTGCGGATGGTGGAAAACGAGAAGGGCGTCAGCCTCGAAACCCTCGTCGACGCCATCGAAGAGGCGCTGCTCAAGGCGTACCACAACCTGCCCGGCGCCATCTCCCAGGCCCGCATCGAAATCGACAAGAAGACCGGACGCGTCACCGTCATGGCTATGGACGAGGACGAGGACGGCAACCCGATCGGCGAGTTCGACGACACCCCGAAGAACTTCGGCCGCATCGCCCAGTCGACCGCCCGCTCCGTCATCATGCAGCGCCTGCGCGACGCCGACGACCAGCGCGTCTTCGGTGACTTCGCCGGACGCGAAGGTCAGATCATCACGGGCACCGTCCAGGCCCCGCGCCCCGGTCGCCCCACCATGGTTCAGGTTTCCGACGACTTCGAGGCCGTCCTGCCCGACGGTGAAAAGGTTCCCGGCGAGTCCTACCGCCACGGCGACCGCATCCGCGCCTACGTCGTGGGCGTCGAGCGTACCGAGCGTGGTCCGCGCATCACCCTGTCGCGCACCCACCCCAACCTCGTCGCCGGCCTCTTCCAGCGCGAGGTCCCCGAAATCCAGCAGGGCCTCGTCAAGATCAAGGCCATCGCCCGCGAGGCCGGCCACCGCACGAAGATCGCCGTGGCCGCCACCCGCGAAGGCATCAACGCCAAGGGTGCCTGCATCGGCCCGATGGGTGCACGCGTGCGCTCCGTCATGGCCGAGCTGGGCGGGGAGAAGATCGACATCGTCGACTACTCCGATGATCCGGCGCGCTTCGTCGCCAACTCGCTGTCGCCCGCACGCGTCACGCGCGTCGTCGTCCACTCCGTGGACAACCGCACGGCGACCGCCATCGTCCCCGACTTCCAGCTCTCCCTCGCCATCGGCAAGGAAGGCCAGAATGCTCGCCTCGCCGCGCGCCTGACGAACTACCACATCGACATCCACGCCGACACGGAAACCGGCGACGACGCAATCGCCTCGCGCGTCTCGACCCCCGACGACGTGACAAGTCGCTCATAGAATCTGAGACGAGCAATCCCCTAGCTGGACTAAGCTAGGGGATTGTGTCGTATTCTGTGCCGCCAGTGCCCACCCCTGGGCCCCAGCGCACCTGCATTGGATGCGGCGCACACGCGCATCGATCCGCGCTCGTGCGGATCGTTCGCTCGCCGGACGGTTCGATTCGCCTCGACCGAACGGCCACTCTTCCGGGCCGAGGGGCCTGGATTCACCCCGATGCGGGGTGCGTCCACAAAGCCCGAGCCAGACGGGGTCTCTCGCGCGCGTTCCGAACGGGAAACCTGACGGACGGCGTGTGGGACGACGTGGAGGAGTTGATCAACCACCAGTGATGGCCATGGGCCATCAACGCCGAGAAAATGGAAGCGGGTTGGAAGCTGATGGGCACCCGATGAGTACCCAGCGATGAGCTGCCAGCAATATCAGTAAGGCGTCTCCGGACCGGAGACGCTTCCGGAATGGAGAAATGTGGCAAAGTTGCGTGTCCACGAGCTCGCCAAAGAGCTCGGAATCACCAGCAAAGAACTGATGGGTCACCTGAAGGAAGCAGGTGAATTCGTCAAGTCGTCGTCGTCCTCGCTCGAACCGCCCGTTGTGCGGCAGATGCGCGAGAAGTTCGCGGCGGCCCCCAAGACCAAGAAGGCGGACGCAAAGCCCGCCTCCAAGGCCCCCAAGCCCAGTGCGGCCAAGCCCGCCGCAAAGAAGGCTGCGGCCCCCGCAGAAGCGACCGCTGAAGCGGCCCCCAAGGCTGCCGCTCCCAAGGCGGATGCCCCCAAGCCCGGCGCGCCTAAGCCCGCCGCGGCCGCGAAGAGCGCGCCCAAGCCTCGCGCCAAGAAGCCCGAAGGTGCCCCTAAGCCCGCTGGCCGTAAGCCCGCGGAGGCTGGCGCCCCCAAGCCCGCGCCGCGTCGCTCCGACGCTCCGCGCCCGGCTCGCCCCGGCGGCCCCCGTCCCGGTGGACCGCGCCCGGGCAACAACCCCTACGCATCCTCGCAGGGCATGCCCCGTCCGGGCGGCTCAGGCGGCCCGCGTCCCGGCACCCCGCGTCCGGGTGGCTCCGGTAACGGTGGCCCGCGCCCCGGCGCTACGCGTCAGGGTGGTTCCGGTAACGGTGGCCCGCGTCCCGGTGCCCCGCGTCCCGGTGGTAACCGCCCCAACCCGGGCATGATGCCCGGCCAGGCGAACTTCGCTCGTAACGCTGCCTCCGGTAACGGTGGCGCAGAGCGCGGCGGTCGCGGCGGTGGCCGCGGTCGCGGCGGCGCGCGTCCCGGCGCCGGTGCAGGCGCAGGCGGCGGCGCACCCCAGAACAACGGCGGCGGCTTCGGCGGTCCCCGCGGCGGTGGCCGCGGCGGTCGCGGCTCCACGCCGGGCGCATTTGGTCGCGGAGGCGGCCGCTCGCAGCGCGGACGCAAGTCGAAGCGCGCGAAGCGTCAAGAGTACGAGCAGCAGAACGCGCCCGTCATCGGTGGCGTGTCGATCCCGCGCGGCAACGGCGCGCAGATCCGCATCCGCCAGGGCGCATCCCTTGCTGACCTCGCCGAGAAGATCGACGTCAATCCCGCGGCACTCGTGACGGTCCTCTTCGCCCTGGGCGAGATGGCGACCGCCACGCAGTCCCTCGACCAGGACACCTTCGAGGCCCTGGGCGCGGAGCTCGGCTACGACGTCAAGGTCGTCTCCCCCGAGGACGAGGACCGCGAGCTGCTCGAGTCCTTCGACATCGACCTCGAGGCCGAAGAACTCGACGACGCCGAGAACATGGTGCCCCGTCCGCCGGTCGTCACCGTTATGGGTCACGTCGACCACGGTAAGACGAAGCTGCTCGACGCGATCCGTCACACGGACGTCGTCGACACCGAGCACGGCGGCATCACCCAGCACATCGGCGCCTACCAGGTCACAGTCAAGGCTGAGGACGGCACCGCCCGCCCGATCACCTTCATCGATACCCCCGGTCACGAGGCCTTCACGGCTATGCGTGCCCGTGGTGCCCAGGTCACCGACATCGCGATCCTCGTGGTCGCTGCCGATGACGGTGTCATGCCCCAGACGGTTGAGGCCATCAACCACGCGCAGGCGGCCGGCGTTCCGATCGTCGTTGCGGTCAACAAGGTTGATAAGGACACGGCGAACCCGGAGAAGATTCGCTCCCAGCTCACCGAGTACGGCCTGGTTGCGGAAGAGTACGGCGGCGACGTCATGTTCGTGAACATCTCCGCCAAGCAGCGCCAGGGCATCCGCGAGCTGCTCGAGGCCGTCCTGCTGACTGCCGACGCGGCCCTGACCCTCGAGGCCAACCCGAACACCGATGCGCGCGGCGTCGCCATCGAAGCGAACCTGGACAAGGGCCGCGGTGCAGTCGCGACCATGCTCGTCCAGCGCGGCACGCTCCACGTGGGTGACTCCCTCGTGGTCGGCTCGTCCTACGGTCGCGTGCGCGCCATGTTCGACGACGACGGTAACGACGTCTCCGAGGCTGGTCCGTCGATGCCCGTCGCGGTCCTCGGTCTCACGTCCGTCCCGCGCGCCGGCGACTCGTTCCTGGTCGCGTCGGATGACCGCACGGCCCGCCAGATCGCCGACAAGCGTGAGGCTGCCGAGCGTCAGGCCCTGCTGGCCAAGCGCCGCAAGCGCGTCTCCCTGGAGGACTTCGACAAGGTCCTGGCCGAGGGCGAGGTCGACACCCTCAACCTGGTCATCAAGGGCGACGTGTCCGGTGCCGTCGAGGCCCTGGAAGACTCGCTCCTGCGCATCGACGTGGGCGACGAGGTCGCGCTGCGTATCATCCACCGCGGCGTTGGTGCGATCACGCAGAACGACGTCAACCTGGCGACCGTCGACAACGCGGTCATCATCGGCTTCAACGTCCGTCCCGCCGAGCGCGTGGCCGAGATGGCGGATGCCGAGGGCGTCGAGATCAAGTACTACAACGTCATCTACTCTGCGATCGACGACATTGAGGCTGCCCTCAAGGGCATGCTCAAGCCGATCTACGAGGAGGTCCAGCTGGGTACCGCGGAGATCCGTCAGGTCTTCCGCTCCGGCAAGTTCGGCAACATCGCCGGTTCGATCGTCCGCTCCGGCACGATCAAGCGCGGCACCAAGGCTCGCCTGGTGCGCGACGGTGTGGTTGTCGCCGAGAACCTCGAGATCGCGTCCCTGCGTCGCGAGAAGGACGACGTCACCGAGGTCCGCGAGGGCTACGAGTGCGGTATCACGCTGGGTCACAAGGACATCGCCGAAGGCGACATCATTGAGACCTGGGAGATGCGCGAGAAGGCTCGTGACTGATTCCGTGGCTTGAAGTATCGGGGTCCGGGCACGCTCGGACCCCGATCTTCTCTCACCAAGTGTTTTAACGAGGGCGACAACGCCCGAAAGGAGGGCGCGATGGCTGATGAAGCTCGCGTTCGAAAGGTGCAGGAGCGAATCCTGCAGACCGTCGCGTCGATGATCGGACGCCACGTGAAGGATCCCCGCCTGGAGCTCGTGACCATCACGGACGTGCGCGTGACGGGCGATCTCCAGCACGCATCCATCTTCTACACGGTGCTTGGCGACGACGAGCAGCGCGAGAAGGCCGCGCGCGCGTTCGCGTCCGCGCAGGGTCTTTTCCGCTCCCGCGTGGGCAAGGCGCTAGGTCTGCGCCTGACCCCGACCCTGGAGTTCATCCCCGATGCGCTGCCCGAGAGCGCGGCCGCGCTCGAGGACGCCCTGGCCAAGGCCAAGGCGAAGGACGAGGCCATCGCTGCCGCGTCCGCGGGTGCGACCTACGCCGGTGACGCTGACCCCTACCGTCACGACGACGACGAGGACGAGGCCGACGCGAAGGATTGGGCCTAACCCTCATGGCTCGTCGACCCGATAATCCGTGTCCCGGCCTGCTTGTCATTGATAAGCCGCAGGGGCTCACCAGCCACGACGTGGTCTCACGCGTGCGACGCCTGGCCCACACCCGCAAGGTGGGGCACGGCGGCACCCTGGACCCGATGGCCACGGGAGTCCTCGTGATTGGCATCGGCAAGGCGACGAAGCTGCTCACCTGGGTGAGCGGTCATTCGAAGGAATATCGGGCGACGATCCGCTTCGGCGTTGCCACCAACACGGATGATGCCGAGGGCGTCGCGACCGCAGCCGTTGGCTGCGACTCGCTGAGCGAGGATCAGCTCGAATCCGCTCTCGCGCCGCTGCGCGGGGACATCATGCAGGTGCCCTCGACCGTCTCGGCCATCAAGGTGAACGGCAAGCGCGCCTACGCGCTCGCCCGCGCCGGCGAAGACGTCGAGCTGGCGGCGCGCCCGGTGCGTATTTCTCGCCTGGAGGTCCTCGAGCCCCCGCGCCCCGCAGAGTGCATCCTCGAGGAAACCGACGCCGACAACGCGCCCGACGTTCAGGCTCTGTCCGGCCCCGTTCGCGTGGTCGACGTTGATGTCGTCGTCGAGTGCTCCTCGGGCACCTATGTGCGCGCCCTCGCGCGCGACGCCGGCGAGGCGCTCGGCGTGGGCGCTCACCTGACCGCGCTGCGCCGCACGCGCGTGGGCGATGTGCCCCTGGAGACGGCGATGACGCTCGAGGAGCTAAGCGCCGCCGTCGAGGCAGCCACCCCGAAAGGGGAGCCGGACGCGGAACCGGTCCTGCCCCTCGTCCCCCTGGGCGAGGCCGCGCGCACCATGTTCCCCTCCCTGCTCATGACCGAGGCAGAGGCCGGGGCGTTCACGCACGGCCAGGCACCCAGGCGCTCGCGCGACGAGCTGGCCCAGTGGGCGACCGAGGTGGGCTACCGCCCGGGCGATGCGTCCGAGGAGGAGACCTCGCCGATCGCCGCCGTCGCGCCCGATGGCACCGTGCTGGGTCTGCTTCGCATCGATGCTTCTCGCCTGCGCACCGTCCTGGTTTTCTAGAAAGAGACTCATGAACGTTTGGTATTCCCTCTCTGACATTCCCGGCAACGAGGCCAGTGTCGTCACGATCGGCAACTTCGACGGCATGCACAACGGACACAAGAAGGTCATCTCCACGTGCGTTGAGCGGGCCCATAAGCTCGGCGTCGACGCCGTGGCCATTACGTTCGACCCGCACCCCATCCAGGTCCACAAGCCGGAGGTAGGCCTCCAGCTGATCTCCCCGCTGCGCGACCGACTCGACGCGATGGCCGCCGCAGGACTGGACGCCACGCTCGTCGCCCACTACGACGCGAGCGTCTACAGCCTCGAAGCCGACGAGTTCGTGTACGAATACCTGGTCGAGCGCTGCGGTGCGCGCGAGGTCGTCGTCGGCGAAGACTTCCGTTTCGGACGCGGCAACGCGGGCACCATCGACACGCTGCGCGAGCTCGGGAGCCGCTACGGCTTCAACGTCATCACGGTCACCGACATCGAAGCACCCGAGGGACGCCGCTGGTCCTCCTCCTGGGTGCGCGAGCTCCTCGCCGCCGGCGACGTGGCTGGCGCCGCCCGCGTCCTCGGCCACCTTCACCGCATCCGCGGTACCGTGTGCCACGGCTTCAAGCGGGGCCGTACCCTCGGCTTCCCGACCGCGAACCTGTCCGAGGACGTCGAAGGCGTCATCCCGGCCGACGGCGTCTACGCCGGGTGGGTCGTGCGCGCCGTGCCCGGCACCCAGTCCGCCGAGTTCCTCCCCGCCGCCATCTCCGTGGGCACCAACCCCCAGTTCAACGGCGAGGAACGAACCGTCGAAGCCCACGTCCTGGGCCGCTCCGACCTCAACCTGTACGGCGAACGCATCGCGGTGACCTTCGTGTCGCGCATCCGCCCCATGCTTTCCTTTGAGTCCCTCGACGGACTGCTCACCCAGATGGACGACGACCTGCGCCAGACGGCCTCCGTCCTCGGCATCGGCGTCGCCGGTCGCGTCGACCCGGACTCCGTCACCGCCCGATAGGGCACCCTCCGCTTCGCCCGGCTCGTGCCCAAGGCGGCGCACGCACCCAGCCCGAGGCCGGGGAACGCAGGGCGGGGGAGGGGAGAAGGCCGCGTCAGAGGGCAGAATCGTTAGCTTGGTCGCTCATTGTGGGGATAACGGCGGTGGCGTGCTACTGTAGAAAGGCCGTACACCGGCCGCGGACTGTCAGCACCCGGGAAAAGCCCGGATGCCCCGCGCAACGAACACAAAGGAGAAGCCTGTGCCGCTGAGCAAGGACGTCAAGGACCAGATCATCGCCGAGTACGCGACCCACGAGGGCGACACCGGTTCCCCCGAGGTGCAGATCGCGCTGCTGACCCGCCGCATCAAGGATCTGACCGAGCACTTCAAGACCCACACGCACGACCACCACTCCCGTCGTGGCCTGCTGCTGCTGGTCGGCCGTCGTCGCCGCCTGCTGGGTTACCTGGCTGACATCGACATCGAGCGTTACCGCTCGCTCATCGAGCGTCTCGGCCTGCGCCGCTGATTTTGGGCCGGCCCGCCTCCCGTAGCGGAGACGGGCCGGTTTTCACACGCCCGCCTCGGGCAAACCGTTATTTTTCGCGCGAAAGCCGCCGGTTTTCGACAGTGGCCTACGGAGCGTTTATCCGTGGGCTTCGATCGAAGGCCGAAGTGGAGCGCGACACCAACAAACCAAGGAGAAACGCCCCATGATGGAAGGCTCCGACATCGTCGCCGCAGAGGCGATTATCGATAACGGCCGTTTCGGCAAGCGCACCGTGCGCTTCGAAACCGGCCGTCTCGCCAAGCAGGCCGCCGGCTCCGCCCTGGCCTACCTGGACGATTCCACCACCGTTCTGTCCGCCACCACGGTGGGCAAGAACCCCAAGGACCAGTTCGACTTCTTCCCGCTGACCGTCGACGTTGAAGAGCGTCAGTACGCCGCGGGTCGCATCCCCGGTTCCTTCTTCCGACGCGAAGGCCGAGCGGGCACCGAGGCCATCCTGGCCGCCCGCCTCATCGACCGCCCGCTGCGCCCCGGCTTCGTCAAGGGCCTGCGCAACGAGGTCCAGGTCGTCGAGACCGTCCTGACGATTGATCCGGACGACGCCTACGACGTTCTGGCGATCAACGCCGCGTCCATGTCCACCCAGATCGCCGGCCTGCCCTTCACCGGCCCGATCGGCGGTACCCGCCTGGCGCTCATCGACGACCAGTGGGTCGCGTTCCCGCGCTGGAGCGAGCTTGAGCGTTCCGTGTTCAACATCGTCGTCGCGGGCCGCATCGTCACCAATGAAGACGGCTCCGAAGACGTCGCGATCATGATGGTCGAGGCCGGCGGCGGCAAGAACCAGTGGGAGCTCATTCAGGCTGGCGCCACCGCACCCACCGAAGACGTCGTGGCCGACGGCCTCGAGGCCGCCAAGCCCTTCATCAAGGTCCTGTGCGAGGCTCAGCTCAAGGTGGCCGAGAAGGCCTCCAAGGAGACCGTCGAGTTCCCGCTGTTCCTGGACTACACCGACGAAGAGTACGCCGCGGTCGAGGAATACGCGGCTGAGAAGGTCGCCCAGGCCCTGCTGACCGAGGGCAAGCTCGCCCGCGACGAGGCCGTTGACGCCGTCAAGCAAGAAATGCTCGAGGCCCTGGCCGAGCGCTTCCCCGAGTCGGAGAAGGCCCTCAAGGCTGCCTTCCGCTCGCTCGAGAAGACCACGATCCGTAACCGCACCCTGCGCGAAGAGATCCGCATGGACGGCCGCACGCCGCGCCAGATCCGTTCCCTCTCCGCCGAGGTCGAGGTCCTGCCTCGCGTGCACGGCTCCGCCCTGTTCCAGCGTGGCGAGACCCAGATCCTGGGCATCACCACCCTGGCCATGCTGCGCATGGAGCAGCAGATCGACAACCTGTCGCCCGTGAACGCCAAGCGTTACATGCACCAGTACAACTTCGCCCCGTTCTCTACGGGTGAGGTCGGCCGCGTCGGCTCCCCGAAGCGCCGCGAGATCGGCCACGGTGACCTGGCCGAGCGCGCCCTGCTTCCCGTCCTGCCCTCGCGTGAAGACTTCCCCTACGCGATCCGTCAGGTCTCCGAGACCATGGGCTCCAACGGCTCCTCGTCGATGGGCTCCGTCTGCGCCTCGACCCTGTCCCTCCTCCAGGCCGGCGTGCCGCTGCGCGCCCCCGTCGCGGGCATCGCGATGGGCCTCATGACCGGTGAGGTCGATGGTCAGTTCAAGGCCGTCACCCTGACCGACATCCTGGGTGCCGAGGACGGCTTCGGCGACATGGACTTCAAGGTTGCCGGTACCCGTGACTTCATCACGGCCCTGCAGCTGGACACGAAGCTCGACGGCATCGACTCCCAGGTGCTGCGCGGCGCGCTGGCCCAGGCCCGCGACGCCCGCCTGGCGATCCTCGACCTGATCAACCAGGCGATCGACGGCCCGGATGAGATGAGCCCCAACGCTCCTCGCATCATCACCGTCAAGGTCCCCGTCGACAAGATCGGCGAGGTCATCGGCCCCAAGGGCAAGATGATCAACCAGATCCAGGACGAGACCGGCGCTGACGTCACCATCGAGGACGACGGCACCGTCTACATCGCCTCCTCCGACGGCGCCTCCGCCGAGGCCGCCCGCACGATGGTCAACCAGATCGCGAACCCGCAGATGCCCGAGGTCGGCGAGCGCTTCGTCGGCACGGTCGTCAAGACCACGTCGTTCGGCGCCTTCGTGTCGCTGACCCCCGGCAAGGACGGCCTCCTGCACATCTCGCAGGTCCGTCGCCTCGTGGGTGGCAAGCGCATCGACTCCGTGGACGACGTCCTGCAGGTCGGCCAGCAGGTCGAGGTCGAGATCGCTGAGATCGGCGACCGCGGCAAGCTGAGCCTGCACGCCGTCATCGACGGCGAGGCCGGCGAGCTCGAGGCCACCGAGGGCGAGCAGACCGAGCAGCGCCGTGAGCGCCGCGACCGCTCCGAGCGTCGCGAGCGTCGCCCCCGTACCCGCACCCGTCGTCGCCGCGACGACGAGCGCGAGGAAGGCGCTTCCGAGGAGTGAGTAGCTCCCGCTAGCTGAATAGGACCGGTGGCCGGGACGGAGCGTGTGCTCCGCCCGGCCACCGGCCCTTTTGCGGCTACACTGTGAACGTTTCGTGCCAACCCCCGGATGATGGGGACGCAAGAGGAGAAGTATGACGCCCAAGCCGCTGCCGCTCGACGAGGCCCGCCTGTCCATCGAGGACGGCGACACCCGCATTGATCGCACGATCCTGGGAGCCGGAACGCGCGTCCTGACCCAGGAGATTCCCGCGACGAAGAGCGCGGGTGTGTCTCTGTGGGTGCCAGTCGGCTCGCGCGACGAGGGGCCGCGCACGGCCGGATCGACCCACTTCCTCGAGCACCTTCTGTTTAAGGGGACGAACAAGCGTTCCGCCCTCGACATCGCCGTCGCCTTCGACAGCGTGGGCGGCGAGTCGAACGCGGAGACCGCTCGCGAGCACACCGCATACTGGGCGCGCGTGCGTGACGCGGACCTCGACATGGCGATCGAGACGCTGACCGACATGGTCACCGACTCGCGGCTCGACGAGGACGATTTCTCGATGGAGCGCGGCGTCATCCTCGATGAGCTGGCGATGGGGGAGGACTCGCCCACGGACACGGTCCACGACGCCTTCCAGCTGGCCGTCCACGGCGATCGCCCGATCGGTCGCCCCGTCGGCGGAACGGCACAGGCGATCCGTGAGGTCGAGCGCGCGGACGTGTGGGAGCACTACCAGGCCCACTACGGCCCCTCGTCCCTCATCGTCGCAGCCGCCGGCAACGTCGACCACGAATCGGTGTGCGAGCGCGTGCAGGCCGCCCTGGAGGGATCGCCCTGGGATGCGCGCAGCGCGGCCGCGCCCCGGCCTCGTCGAGATACGACCGTGACACCGATTGCCGACCACGACAAGGACATCACGCGCAGGCGAGACGTGACCCAGGCGCACGTCGTCATCGGCTGCGAGGGCCTGTCGGCAACGGATCCGGCGGGCCCGACCATGAGCGTCCTGCTGTCGGTGCTGGGCGGTTCCATGTCGTCGCGCCTCTTCCAGGAGGTGCGTGAAAAGCGCGGCCTGGCTTACACGACCTACGCCTTCGACGTCGCATACTCCGACACCGGAAGCTTCGGCATGTACGCGGGATGCAGCCCCGACAAGGTTCACGAGGTCGAGGCCATTATGCGCGCCCAGCTGGAAGACCTCGCCGGGGATGGCCCCACCGAGGAAGAGATGACGCGCGTGCGCGGACAGGTGCGAGGAGGCGTCGTCCTGGGCCTCGAAGACAACTGGTCGCGCATGATGCGACTGGGTCGCTCGGAGATCATCGGTCGCTACCGGACCATCGACGAGTCTCTCGCCGAGTTCGATGCGGTGGAAGCCGCTGATGTGCGCGCCCTGGCGGCGTCCCTCATCACCAAGCTGGATTGCCGGGCCCTCGTCCTGCCCGCGCAGTGAGAGGCGGGGGAGTGAGATACCCCCTGTCCATCCTCGCTCGTCGTGACGGGCGCGGGAATACCCTAAAGACAGCCAGATAATCGCAAGAAGGAGAGCGCAATGATTCGCGTGGCAGTGACAGGAGCCAAGGGCCGCATGGGCTCGACCGTCGTGTCGGCGGTGACCAATGCCCCGGATATGGAGGTCGTTGCCCTCTTTGACGCGGGTGATGAGATCACGCAGCAGAGCGTCAATGGCGCGCAGGTCGCCGTCGACTTTTCGATCCCCAGCGTCACAGAGTCCAACGTGCACGCGCTCCTCGACGCGGGCGTGGACGTGGTCGTGGGCACGACCGGGTGGACGGAAGAGTCCTACGCGCGTGTGCGCGAGCATGCCGAGGCCGCAGGACGCGCCGTCCTGATCGCCCCGAACTTCGCGATGGGCGCGGTGCTCGCCATGAAGTTCGCAGCCATGGCTGCCCCCTACTTCGAGTCCGCCGAGGTCATCGAGATGCATCACCCCGCCAAGGTGGACGCCCCCTCGGGCACCGCCGTGGCGACCGCGCGCGGCATCGCGAAGGCGCGCGCCGAGGCCGGCCTGGGCGAGATGCCCGACGCGACCGAAACCGACGAGCTCGGCAGCCGCGGCGGTCGCGTCGACGGTATCCCCGTCCATGCCGTTCGCCTGCGCGGCCTGACCGCCTCGGAGGAGATCCTCCTGGGCAACGCGGGCGAGCAGCTGGTCATCCGCACCGATTCCTTCGACCGCGTGTCCTTCATGCCCGGCGTCCTGCTGGGCGTGCGCCGCGTGATCGGCCGCACGGGCCTGACGATCGGCCTCGATCAGGTGATGGGCCTGTGAGCCAGAGCGCGGGTCCGGACCGCTCCGTGCGTCCCGCTCAGAGCGGCGACGCGCGCGCGATCGCTCGCCTGCAGTGCGAGGCCTGGCGATCCCTCATGGGACAGCAGGCCCTCGACGCTCAGGGCGTCACGGAGGAGGTGCTCGCCGCCCAGTGGGAGGCGACGCTGGGTTCTCCGCGGCCGGGCGGCACCGCCCTCCTCGTCGCCCTGCACGGCAATACGATTGTCGGTTTCGCGCTCGCCGGTCCCGACGAGGCCGGGGCCACCTCGGGCGACTCCGCTTTGCCGGGTGGGGCGCCGGTGGCCGCGACGCAGGTGTACGAGCTGACGGTGGATAAGAGCTTCCGCCGGTCGGGGCACGCGTCGCGCCTGCTGTCCGCGGTCGCGGACCTGACGAGCGGCCAATTGCGCGTGTGGATTGGTGTGGATGATGAGGAGCGCCAGCGTTTTTACACGTCGGCGGGCTTTGCGCCCTCCGGCGCGGTGCGCGTGATGGGCGATGGGCCCACGCAGCACATGTGGTGGGCTGAACGCGACTAAGGACCCACGGCGCGAGCGACGCCACGCGGTGCCTGCGTGGGTGCCGTCCACCTCGGGGACGCAGTGCGCCCATTGTGAGGGGCCGTGCGTATCATGGAACGCATGAGTAACATTCCTCCCCGCCGCTTCGGTTCCCTCGCAGCCGCCATGGTCACTCCGATGACCGCCACCGGTGAGATTGATCTGCCCTCGGCGCAGCGCCTGGCGATCAAGCTGGTCGACGAAGGGTGCGACACGATTCTGCTGTCCGGCACGACGGGCGAGTCGCCGACGACTCACCAGCCGGAGAAGAACGACCTGACGGACGCCGTCCGTGAAGCCGTGGGGGATCGCGCGTTCATCCTGTGCGGGGCGTGTTCGAACGACACCGCCCACGCGGTGCGCATCGGTGAGGGTGCCCAGGAGCATGGCGCGGACGGTCTCTTGATTGTTTCGCCGTACTACAACCGTCCCTCCCAGGAGGGCCTGCGCGCGCACGTGCGCGCCGTGACGGATGCGACCGACCTGCCCGTCATGCTCTACGACATCCCGGGTCGCACGGGCATCGCGTTCTCTGACGCGACCCTTGACATCCTCGCCCAGCACCCGCGGATCCTCGGCGTCAAGGACGCGACCGGTGACGTGGAGACCGGCGTGGAGCGCATGCACCGTACCGGCCTGGAGTACTACTCGGGCGACGACGGCCTGAACTTTGCGTGGATGACGGGTGGTGCCTCGGGCTTCATTTCCGTGGTCACGCACGTGGCATCGGCCCAGTACCGCCGCATGATCGAGCTGCTCGACACCGACCAGGTGTGGGAGGCGCGCGAGCTGTCCTACTCTCTGCGTCCCCTCGTGCACGCCATTATGGGTGGCGGACAGGGCGCGGTTATGGCGAAGTACGCCCTGTGGCTCCAGGGCGTCATCGACAGCCCGGCCGTGCGCCTGCCGATGGTGGGCATTAGTGACGACGAGGTGTCGGCGCTGCGTCGCGCCCTGTACGCCGCTGGCCTGCTCTGACATACAGTTCGCCCCCGTCGAGACCCGGCGGGGCGAGTTGTATGCTCCTCGGCCCAGGGGCGTGGCGACGTCGCCGATCGTTGACGATCGCCAATAGCTAGGCTTAATATACTTAGGTAAAGCTCATCAATACTGATCGTTGTCTCTAAGGAATGGATACCGTGGCAAAGAAGGACGTCATCATTCCCCTGGTCCCCGCCGCCCTCAGTGCCCTGCTGCTCGCCGGAGGCGTGACCGTCTTTTCGGCGTGCGAGCAACGGGCCGACGGATCGTGGATGCACTGCCACCAGTGTCAGAACATGGTGGCCGGCAGCGCCGTCGGCCTCATCGCGCTGTACGGCGCCTCCTCCCTCGTGAAGAACAAGCCTGTGCGCCTGGCCCTGCTGGCCCTCGCGGTCATCGCCAGCGTCGTCGTGTTCTTCATTCCCGGCGGCATCTGCCCGCTGTGCGCGATGAAGACGATGCGCTGCCACACTGTGTTCCAGCCCTTCGTGCGAATCATGAGCGTCTTGGTCGCCGGCAGCGGTGTCGGGGCGCTGGTGGCGTCCTGGAAGAAGGACGCGAAGCCCTCCGCCTGACGTATCGGCCCAGATGGGAGACAATGGCGCCGTGAGGGCCCTACGACGTTCGACAACCGTGCGCATCGGCGCGGTCTTCCTCGTGCTATCCCTCGTCGTCGTTCTCGCGATCGTCGTGCGCAACGCGGTGCGCTATCGCGAGGCCGTCGCCCTGGACGAGGCCGGGGATGCCCAGGGCGCGTACGAGATCTTCCGGTCCCTGGGATGGTACGGCGACGCGGCCCAGCGAGCTCAGGCCCTCGTCGAAGCCGACCCCGCGCTGCCGTACCGCTCGGTATCCAAGGGGGACATCGTATCCTTCGGCTCCTACGAGCAGGACGGAAATACGCAGAACGGTCCAGAGCCGATTCAGTGGATCGTCCTCGATAAGATCGACGGGCAACTCCTGCTCCTCAGCGCCGATGTCCTCGAGGCGCGCCAGTACCATCACGTGCCTTTTGAGGAGGTCACGTGGGAGAACTCCGATCTGCGCACGTGGATGAACGGCGACTTCTACGACCGCGCGTTCACCCCCGTTCAGCGCGGGCTCATCGAGACGGTGCACAACGAGAACGCGGATCAGTCGATCACCGGCGCGAGCGGTGGGGCCGCGACCGACGATCGGGTCTTTGCGCTGAGCGAGACCGAGAGCGTCATCTACCTGAATACGCCGGCAGCCCGCAGCGATATCGGAGCGGCACCCGCCAGCGTTCACGCGTCCGCCGGACCCCTGAGCGTTTCCGAGGACGGCACGGCAGACTGGTGGCTGCGCTCTCCCGGAACATACGGTTTCGCCACACAATTCGTCGATGCGTCGGGCGTGCCCTCGCTCAGCGGAGCGAATGTCGACCTGCAGTACGGGGTGCGCCCGGCCCTGTGGATCAACGTCGCAGAGGCCGGTGAGGAGAGCCGATGAACAAGGCGCTGTCACTGCGCCGAGTTCCCCTCATGAACATCCGCGCCCACCCCATCCGATCCCTCATCATCGCGGTCCTTGCGCTCGCGCAGGCTGCCTGCGTGTTTGGTGGGTTTGTCCTCGTCGGCGCGATGAGGAGCGAGCTGTCGCTGGCTGAGCGCAGGCTCGGCGCAGACCTCGTCGTGTACCCCACGACCTGCCTGAACCAGGTGGAGAAGAAGCGCCTCCTCATGCTCGGAACCCCGGTGGACTGCCACCAGCCGCGCTCGGCCCTGGCGCGTATGTCCTCCAACGAGGACATCGCCGCGGTGTCCTACCAGCTCTACGTGTCCGAGACGCTCACCGATGGGTCCACTCGGTGGGTCGTCGGCTTTCAGCCGGAGAGCGACTTCGTGCTGGGTCCCTGGATGCGTGAAGGGGAGGGCACGTCACTGCCCCGCGGGAGCATCGTCGTCGGTGCCGCCGTGCCCGGCGCGGACGGACAGACCCTCTCCGTCTTCGGACACGAGCGCCCGATTGGCGCTCACCTCCTCGCCACCGGCTCGGAGCTCGACGATGCCGTCTTCGTTTCCATGGACACCCTCACGGACATGATGGCGGACGCGCGTGCGGCGGGGGAGGACATCGACGCGTCCCTCGACCCGGCTACCCACTACTCTGCGGCGCTCGTGCGTGCCTCGGACAGTGACGCCATCGAGAGCGTGACCAATTGGATCAACCTCTACGTGCGCAAGGTCACCGCGGTGCGCAGTTCCGAGGCGCTCGTCGGCGCCGCGTCGGGCATCCGCGCGCACCGCGGGGTCGCGATCGGGGTCCTCGGAGCAACCTGGCTCGTCCTGCTCGGTGCCCTCGTCATCGTGCAGGTGAGCCTCATGAATGAACGGATGCAGGAACTGGCCGTATGGCGCTCGATCGGGGCATCGCGGTCCATCATGAGCCGTGTCATGCTGAGCGAATCGGCTGTGCTGCACGCTGCCGGAGCGCTCGCGGGAGTATGCCTCGCAGCTATGACCCTGCCATTCGTGGGGGACGGGAGCCTCGTCGAGGTCCTCGCTGCCCCCGCGACGTCACTGCCCCTCGCGGGCCTGTCACTAGTCGCCGTCACCTGCGTCGGTGTCGCCGGAACTCGTCTCGCGCTCGCTCGGGTCAGGCGCGCGACCACGGGGAACAAATCTGTCCTGGTGTAGGGACAACGGTCAAGGAGGAATGAGGCAATGCTGTCGCTGTCGCGACTTCCGTGGATGAACCTGCGCGGGTACCCCGTGCGGACGGGGACCCTGGTCTTTTTCTCCATGCTCATGACGATGACGATCTTCGGCGGAACGTTGGTCGTCCAAGGCATCGAACACGGCCTGCGCACGACCCAGTCGCGCCTCGGAGCGGACATCATGGTGACGCCCGATGACGCCGACACCGAGTTCGACGCGCAGACCTTCCTCGTCAACGCCGAACCGTCGTACTTCTACATGGACGCGTCCACGCGCGACGCCGTCGCGGCCGTCGACGGGGTCGAAGCCGCATCCTCCCAGCTCTTCCTGGCCTCGGCGAGGGCGAGCTGCTGCTCGGGCCGCTACCAGGTGATCGCCTACGATCCGGCCACCGACTTCACGATCCAGCCGTGGATAGACGACGCCGTGGGGCAAACGCAACTGGGGGAGAACGAGGTGATCGTCGGTGCCAACGTGCTCGCCAACGACCCCGATAACTTCCAGCTCTTCGACAACACGCTGCGGGTCGTCGGACAATTCGACCCGACCGGATCAACCCTCGACAACGCGGTCTACATGAACTTCGAGACCGCGAAGAAGGTCATCGACTCCTCCCTGCGCAAGGGACTCAACAAGTATTCGACGCTCGAAACCGACCGCATCATCTCCTCGGTCATGGTCAAGGTGGCCCCCGGATACGACGCCGAGGCCGTGGCCGCGCAGATCCGCGAGCAGGTCCCCGGCGTGTCGGTCGCCACCTCGGCGAAGCTCGTCAGCGGCATCGCCCAGTCCCTGGATGCGACGTCGCGCACGGTCACCACCCTCATCGCGGTTGCGTGGGGCGCCGGCCTGCTCATGATCACGCTCATGTTCGTCCTGATGATCGTCGAGCGCAGGAGAGAATTCGCCACCCTCATCGCTGCCGGTGCGCACCGCCGTCTGATCTCGCGCATCATCATTCGCGAGGCGCTCGCGGTCAACGCGCTCGGCGGCGTTGGCGGAATCATCGTCTCCGGTGTCCTCCTCGTGTCCTTCTCCGGACTCGTGCGCCAGAGCCTGGGAGGGGGATTCCTCGTCCCGTCGCTGCCGACTCTGGCGTTGCTCGCGCTGGCCGCGCTCGCGTCGGTAGGCCTCGTCGCCCTCGTCTCCTCGTGGATAGCGCTGCGGTACGTGACGACAATGGACGCCAGCCTGGCCCTCAAGGAAGGGGAATGACATGATCATCGAGGCAACGGGACTCACGAAGGAATTCGCCCGAGCCCGCGGGGGAAAGCGCCTTTTCACGGCCGTCCACCCGCTGGATATCGGCCTGGAGGAACGCCAACTGACCGTCGTTTCCGGGCACTCCGGCAGCGGAAAGAGCACCCTGGCGAACATGCTCGCCGGCATCCTCACGCCGACGGCAGGACACGTGCGGCTGGACGGCACGGACCTGTACTCGCTGCGTGACGAGGAGCTCTCGCGCCTGCGCAATGAGCGCATCGGCCTCGTCCCCCAGGGGCACACGGCCCTGCGAGCCCTGACGGTCCTCGACAACGTGCTGCTTCCGTCGGTTCTCTACAGCAAGAATGAAGCGCCCGCGGATCGTGCCCGCGAGCTGCTGGCCGCCGTGGGCTTGGGCGACCTCGCGGATGCTGCGCCCACCGAGCTGTCGGGCGGTGAGCTGCGGCGCATGGCGATCGCGCGCGCCCTCCTCATGGATCCCGCCATCGTCATCGCAGACGAGCCGACCGCCGGCCTCGATAGCGCGAACGCGACCACCGTCCTCACCCTCCTGCGCGACGCCGCTGACCGAGGAACAGCCGTCCTCGTCGTCTCGCACGAGGCCGAGGCGCAGCGCTTTGCGGACCACAGCTACGTCATGGAGGACGGCCATCTGCGCGAAAGCGAGTAGCTCGCCGGCCTCCGAACGCGCCAAATGTGAGAGGACCGACCTGCCCAACATGTCTCCCGATGCGGGCAAAGCGGTGTCAACGTGGCAGACTGGCATCATGAAGTCTTTGTACGAGAACCTCAGCGAACCCGCGCCCCTGGAAGATGGCGCACTGCGAGTGATCCCGCTGGGAGGTCTCGGCGAGGTCGGCCGCAACATGAACGTCCTCGAGTACCGGGGCAAGCTCCTGGTCGTGGACTGTGGCGTCCTCTTCCCCGAGGAGACCCAGCCCGGCGTCGACCTGATCCTGCCGGATTTCTCCTGGATCGAAGAGCGCATGGACGACGTCGTCGGCCTCGTCCTCACCCACGGCCACGAGGACCACATCGGCGCCGTGCCCTACCTCCTCAAGCTGCGAGGCGATATCCCGATCTACGGATCCGACCTGACGCTGGCCTTTGTCGCCCCCAAGCTGCGCGAACATCGCTTGCCCGACCCGGGCCTCAACGTCGTCGCCGAGGGCGACCGCCTCACCGTCGGCCCCTTCGACCTCGAATTCGTCTCCGTCACCCACTCGATACCCGACGCGCTCGCGGTCTTCGTGCGTACCGATGCCGGCAACGTCCTCATCACGGGCGACTTCAAGATGGACCAGCTGCCGCTGGACCGCCGCCTCACCGACCTGCGTGCCTTCGCCCGCATGGGCGAGGAGGGCGTCGACCTGTTCATGGTGGACTCCACGAACGCGCTGGTGCCCGGATTTATCACGCCCGAGCGTGAGATCGGCCCGGTCCTCGATCAGGTGTTCGGCGAGGCCACCGGCCAGATCATCGTCGCATCCTTCGCCTCCCACGTGCACCGTGTCCAGCAGGTCATCAACGCCGCTGCCCACCACGGGCGTCGCGTGGCCTTCGTGGGCCGGTCCATGGAGCGCAACATGCGCATCGCGGAAGAGAAGGGCTACCTGTCGATCCCCGAGGGTATCATCGTGGACCTCAAGGGCATCGGCGAGCTGCCGCCCTCCCAGCGCGTCTACATGGCGACAGGTTCGCAGGGCGAGCCGATGGCCGCCCTGTCGCGCATGTCGGTGGGATCGCACCGCACCGTGACGATCGAGCCGGGCGACATGGTCGTGCTGGCCTCGTCGCTGATCCCCGGTAACGAGAACTCCGTGTACCGCGTCATCAACGACTTGACGCGCCTGGGAGCGCGCGTCGTGTCGAAGGAGAACGCAAAGGTGCACGTGTCCGGTCATGCGAGCGCCGGCGAGCTCATCTACTGCTACAACATCGTCCAGCCCAAGAACGTCATGCCCATCCACGGCGAGGTCCGCCAT
The DNA here is from genome assembly GCA_001838165.1 of Actinomyces sp. HMSC035G02. GTDB lineage: Bacteria > Actinomycetota > Actinomycetes > Actinomycetales > Actinomycetaceae > Pauljensenia. Next base: position 30,409 of record KV835887.1, on the reverse strand, counting down.
CTCGTGGGTAACGGCCAGCTGGCCGTCAAGACGGGCATCGACCCGCAGAACGTGGTCCTGGCCGAGGACGGCGTGACGGTCGACCTCAAGGACGGCGTCGCGCGCGTGTCGGGCATCGTGCCCTGCGAGTACGTGTACGTGGACGGCCGCTCGATCGGAGAGATCTCCGAGGACGAGCTGGAGACCCGCCGCACTCTGGGGTCGGAGGGCTTCATCTCGATTTTTGCGGTCGTCGAGCATGACTCGGGCATGGTCCTGGCCGGCCCGGAAATCCGCGCGATCGGCATGGCCGAGGACGACTCGGTGTTCGAGGAGATCCTCCCCGACGTCACGCAGGCGCTCAAGGACGCGGCTGCTCCCGGCGGGCAGGACCCCTACGTCCTGCAGCAGGCGATGCGCCGCGTGATCGGACGCTGGGTTGCGCGACGCTTGCGTCGTCGTCCTATGATCGTTCCGGTCGTGACCGAACAGTAGTCTGGCACTCTTCATTGACGAGGCCCTGGCGTGCTGGGCGGTAGCGCGCGCTTGAAGGAAGGAATCTACGTGTCGGGTCGTTTCATTTCGACGCACTCTGTTGCGCTCGTGTTGCCGATGCACATCGCATACGTGCCGGAGCGCGGTGGATCCGTTCACGCGGATGCCGCCAGCTCGCGCCCCGGCGGCGGCTTCACGACCCTGTGCGCTGCTGCGGCCATGGGCGTGCCGACGGCAGCCGCTTCGCCGCTTGGCACGGGCCCGAACTCTTTCGCGGTACGTCAGCAGTTGGTCGAGGCCGGCGTCGAGGTCCTGACCCCCGAACTGGTGGGTGACATCGGCGTCGTCATTCAGCTCATCGTCGAGGATGGCTCGATGCGTTCGGTCGTGACGGCCGGCGTCGAATCGGAACCGTCGCGCGGTGCCCTTGCGAGCATCGAGCTGCGCGAGGGAGACGTGGTCCACGTGGCCGCCTCCGACATGACGAGCGCGCACGCCGCCTCTGAGCTGAGCGAATGGGCCGCGTCCCTGCCGTCCTTCGTGACACTCGTCGTCTCGGTGTCACCCGCAGTCGCCCAGGTTCCCGTTGAGGCGTGGGAGATGATCTTCCCCCGTGCCGACGTCGTGACGATGAACAGCTGGGAGGCCGCCACGCTGGCCGGAATTCTCGACGCCAACCGTCACGGCTCCACGATTCGCACCTACATGCGCCCCGAGGCCGCCACTGTGCGCCGCGTGGGGGAGCGGGGCTGCGAACTGCAACAGGTCGCGGATGCTCCCGTCATCTCAATTCCCGCGTTCCACTCGCGCATTGCTGACACGGCGGGCGTGGGCGATACCCACATCGGAGAGATGTGTGCGGGCCTGGCCATGGGCTACGACCTGGAGACCGCATGCTTGATGGCGAACGCGGGCGCCGCGCTGGCCATCTCCCACGAGTCGGCCCTGCCTGTCCCCACGCGCGAGCAGGTTGAAAACGTGCTCGAAACCGGGGTCGTTACAAACATCCTGCGCTGATCTCGCGCGGCGCGCCTGGCAGAGTGGGGCCGCGACGGGCGATATGGTGGAAGGATCATGGCACAATCGTCTCCACGCTCGTCGTCCGGTAAGGCCCCCGCGCGCCCGCGCGCCAAGGGAGGCTCGAACAAGTCCGCCCAAGCGCCCCAGCCCGAAGTGACGCAGCCAGGCTTCTTGGCTCGCTTCTTTTCCGCGCTCGGCCGCGCCGGCGTCGGCGCCGTGCGCGCGTGGAAGGCAACCGATTCGCAGGTCAAGCGTGATGCTTTGGCCTTCGTCACTGTCGCCGCGGCCATCGTGATCGCGCTGCGCGAGTGGTTCCAGATCTCCGGCGAGGCCGGGGACGCGATCCACCATGCCTCCGCCGGCCTGTTCGGCATCTTCTCGGTCGTCCTGCCCCTCGTCCTGATCGCCCTGGCCGTCGAGCTCGTCTCCGCGCGGTCCGGACGATCCGCGCTGCCTCACCACGTGGCAGGCGGCATCGGCATCACCGCCGCGCTCACTGGCCTGGTCCACATCTCCCGCGGCAACCCCGCGATGGGCACCGAACCAGGCATTGAGGCGGCCGGTGGCCTGCTCGGCTGGTTCGTCGCGCGCCCCCTCGCCCTGCTGCTGTCCGGCTGGGGTGCGGGCGCCCTCATGATCCTGCTCCTGGCCTACTCGATCCTGCTCGCCACTCGGACCGCCGTCGCCGACGTTCCTGCGCGCCTGCGCGACCTCGCCGCCCACCTGAGCGGTGGGCGCCCCGAGGGCGACGCCGAGGCCGCGGATCAGGCCGGCGGCGATCCCGCGAAGGAAGCACGCCGCCGCGCGCGCAAGGACCTCGCAGCGGGCGACGACGCCTTCCTCGACGAATACGACGGGGACGAGTCCTTCCGCAAGGCGACCGACACGGAATCCGTGGGGGAGACCCGTCTCCTGGAATCCGGTGCCATCGCGGCCCCCGCGCCCACCCCGGCTCCCGCGTCCCGGCCTCGTGCCACGACGCCCGACGCACCCACCGAGATGCTCACCCAGATGCGTCCCGCCGTGGCCCCCGTGCAGGTACCCGCGCACGTGCCAGAGCCCGAACCTGAGCCCGAGGATGAGCCGGCACCCCCGCCGATCACCGACGAGCCCGAGGGGGCATTCCAGCCCAACCTCGACGACTCGATCAGTTACACGCTGCCGTCGGAGGACCTCCTGGTCTCCGGCCCGCCCCACATGACCCGTTCGGCCGTCAACGACCAGGTCGTCGCGGCACTGGGGCAGGTCTTCGCGGACTTCAACGTCGACGCGCGCGTCACCGGCTTCTCCCGAGGCCCGACAGTCACGCGCTACGAGGTCGTCCTCGGTGCCGGCGTGAAGGTCGACAAGCTCACCAACCTGTCGAAGAACATCGCCTACGCCGTGGCGTCCGCCGACGTGCGTATCCTCGCGCCGATCCCCGGCAAGAGCGCCATCGGTATCGAGATCCCCAACGCCGACCGCGAAAACGTGGCCCTCGGCGACGTCCTGCGCTCGGCTGCCGCACGCCGCAACCAGCACCCGCTCGTCGTCGGCGTCGGCAAGGACGTCGAGGGTGGCTACGTCGTCACCAACCTGGCCAAGACGCCGCACATGCTGGTGGCCGGCCAGACCGGTTCCGGTAAGTCCTCCTTCGTCAACTCCATGATCACGTCGATCATGATGCGTGCGACGCCCCAGCAGGTGCGCATGATCCTCGTCGACCCCAAGCGCGTGGAGCTCACGATCTACGAGGGCATCCCGCACCTCATCTCGCCCATCATCACCGACGCGAAGAAGGCCGCCGAGGCCCTCGAATGGGTCGTCAAGGAGATGGACGCGCGCTACGACGACCTGTCGGACTACGGATTCAAGCACATCGACGACTTCAACAAGGCGGTGGCTGCCGGACAGGTCCAGGCCAAGCCCGGGCTGGAGCGCACGCTGCACCCCTACCCGTACCTGCTCGTGGTCGTCGATGAGCTCGCCGACCTCATGATGGTCGCGCCGCGCGACGTGGAAGCCTCCATCCAGCGCATCACGCAGCTCGCCCGCGCCGCCGGTATCCACCTGGTCCTGGCCACGCAGCGCCCCTCCGTCGACGTCGTCACCGGCCTCATCAAGGCCAACATCCCCTCGCGCCTCGCGTTCGCGACCTCCTCGCTCACCGACTCGCGCACGATCCTCGACCAGCCCGGTGCTGAAAAGCTCATCGGCCAGGGCGACGCCCTCTACCTGCCCGCGGGTGCCTCCAAGCCCATGCGTGTCCAGGGTGCCTGGGTCTCCGAATCCGAGATCCACCAGATCGTCTCCCACGTCAAGAGCCAGATGGAGACGCACTACCGCGACGACGTCGTGCCAGAAAAGAAGGAAACCAAGGTCGCCGAGGACATCGGGGACGATCTCGAAGACCTGCTGCAGGCCGCCGAGCTCGTCGTCTCCACCCAGCTCGGCTCCACCTCGATGCTTCAGCGCAAGCTGCGCGTCGGATTCGCCCGCGCCGGCCGCCTCATGGACCTGCTCGAGTCACGCGAGATCGTCGGCCCCTCCGAAGGGTCCAAGGCGCGCCAGGTGCTCGTCACCCCCGAACAGCTGCCCGAGGTTCTCGCTATGCTGCGCGGAGAGTCCGCCGGCATTGCCGAGCCTGAGCCCGCCCATGCGCCCGCTCCGGCCGCTTCCGAGGGGGCGCCCAGCCCAGCCATCGGCGCCGCCGCGGGTGTCACGGGGCAGGACCAGGCCTCGCCTTCAGTCGATGCGGCGCCCGCATCCGGTTACGAAATGGGCACGGCTGGTGCCGGCGATTCGCGCGCCAGTGGGGTTGACCCGTACTCTGGTCATAACTTTGGTGGGACCTCGCCCGACTGGGTTGACGAGGAGCCCGAGGACAACGAAGACGCTTGGCAGCTCACGGGCCGCTGAGCGGGAAGGAAACGGTCATGAGCGAGAACGTGTCGCGCGTGCAACGAGACAGCAAGGTTCCCATGGTGAACCTACCCAACGCGCTGACCGTTGTGCGCCTGGTCCTCGTTCCGATATTCATTGTCCTCGGCCTTCAGCAGTCGTGGAGCGCGCTATGGGCGGCCTTCGTCGTCTTCGCCGTCGCCGCGATCACGGACCGCTTCGATGGGGAGCTCGCGCGCTCGTGGGGGCAGATTACTGACTTCGGTCGCATCGCCGACCCCATCGCCGACAAGGCCCTGACCCTGGGCGGCTTTGGCCTGCTGTCCTATCAGGGATTCCTGCCCTGGTGGCTCACGATTCTCATCGCCGTTCGCGAGCTGGGCATCACCGCGATGCGCGCCTTCTTCCTGCGCCGCGGCGTCGTCGTGTCCGCCAACCAGGCGGGCAAGATGAAGACCTTCATGCAGATGGTGGCCCTGGGTACCCTGCTGATCCCGTGGGCACACTTCACGGTGATGAAAGAGGCCAACGAGGGATGGGTGGTTCTTGTCATCCGCCTCGGCCAGATCTTCGCGGGCGTTGCGCTCGCGCTGACGCTCTACTCGGGCTTCATGTACGTTGTTGAGGGCGTGCGCCTCATGCGAGGGTCGGATGGCGACGAGGGCGTGGTTGAGTCTGGCGCTGAGGAAGAGCCGGCTGTGCCCGCCGCGAAGAGTCCTGGGAGTGCGGGGCAGCACCTCCAGAGTTGAGTGTGGGTGACGCAACCCATAGCTTTGTCGACTCGTCGGTGGAATAAGCCCGAAACGGCTCGCGTTACACGGGTATGAATGCAACGCGAGGAATGAAAGCGGAACGTCACAGCGTTTCGATGCGCGAACTAACAATGCGTCCCTCGAAACAGAACGGCTACAGTAACAGTATGGAAAAGACACTGAGCGAAACCCCGCTGCTGCGCAGCGAACTGGGCGATGTCCTGCGCGGCATCCGCCAGCGCCAGGGTCGAACCCTGCGCGAGGTCTCGTCGGAGGCCCAGGTCTCCCTCGGTTACCTGTCCGAGGTTGAGCGCGGCCAGAAGGAGGCCTCGTCGGAGCTGCTCGAGGCGATCACCTCGGCTCTGCGCGTGCCGCTGTGGTTCGTGCTGCGCGAGGTCTCCGAGCGCATGGCGATCATCGATGGTGCAGTCATTCCCGACGCGGTGCCCGATGATATCGTGCCCGTCACGCTGATTTCCTGACGCGTGAAGCACTCTGAGTTTTACGAGGCGGTCGAGGCGACCTTTGGGTCGGCCCTCGGCCGCTCGTATGTCTCTGACCTCTATCTCGCCTCGCTGGGGGCGACCGCGCGTGATGCGTTGTCCACCGGCGTGAATCCAGACGAGGTGTGGGCGACCCTGTGTGAGGAAACTGGGCGCGAGGATGCGCGCTGGATTCATCGCGTGGATCCGCGCGAGCGGGGGCGCTGACCGACCCGGGTTGTCGGTGTGATCGATATCCGTCTGATCGGTGGGCGGCGTGTCGATCGGCGGTCGAACATGTGTTCCATTTAAGCTTGTGGGCGACGACGCTCCGACGCGCGTCATCCACAGGGGTGACGTGCGCGGGACGCAGATGACGATGGCCGGTCGCATACTCGTCATGTCGCCTCGGAGAGGGGTGGCATTCCAGGCCAGGACACCCGTAGGCCGGAGAGGCCGCAGACGAAAGGATCACCATGGCAGCCCGTAAAGCACCCACCGCAAAGCCCGCGACCAACGATCGCAATAAAGCTCTCGAAGTCGCCCTGTCGCAGATTGATAAGCAGTTCGGCAAGGGCTCCGTCATGCGCCTGGGCGACGACAACCGCCCGCCCGTTCAGGTGATCCCCACGGGTTCCCTTGCTCTTGACGTCGCCCTCGGCATCGGCGGCCTCCCGCGCGGCCGAGTCATCGAGGTCTACGGCCCCGAGTCTTCCGGTAAGACCACGGTCGCCCTGCACGCCGTTGCCAACGCCCAGAAGGCCGGCGGCAACGCGGCCTTCATCGACGCCGAGCACGCCCTCGACCCCGTCTACGCCCGCGCCCTCGGTGTCGACACGGACTCTCTCCTGGTCTCCCAGCCCGACACGGGTGAGCAGGCCCTCGAGATTGCCGACATGCTGATCCGCTCGGGTGGCATCGACATCATCGTCATTGACTCTGTCGCGGCCCTCGTGCCCAAGGCAGAAATCGAAGGCGAGATGGGCGACTCCCACGTCGGCCTTCAGGCTCGCCTCATGAGCCAGGCCCTGCGTAAGATCACGGGTGCCCTGTCCGCGACCGGCACGACCGCTATCTTTATCAACCAGCTGCGTGAAAAGATCGGCGTCTTCTTCGGCTCCCCGGAGACCACGACGGGCGGTAAGGCCCTGAAGTTCTACGCATCTGTGCGCATCGACGTGCGCCGCATCGAAACTCTTAAGGAAGCCGGCGCCCCCGTCGGCAACCGCACGCGCGCCAAGGTCGTCAAGAACAAGATGGCCCCGCCCTTCAAGCAGGCCGAGTTCGACATCGTCTACGGCAAGGGCATTTCGCGCGAGGGCTCGATCATTGACATGGGTGTCGAGGCCGGTATCGTGCGCAAGTCCGGCTCCTGGTTCACCTACGGGGATGACCAGCTCGGCCAGGGTAAGGAGAACGTGCGTCAGTTCCTCGTGGACAACCCCGAGTTGGCCAACGAGATCGAGCAGAAGATCCTCGTCTCGCTGGGTATCGGCGAGGCCCCGGATCCGGACCAGGCGTCCCAGGACGTTCCCGACATTGATCCTGATGAGGACGCGGGCTTCTGAGTCGTGGTCCGCTACCTGGATCCCGAAGATAATCCCGAGCTGGGGGAGGAGCGCCGCCGGCGTTCCTCCCCGGGCGAGAGACTTGCGCGCGCCCGCGAACGCAATGCTGCCCTGACGGGCACGGCGGCAATCGAGGCGGCGCGCGAGGTCGCCCTGCGCAAGCTCGACGCGCGAGCGTGTTCTCGCTCGGAGTTGACCAGCGCGATCGAAGGGCGAGGCTTTAGCGCCGAGATCGCCGCCCGCGTCGTCGACCGTCTTGAGGCCGTTGGTCTCGTCGATGATCAGGCGTATGCGGACGCGCTCGTCCGCTCGCGTTTCTCGGGGACGGGAGCGTCCGGCCGTGCGCTTCGCGAGGTCCTCGTGCGCAAGGGGTTGGATTCCTCGACGATCGAGCGCGCCCTGTCTCAGATCGATAGGGACGACGAGGCGGAGCGCGCGGCCCAGCTGGTGGCCCGCAAGCGGCGTTCTCTCGCGGGGGTCCCGCGCGAAACTGCCTACCGTAGACTGAGTTCCATGCTCGCACGCAAGGGGTATTCGCCGTCCGTCGCTTCTGCCGCCGTGCGCGACGCCCTCGATTCGTGGGGCGATGAGGAGAGCGGAGCCGAGGAGGCCTGGCAATGGGGACTGTGACCGCAATGAGCGACGAGGCGCTGGCTGACCTGATAGCGGATCTGACCCGGCGCGGCCTGACGGTCGCGACGGCGGAATCCCTGACGGGAGGCGGACTCGTCGCGCGCCTCGTGGACGTTCCCGGCGCCTCTCACGTCGTGCGCGGGGGCGCGTGCACCTACGCGGTCGATACCAAGGCCTCGGTGCTGGGCGTTTCGGAGAGTCGGCTGGAGCTTACGGGCCCGGTGGACGAGCAGGTTGCTCGCCAGATGGCTCGCGGGGCCCGGACGCTATTTCGCGCAGACATCGGTGTATCGACGACCGGTGTCGCAGGCCCCGGTCCCTCCGACGGATTCGACGCGGGAACCGTGCATATTGCGTGCGTTCATCCGGCGGGGGAGGAACACCGCCTCTTGCACCTGGAGGGCGATCGCGCTGCCGTGCGTGCGGGCGCTATTGACGCCGCTCTTGCCCTCGTGCGTGACGTGCTCGACTTCGCCGGTGAGCAGGCGGGCGACTAGACTTCAGTGCGATGAATACGATGACGCAGGACGGCACCGCGCTGCCCCGCACCTACGCGGTGCGTACGCTCGGCTGCCAGATGAACGAACACGACTCAGAACGCATGGCAGGTCTGCTGGAGCAGGCCGGCCTCGTCCCCGTTGAGAAGGTCCCCGAGGCTGCCGCCCGTGCGACCGATGCCGGCGACATGGGCGCCGACGTTATCGTCATCAACACATGCTCCGTGCGCGAGAACGCCGCGACCCGACTCTTCGGCAACCTCGGCCAGCTCGCTGCGGTTAAGCGCAAGCGTCCCGGCATGCAGATCGCGGTCGGCGGGTGTCTCGCCCAGCAGATGCGCGACGGCATCGTCGAGAAGGCCCCGTGGGTGGACGCTGTCTTCGGCACGCACAACATTGACGTGCTCCCGGCGCTCCTGCGCCGCGCCGAGCATAACCGCGAGGCCGCCGTCGAGATCGAGGAATCCCTCAAGGTATTCCCGTCGACCCTGCCCACTCATCGCGAGAGCGCGTACGCCGCATGGGTGTCGATCTCCGTGGGCTGCAACAATACCTGCACGTTCTGCATCGTCCCGCACCTGCGCGGCAAGGAACGCGACCGGCGCCCCGGCGACATTCTCGCCGAGGTTGAGGCCGTCGCCTCGCAGGGCGCCATCGAGGTGACCCTGCTGGGCCAGAACGTCAACTCCTACGGCGTCGGATTCGGTGAGCGCGGCGCGTTCGCCGACCTGCTGCGCGCCGTGGGCCGCGTCGAGGGCATCGAGCGCGTGCGCTTTACCTCGCCGCACCCTGCAGCCTTCACGGACGACGTGATCGCCGCGATGGCGGAGACCCCCACGGTCATGCCGAGCCTGCATATGCCGCTGCAGTCGGGATCCGATGCGGTCCTGCGTCAGATGCGCCGCTCCTACCGCCGTGATCGTTTCATGGGCATCCTGGAGCGCGTTCGCGCTGCGATCCCGGAGGCTGCGATTACGACGGACATCATCGTCGGCTTCCCGGGAGAGACCGAAGAGGACTTCCAGGCGACCCTCGACGTCGTCGAGCAGGCTCGTTTCTCCTCCGCGTTCACGTTCCTGTACTCGCCGCGCCCGGGTACGCCCGCCGCGGACCGCGAGGATCAGGTGCCCGACGACGTGGCGCTCGAACGCTACCAGCGCCTCATCAAGCTTCAGGAGCGCATCTGCGCCGAGGATAACGCCGCGCTGGCCGGCACGGAGGTTGAGGTTCTTGTCTCCGAGGGGGATGGCCGTAAGGACGGTGCCACGCACCGTATTTCGGGCCGCGCTCGCGACAATCGCCTCGTGCACGTCGCCCTGCCCGAGGGCCTGGCGGAGGCCGACCGCCCGCGCCCGGGCGACATGATCCGCGCGACGGTCACCTACGGCGCGCCGCATCACCTGATCGCCGACTCTGGCGCGCAGGGCGGCTTGTTCGAGGTGCGCCGCACGCGCGCCGGTGACGCGTGGGAGGCCCGTCAGGCCTCGGACGAACCCGACACGACGGTGTCGCTGGGTATCCCCACGCTGCGCGTGGGTGCCCCGAGCTGATCCTGACCTGCACTGATGCGAGCCGCCCCGGGCCATTCGCCCGGGGCGGCTCGCGTATGCCGAGGCGTCACGCGCGATGAGCGCTGCACGTTTGATCGTTTTCCATTGTGACAAACGAGAAAATGTCTCAACGAAACGCGCATGTGACCCACGACTCCTGCGTTACTTTTGTGTCGTGGCGATCGTCACGATGATGAGGCGATCGACATGCGGGAGCACTCTCGGTAGTGCGGGTCGATTCGAGCCCCCCCTATGCGACCCGTGGCCCCTTCCGCGCACGCGGTACGCGCCGCGCCTTCGCATGTAGTCGGCGCACACTACACCGAGAGTGCCCCGCTCCTCCCAGACGGAGGAACGGGGCACTATTCGTTGGAAGTGCGGCTGGCGCTACTTGGCGGACTCGGCCAGCAGGCCGGGCAGCTCCTGAGCCGCCGACAGGCCAATGATCAGGCCGCGGCGCAGCATCGCGTGAATCTGGCGGTCGGAGAGGCCCTCGCCCACGAAGAAACGCGAGGCGGCCACGAGGACCCACTGATCGCCGTCTTCGATCGGCATGACGGTGGGCTGCAGGTGTTCGGTGTTCCAGCGGTTGGCAACCGCCTGGAGGGACAGCTCGGTGTGGCCCGCGCCCTCGGGTTCGATGCGTGTCTCGATCTGCAGCCAGGGGGCGTCAACCGGCTCGCGGTGGATCTGGAAACGCACGTCCTCCAGCTGGGTGACGGCGATGAACTCGCTCGACCCGTGCGGCAGCCCGTCGCCTTCGAGGACGTTCTCGATCCGAGCGATGCTCACCTCGGAAACCTCGGTGCCCCACTTCGCGGCGTACTCGTCGGCCTCCATCGCGGGGGAGGGAGCAGCGGGGGCGGGCATGGCCTCGGGAACGGCCTCGCCGTCCTCGCCGAAGGTAAAGCTCTTCCATTCAGGCATTGGTGCCCTCCTTGGTCCACTGGTCGGGGAACATGATGTCGAGCTGGTTCATCATGGCGACGGCTGCCATGATGAACTGGGAGACCTCGGCGGTGACCTGGTCGTCGGTCGCGCCTACGACCCAGTTGAAGGTGTGCTGCAGATGCAGGGCGATCGCGCCGGTCTCGGTCGTACCGGAGGTGATCTTCGGCAGGTAGGTGGAGGCGTTGAGGCGACGCACCACGGAGGCGATCTGATCGGCGTGCGAGGGATCGAAGAAACGCGGGTAGTCGGCGACGCCCTGGGCGGGGTGGCCCTCGGGGACAGCGATGCGGACGGTGCGGTTCGGCAGGATGGCCGCGACCTGGCCGGTGTTGGACACGAAGGGGATAAGCCCCACGGCCTCGACCGCTTGCGTGATCCGGTCGAGGGTGACCGGGAGAGTGTCAGTTGTGCTCATGGTCTTAAGCCTAGCCGTTGTTGGGTGGTATCTGCGGGAGGCACCCGTACACTGGTGGCCATGGAGACATCGGTGAGGCGCGCGTCGGATGTCGTGTGCGCGGTTGTGGGGCCCACGGCATCGGGCAAATCGGACCTGGCCCTGGAGCTGGCCTGCGTGCTTCCGGGTGCGCTGGGTGCGAGCGGTGCGGGCGAGATCGTCTCCGCGGACGCCCTGCAGCTCTACCGCGGCATGGACGTGGGGACGGCTAAAACTCCGGTGGAGGAACGTCGTGGGATCGCCCATCACCAGATTGACGTGTTGGAGGTGCGCGACGAGGCCTCGGTGGCTGCCTACCAGAAGCACGCGCGAGCCGACGTGGCGGGTATCCACGAGCGCGAAGGCGTCGCGGTGGTCGCGGGAGGCTCCGGCCTGTACCAGCGCGCCCTCCTAGACATCATCGAGTTCCCGGGCACGGACCCGGCCGTGCGCGCCCGCCTCGAAGAGGAAGCTGAGGGGCCGCTTGGCTCGCGCGGCCTGCACGATCGCCTCACCCAGCTGGACCCTGTGTCGGCGCAGCGCATCGACCCGCATAACGCCCGCCGGATTATTCGCGCCCTCGAGGTTATCGAGCTGACTGGGCGCCCCTATTCGGCGTCCATGCCCCGCCACGAGTTCGTGGCACCCGCGCTCATGGTGGCGCTGCGTCGCCCGATGGAGGAGCTCGACGAGCGCATCGCGCTGCGCACCCGCGCCATGATGGACGGCGGCCTCATCGAGGAGGTGCGCGCCCTCATCGACGTGGGCCTGCGCGAAGCGAAGACCGCGTCCCGCGCGACGGGATACGCCCAGGCGCTCGCGGTCATCGACGGACAGATGAGCGAGGACGAGGCCGTGGAATCCATCGCGCTGGCCACGCGTCAGCTGGCGCGCCGCCAGGTCAAGTGGCTGCGGCCGGATCCGCGCCTGCACTGGCTGGACGTGGAGAACTTCGACTCGAACGAGGCCGTGGTGCGCCACGTCGTCGAGTTGACACAGCGCGAGGCCGAGGCCGCCCTGGGACGCTCGTAACACGGGCGGGGGCTGCGCGTAGTCGCGCACCCGCGCTACGGTGGATTCATGAAGAACACGCAGCTGCCCGCCCACTCCCGCGTCGTCAAGGCCCACGGTGCCGGTAACTCCTTCGTCGTTGCCACGGACCAGTACGACGACTACGACCCCAGCGAGGTCGAGGTCGCGACGCTGTGCTCGCCGGCCTTCGGGATCGGCGCGGATGGCTTCATCCGAGCCGTCGAGCGCGACGGCCTGTGGTTCATGGACTACCGCAACGCGGACGGCTCAAAGGCAGAGATGTGCGGCAACGGCGTGCGTGTTTTCGTCGATCACCTGCGTCGCGAGGGGCTCGTGGATCTGCCGGTCGGGCAGACCCTGGATGTCGCCACGCGCGGCGGCATCAAGCGCGTGACCCCCGAATCCGAGGATGAGGGGCAGGGGGCGAGCTACCGCGTCGACATGGGCCCGGCGGCCTCGCCCGCCCGCGAGACGATCGAGGTGCGTGTCCCGGGCATCGACGCAGTCCTGGGCGGTATCTGGGTGGACATGCCCAACCCGCACACCGTTGTTGAGCTTGCCGACGAGGAGACCCTGCGCGGCGTGTTCCTGCCGACCGTTGACGTCTCCCAGATCCCGCAGGCACAGCGGCCCTTCTACGATCCGGCTCCCCAGGCGGGGACCAACCTCGAGCTGGTCGTCGACCTGACCGAACCCGGGGCCGAGCGTGGGCACATCGCGATGCGCGTGCTCGAACGAGGCGTGGGGGAGACCCAGGCGTGCGGCACCGGGTGCTGCGCTGCAGCCCTCGCCACCGCGCTGCGACGCGGCCCCGGCGCGCCCACCCAGTGGGTCGTCGATATTCCGGGCGGCAGGGTCATTGTCGGCCTCGACGGCGTCATCGACTGGTCGGGGGAGAGCCCCCGCATCACGGACGCGTCGGTGTTCCTCACCGGACCCGCGACCCGAGTCGCCGAGATCCGCCTGCCCTGAGCCCGCCCCCAGAAAAGGCGCCGGGAAGCGCGACGAAGCCCCGGCCTCGTCGATGAGGACGAGCTCGTCAGGCGGGTCGGACCTCGATGATTCGGAAGCCCTTCTTGGACGCGTACTTTGAGGCCTGCAGGCCCTGGCCGTTCAGCCACGTGATGAGCGAATCCGCGCCCAGGTTGCGCTGGACGACGAGGTAGGCGACGCCGGTGGGGGCAAGCCTGCCCAGCCATGCCAGCAGCATCTCATGCATCGCGTCCTTGCCGATGCGCACGGGCGGGTTCGACCAGATGACGTCGAAGCGCGTGTCCGACTCCTGCGAGGCGGCCAACGCCTCCTCCGCCTTGAGTGCGCGCACGCCCCTCGCCCCGTTGGACTGGGCGTTGCGCTGCGTCAGATCCACCGCGCGAGAGTTCACGTCCACCGCCCATACGGCAGCGCTGGGGGACTCCAACGACATGATCGTCGCGATCGGACCCCACCCGCAGCCCAGGTCCAGGAATGTCCCGTCCTTAGGCAGGTCCGGGGCGATCTCCAGGAGCTGACGCGTGCCCAGATCGAGCTTGGAACCCGAAAACACGCGCGACGACACGCGCATCGACAGGTCGAAGCCGCGCGCGCTCACCTCGATCGTGCGAATCTCCTCCGCGCTCGCAGGGGAAGAGTCGGTGAAATACTGTTCGTCCACGGAAGAAAGCCTATCGCGCCCGCGCGCGCAGGCGCAGATGGGGGCGGCGCGTGCGACACTAGAAGCCCCCAGGAAAAGGATGGTTATGGACACGACCCACACCGGTGCGGACTCCTCGAAAGAAGAGCGCGACCAGCGCGTCAACGACGTTGTCGCGCGTATCCTCGCGCGCTCGGGAACGGCGCTCGCATCGACGACGGGTCAGGACACCTCCCAGGACGCCGGTGCCCTCGAGCGCGAGGCCCGCGCGGGCACGCGCCGCGTCGACACGGGTGCCTCCGACCGCGAGGACATCTCCGAGGTCGAGTACCGCCAGGTGCGACTCGAAAAGGTCGTGCTCGTGGGCCTGCGCACCACGCAGAGCGAAGAAGAAGCGGAGAACTCGCTGCGCGAGCTGGCCGCGCTCGCGGAGACCGCCGGTTCGCGTGTCCTGGACGGCATCATCCAGCGCCGCATGAAGCCAGACCCCGCGACCTACCTGGGGTCCGGCAAGGCCCGCGAACTGGCCGACATCGTGCGCAGCGTCGAGGCGGACACCGTCATCGTTGACGAGGAGCTGGCCCCCTCCCAGCGGCGTGGGCTGGAGGATGTCGTCGACGCCAAGGTCGTCGACCGCACGGCCCTCATTCTCGACATTTTCGCCCAGCACGCCAAGTCCCGTGAGGGCAAGGCCCAGGTCGAGCTCGCGCAGCTCGAGTATCTGCTGCCGCGTCTGCGTGGCTGGGGTGAGTCGATGTCCCGTCAGGCCGGCGGTCGCGTGGCGGGCGGTGCGGGTATTGGTTCGCGAGGCCCCGGTGAGACCAAGATCGAGCTCGATCGTCGCCGCATCCGCACGCGCATGGCGAAGCTGCGCGCGGACATCGCGCGCATGGAACCCGCCCGTCGCACCCAGCGCAATTCGCGCCGTCGCGGGGGAGTGCCGTCTGTGGCCATCGCCGGGTACACGAACGCGGGCAAGTCGACGCTGCTCAATCGCTTGACGGACGCCGGCGTCCTCGTCCAGGACGCGCTGTTCGCGACGCTGGACCCGACGGTGCGCCGTGCGCGCGCCGCAGACGGTCGCGAGTACACCCTCACCGACACGGTCGGCTTCGTGCGCAACCTGCCCACCCAGCTGGTCGAGGCCTTCCGCTCGACCCTGGAGGAGGTCGGCCAGGCCGACATCATCTTGCACGTCGTGGATGCCGCCCACCCCGACCCTGTCTCTCAGGTGGAGGCCGTGCGCTCGGTTATCGACACGATCGAGGGAGCCTCGGAGATCCCCGAGCTGATCGCTCTGAACAAGGCCGACCTGGCTTCGCCTGAGCAGATTGCCCTGCTGCGTACCGTCTTCCCGAATGCTGTTCCGCTGAGCGCCCACACGGGCTGGGGCGTGGAGGCTCTGCGCGCCGCCCTCGAAGACATGCTGCCCCGGCCTCGCGTGGCCGTCGATGCGATCCTGCCGTACTCGGCCGGCTCCCTCGTGCACCGCATCCACGAGGAGGGCGACGTCGAGCGCGAGGAGTACGTCGAGACGGGCACGCGTATCGTTGCGCGCGTCGACGAGGCCCTGGCCGCCGTCATCGCCCGCGAGGCGGTGGGCGGCACCGTGGGTGACGCGGCGGTGAGCGGGGAGTGAGCGCGGACCTGGTCGAGGCCTCGGGTCGCGTTCTCGACGCGGTCGTCGCCCAGATGGGCGGGTCCCCGCGCGAGGGGCAGGCCTCGATGGTCGCCGAAGGCGCTGCGGCCCTGGAGGACCGCGAGCACCTCCTCGTGCAGGCGGGCACGGGCACGGGCAAGTCCGTGGGCTACCTCGTGCCGCTGCTGACGCACTGTGCGACGAACGGCGTGCGCGGGGTGGTCTCGACGGCGACGCTCGCGCTGCAGCGCCAGATCCTCGTCAAGGACGCCCCGGTGGTCGTCGACGCGGTCGCTTCGGCGACGGGCGCGCGCCTGAAGGTCGCGGTGCTCAAAGGCTGGTCGAACTACGCGTGCCTGCACAAGCTGGACGGCGGGTACCCCACCGAGGGCACCCTGTTTGAGGACCGGGACATGAGCGTCGGCCCGACGGGTGAGCTCGGCAAGGAGATTCTGCGTATCCGCGAGTGGATCAGCGAGACCACGACGGGGGATCGCGACGACCTCGTTCCGGGCGTCTCGGATCGCGCCTGGCACCACGCCTCGGTCGCTAAACCCGAGTGCCTGGGCAAGCACTGCCCGCTCATCGACGAGTGCTTCGCGCAGGCGGCCCGCCTGGAGGCCGCGGAGGCGGACGTTGTCGTCACGAACCACTCCCTCTTCGGTATCAACGCGTGCGGCGAGGGCGAGCTTTTCGGTGAGTACGACGCCGTCGTCATCGACGAAGCCCACGAACTGGCCGACCGCGTGCGCTCCCAGGCGGCCGCCGACCTGACGGTCGCCCGCGTGAGCCGCGTCGCCCGCTCCCTGCGCTCGAATCTCTCGATCGATTCCACCGACCTGGACGAGGCCGGGGCCGGGCTGGGCGCGGCCATGGCCCCCTTGGAAGCGGGGCTTTTGGAATACCGGCCGAGCGCCCTCGTCGACGCGATGATCGTGCTGGACGGCGCGGCCCGTCGCGCCAGCCACGAGGTGTCCGAGGCACAGGGAGAACCCGCCGCCAAGCTCCTGGCCCGCGCCGCTATCGACGAGCTGATCGGAG
This sequence comes from Actinomyces sp. HMSC035G02, assembly GCA_001838165.1. Taxonomy (GTDB): domain Bacteria; phylum Actinomycetota; class Actinomycetes; order Actinomycetales; family Actinomycetaceae; genus Pauljensenia. The sequence continues at coordinate 13,824 of KV835887.1, read as the reverse complement.
CTCTCGACGCGTGGGGACGAGACCCCGACCAGTCGATCGCCTACATCACGAAGGACGAATCGGACAACGCGCGCTTGACCGTCGGGCCTCTTGACGTGTCGGCTGCGATCGGTGGCACCGGCATCGGCGAGCGACCCGCGATCCTCACCTCGGCGACCCTCGCGCTCGGCGGCAACTTCGACTTCATGGCCGCCCAGGCCGGCATGGCCGTCTCCGGCGTGCCCTGGCACGGCATCGACGTCGGATCTCCCTTCGACCACGGTCGCCAGGGCATCCGCTACGTGGCGACTCATCTGCCCCTGCCGGGGAGAGACGGCCCCTCCGAGGAGCTGCTCGACGAGCTCGTGGAGCTGGCGCAGGCCTCGGGAGGCGGGATGCTCGCCCTCTTCGCGTCGCGACGCGGGGCGATGGCGGGAGCACGCGCCCTGCGCGAGCGCACGGACCTGACAGTCTATCTGCAGGGCGAAGAGACCCTGGCGCAGCTGATCCAGCGGTTCCGCCAGGAGCGCGACTCGTGCCTGGTGGGCACGATGTCCCTGTGGCAGGGCGTCGACGTTGCGGGGGACGCCTGCCGCCTCGTCGTCATCGACAAGATTCCGTTCCCACGCCCGGACGATCCCGTCTCGCGCGCCCGCTCGATGGACGTTGAGCGCAGGGGAGGGAACGGCTTCGTGTCGGTCTCGCTCACGCACGCGGCGCTCATGATGGCCCAGGGCGTGGGACGTCTGCTGCGCTCGACCGATGACCGGGGCGTCGTGGCGATCCTCGATCCGCGCGTGGTGACCAAGCGTTACGGCGGCTTCATCATGCGTTCCCTGCCCGCCATGTGGCCGACGACGGATCCTCAGGTTGTTCGCGGTGCGCTGCGGCGCCTCGCGCAAGGGGCTGAGCAATAGGAGGAGTGCTCCCTGAGCGCGTAAAACGTCGTGCAGATAACGGGCGCGGACAGGCCCCTATCTGAGACAATGGGGGTGCCCGCAGACTCTAGGAGACACTCGTGGAAAATAAAGCCCAGACCCTGTACCCGTCAAAGTCCTCCGGACGTCCCTCGAAGATCGCCGTCATCGGCGCCGGTGCCGTCGGTACGGCGGTCGCGTACGCCTGTGCGATGCGCGGCGACGCCCGTTCGATCGTTCTTCAGGACATCAACAAGGCCAAGGTGGAGGCTGAGGCCCTCGACATGGCCCACGGCATCCAGTTCACGTCCGTCGGCTCGATCGAGGGCTCGGATGACATTGAGATCGTTCGTGGTGCCGACCTGATCATCGTCACGGCTGGCGCGAAGCAGCAGCCCGGTCAGTCCCGCCTGGAGCTGGCTGGCTCGACCGTCAACCTCATGAAGAAGATCGTGCCGAACCTGCAGAACGTGGCCCCGGATGCCCGCTTCATGTTCGTGACGAACCCCGTTGACGTTGTCACCTACGTGGCACTGAAGCTCACGGGTATGCCTCGCAACCAGGTCTTCGGCTCGGGCACGGTGCTCGACACGTCTCGCCTGCGCTACCTGGTCTCGCGCGAGACCGGCGTGGCCACCCAGAACATCCACGCGTACGTGGCCGGTGAGCACGGCGACTCTGAGGTCGCCCTGTGGTCCAGCGCCGAAATTGGCAACGTCCCGCTGTCGCAGTGGGGTCCGACCCTGTCCGGTGGTGTATTCGACTCGGCTCTGCGTAACTCCATTGCGCAGGAGGTCGTCCAGTCCGCCTACAAGATCATCGAGGGCAAGGGGGCGACGAACTACGCCATCGGCCTGTCTGCCGCGAACATCGCAGGTGCGGTGCTGCGCGACGAGCAGCGCGTCCTCACCATCTCGACGCTGCTCGAGGACTGGGAGGGCATCTCTGACGTGGTCATGGCCGCCCCGACGATCGTCGGCCGCGACGGTGCCGGTCGCGTCCTGAACCCGCCGCTCACACTCAATGAGCGCGACGGCCTGACCGCATCGGCCCAGCGCCTGCGCCAGGTTGCCCGCGATCTGGGCTTCTGAGTCTCCTCCGCATAAGCCAGTGGCGCCACCCCCAAGGGGTGGCGCCACTGGCTTATATGCTGCGTCAGAGTGAACGAATGACGGTGACGACCTTGCCGAGGATGGTGGCGTCGTCCCCCGGGATGGGGGAGTAGTCCGCGTTGTGGGGCAGGAGCCAGACGTGACCGCCCGTGACGGATAGTTCCTTCACCGTTGCCTCGCCGTCGATCATAGCGGCAACAAATTCTCCGTTGCGGGCCTCGTTCTGAGAGCGGATGACGACGTAGTCCCCGTCGAAGATGCCCGCATCGACCATCGACTCGCCGCTCACCTCGAGCATGAACAGATCACCGTGTCCGGTCATGGACGTGGGAAGACGGAAGACGTCTTCCACGTGCTGCTCAGCCGTGATGGGGGCACCGGCAGCGATACGTCCGACGAGCGGAATTGCCGTGCCTTCCTCCTCCACGTGGGAGACGGGGATCTCGATGCGAACGACCTTCTCGGAAGGTTGTGACGAAGGTGCGATGCCGAGTTCGGCGCGCGCCCGATCGGTGAGGTCTAGGGCGCGGGGCAGGCCGGGTTCGCGGACCAGGTATCCGTCGGCTTCCAGTGCATCAAGGTGATGCTTCACCGTCGACGGTGAAGCCAAACCGACCGCAGATGCGATCTCGCGCACAGATGGAGGGAAGCCGCTGGATGCCAGCTTTTCGTTGATAACTCGCAAGATCGCGCGGTGTCGATCGCTGATCGAACGCTCGGTCATGGCCTCTCCTTCGCATCGGGGTGGACGCAAATGTGCATGGGTGGGCGTCCACTAGATACGTCAAGGATAAGCCGATTTCGCGCAAAATGAAACATATGTTCGAGTGGGTCTCGACATTGACCATGGAGCGTGCTATCGTACAAGTGTTCGACGAACAGATGTTCGATGAAAGTGTTCTGGAGGTTCTCATGAGTGTTCCCGTTGCAACGCAGACTGCCGTCTCGTTCCCCGCGCGCCGCCACCCGCTTCGTGCCGTGGAGGATGCGCCGCTGGCGACCGTTCGTGACATCTCCACCGCTCCGTCCGCGCGTCGTCGCGTCGAGGCTCAGCGCGTTGATGACCCCTCCTACCTGCGCGCTCCTGCAGCTCCGCGTCGTCGAACCCGCTCCTCTCGTCGCGGCATTATTGCCGGCGCGCTCGCGACGGTCGTTCTCTCCGTGGGGGCCGGCGCCCTCGGTCTCGCCATCCAGCCCGCAGCCTACGATGGTCCGACGGTGACGAAGGCGGTCGTGAGCGGCGACTCCGTGTGGTCGCTGGCTCAGAATGTCAAGACGGATCGTCCGCTCGAGCAGGTTGTCGCCGACATTGAGCGCATGAATGACGTGCAGGGGGCCCTGCAGCCCGGTCAGCGGGTCCTCGTTCCCGTCCGCTGACGGTGACGCGTGGGACTCCTGTGACAGATGGGGGTCTGAGCGTGTACCGTTGAGGGGTGCACTGCCCTTTCTGTCATAACCCGGATTCGCGCGTCGTTGATACGCGCATCGCGGACGACGGCGCCTCGATCCGGCGTCGGCGTGAGTGCACGCACTGCAAGAAGCGTTTTACTACTCTCGAAACGTCCTCGTTCCAGGTCGTCAAGCGCTCCGGCGTCGTCGAGTCTTTCTCCCGTAACAAGGTTGTGTCGGGCGTCAAGAAAGCCTGTCAGGGACGGCCAGTCTCGGATGATCAGCTCGCGATTCTCGCTCAGCAGGTCGAGGAACAGCTGCGCTCCACGGGCGTCTCCAACGTGTCCACGAACGAAGTTGGCAAGGCCATCCTCCCGTTCCTGCGCGACCTTGACGTGATCGCTTACCTACGCTTCGCCTCCGTCTATCGTCAATTCGATACTCTCGATGATTTCGAGCAGGCCATTGAGGCGTTGCGCGAGCGCGCGCAGGGCGGTGACGCGGCGTCCGAGGCCGGCGACCATGCGGCCGTCGAACCAGCGGTGCCCGCGCCCGCGAAGAAGCCTCGCAAGGCGCGTTCTGCGCGCAAGCGTCCCGTCTCTAACGCCCCCACGTTGCTCGGAGACGACTGATCGCGTGACATGAGAAGTGCCCGGCCCCCGCACTGGGAACCGGGCACTTTTCCATTTGCGCGCCAGGTGCGTTCTAGTGCTCGCTCGTCTGCTCGGCTGTGTCCGAGCTGTCTACCTGCGCGTTAGTCGCGGGATGCGCCTGCTCGTCGCGCATTGCTCCGCGAACTCCCGCGACGGCTTCCGACATGGACTCGCGGGCTCCTGCGACAGCGTCGGAGACGGCGCCGCGGGCCCCTGCCACTGCCTCGGACGCCGCCTCTCGCGCCTCGGCAACCTTCTCGGACATGGACTCGCGGGCCCCGGCCATTGCCTCGGAAGCGGCATCGCGTGCTTCGGCGACCTTCTCGGATACTGCCTCACGCGCCCCCGCGACGGCCTCGCGCGCGCCGGCAACCGCGTCGGTTGCGGCGGCCTGGGCACCCATGATCTGCTCGCGGACCTTCTTACGCATGACCTTGCCCAGCTGAGAGCGAGGCAGCTCCGTCATGACGACGATCTGACGGGGGAGCGCGTAGTGGGCCAGGGACTTCTCCGCCCACTTGCGCAGCTCTGCGAGCGTGACGGAGGCGCCGGCTTCGAGGACGACGGCGGCGACGACGTCCTCGCCGGACTCGCCGGCCGGGACGCCGACTGCTGCGACATCGAGAACACCCGGCATCGAACGTACGGCGTTTTCCACCTGCGTGGGGTAGACGTTGAAGCCGGAGGCATTGATCATCTCCTTGCGCCGGTCCGCCATGTAGACGAAGCCGTCGCGCACCTGAACGAGGTCGCCCGTACGCAGCCATCCATCCTCGGTGAAGACTTCGGCGGTCTCCTCGTCCTGATTCCAGTAGCCGGAGAACACCTGCGGGCCGCGGGCAATGAGCTCACCGACCTCGCCGTCGGCCACCTCGCGGGAGGGGTTTTCCGGATCGACGATGCGCACCTGGGTGGAGGGGAAGGGGATGCCGAGCGCCCCGCGTGCTCGCGAGGAGGCGAGGGGTGATCCCAGGAGGATCGGGGAGGCCTCCGTCATGCCGTAGCCTTCGATCATGAGGCCGCCGGTGGCCTGCTCCCACTGTTCGGCCAGCGGCGCCGAGAGAGGCATTGCGCCCGAGAGTGAGAAGTGGATCGAGGACAGGTCCGCGTTTGTGCCCTCCGCCGCCGCGAGCAGGCGCTCGTACATGGGCGGAACGCCCAGGAAGAACGTGCACGGCAGCCGGCGCTGAGCGGCCAGTACCAGCGCGGTGTCGAACTTGGGGAACATGGCGATCGTCGCCCCCAGGCGCAAGCCCGCCAGGAAGCCAATGGTGAACCCGAAGGCGTGGAAGAGGGGCAGGATACAGTAGAAGACCTCGGCGCCCTCGTGGAGGACGGGGACCCACGCGATCGATTCCTCGACGTTAGCCATGAGGTTGGCGTGCGTGAGAGCGGCGGCCTTCGGCACGCCGGTTGTGCCACCCGTGTGAATGAGGAGAGCGACGTCCTCCATGGCTGACGGGCACTCGCTGTGCCACGGGGTTGCGGTGCGCATGGCGCGTGTCCAGGAGCGAGCCCAGCTCGGGCGCGGGCTGGAGAGCTGTTCGCGCTTCTCGCGGGCCGCCTTGACGGGAAGCTTGAGCGCCATGCGCGAGGCTGCGGGCAGAGCCGTCGTTAGGTCCATGCAGAAGGTGGTGTGGCCGCGCCCGAGGAAGGTGAGTTTCTCCAGGGACTTCGACCATGCGATGGTGACGCGAGCGCCGTGGCGCTCGTACTCGCCCTCCAGCTCGCCCGCGGGGGCGAGCGGATTGTGTTCGACGACGACGGCGCCGAGCAGCATCGTGCCCAGGACGGCGACGGCGTGCTGCGGGCAGTTCGGCATCACGAGGGCGACGCGGTCGCCGGGGCGCACGCCCGCCTGATGGAGGGCGCCCGCGGCCTGACGCATCTCCTGAGCAAGTTCCTCGTACGTGAGCTGGCGCGCGAAAAAGTCGATCGCGGCGCGCCTCGGGTAGCGGGAGGCGACTTCCAGGACCATGTCCGGGATCGGACGGTCGGGAATCGCGATGTTGTAGGCGACTCCCGGTGCGTATAGCTCGCGCAGCTTCGTCGTGAGATCCATCTGTCCTCCTGTGGAAACGATTCCCCTACGATACCGTAAGTTGTGCCTCGTTCGACCAGCTGGGAACGCGATGAATGCGACAGTTTTACAGCGGCGTGGCGATCAGTCGGACAGTTTCGGGCAGGTGACTCAGTTCCTCGAGCGCCTCGCGTCCCAGGCCCGCCGAAATGTCGGTGAGCACGTAGCCGACCTCGTCGACGGTGGCCAGGATCTGGGCGTCGACGTTTGCTTCGGAGGAGGCAAAGATCTGGTTGACGCGCGCCATGACGCCGGGCACGTTGCGGTGGATGAGGCGCACGCGGTAGCGCGAGCGCTTGCCGATGTTCATCGTCAGGTTCGGCAGGTTTACGCTCATGTCGGTCGAGCCGCTGGCCTGGTATTCACCGATCTTGGCGGCCACGAAGCGACCGATGTCGTATTGCGCCTCCTCTGTCGACCCGCCGATGTGGGGCGTGAGGATGACGTTGTCGAGGGTTGCCAGGGGCGAGTCGAAGGGGTCGCCGTTGGCGCGCGGCTCCTCGGGGAACACGTCGATGGCCGCGCCACCCAGGTGGCCCGAGACGAGCGCCGCGTGCAGCGCGTCGACGTCGACGACGTGTCCGCGCGACAGGTTGATGAACAGGGCGCCGGGCTTCATGAGCTCGAACTCGACTCGTCCGATGAGGTTCGTGTTGGATTCCTGGCCGTCCACGTGCACGGAGATGATGTCGGCTTCGCGTAGAACGGCCTCCATGGTTGGCATCTGCGTCGCGTTGCCCAGGGCGAGGCGCTCGGCTGCGTCGTAGAAGATGACGTTGAGGCCCATGGCCTCGGCGAGGACGGAGAGCTGGGTGCCGATGTTGCCGTAGCCGATGATGCCCAGGGTGTGCCCGCGCACCTCGTGGGCGCCGTCCGCGCTCTTGTCCCACACGCCGCGGTGCAGACGCGAGTTCTTGACGGTGACGCGGCGCGAGAGGTCGATGATCTCGCCGATCGCGAGCTCAACGACGGAGCGCGTGTTGGAGTACGGGGCGTTGAAGACGGCAATGCCCATCTCTGTGGCGGTGGCCAGGTCGATCTGGTTCGTGCCGATGCAGAAGGCTCCGATGGCCTTGAGTTCGGGGCGCGCACGCAGCACTCGTTCGGTGACCTCGGTCTTGGACCGCAGGCCCAGGTAGTCCACGCCTTCGAGCGCGTCGATCAGGTCGTCCTCGGACAGGGCGCCCTTCACGCGGGTGACCTCGATGCCGAATTTGGCGAAAATATCGTCGGCGACGTCGTGCGGGTTTTCCAGGAGCAGTGCGCGTGTCATGCCCCCATCATGGCAGACGGGAGCCGAAAGGGACGCGCGGTGTCAGCGTGTGGTCGCTCCTACCACTCTTCCATGCCGGCGGGCAGGGGAGCGCAGTGGACGACGTGCACGTCGTGGGTGGCGCGGGTGAGGGCGACGAAAAGGTCGCCGACACCGTCGCTGAGGATCTCCGCGGGTTCGACGAGCATGACGGAGTCGAACTCGAGGCCCTTGGAGGCAACGGCCGACAGGAGGCTGACGCGCTCGGAGAGGGCTGTCTCGCCGTCCACGTCGGCTCCCCACGCGCGGGCGCGTTCGTTGCCGACAATGAGGGCGATGCGGCCGCGGGAGGTGCCCGCCTCGCGATCGAGGCGTTCCTCGGCCTCGTGCTGGGCCTGGGTGACGGCGCGCCACAGGGGGCTGTCGTCCTTCGACGAGGCCGGGGCGTCCTCGGGCGCGTCCACGTGGGTGACGCGGTAGCAATCCTCGACGTCGCGCACGGCCGTCATCGGGTAGAGGACGGGGACACCGGCGCGCGCGACGACGCCTTCGGCGAGGGTCGTGAGGGTGGCGGGCGTGCGGTAGGAGACCGTCAGCGCGTACTCGGCCGCCAGTGCGCGGGCCGCAGGGCCGAGGGCCTTTTCCCACGTCGACGGGCGCTTGGAGCCGCGACGCTGGTCGAGGTCGCCCACGACTGTGAACGAACGGGAGGGGCAGCGACGCAGCAGGGCGCGCCACGCCATGGGAGAGAGCTCCTGCGCCTCGTCGACGACGATGTGGCCGTACGCCCACGTGCGGTCCTTGGCGGCGCGCTCGGACAGTGGCGTCCAGGTGTCTTGTCCGGCCACCTGCTCGGCGAGCATCTGGGCGGTCACGATGCCGCCGCCCAGGTTCTGGGCCTCGATCGCCTCGCGGGCGCGCTCGATCGCTCCGGCGTCGGCCTCACGCGACGAGGAGGAAGACGAGGGCATGGGGCCGAGCAGCTCCTCGCACTCGTCCAGGATCGGCACGTCAGACACCGTCCACGGGGCAGAGCGGGGGCGCACGAGGGCCGCGAGCTCGTCGGGACGCAGGGGGGAGCCGGCCTTACGGTTTGCCGCCGCCAGTACCTCGGGACGAGCGTAGAGCCTGCGCAGCAGCGTCTGTGCGCTCGTCGGCATCCACGCCGTGTTGATCGCACGTCGGCAGTCCACGGAATCGCGGATTTCGATGAGCCAGGAGCGCTTGACCTCGGGATCGACGCCGCCCTCGGAGTCCGCGTCCCCGGCCTCGCGCGCCAAGCGCAGGGCCAAAACGTCCATGAGTTCACGCGCGAAGGACTCTCGCGCCACGTTGTGCGCGCGGCCCGAGCGCTTCGCCCGGCGCCTCGCGCTCTCCACGTCGGCGCGGGTGAGCGTCACCTCGCGGTTCCATACGCGCAGCACCTGGTCTCCGTCGGGGAGCTTGGCCAGCGCCCGCACGGCTTCCTTGACGATCTTTGCCCACGCGGGAAGGCCCTTGATCCGCGCCACGGCCTCGTCCTCGCTGCCGCGAGCGTTCACTCCGGGCACCAGGTCGCCCAGAGTCACCGAGACGACGCCCGTCTCGCCGAGCGACGGCAGGACCTGCTCGATGTAGCGCAGGAACAGGCGCGAGGGACCGACGAGGAGAACACCCGAGCGTTCGAGGCGCTCGCGGTGGGCGTAGAGCAGGTATGCGATGCGGTGCAGCGCGACAGCCGTCTTGCCGGTGCCGGGGCCGCCCTGGACGACCAGAAGGCCCTTGTCGGACGCGCGAATGATGCGGTCCTGCTCAGACTGGATGGTGGCAACGATGTCGCCCATGCGGCCGTTGCGGGCCTCGCTGAGGGCGTGCATGAGGGCTCCCTCGCCCTGAAGTTCGAGCCCGGACGCGCGGGAGGCGTCCAGCAGCTCGTCTTCGAGACCTGTGACGCGTCGGTCACGGGTGGAAATGTGGCGGCGACGCACGACACCGTCCGGCTCGGCGGAGGTGGCCTGGTAGAAGGGGCGTGCGGCGGGTGCGCGCCAGTCAACGAGCAGGGGAGTGCCGTCCTCGTGGGACAGGGAGAGTCGACCCACGTGGCGGGTCGAATGGTCGGCCATGTCGAGGCGGCCAAACACCAGACGCTCTTCGACGCCTTCTAGGCGCGCAGCCATTTCGCCCAGGTGAGCGGACAAGGCCTCGCGCTCGGTCCATCCCTGAGCGTTGCCGACGCCGTGGGTCGAGTGGACGCGCCCCTGACGCTGCCGATACGAGGCGCGCAGCGCGTCCAGTCGCTCGTAGGCGCTGTCCACGAAATCCTGTTCGGGCAACGGAAGGTCGGTCGACGACTCGCGGTGCTCGTTCGTGGCCATGGGTCCTCCTCGTTTATGGGCCTTCCATTGTTCCTTACTTTCGTCTCCTGTGCTCTCCTATGTGCGGTGTGTGCGCGACTTCGCCGCAAGCTCAAAAACGTCTCCCGCGTGACGAGGTGGGCGCCGCCCGGGTACGTTAGACATGAGGCAGAAGAATCAGCATGAGGAGGAGACGTGAGTATCAACGCCACTGACCTGTATGCCGACGGTCCCGCCGCCGGCGCGAAGGCGAAGATTCTCCTCATTCACTTTGATGGGGCGATTGACGCCGGCGCGGCGGGGCGCATGGCCATCGGCCAGCTCCTGCGTTCCCTGCACAATGAGCGAGTCGCCACCTTCGATGCGGACACGCTGATGGACTACCGTTCGCACCGTCCGATCGTGACCGTGGACAACTGGGTGTCCTCCCCGGATATGGTGATGCCGCAGACCGTCCTCGACCTCGTCGAAGACGACATGGGCAACCCGATCCTGGTCTTGCACGGCGCGGAGCCCGACGCTCACTGGGAGTCGTTCACGAACGCGATCAATGAGCTGTGCGAGCGCGCCGGCGTCGAGATCACGTTCTCGCTGCACGGTGTGCCCTCGGGTGTGCCGCACACGCGCCCGACGCCCGTGCACGTGCAGGCCACCGACGCGTCGCTGCTTCCCCCTGGGTCTGGCGCGATCTCGAATCACATGCAGTTCCCCTCGCCGCTGTCAACCTTCATGCAGATCCGCATGGGGCAACGAGGCATTGGCGGGCTTGCGCTGCTCGGCGCGGTCCCGTACTACATGGCGGACACTGGCTACCCGGCGGCCTCCTCGGCCCTGCTCACCTCCTTCGCGAAGTTTGCTGACCTGTCCCTGCCCGTCGGTGACCTCGAACAGGGGGCCGCGCAGGACCAGGAGAACATCGCCAAGCTCGTGGAGGGAAACCCCGACATCTCTCACACGGTCTCCAATCTCGAGGAGCACTTCGACGCGTGGACCGGCGGGGAGGGGGCGATCCCGCTGCCCGGACTCGGTCAGCCTCCGTCGGCGGGCGGCGAGGAGAAGAACCCGAAGGATATCGGCGACGTGATCGAGGCCTACCTGGCGCAGGTCTCGCGCGCCCAGGATGAGGAGATCGAGTCCGTTCAGCGTGCCTCGCGCATCGAAGAATCCGTGGAACCCTCCAAGCCCGACACGATCGAGGACGTGCTCGCACGCATCGAGGCGCGCCGTAACGGGCGCGGCTCCGGGCCCTCGGCTCCGCGCCACCGCGCGTGAGTCTGCGGCCCCGTCCGCGCGAGTGAGTTCACCCGTGCGTGCCGGGGGAGTCAGTCGGCCTGCGGGTAGCCCACCTGCGCGTCCGTCAGCGTCGGCGTGCCTGCGACCCAGCGCGTCAGCTCGGCCGGCCTCGTGATGCGGGCTGGGAGGGCGAGCATTCGCAGGGCCCGATCGATCTGATCGACGTCTACGACGTCGGCGGCGCTCGCCAGGGCGACGACGTTGCCACGCCGTCCCCCTCGCCCCACCTTCGGGTCCTGGATGGATGCCACGAAGGGAAACACGTCCTGCAGGGCGGCCACGTCCTGGCGCGCGTTGGCGGGGCCTCCGTGCGCGCAATTGACCAGGTACACCCCCGAGGCCGTGAGGGCGCGCCGTACCTGATCGGCGCACTCCACCGTGCGCAGATGATCGGGAGTCATGCCCGACGCGAAGGCGTCACGAACGATCACGTCGAAAGACCCCTCGCGCGTCCCGTCGAGGACCGCTCGTCCATCGCCCACTCGGATCTTGACCTGAGGGGCCTTGGGGATGGGGAAGTGCTCGCGCACCTGTTCGGCCAACAGACGGTCGACCTCGACGGCGACATGCCGAGACTGAGGATGAGACGATGACCAGGCGCACGCGAGCGCGCAGGCTGCGCCGCCCACGTGGAGCGCGCGGAAACGATCCTGGGGGCCCCACAGCGAGGACACGACGGCGTCCATGTGCTGCATGTACTCGAACTCCAAGTACGTGGGGTCCGACGTGTCGACTGCGGACGATTCGACGTCACCCAGGAACAGCGTCGCGCGCGGACCGTCCCAGCGGATGCGGGCCGGACCGAAATCCGTGTCGAAGGAGATGTCGCGTGACGAAGATGAGCGTGCCATGGTGGACACTGTAACCACGGACGACGCCCACGGGCACAGGAGGTGACATGTCAAACGCTCCCAGGGATGCGCGCGCCAAACGTGACTGGGGATCGGACGATAGCGCCACGCCGATCCTGCACGTCGACATGGATTCCTTCTTCGCGCAGGTCGAGATGCGCGAGGATCCGAGCCTCATCGGCCGCCCCATCATCGTGGGCGGCACGTCCGGGCGTGGAGTCGTCACCTCCGCCACCTACGAGGCACGCGCCCTGGGAGTGCGCGCAGGCATGCCCACCTCGCGCGCCCGCGCCCTGTGCCCGAGCGCCGCATTCATCCCCGGCAATCACGGCCTCTATCAACGCTACTCCCGCCAGGTAATGGCGATTCTCGCCACCGTTACCCCCGACCTCGAGCAGGTTTCCATCGACGAGGCTTTCCTCGACGTCTCCGGGGCGCGCCGCAGGCTGGGGTCGCCCACCCAGATCGCCCACCTGATCCGCTCCCGCATCCGTGAGGCCGTGGGGCTGCCCGCATCGGTCGGGATCGCCGCCACCAAGTCGGTCGCCAAAATCGCGTCCTCGCATGCAAAGCCCGACGGCCTGCTCCTCATCCCGCAGGCGGCCACCGTCGACTTCCTCCACGGATTGCCCGTTGGAGCGCTGTGGGGAGTCGGGGGGAAGACCGCTGCGATCCTCGACCGGGAGGGGATCGACACGATCGGGGACCTCGCCAACGCCCCGCTCACACGCCTCACCAAGCTACTCGGCGTGGCCTCCGCCCACCACCTCCACGACCTGTCGTGGGGCATCGACCCGCGTCCCGTCGCCCCCACGCGCGCCGAGAAATCAGTCGGCATGGAACGAACCTTCGAGGAGGACGTGCGCTCGCGGGCGGACATCGAAGAATTCATCCTGGCGGCCTCGCACGACTGCGCCCGCAGGCTGCGCGCCGGAGGCGTCGTCGGGTGGACCGTGGGCATCAAGATGCGCGGCACCGATTTTCATACGATCACGCGCAGCGTGAGCCTCGTGGCACCCACCGACACCGGGCGCGATATTGCGCAGGCGGCGCAGGGCCTGTTTGCCCGTGAGGATATGCCGATCGGGGGAGTGCGGCTCTTCGGCGTGCGCGTGGAAGGGCTACAGGCCCGCTCGGGCGGGGTCGCCGTCACGCTCGACCGCGATGAGAGGCCCGCCGCCTCCGAGCGCGCAATGGATCAGATCCGTGACAAGTTCGGCGCAGGCGCCCTCGCCCCCGCCACGCTCCTCGGAAAGAAGGTGCCGGGCAGACGCTCCTTCGGCGCGGACAGCAACGAGGCTGGGGCCCCTCCCGACGGAGCCAGCGCTCAGGCGCACCGGCAGGGGAGTGCGCCCCGCGAGGAAGAACCCACGCAGGGAACGCTCCTGTAAGGCCAGTTCGTCTCCGACATGTCACACGCGCTAAGCTGAGGACACCACCGTCCGAAAGGGGCACCCAATGGCTCTCACCGAGTACGAGAAGAAGATCCTCGAGCAGATGGAAGCATCCCTGCGCGAGGAAGACCCGGCGTTGGCCTCCCAGATGTCCGCCCCCGCGGCCGAGGAGGAAACCGAGCCGGCTCGTGGTCCGCGCGCGCCGCGTCGCATCGCACTGGGCCTGACCGGAGCGGTCCTGGGCATGGTCGTCCTGGTCGCCGCCGTGTCCCTGGGCTACTCGATCCTCTCGATCCTCCTGGGGGTCGCCGGTTTCGCCCTGACGGTCGCCGGTATCCTCTACGCCCTGTCACGACCGGGAACGTCGTCGTCGGAATCGGCCGACGAATCGTCCGAGCATGGCACGGGCAAGAGCAGCGGATGGAACTCTTTCATCCAGGATCAGGAGCGCCGCTGGGACGACCGTCGAGGCAACGACTAGGCGTTCCAAACGATTGATGAAGCGGGGCGAGCCGGACTAACCGGCTCGCCCCGCTTCACTGTGCTCCCCACTGTGCTCCCCACTGTGCTC
>KV835886.1:66181-86451 GCA_001838165.1 Actinomyces sp. HMSC035G02 | reverse complement strand
TTAAACGCGTCCAAGTTTCGGGGCGCAGTTCATCCATGCAGACGATTCCGGGGCTCCGCTCAGCTCACTTGCCCTGGTTGGCGACCGCAGCGATCTTCGCCTCGGCCTCGGGATCCAGGTAGGTGCCACCCTTCTTGATGGGCTTGAGGGTTTCCTCGTCGAGCTCGTACACCAGCGGAATGCCGGTGGGGATGTTGACGCCGGCGATGTCCTCGTCGGAGATCTCATCAAGGTGCTTGACGATGGCGCGCAGCGAGTTGCCGTGCGCGGCGATCATGACGGTCTTGCCGGTCTTGATCGCGGGAACGATGGTCTCATCCCAGTAGGGCAGCAGACGCGCGATGACGTCCTTGAGGCACTCGCTCATGGGGACGGGCTCGCCGGCGTAGCGCGGGTCGGCGTCCTGCGAGAACTCCGAGCCGGCCTCGATCGCGGGCGGAGCCACGTCGAAGGAACGGCGCCACAGCATGAACTGCTCTTCGCCGTACTCGTCGCGAATTTCCTTCTTGTTCTTGCCCTGGAGCGCACCGTAGTGACGCTCGTTGAGACGCCAGTTACGCTCAACGGGGATCCAGTGGCGATCGGCAGCGTCGAGGGCGAGGTTCGCGGTCATGATGGCGCGACGCAGCATCGACGTGAACAGGAGGTCAGGCTTCACGCCCGCTTCCTTGAGGAGCTCGCCACCGTGGGTAGCCTCCGCGCGGCCCTTGTCCGACAGCGGAACATCCACCCAACCGGTGAAGAGGTTCTTTGCATTCCATTCGCTCTCGCCGTGGCGGAGCAGCACCAGTTTGTAGCTCATGTCTCCATTGTCCCACAGGTAGGGGCCACCTCCTACACCCCGTGGCGTTGATCACGCCACAGCTTGGACACGAGAGCAGCAGGGGACGAGGCCCCTCCCCCAACTCCGCGCAACGAGGCCCCCTATTCTTATGCAGACAAAGACCCCGGGCGTACCCTGATTGCCCCCTGAGTCACCCTCAGATTCCCCCTGAGATCCTTGAGATTCCGCGGTTTTACATGATTACTGCAACAGTGTGCGCCCCTCGTATTTTCCCGTACGGTTAGCTTCATGATCATCACACGACGCACCCTGACAGCCTCCGCTCTCGTCGCTGCAACTACGCTCGCCCTGGGCGCCTGCGGCTCCTCGAAGCCCCAGACTCCCGCGGCTGCGCCCACCGCCGAGGCCACCACGGCTGCCCCCACCCAGTCCGCAGCTCCCGCCTCAGCCCCGACGATCCCGGGCTACCGCCCCGGCGAGATCCCCCCGATCCCGCTCTTCTCGGTGCCCGCGATCGACGTGTTCGCCTCGAACGCCGATAAGGCCGTCATCCAGACAGCCTCCACGTCCCTCGCCTCCGTTCCGGGCGTGACGGTCTCCCCCGCCAAGTGCGACGGCACCTCCCTCGTGTCCGGCTCGACGGTCCTGGGTGGCGACGGCTCCGCGGTCTCCTCCAGCGATAAGGGCACGGTCGTCAACGACGGCACCGGCTCCGGCGTCATCACCGAGGGCCCCATCTCCATCATCTACGGCGGCGATGGCTCGGGCACCTACTCCAACGCCGACACCATGGTGAGCATCAACGTCGAGGCCGACGGTTCGGGCACCTACTCCACGACGACGACCAGCATCATCCTGAACGGCACTGGCGGCGGCAACTACTCCAATACGACCTCCATGGAGACGATCATCAACAACGGTGACGGCTCCGGCCAGTTCACCAAGGGCACCGTCACTATCATCAACAACGGCGACGGCACGGGCAGCTACACGGACGGGAAGCTGACGATCCAGAACAACGGCGACGGTACTGCGACCGTCAACGGCGCGACCGTCAAGGACGCCCCGAAGGTCGAGAAGGTCGCCAAGCTCGGCAAGTTCCCGCCCGTCGAGTCCCTCAAGCCCGTCGAGTCCTGCGGCACGGTCATCACCCTGGAGGACGGCGTCCTCTTCGACTTCGGCAAGTCCGACATTCGCCCCGACGCCGCCCAGACCCTGAAGAGCCTGGCGGGCGTGCTCAACAACGCGAAGGTTCCCACCGCCCACATCTACGGCCACACCGATTCCATCTCGGACGAGGCCTTCAACCTGCAGCTCTCGCAGGAACGCGCGGATGCCGTGTCCGCGGAACTGAAGAAGGACGGCGTGAGCGCGATGCTGGATGCGACCGGCTACGGCGAGTCGAAGCCCGTCGCACCCAACGAGAACGCCGACGGCACGGATAACCCGGCCGGACGTGCGCTCAACCGCCGCGTCGAAATCTTCATCCCCGCCTTCTAGTACCTGATTATCGTTTGACCAACTGATCAACATACGAAAGGGAGACACCATGTCCCTGAAGTCCTTCCTTCCCGCCGCGGCTGCCCTCGCCGTCGCCACCGTGGCCCTGACCGGCTGCTCCCAGACCGCGAACGTCTCCGGCGGCGACTCCTCCGCCCCCGCGGCTTCCTCCGCCCCCGAGGCCTCGAGCAACCCGCGCACAGACACCAAGACCGACGCGTCCACCGACTCCGGCAAGTCCGACGCTTCCGGCGCCTTCACGGTCAACGAGTCCAACGC
Organism: Actinomyces sp. HMSC035G02; assembly: GCA_001838165.1. GTDB lineage: Bacteria > Actinomycetota > Actinomycetes > Actinomycetales > Actinomycetaceae > Pauljensenia. The sequence goes on along the minus strand of KV835886.1, from coordinate 83,888 downwards.
GCACGTCGAGATCCCCGCGGGCACGAAGTCCGTCGTCGTCAACGGCTCGAACAACCACATTGAGGGCGAGGCCGTCTCCGAGATCACGGTCAACGGCTCCCAGAATGCCGTCGAGGTGAAGTCCGTCCAGACGGTGTCCTTCACGGGCTCCAATAACGCTGTCCAGTACGAGGACGGAAACGCTCCTCAGGTTGGCAGCGACTTGGGAGCGCATAACGTCGTCTCCAAGGACTGACATCCGACGCGCCTGAGGGGTGGCACGCATAACGCGTGCCACCCCTCATTGTGCAAAAAAGAATTGCGGGCGCACCTTTCGGTGCGCCCGCAATTACGTCACGAATCAGGCGTTGGCCTTGCGGTAGGCCTCGACGATCGGAGCGGGAATACGACCGCGGTCGGACAGCTCGAGTCCCTCTTCCTTTGCCCAAGCGCGGATCTTCGCGTTCTCCAGGCGCTGCGTGGGGTTGCCGGCGTTGCCACGGCGGCGGGTCGAGCCCACCTTGCGGCCAGCCTTGATATAGGGCTGAATGGCCTCGGCGAACTCCTCGAAATGCTCGCGGTTCAGATCAATTTCGTACGACGCGCCATTAAAGGCGAAGCGAACGGTCTGATCGGCGGGGGTGCCATCGAAGTCGTCGACAATTTCGACGATCTTCTTCGTCTTTTTCATGTATTCATTCCTCTCGAAGTATTTGGATTCTCTGATGAGTTCAGATGCTTATTGCATTGCAATTAGAGTAACGCAATTCAAACAATTCAGATCATTCGATCATTCATTCTGAGAACGTGACGTGCACTGCACCGATTTATACCTGGGTCTAATTGAAAGTTATACTCGTAGGCAACCCGAGGCCGTTTCGACCTCACCCACACGCATCGAACGAGGAGAACCAGTGAGCCGAGCACACCACCCCCGAGCGGCGGCCTGGGAGCTCTACTTCACCACGACGGCTCGCCTCACCGAGCGCATCGAAGCCGCCCTCAAGTGCCAGGCCGGGCTGTCGATGCCCGAATATTCGGTGCTTCTCATGACTGACCGCGCCGGTGAGGAAGGCATCCGCCCCTCCCGCCTGGCCCACCAGGTCGTCTTCTCGCGCTCGCGCCTCACCCACACGATGAAGCGCCTCGAGTCCCGAGGCCTCATCGAGCGCCGCCCGTGCGAAGGCGACGGCCGCGGTGGCCTCGTCTTCCTAACACAGGCCGGCAAGACCCTTTTCGACGAGGCCGCCCTGGTCCAGCGCGACGTCATCCGCCGCCTGTTCCTCGACGACATCACGCCCGAGGAGATCGACATGCTCACCGGCCTGTTCTCGCGCGTGAGCGAGCGCCTCGACTCCGACACGCCATGTCCGTGAGCACGCGCCGCCTCGCGGTCGCAACGCTCCTCACCGGGGTTATCGCCGGCCTCGTTGGCCTGGCGTGCATCCACCTGCTCCACTGGATTCAGGCGATCGCCTGGGACATGCACAGCGGCACCCTCCTGAATGCCGTGAGCGCCGTTTCTCCCTCCCGGCGCGTCGGGGTCCTGACACTCGCCGGTGTCGTCGGCGCTCTCTCCTGGTTCCTGCTGTTCCGCCGCAACAAGGCCGTCACTTCGGTCTCCGCCGCGGTGGGTGGGACCCCCATGCCTCCCCTGCGCGCCACCTGGCACGCCCTGACCCAGGTTCTCATCGTCGGCCTCGGCGCCTCCGTGGGCCGCGAGGTCGCCCCTCGCGAGATGGCCGCCGCGTTCAGCGCGGCCGCCGCCGACCGCCTGGGCCTCACCCCCGAAGACCGGCGCATCATCGTCGCGTGCGGCGCGGGCGCAGGCCTGGCCGCCGTCTACTCGATCCCCCTGTCGGGCGCGATCTACACCCTCGAGATCCTCCTCGTGTCCCTGTCCGCACGCGCCGTCGCCCCCGCGCTCATCACCTCGGGGATCGCGGTCCTCATCTCCACGGGATTTACGAGGCCGGCCTTCTTCTACACGGTCCCAGCCCTCACGCCGTCGCTATCCTTGACGGTCTTCGGCGTGCTCATGGGGCCGGTGCTCGGCGCCGCGGGATGGGTCTTCAAAGAGGCCGTGGCACGCACCGGGGCAATCCGACCGCGCGACTGGCGCATCCTCATCACCCTGCCGATCGCGTTCATCGTCGTCGGACTGGTGTCCACCCGCATTCCGTCGGTGCTCGGCAACGGGCAGGCCAGCGCGCAAACGCAGTTCGATGCGACGTGGGCGGCCGGCGCGGGACTCGCGTTCGCGCTCCTGGTCCTCCTCGCCAAGACGGCCACCACGTTCCTGACAATCGGCGCGGGAGGCTGGGGCGGCGTCCTTACCCCCGCAGTCGCGCTCGGCGCGGGACTGGGAGCCGTCATCGGCTTGCCGTGGGCGACCGCGTGGCCCGGCTCCGAGATCGCCGCCTTCTCGTTCATCGGTGCGGCAGCGTTCCTCGGCACCTCCATGAAGGCACCCTTCACGGGCCTCATCCTGGTCATCGAGTTCACCGGCCAGGGCGCGACGATCCTCGTTCCCGCGGTCCTCGCCGTCGGCGGCGCTACGGCGGCCGCAACCTGGCTGAGCCGCCGGGCTTCACTGGTCCGCCGGACCCGCTGACCCGCCGCACGTCAATGGGTGGCAGTGCCCGCTGAGCCGCCGGGCCCATCCCTCACCGCGCGTCACCGCCCGGGGAACCCCGGCCTCGTCCCCTCAATGTCGCACGTAATTCGGTCACCGATACTTCGACTTTTGAAACCACATGATTGGGATTGCAACGTTTCTGGGCGCACTCAAAAACTGACCCAGTTAAATTACGTGCGAGATTTGTCGGGAAGTGTAGGCATCCGAGAGACGTCAGATCTGCGCGAGCGCCTGATCCAGGTCCTCGATCAGATCCTGCGCATCCTCGAGCCCAACCGCGAGGCGCAGGAGCGTGCCCGGCACACCGCCCACGCCACCCACGCGCGTCGAGTGCGTCATGATCGCCGGGTGCTCGATGAGTGACTCCGGCGCACCCAGAGATGCCGCCAGTGCGAAGACACGCGTGCGCGTCGTCAGTTCGATCGCCGCCTCCTCGGTGGCAACCTGGAACGAAAGCACGCCTCCCACGCCGGCCGGGTTCTGACGCTGAGCCAGCTCGTAGCCCGGGTCCGAGGCCAGCCCCGGATAGTGGACGGCCGTGACCTTCGGGTGGGTGGCCAGGAACTCGGCGACCTTCTGCGCGTTGGCGCAGTGGCGTTCCACGCGCAGCGCCAGCGTCTTGAGGCCGCGATGCGCCAGGTACGTGTCGCGCGGAGAGGGCACGTGCCCGAGGGCCATCTGCAGCTTGACGGCCTCGGTGGCCGCGTCACGCTCACCGAAGAAGGGCTCGACGTGCGCGGGCAGCTCCAGGCCATCGCGCAGGATGAACGCGCCGCCGACCACGTCGGAGTGGCCGCCCACGTACTTGGTCGTCGAATGCACGACGACGTCCGCACCCAGCTCGAGAGGGCGCTGCAAAACCGGCGTCGCAAAGGTGTTGTCCACGATCAGCAGGCCGCCCACCTCGTGCGTGAGGGCCGCAATCGCGGCAATATCCGTGACCAGCAGGAACGGGTTCGAGGGCGTTTCCACCCACACGATCTGGGGACGCGACCCGCGGATCACCCGCTCGGCCTCGGCCAGGTCGGTGAGGTCCACGGCCTCGGAAGTAATGCCCTCGGCGGGCTTGATGACGCTGAGGAGCTTGTGGGTGCCGCCGTACACGTCAGTCGAATGCACGACGTGGTCGCCGGGGCGCGCCAGCAGGCGGATCACCGTGTCCTCGGCGCTCATGCCCGACGGGAACGCAAAGCCGTGCGTCGCCCCCTCCAGGGCCGCGAGCGCGCCCGCGAACGCGTTGGTCGTCGGGTTGCCGCAGCGCCCGTACTCGTAGCCTTCTCGCAGCTCGCCCGGCCGATCCTGCACGAACGTCGATGCAACGTGAATCGGAGGCACCACATCACCAGTGATGGGGTCGGGGTCAAACCCGGCGTGGATGGCCAGCGTGGAGAAGGTCGTACAGTCAGGCGTGCTCATGCCTCCACGCTACGAGGCCGGGGTCGCGTCCGCCGGAGGGGTTCGTCCGCCGGTCAATTGTGACAGCGCGCGCCTACACCCAGCCGGCCAGCGCGATGCGCGCCTGCTCCTCCAGGGACGCGACCGCGCCCTCGGAGTCATTACCCCACGGCACGTAGTGGAAGTCCCCTCCCCCAGCCTCGACGAAGGTCTCGCGGTTGAGCTGGTCGATCTCCTCGAGCGTCTCCAGGCAATCCGCCATGAAGCCCGGGCAGATGACGTCCACGCGCGGGCACTTCGCGGCACCCAGCTCGGCCATCTCCTCGATCGTCTGAGGACCCAGCCACTCGGCGCGCCCGAACACGGACTGGAAGGTTGCCGTCAGGGACCCCATCGCCAGACCCAGGCGCGACTCGAGGGCGGCGACCGTGTGACGGCACTCGGCGCGGTAGGGGTCCCCGGCCTCGTCCATGGCGACCGGGATCGAATGGAAGGACACGACGACGCGGTCCCCCGTCAGGAAGTTCGGGCGTCCTACGCGCTCCCAATGGCGCTCGAGGGCGGTCGCGAGCGCCTCAATGTACGCGGGGGCCGCGGGGAAGGAACGGTGCAGGCGCAGCTCGAAGCCGTCGCGGTTGCGGCTAATCCACTGGGCGACCGCGTCGTTGATCGTCGTCACCGTCGAGGCCGCGTACTGCGGGTAGGCGGGCAGGATCGCCACGCGGCGCACACCATCGGCGTGCAGGCGGTCCAGGACCGAGCCAATCGAGGGCTGCCCGTAGCGCATCGCGACCTCGACGCGTACGCCCGGCAGGCGCTCGCCAAGGAGGCGGGCCTGCTCGCGGGTGTAGTGCATGAGCGGCGAGCCCTCATCCATCCAGATGCTGCGGTACTTACCGGCGACCTCGCGCGGCCGGACTCGCAGGATGATGCCCTCCAGAATGGGCTTCCACAGGAGCGGGCTCATCTCGATGACGCGGCGATCGGAGAGGAACTCGCGCAGGAAGGCGCGCACCGGGCCGGGCTCAGGGGCGGTCGGCGTCCCCAGGTTGACGAGGACCAGGGTAGGCTGCGCCTCACCCTGCTGCGCGCGGTTCGACGTCGACGTGGTGGCTGCTGCGTCCTGGGAATTCCTCACGCCACCAGCCTAATGTTCACGCTCCCCCGTGTCGCTGACGCGGTGTCACCTCCCGGGGCGCGTTCGCACTGCTCGTACATACAAGGGTGCCCCGCCTGTGACAGGCGGGGCACCCCGACGTTATTCAAGCGAGCCTGCTTGGCTCACTTCCTCCCGGCGGAGGTGTGCGGCTCAGGCCTGGCCGTTCTGCGAACGGATGAACCACGCCTGCTGCTCGAAGCGACGGATGTAGTCGTTGAGGATGTCGGCGGAGGCGGAGTCCTCGGCGTCGACCTTCTCGTGCACGTCGCGCATGGTACCAACGGTCGCGTTGATGGCGGCGACGGCGAGCTCCTCGGCGTCAGTGGTCTTGATGATCGTCTCGGGGACGGTCGGCAGGGTGTTGCGCTGGGCGACGACCTCGGGCAGGCCGTTGGGGACGACCTGGAGGGCGCGCATGCGCTCGGCGATCTCGTCGGAGGCCTCGCGGGCGATGTCCACGACCGCGTCGAGGTAGAGGTGCAGCGAGCGGAAGCCCTCGCCGGTGATGTTCCAGTGCAGCTGCTTGCCCACGAGGGACAGAGCGGTCACGTCGGTGAGGACCTTCTGCAGGTTGCCTGCGAGAACGTCGGAAGCCTTGAAGCCGGTGGACTCAACGGTCATGTTGTTTCTCCTATGCATGTGTATTCGGTACGGGGCTCACCCTTGTGGGGCCATGCCCTTCAGACACATCTATCTTGGTCCCTTAGTCCCGGGATTTCTAGTGCTAACAGCCATTTAGTCAAATGTTTCACTATCTCGTTGCTGTCGGGGAATATTCCTAGGATTTCAGCGTTTTAACATCATTGACGCTTTCATTTTTCGACCCAGGTTCGCCTAACCAATCTTGCCCGAGGGCACGGTTGCCTCATGCGATTGGGGGCCGGCATTTGGGCCCTGGCACCTGCAGGAGCACGACGGCGCAACGCGCCGATATACAACCGGAGCTTCAAACCCCTCTCACGCGCACGTTAACCCACCTGGCGAAGCATGGGCAGCCGCGCCCAGCTTCCACTAGGCGGGTTTAGCTGCTCAGTTTTCCTCAATTCTCTCGCAGAACTCACTGGTTCCACTTTGGTTTTGTGATGGCTCGGAGTTATAGCCTGCCTTATATATCCACATAATTCCAACAAGACTGTGCACGCTAAACACAGCTACCGGGATAAGTGCAGAAATAGTCTCATGGTAGATTCCTTGAAGGATAAAGAGTAAACCTGAATCTGCATAAGCAACGGCTAAGCAAAAGAGTGGCACTGAACCTGCTCGTTGAACCTGATACCAGGACGACTCCGACTCTGATGCTGCCTTCGTCCTGATTCCTGCCCACATATTCGGTGGCAACTTGTCATTTCGCATCGCTCGCGCTAGACCAGCCAAGCAGAAAGCGGCAACAAACGTTAAGAGTCCTAGACCAAATGAGATGAGTCCATCCATCATGATCAACCCCTTCCAGACTTAGCTTCATTGCTAGATAGAACCGTCGTATAGCATGATTCACAAGATGTCAAGCGATTGATGCCTCTACATGCTGGGCTGTGCACAACAAGAGAGTGAGGCGCATGTTCGGGGGTGACGTGCGACCAACACACCGCGACAGCGATCGATTCCGCCAAATCGCAGACCCATTCAGCAAAACCAGTCGTTTTTGGACTCTCTTCACCCAATGGGTCTGCACTTTGGCGACCACACCCCCTCAACTCGCGGCTCCGCCGCCACCAAACGGGGGGAATTGCATCATTAGAGCTGCGACACGCCGTAGATACTCCGCCAGCCAGCTTCTAATGCTGCAAAACCCCCATCGCTTCCCGTGCGGAGAGCAGCGGAGGGGCCGGATGGCCAGGCTGCGGTGCCCGTGGGCGCCGGAGGGACCGGAGGGCACGGGCGAGCTGCAAAACGCGGGGCCTGGCCGCGGTGCCGGTGGGCGGTGGCAGGGCCCGGCCGGACAACGAGTCGACGCGCAGAGCCACACGTCAGCGACCCAGCGCCGCCGGTGTGTAGGGCGCCGGAAGGCCAGGCCGCGGTGCCGGTGGGCGGTGGCGGGGCCAGGGCGGGCCTCGAGATCGACCACTCCGAGCCGCAGGCTCGCGTGTGGCGATCTCGCGGGCGGGCCGCCGCCCACCGGCACACACAGCGGCCAGGCCCAGCAAGGCAAGCCACGCGGCGCCCAGAACACCCGTGGGGCAACAAGCCACAAGCAGCACCGCGACACCGCACACACATACAAAAACGCCCACCCGAAACCGGGTGGGCGTATCTGAGCCGCCTGTGGGAATCGAACCCACGACCTATTCATTACGAGTGAATCGCTCTGCCGACTGAGCTAAGGCGGCCGCGCCCGCCGTTCCACCGTTTCCGGGGCGTGCAGGCAACGGCACAACTCTACTGGACGAATCGCGCCGAGCGCAAACCAAGACTCCCACCACGGGGATGTCGTGAGTCACGTCCCTACTGGCACATGAGGCCGTCGGTGGGCACGGTTCCCTTCACGAAGTAATCTTCGACGGCCCGCGTGACGCACTGGTTAGCGCCGCGGCGGTAGGCGGTGTGGTTCCAGCCTTCGACGGTGACGAGGACGCCGCTGGCGAGCTGGCCCGACAGCCCCTGAGCCATCGAGTAGGGGGTCGCCGGGTCGTTGGTCGTGCCGATGACGACGATGGGATCGGCTCCCTGCGCGGTGATGCGCGAGCGGGGCGCGTGCTTCGTGGGCCACGCTTCGAGGCCGGCCGACGGGTAGCCCACGTACTTGCCGAGGATCGGCAGCTCGTTCTTGAGCGTCTCCACCTGGGCGGCCCACTGCTCGATGGTGCCTTCGGGCGAGTAGTCGAGGTTGTTGATCGCGTTGATCGCGTCAAAGGAATTGTCCTGGTAGGTGCCGTCGGGGTTGCGCGAGTTCAGCGTGTCCGCGATGGCGAGCAGGCCGCTGCCATCGTTCTTCTGCCAGGCCATCCCGAAGGCCTGGGTCAGCTGGGGCCACCACTGCGTGTTGTACATGGCGCCGGTCAGCGCGGTGACGGCCAGGTTTTCGGTGAGCGGACGATTCGGGTCGTTCGTGCGCATCGGGCTTTCCTCGAGGGCGTCGAGGAAGGAACGCACGGTCTCGATGCCCTCCTGGAGGTTACGTCCCATCGGACAACTGGACTGAGTGGCGCAGTCGGAGATCCAGTGCTGGAGCGAGGCGTCGAGGCCTCGCATCTGGAGGGCGGAGACCTCGTTGACGCTGAGCGTGGGGTCGAGGGCTCCGTCGAGGACGAAGCGGCCGACGCGCTCGGGGAAGAGGCCCGCGTAGGTGGCGCCGAGGAAGGTGCCGTAGGAGTATCCGAGGAGGTTGAGTTTCTCCTGGCCGAGGACCGCACGCACCATGTCGAAGTCGCGGGCGGCGCTCACGGTGTCGATGTGCTCATACAGGCTGCCAGAGTGCTCGCGGCACCCCGCGGCAACCTTCAGGGCATCCTCGTGCGCCGCGGCGACCGCGGACTGCGGGGACTCGTCGCCGGTGTCGACGTCCTCGTCTTCGCCGGCGTTACGCTCGTCGCGCTCGGCGTCGGTCGTGCAGAACACGGGGGTTGAGTCGCCGACGCCACGCGGGTCGAGGGCCACGATGTCGTAGGCGTTGACCACGGCCTCGCCGATTCCCTGCGTCGCGTAGTAGGGCAGGGAGGAGATGACGGCGCCGCCGGGGCCGCCCGGGTTGACGAACAGCGCGGGAGCATCCTTCACTCCGGAGCGGTGGATAGCGAGCGCCAGCGTGATCTGGTCTCCGTCAGGGCTGCCCCAGTCCAGCGGCGCCTTCAGGAAGGCGCACTGGTACTCACTGGCGTCCGAGGAGTTCACGCCCTGGAAGGTGTCGAAGGTACCATCTGCGCACGCGCCCCACTCGATCGCCTGATCGTAGTAGGCCTGCACGGACCCCGCGGACACGGGGATCGGCGCGGACGTGGCCGAGGCCGTCGTCGAGGGGGCCGGTCCCCTGCGTTGGGTTCCGTAGTAGCCGACGACGGTCAGGACGATCGCGACGACGGCGAGGACTGCGACGGCGCAGGCCGCAATGGAGCGTGTCTTCATGGCCCCGATTGTAACGGAGAAACGCCGGGTCAGTTTTCAGGCTTGGGGGCGCAGCGAAATCGCCATGTCTTCCAGGACCAGCAGGGGGTTGCCGTTCGACACGAGGCGCTTGCGCGCGGTCTCGATGTGGTCGACGCGCGCGAGGGTCTGGCGAGGCGTGGAGTCCTGGGCGATCTCGTGCACGAGGTCGGCCAGGTCCGTGTTGATGAGCTCGCCGTCCCCACCCACCTGGACCATGAGGACGTCGCGGTAGATTGCGAGCAGGTCGATGAGAGCGCGGTCGATCGCGTCGGTGAGGGCACGCTTGGAGCGGCGCTTCTGGTCTTCCTCGAGCTGGCGGATCATCGTGCGCGAGGCCTTGGTGGCACTCTCGCCCTCGTCCATGCCGAGCTGGCGCATCAGTTCGGCCTTTTCGCGGGCGTTACGTTCGCTGACCTGCGCGTCGGCCTGGGCTTTTGCGGTCTCGAGGAGGCGGTCGGCGGCCATGACGGCCTCGCCGACGCTGCGCACGGAGGCGGGCGCGGTGATGATGGCTCGGCGGCGTTCGCGCATCTGGGGGTCGCGGGCGAGCGCGCGGGCCAGGCCGATGTGCGACTGGGCGGCGCGCGCGGCCTCGAGGGCGACATCGGGGGTGGCGACGCCCTCGCGCACGAGTAGGTCGGCGACCGCGGCCGCGGTCGGGATGCGCAGGCCGAGGTGGCGGCAGCGCGAGCGGATCGTGGCGATCATGTCCTCGGGGCTGGGGGCGCACAACAGCCACACGGTGTGCTCGGGCGGCTCCTCGATGGCCTTGAGCAGGGCGTTCGCGCCGGACTCGCCGAGGCGGTCCGCATCCTCGACGACGATGACGCGCCACAGCCCCTGGGAGGGCGAGGACTGCGCCTGCAGCACGAGGGAACGGGCGGTCTCCACGTTGATGATCGAGGTCTCGGTGGCCGCGAAGACGACGTCGGCGTTCGTACGCCCCATCGTCGTGCGGCATCCGGCGCACTCGCCACACCCCACGGTCTCGCCCGTGCACTGCAGGGCGGCCGCGAAGGCGCGCGCGGCGACGGAGCGACCCGACCCGGGAGGGCCGGTAATGAGCCAGGCATGGCTCATGGAACGCGCGTCGTCGGAGGCGCGTGCGCCGCCACGGGAGGCGACGATCGCGCGGGCGGACGCTGCGGCCTCGCTGAGCTTAGCGACGGCCGCGTCCTGTCCGACGAGCGAGGACCAGACGCTCATCATTCATCCCAGAGCGCGCCCTGGGATTCGCCCAGGGCTCCCACCATGGTGGCGGGCTTGCGGGCGCTACCCTTGTTCGCGCTCTTCTCGCGCTTCTGCTCAGCGGCCCCGGGGGCCTCAGCGGCCTCGGGAACCTCGGACGAGGCCGGGGCCTCCTGAGTGGGCGCGGGCACGGCGTCGGCGGCCTCGTCGATGGTGACGGAGCCACCCTCGAAGCGTTCGACGAGGACGCCGCGGATCTCGGAGAAGACCTCGTCGACAGTGCCGACCGCGTCGATGACGACGATGCGGTCAGGCTCGGCGTCCGCGAGGCGCAGGTACTCGTGGCGCACGCGCTCGTGGAAGTCCATCGACTCGCGCTCCATGCGGTCCGGGGCGTCGGTGCGGCGGCGCGCGCCGACCTCCGGGGGCAGGTCGAGGAGGAAAGTGAGGGACGGGTAGAGGCCGCGGGTCGCCCACGCGGACAGGGAGGCGATTTCGTCCACGCCGAGGGAGCGGGCCGCGCCCTGGTAGGCCAGAGAGGAGTCGATGTAGCGGTCCCCCAGCACGACCGCGCCGCGCTCGAGGGCGGGGGCGATGACCGTGGCGACGTGGTAGGCGCGGTCGGCCGCGTACAGGAGGGCCTCCGTGCGCGCGTCGACGTCCTCGGGGCCGTTTTGCACGAGGCGACGGATCTCCGTCCCCAGCTCGGTGCCGCCCGGCTCGCGGGTGACGATGACCTCGCGGCCGCGACTCTCGAACCAGTCGCGCACGGACTGGATCTGCGTGGACTTCCCCGAGCCGTCGCCACCTTCGAAGGTGATGAACACTCCTCGCGCTGCCATCAGCTGTCCTTCTTCGTCGCGGCCTTCTTGGTGGCCGTCTTCTTCGCGGTGGTCTTCTTGGTCGTCGTCTTCTTCGCGGCCGTCTTGCGCGTGCGCTTGGGGGCGGGGCCCTTGGCGCGCTTATCGGCGAGCAGCTCGTAGGCGCGCTCGGCCGTCAGGTCCTCGACCGTCTCGGCGCGCGGCACCGTCACGTTGGTCTCGCCGTCCGTCACGTAGGGGCCGAAGCGGCCGTCCTTGACGGTGACCTTCTTGCCCGAGATCGGGTCCTCGCCGAACTCGCGCAGCGGCGGGCGGGCCGTGCCGCGGCCGCGCGTCTTGGGCTGCGCGTAGATGGCCAGGGCCTCGTCCAGGGTGATAGTCAGCAGCTGGTCCTCGGAGGCCAGCGTGCGCGAGTCCGTGCCCTTCTTCAGGTAGGGGCCGTAGCGGCCGTTCTGCGCGGTGATGACCTCGCCCGAGGCCGGGTCCGTGCCCACCTCGCGCGGCAGGGACAGCAGCGACAGGGCGTCCTCGAGGGTGACGGTGGCAATGTCCATGGTCTTGAACAGCGAGGCGGTACGAGGCTTGGCGGCGCTCTTCTTCGTCTTCTTCGCGCCCTCCTCGCCGCCCTCGGCCGCCTCGGGCAGGACCTCGGTGACGTAGGGGCCGTAGCGGCCATCCTTGACGATGATCGTGTGACCGGTCGCCGGGTCGACACCCAGCTCGCGGCCGTCGTCGGCGGCGCGGGAGAAGAGCTGGTCAATGAGCTCGTCCGTCAGCTCGTCGGGGGCAACCTCCGGCGGGACATTCGCGCGCGTCCCGTCGGCCTTTTCCATGTAGGGGCCGTAGCGGCCCACGCGCAGCGTCACGCCGCGACCCAGGTCGATCGAGTTAACGGCGCGCGCGTCGATGTCGTCGCCCAGGGAGGCAACGTCGTGGCGCAGACCGCCGTTCTCGCCCGTGCCATCGGGGCCGAAGAAGAAGCCGGTCAGGAACTCCGTGCCGTTCTCCTCGCCCGCGGCGATACGGTCCAGGTCGCCCTCCATCGAGGCCGTGAAGTCGTAATCGACCAGGTTCGCCAGGTTCTCCTCGAGCAGGCGCGTCACGGAGAACGCCAGCCACGTGGGCACCAGGTACTGACCGCGATGCGTCACGTACCCGCGATCCCCGATCGTCTGGATGGTGGCCGCGTAGGTGGAGGGACGGCCGATGCCGAGTTCCTCCATGGTCTTGACCAGCGTGGCCTCCGTGTAGCGGCCCGGGGGCTGGGTCTCGTGGCCGTCCGGGGTAGCCTCGGTCAGCGTCGCGGGATCGCCCTCGGCGACGTCGGGCAGGGTCTTCTCCGCGTCGTTCTTTTCCGCGTCGTAACGCCCCTGGTCGCGGCCCTCCTGGTAGGCCAGGCGGAAGCCTGGGGAGGTGATGACCGTGCCCGAGGCCGAGGAGATCACGTCGTGACGCTTGCCCTCCACCTCGATGCCGGTGAGCACGCGAATCGTCGCCGTGTAGCCAACCGCGTCGGCCATCTGCGAGGCAACCGTGCGCTTCCAGATCAGGTCGTACAGGGCCAGCTGCTGCTTCGACAGGGAACCGGCCACCTCGCCCGGCGTGCGGAAGTGGTCGCCGGCGGGACGGATCGCCTCGTGCGCCTCCTGCGCGCCCTTCGAGGTGGTGCCGTACATGCGTGGAGACTCGGCCACGGCCTCGGCCCCGCAGAGCTGGGTGGCCTGCTCGCGGGCGGCGTGAATCGCCTGGCTGGACAGCGCCGTGGAGTCGGTACGCATGTAGGTGATGTAACCGGACTCGTAGAGGGACTGGGCGGTGCGCATCGTCGAGGACGCGTTCCAGTGCAGCTTGCGCGACGCCTCCTGCTGGAGTGTCGACGTCGTGAAGGGGGCGGCCGGGCGGCGGCGGTAGGGCTTGCGGGTCACCGAATCGATGACCGAGGCCGGGGCATCCGACAGCGCCTGCGCGTAGGCGTGGGCCGTGGCCTCGTCCAGGTGGAGGACGCCGGCCTTGGCCGCCTTCGCGCTCAGCTCACCCTTCTCGGAAAAGTCGGAGCCGGTCGCGATCGAGTGGCCGTCCACGGAGGCCACGCGCGCGCCGAAAGCCTGGCCCGCCGACGTGAAAGCCGTGTCGATCGACCAGTACTGGGCGCTCACGTGCGCCATGCGCTCACGTTCCCTGGCGACCACGAGGCGCGTGGCCACCGACTGCACGCGGCCGGCCGACAGGGACGGGCGGATCTTGCGCCACAGGAGGGGCGAGACCTCGTAGCCGTAGAGGCGGTCGAGGATGCGGCGGGTCTCCTGCGCGTCCACGAGGTCGGTGTCCAGGTCGCGCGTGTTCTCCAGGGCGCGCTGGATCGCTTCCTTCGTGATTTCATGGAACACCATGCGGCGCACGGGAACCTTCGGCTTCAAGACCTGCAGGAGGTGCCACGCGATGGCCTCACCCTCGCGGTCCTCATCAGTTGCCAGATAGAGTTCGTCGCACTCCTTGAGGAGCTTCTTGAGTTCGGTGACCTTTTTCTTCTTGTCCGGGTTCACCACGTAGTAGGGCGCGAAACCATCGTCCACGTTGACGGCGAAGCGGCCGAAGGGCCCCTTCTTCATGTCCTTGGGCAGCTCGGAGGGCTGCGGAAGGTCGCGGATGTGGCCGATGGAGGCGGTCACGTGGTAGTCGGGACCCAGGTATCCCTCGATGGTGGCTGCCTTCGCAGGAGACTCCACGATCACGAGCTTCGTCGCTGACATTGCCGGTCCCTTCCGTCGCTTCCCCAGTATGTGTAGCACCTCGTCGGCGAGCGCACGCATCGAGGCATCTGGGATGGACCTTACCGCGTCCCACCCACATCTGGGTACCGGGACCGCTTCCGCGCGTCTCACGCCGCTCGGGTTTGACATTCACGAGGCAGTGGCGGATTCTCGCGCGCGGGCGCGCCCGGGCGAGGCGCCGGTGGGCTCATCCGGCGGTACCTATTACATAGGGGGAAGCCGCGGCCTCATGGCGTGTCCCAGGCCGTTCGTGTTGACGCGGGAACCATGACGAGCGGTTACGATCGAACCATGCGATTCCCAGACGATGAAGACTACCTGTGGGCGGGGCGATTCAAGCGCCTCTGGTACAAGATCATTACCCCACACACCCACGGAGCACGACTGTGGATGGTCACAACATCGATCCTGTGCGCGCTCGCCGTCATGCATTCCGCGAACGGGTCGTGGGGCTACCACGGCAACGCCGAGGACACTGGCTTTCTTTCTGGCGACTACGTCAACGGCGTTCGTCTGGCCTGGGAAATCGATGCAAACGATGCTGATTTGGACATGATCAACACGTACATCGCACGCGACGGCTACCTCTTCCTGGTGGGTTACAAGGGAAGCCAGCGGGTCGCAATCGGCTACGACGCCTCGTACTCCAGCCCGCGCGAACTGTGGCGCGTCGACGTCGACGACGCGCCCGGCGTGCACTGGTGGGACGGGGACCTCCTCGTCGGCAATACACTGATCTCTCCAGCAGATGGGAAGGTCACAACTGGCTGGCCGTCGTCGGATGATTCCCTGGGCGGGAGCGCCTACGCACGCCCCACCTCAACAGGATGGTCAAGCGCCCCGATCGGCCCGATCCGCCTCTATTGCCCTGATCTCTCCACCGGACACTGCGAGGCCTGGGATAAGACCGCTACCCACGTCTGGGATTTCGACGCCTCCTCGGATACGATCCCTGACGCAGTTGCCCCGGTGAACGGCTGGGTGCCGCTGGTGAGAACAGACAAGTCGACGGATAAGAGTCTTCGAGACACGACGTATGGGCTGGCCGGATTCCTGAACCTGGAGACGGGCGAACACACGGGGATCGACGCCATCGAGGAGGCGTGCGGTCCCGCCGTCAGGGAGAATCACGACGGTACGACAACGTGTCGTTTGGTCCATCCAGACACATTCCGGCTACCCATCATTCGCGGCAGGGATGGCTGGATCATCAGCGACGGACTCCGATCAAGCTCCTCCAGCGCGAATGACTCCAACGTTGCCGCCGTCGCCCCTGACGGATCGAATCCGAGGGTGGGCACCCTGTCGTTCGAGGCAATGGAACGCATCGCTTTCCTCAACGTCCACGTGACGGACGATTCCAAACTGCCCACCACTGAGGACCTACTCCACTACGCCGCCACGGGCGACCACACGTGGGAGGCTTCGAGCGCGGTGGTCTACACGTCGCCTGGCTCGGTCATGGCCTCGGTCATCATCAACGACAACCAGGAGATCGTCACTAATCGTCAAGTTTTCGATGACGATACGGACGCTCGCACGTGGGCGCGCGGCATTGTCTATAGCCGTGACGCATCGGTGGCATTGATCCCCAAGTCCACGAGTGACGTCAAGGATTACTACACGCCGCTCCTCGTTGACTCGGCGATCGCTCAACGCAACTGGACAACACCCGGTCAGGACGACTACTGGCTTAAGGATGCTGCCGTCCCCGGATGGCGAACCCTGCGCGTTTCATCCGGTACAGCCCTCTTCGATGATCTCGTCGTCGCCCGCATATCCCCTAAGACATCACCGTGGTACAAGCGCTTGCTTGGCCTGACTCCTTCCTCCGGCGACCGTATCGTCGGCCTGACCCCAGCCCCCGGACCGATGAGGAGCGTTCGATGACCGCCCCGGATAGTGCGCGCAAATTCCTTGTTTCCACGCTTATTTTTATCCGCACGAGAAAACTACTCGTCACTATTCTCGTTTCCGGTCTCGGGGTCACCCTGTCATGGCTGATCCACCTCCCCACCGGTTACTCCGGTCATGCCCACCCCTCGCAGGCCATCTCCACCGATTTCTCCTCCGGGTTCTCCGTCGCCTGGGAGATGACGAGCAAGGACCTGGGCGTCACAGCACCGGTCGTGGCCAGCACGCGGGTCGACGGAGTCCTCGTCGCGCTCGCCGCTGAGGAAGGAAAATCGTCGAACGCAGAAAAGGCAATCCCAGCGACACTCATCGGCATTGATCCGAGCGGATCCGCTCCTGTCGTTCTGTGGCGCCACGAGTTAAAATCTCGGAGTCGCACACTCTTCACCTGGGATGACTCGATCATCGCGGACGGGGAGACAATTCGCGCATCCGACGGGGTAGTGACCGCCACCTGGGACTCTCCCTTACCTGCCTCTGTCGGGGACGGCCGCTATCTAGATTCCCCACGTGTCTTGTTCCCGTCGCGCCCATCGTGGCGTGACGGCGCGGGCTTTGTTCCCATCACCTGGCCCGTCGTGGTCACCTGCACGCCTATCGACGATTCACAGGAAGGCGATCGCAACGAGGAACCCTCGTGCACGGGGTGGCACAAGGACGGCACCCGAGCCTGGAACTATGCGCTCACAAGGAACGCCGATGGGCAGACGGTTCACCCAACCGTTATCACTACAGCCAACAGCCATCTCATCGTCGGGCACTACGACAACAATAATATTCTGTCCCTCGATTCATTCCTCAGCCTTACCGACGGATCCATCACGGATCTCGGCGTGGCGTTCTCCGGTCGCCTCTCCATCGACAACGTCTACGCGACAAGCGAGATCTACGCGACAAGCGACGGCTGGATCATTAACGGGATGGGTTACTCTCAGCTTGAAGACGGCGACATCGCCGTCTTGAACCCAGACGGTAGCCTCCGCGAGATGGTGACGCTGACCACCAACTCACTATGGTGGAGGACACTTATCACCACCACGTGCGTGGATACCGATGGGCTTGCAGTTCTTCCCACAGCCGAGCAGGCCCTCACGGCCCTCCGCACCGGGCACGGCTGGACCCCCATGTGCTACGGAGTTGAAAGTAACAGACCCGACAGCAGAATGTACGCCCTCAACGGCAGGAAGTTCTTAGCCCCCGACGAGGACGGAACACCCACTGACACGAACTACGAACAAGGATCATTCTTCTCAACCGATGGTTCGCTGATCCTCAGCGTCCCAGCGAAAAGTGTCAGGAAGGATTTCGACGAGGAAGAAATTCCGACTCTCCACTTCACGTCTTCCGGCAAGCAGGTTGCCTCCCTCTCACAGGTCGGGGCAAGGTCCGCGCAGCCCTTCTACGATGACCTACTCATCGCAACCCCTGTTCCCAAACGCAACATTTTCCTGCGGTACCTCGGAGGATACCCCCACCCGGACACAGTCCTCATGGGGATCACGCCGAGGCGCGCGGGCTGACCCCCAGGACGCGAGGCTGATTCACGAGGCCGGGGCCGGGACACACAACCCGGCCCCGGCCTCGTCTGTCGTCCTACGGCTGCAAAATTACCCGGTTACTACCGGATGCGGTTACGATCGGGTCCATGAGATGTCCCAACGACGACGACTTCAGTAACGCAGGCGCACTCACCCGCCTCTGGTACCGGATCATCTGCCCGTTTACCCACGGCTCACGCCTGTGGATAGTCACCACATCAATC
>KV835886.1:47343-66081 GCA_001838165.1 Actinomyces sp. HMSC035G02 | reverse complement strand
AGTCACCACATCAATCCTGTGCGCCCTCGCAGTCGTCCAGTCAGCAAATGGCTCGTGGGGCTACCACGGCCGCGCACAGGACACCGGATTCCTCTCCGGGAACTTCGTCAACGGCGTGCGCTTGGCATGGCAGATCGACGCGGCCGACGCGGGCCTGGACCGCATCGACACCTTCCGCGTTGGTGACAAATACATCTATCTGGTCGGGTATAAGGGGGCTCAACGCAGCGTCGTCGCCTTCGACGCCTCCTATTCCACCCCGCGCGAGCTGTGGCGCACCGACATCAACGACGACGAGGATGGGGTGAACTGGTGGGGCGATGACCTGCTCGTGGGCAACACCCTGGTGTCGACCGCTGACGGGTCGACGCGCTCGGATTGGCCGACCCCGGGCGTTCGCCTAGGGGGCTCCCCCTATCAGCATCCCTCGGGAGCGGGACCGAGCACGGGGCCGATCGGACCGGTTCGCCTGTACTGCCCCACCCCCTCGTCCGCTCCCTGCCAGGCCTGGGACAAGACCGGGACCCACGTGTGGGACTTCGATGCCTCCACCGGCTCCTTCCCCGACTCCGTCACCCCACTGGAGGGCTGGGTGCCCCTACGCGCGTGGGAGCCATCGTCGGCCGGCCCGGCCATGGGATATACGCTCGACGAGCTTACGGGCTTCCTCAACCTGGAAACCGGAGAGCGTGTCGGCCTGGACGCCATCGAGGAGGCGTGCGGGCCCGCCACACTGGAGGATTCGGAGGGCAAACCCTATTGCCGCGTCACCGCGAAATTTAAACAGCAGCACCTCATCCTGCGTGCCTCCGACGGGTGGATAGTCGGCGACCACGTTGGATACATCGCGACCGTCGCTCCCGACGGCTCCAACCCGCAGGTGATGCACCTGGATGCACAAGCCTCGGAGCGTCTCATGTTCCTGCGGAGATTCCCCGATCAGGGATCCGCGCAGACCCCTACGACAGAACAGTTCATGCACTTTGCGGCCACGGGCGAGGCATCGTGGGACTCCTCGATCACCTTGTTGCCGGGAGGCTACGACACCCCGCTCGTCATCAACGAGCACACAAAGTTCAACACGGGCATGGGGTACTACGGAACTGACACCGACAACCCCAGTGTATGGCTGGGTAACCCCGCGCTCAGTAAGGATGCGTCCGTCGTGTTTCTCCCCCACGTCAACGTGGCCTCCGCCTCCTTTATCCCCAAGTACGAGTGGAACCCAGTTCTCGTCGACGTGAATGCGGCCGCCGATGCCACCAGCAACGCAGCCGATTCAGACAAGTACGCCATCAGTTCCTACGCTGTCCCCGGATGGGAGAACCTCCATATGCTTGCAGCGACGCCCATCTTCGACGACCTGATCGTCGGCTTCTCGTCGCCGGCCCAGGCCCCCTGGTACAAGCGCCTTGCAGGCTTGTCTGCAGCCCCCGGCGAGCGCGTCGTTGGCCTGACCCCCACCCACAAAGCGTCAAGGAGCGTCCGATGAACCTCCCAAAGAAGCTGACTTCCTTGCGCGAGGCCCTCCCGATCCTCCTGCGCTGCCTCGCCATCACACTGGCCGTCGCCCTCGTCGGCGTGCTGGCAGTCGGTGCCTCCTGGCGCGCGCACAGGCCGGTCGGGTACTCGGGCAGCGCTCGGGTTTCCTCGGCGCTTTCCCCGGACTTTGCCTCCGGTTTCGACGTCGCCTGGGAGCTGACGGCCGCGGACCTCGGCGTGGGCGGATCACTGTCGGCCTACGTGAAGATCGACGGGCGTCTCGTCGCCCTCTTCAGAGGACAGGACCAGCCTCCCACGCTCCTCGGCCTCGACCTGAGCGGTGAGAAGCCCTCGGTCCTGTGGCGCCGAGAGGTGCCGGATGCCGATTCGCCGATGCTCGCATGGGAGGACTCCATCGTGGTCGCTGGACAGACGATCCGCGTCTCAGACGGGGAGGTCACAGCCACCTGGGACACGCCGCTCCCCGCGGACGCAACCACGCGCTTCGTAGCGCACGACACGGCGGCCTTCATCAACGTGGGAGGCGACCATGTCGATCCCGGGTACACAGGTTTCTCACGCGTGACGTGGCCCGTCGTTGTCGTCTGTTACGCGAGAGACAAGGCACGCGCCGTTCAGAATTTCGACTACCTGTGCCTGGGATGGAACAAAGACGGCACCGAAGCGTGGAGATATGAAGTGACCTTGTCCTCCGAGGACCTTCAGGGTCCCGGCATCCCTGTGAGCGCCACGCCAGTCGACGGCTACGTTCCCGTCTCCCGGAATTTTGAGTACACGGATCGCAAGGTCGGAGCCTTCCTCCACCTGGCTGACGGAGTGCTCGTCGAGAGCGCGACCTACTATGCGGATGCTCTGGTGCCTGTCGCGGACGGATGGCTACTGGGGGGAGCAACGGACGATCCCAGGCAGCGCCTCCTCGTCACACTGGCCCCTGACGGAACCGAGGTCTCGCGCACTCGCCTCGCCGATCCGCTCATGCGAGTGTCGGACGTCGGGTCCGCCACGTGCTGGGATGAGGAAGGCCGCATCGCGCTCCCAACAAGCGAGCAGGCGACAACCACTCTCACCTCTGGGGAGATCCCCTGGGCGTCCGTGTGCGTACAGAGGGATGAACACTTCAAAGAAAGCTTCTCCCTGATGAATGGACGTCGTCTGATGGCAACGAATGGTGCGGGCGGGGCCGAGTCCGGCACCTATCCGGAGAGCCTGATCCCCGCGACGGACGGTTCCCTGATCCTCTCCCAACCCCCGAAGGATAAGGACTCGACGGACAAGAACCCGCCGATGAACCTGTATACCGCACCCTCGGGGATCCAGCTGGCTTCGCTGGAGGACGTTGGAGCGCACCACGCGACGCTCTTCTACGATGATCTGCTCATCGCTTACCCCGCGCGATCGGATTCGTGGAGCGCTCGCCTGCGCTCCTACCTCGGCACCTATCCCCACCCGGACACTGTCCTCATGGGGATCACGCCGAAGCGGGCGGGCTGACCCCTAGGACGCGAGGCCGATTCACGAGGCCGCGGCCGGGACACACAACCCGGCCCCGGCCTCGTCTGGCCTGCGACGCCAGCAAAATTACCCGGTTACTAGCGGATGCGGTTACGATCGGGTCCATGAGATTCCCAGACGAAGACGCCTACGTCGAGGCCGGGGCCATCACCCGCCTCTGGTACAAGCTCATCTGTCCCTTCACCTTCGGCTCACGCCTGTGGATAGTCACCACATCAATCCTGTGCGCCCTCGCAGTCATCCAGTCGGCAAACGGCTCGTGGGGCTACCACGGCAGCGCCCAGAACACCGGATTCCTGTCCTCCAACTACATCAACGGAGTGCGCCTCGCCTGGGAAATCGACGCGGCCGATGCGGGCCTGGACCGCATCGACGACTACGTCGCGCGCGACGGACACCTCTTCATCGTCGGCTACAAGGGAACCCAACGCGTCGCTGTCGGTTACGACGCCTCCTATTCCACCCCCCGCCAGCTATGGCGCGTCGACGTCGACGACGAGGAAGGGATCAGCTGGTGGGACGGCGACCTCCTCGTCGGAAACACGCTCATCTCGCCAGCGGACGGAACAACAACCACAGGCTGGCCATCTCCGGGGACACGTGATGCCGACTCCCCCTACGAGCACCTGTCTATGCGCGGCAGGAGCACGGGAGCCATCGGCCCAGTCCGCCTGTATTGCACGAGCCCCGCGACGGTCCCCTGCCAGGCCTGGGATAAGAACGCCACCCACGTGTGGGACTTCGACGCCTCCACCGGCTCCTTCCCGGAGTCCGTAACCCCCGTCGACGGGTGGGTGCCTCTGCGTGGGTGGATGGGTGAGCACGCAGCACCCCCAACGAGCGAGTCGCTCGGTGACCTCACGGGATTCCTGAATGTGAACACCGGCGAGCGCGTCGGCCTGGAGGCCTTAAACGAGGCCTGTGCCTCCTCCGGGCACAGCATCAACGGAGACTGCCCAGGCACCAGCTGGTACACGCTGCAAGAACGCCTCGTCCGTGCCTCCGACGGATGGGTCATCGGAGGCGAATATGGATTTCTCGCATCTGGAAGCAACTCTGGACTTGTCGTATCTATGGGCCCCGATGGCTCCAATCCTCAGGTCATGGTCATGACCAAACCGTCATCGGATCGCCTGGCGAACCTGCGCACGCTACCTGCCACGGAGAACGACACCGCGCCCACGGTCGAGGATTTCCTGCACTACGCAGCCACAGGCGAAGCCTCCTGGGAAAGCTCCCTGGCCGTTGAGCCGAGGAAAGATATGGTCACCCTGGTCATCAACGATGAGACGAGCGTGCCCACGGGTCAGCGATTCGTCAGCGATGGTCTCAGAAGCCCAAGCGCACTGCTGAGTACCGCCACCGTGAGCACGGATTCCTCGCTCATTTTTATGCCCTACGTCGAGTTAGATTCCCCTCCCGGTTCATCCAACGTGTGGGGTCCGGCTCTCGTTAACGTGGGGGCGGCTATCGATGCTGCCTCCCGGCCCTCAACTCGACTGTCAGACAAATTATTGGGAGCCTCCACCGTTCACGGTTGGCGCAGCTATGGTCTGCTTTCGGCCTCTCCTGTTTTCGACGATCTCATCGTCGGACTCGCTTCACCATCATCTTCCTGGTTCGAGCACCTAGCCGCCCTGTCTCCTGCTCCCGGCGAGCGCATCGTCGGCCTGACCCCTGTACCGGACCCGATGAGGAGTATGCGATGATGCTAGCTGACACACCGACTTCCCAACGCAAGCCCCTCCCCTCCTTCGTGCGCCGCCTCGCCATCACTCTTGTCGTAGCGCTCGTCGCTACGGCGGCGATCTGCGTGTGCCGCCTCACCCACCGACCCGTCGGCTACTCGGGCAACGCGCGTATTTCTTCGTTCATCTCCCCCGACTTCGCCTCTGGTTTCGACGTCGCCTGGGAGATGACGGCCTCGGAACTGGGAGTGAGCGGACAGTTGTACTCTCACGCGAAGGTCGACGACACTCTGGTCGCGATCTTCAAGGACAAGGACCAACCCCCCACGCTCGTGGCCATCGACCTGCGCGGCACTCAGCCCTCCGTCCTGTGGCACCGCGAGCTGGCCAAATCGAGCGCGCCGATCCTGACGTGGGACGACTCGATCATCGTCGACGGGCAGACGATCCGAGTCTCTGACGGCCAGGTCACGGCCACGTGGAAATTCCCGATCCCTGACTCCGTCACCTCCGGATCGCCCCTCCTCTACGTGGGACAGGGCCTGGGCACAAGCGAGAAGATGCGTTTCGTGGCGGTGCAGTGGCCCGTGGCCGTCATGTGCCACCTGAGCGACAGGCCCAAAATGTTCCAGGATTACGATTACATGTGCCTGGGGTACAACAAGGACGGCACCGAGGCATGGCGATACGCCGCCGAAGTCGGTGACTTCGACCCCGAGAAGCCGGGCGTCCCCATGAACGTTCCCATGGTCAACGGATACGTCCCGACCGAGCACAACAGCAACGTTCCCGGGACTGACGTGAACCGTTTCCTCAATCTCCTGGACGGTAGTGTCACGGAACCCGTGTCCGCCGACTTCACCACCTTGACCCCGGTGACCGACGGCTGGGCGTTCAGCGGGACGATGGCCGATGACTCCGAGGCACCCGCCCTCGTGACAATCACCGCGAACGGCACTGAGATCTCGCGCATCCCTCTGACAGACAACGCCATACGCCTGAGGGGAGCCGACACCATCCGGTGTTGGGACGAGACCGGCCAGACCATAACCCCGACGAGCGAGCAACTGGCGACAACCCTCATCTCGGGCGAGGTCACCTGGGCACACCTGTGCACGCATGCGGACGGCGATGCCTACCCGCCACGCATCACCGCCATCAACGGCCGGCGCCTATACGTCACGAACGAAGCAGGAGAGGCCGATCGTGTCTCCTACCCAAGTACGGCAGCCATCTCGACGGATGGATCCCTGATTCTCTCCATTCCCCCGACACACGACTATCGGAAGGAACCCGCTCCTCCAGAGACCCTCTACGCCGTCCCCTCGGGCATTCCCCTGACATCGCTCGACGAGATCGGCGTGACCGACGCATCCGTCTTCTACGAGGATCTGCTCATCGCATCCCCCGCACAACCTGATTCGCGGATCGCTCGGTTGCGCTCCTTCCTCGGCTTCTACCCCCACCCGGACACGGTTCTCATGGGGATCACGCCGAAGCGGGCGAGCTGACCCCTAGGACGCGAGTCGATCCACGAGGCCGGTGCTGGGACACACAACCCGGCTCCGGCCTCGTCCCACGTGGTGCGCACATGCGCCCCTGAATTGTGTGATCTGCTTTCCATCGGGCACAATCAGTTTGTGCTCCAGAATTTCCTCTCTAACGTTCCGTTCCCGATTTGGTTCGCGATCGGCTGCGTCATCGTGGCCCTCGCAGCGACTACGTTCAAGCAGGCTGCCGCCCGCTCGAAGGGTGCCGTTCCCGCGCCGCGCGACGTGCGCAAGGCCGGTAAGGAAGGCGAGTGGAACAAGCTCAACGAGCACCACACCCCGCATCTGAGCGGCAAGCGCCAGGACATGGCCACCGACCCGCAGGCTCGCCTGCTGGCCCCGTCCATGGTCTACTCGCTGTGCAACGATGAGGTCGTTAACCAGCTGAAGCTGTCGGACCCCGCCGGAATGAAGGGCATGCTCGACCGCGACTGGGGTATCACCGACCGCGAGAGCCTGATCCGCCAGATTTATTCGCTGCTGCGCGCCGGGCACCGCGAGGATTTCGCGGGCCTGCGCGAGCGCTGCGCGAGGCCCGGCTGGGCGGACTCCGAGATCGCTCGCCTGAATAAGACGGCCGATTCCTCGATGGAGGCCTGGGAGCGCCGCTGGCGCATCCGCCGTTTCCTGGACAACGACCGCGGCATCCAGAACCTCGATTTCGCCGCGTGGGACCTCATTCGTGCGGCGAACCTGACGCGCGCGGGTGCCGGCCAGGGCTGGCTAAGCGAGGACGAGGCCTGGGACACCCTCGCGCTCATCAACCGGGCTCTGCAGTCCTCCTACTCCTCGTGGGAGGAGACGTGGGAGGCCTTCCGCATCACCCGCTGGCTGTGGGCCGCCGAGGGCGACGCCCAGACCGCGAACAACGACCTGCACGACCGCAACCGCGGCGAGTTCCTCGTCGGCAAGAACGGCCTATGGACCGCGATCCCGTGGGACGCCCCCTACCCCGCCCCGCGTTTCATCATCCTCGACGCGCTGCGCGAGATGGGTGCCCTGCACCTGCTGTCCTCCGTCAACTGGGAGGACGCCTCCGCGTGGGAAAAGGACCTCGACGCCCAGGCTCGCACCCGCGCCCCCATGTCCATCGGCGGCAAGCCGATCGTCAATTGATCCCCTCAAACACCCAGTAGGAGACCACCATGTCCGACCAGCACTTCCCGACCGAGAACGAGGGCGCAAAGCCCGGCGGCAACACCGGTTCCGTCCACGGCGAGGCCCCGCTCATCCGCAAGAAGGAGGAGCTGACGCCCGAGCAGTACAAGCGCCAGCGCAACAACCTGATCCTCATGGCGCTGCTCGTGGTCCTCATCATCGCGGCCTTCGTCGCCTTCCCCTACATCAAGGCTGCACTGCTGGGTGGCGCCGCGTTCCTCGCCCCGGTGGCCGGTTTCGCACCGCTGCTGTTCTGAGGATTTCTCAGTAGTCGCCGTTCCTCCCCCGCAGGCCCCAACGAGGGCTCGCGGGGGAGGTTTTGCGTCACCAGCCGACTGGAGACACGCACCCCCACATCCTGTACAATGTTCTGTACATAGGCGAGCAGAGGAGCACCCATGAAGATCATGACCTACACCGAGTCGCGCGCACGCTACGCCGAGGTCCTCGACCAGGTCGTCAACGACCGCGAGGAAATCGTCATCACCCGACAGGGCCACGAGAGCGTCGTCATCATGGCCCTCGACGAGTACGAGTCCCTCATGGAGACCGTCTACCTCATGCAGTCCCCCGCGAACGCCCGCCACCTGCGCGAATCGATCGCACGTCACCGCGCTGGCGAGGGCGTCGTCCACGACCTCATCGAGCTCGACGAGGACTGATCATGCACATCACGTGGGACGAGGAGGCCTGGAACGACTACGTCTGGTGGCAGTTCGAGGATCGCAAGACCCTCAAGCGCATCAACGCCCTCATCAAGGACATCCAGCGCAACGGGAACGAGGGGATCGGCAAGCCTGAGCCCCTCCGCTACGAGTTCTCGGGGTACTGGTCGCGCCGGATCGACTCACGACACCGCCTGATCTACCAGATCAGCGACGACGGCAAAGCCCTCTGGATCATTTCCTGCCGCTTCCACTACGGCCAGTAGCAACCCACGCACCTGAGACACCCGCACGCATCTACTCCCGCTGTGCTCGGACCGCACTGAGCGCCTCAGCCGCCTCGCACGCGAGGTCAGTCGGGGCATCAGGCAGCGCGTCGAGCGCCCGCAGCGCCTTGGCGAGCGCGCTTGATCCCTTCATCTTCGGGCGCAGCTCCTCGGGCACGCTCACCCTCATGCCGTAGTCGCCCGCGAGCGCCACCAAGGCCTCGACCATACGATTCGCGCCCCTGACGCCGACCAAGGAGGGCAGCAGGGCGGCGATGGTCTGGGCGACACGATACCCGGCCAGGGCAGAGACGGACGCGCAGTCGCTGAGCGTCTGGGTGACCCGCCCGGGACCGAACCACCCGTTGCGCATCAGGTAGCCGATCTCCTCGGCCATGGCCGCCGGGTCGTATCGGCCGGTGTCGGCGAGGCGCGCGATGGCCTCGGCGGCGATGGCCCGATAGGGCGCCTGCGCGGCCGTGGACGCCCACGCCAGGGCCGAGTAGGTGGGGGAACCCGGCGTCCGCCATCCCTCCCCCAGCGCGCGCACGATGACCTCGAAGGCCGTGATGACCTGCGGGAACTTGAAGAACGCCCCCTGGAGGATGGGCATCGCGTGGGCCGCCAGAATGTCCGGATTGTGCTGGAGGGCCCAGGCTGCCCACGCGTAGGCAACGCCGCTCGACCGGTAGTTCCCGGATTCCAGGAGCCGCCCGGTGAACTCGGGAGCCACCCCCGCAACGTTGGCGAGGGTACCCGCCAGCGAGTCCTCGCCCGTGGCCAGGGTTTGCCCGGGGATCGCCCACGTCTCGTGCATATCATCGGTCTTGGTGTACTCGCCGTGCACGACGCTCACCGGCTTCTGGTAGGGAGCGCGGATGATCTGCCGCTCCCACCGCACCTCCATAGGTTCGAGTGGCTCGGTCAGAATCGGGTCGAAGCGGTACATATCCTGACCGTTCGGCTTGTCGTAAGGCTTGTCGCGCAATGCGACGCGCAACTGCTCGTGCAGGAGGCGGACCGGTCCTCGGTATTGCTCCCACTCGCTGCCCTTGCGCAGGTAGCCGCGGAAGTGGCCGGCCTCGGGCGCGTCCTTCACCTCCACGTCGCGCAGGAGCCGCGAGGCCAGGTAGGAGAGCTGGTTGGCGCCCTTCCAGTTGGGGGCGCTGCGCCAGTACCTGGCGAGCAGCGTCTTGTCGGCCTCCGCCAGCTCGATACCCTCGCCGCTGATGCGCGTCAGGAGCACGGGTAGGGTGGCGCCCGCGGACGCGTCCTCGAAGAGGGCGTGCAGCGCCGCGACGGCCGCGTCGTTATCGGCGGGCAGCTCCGCGGTGTGCGACGTGCGCGGCAAGTCCGCGGCGGGGGCGTCCGGGAACATCCACGAGGCCTGGGTTCCCTCCCCGGTTTCGATTCCCTGGGTGCTGGCGCGTGGGGCGGCCGACCCCGCAGGCCCGGCTCCGGCCTCGTCCCCACCGTCCCCAGAACCGTCAGGGTCCCCGGAAGGAGCGGAAACCGCGACGAGCGCGGCTGCACGGTCTCGCAGGTCGAGGGGGAACTCGGCGGCACCCACGACGTCGCTGACGGCGGCCGCGCACCCGGGATGAGCCTTGACGAGGGCGGCGAGCAGGCGCAGGTGTGCGCGCTGCAGCTTCTTCTCAGAGCGGGCGAGGACCTGCGCGCTGGCCTGCACGAGCGCACCCACCTGCTCTACCGTGAGCTCTCCAACGAGGCCAAGGAGAGCCTTCTGTGCCAGGGACACCGTGGACGAGGGCTGGGCCCCGAGCAGGGCGATGAGGTCCGCGGCCGCCGCGAGCCTTTCCTCGCGCGTCGGTTCGAGCGCCTCCCAGGCCCGCGAGAAGACGCGGGCGTTATAGGCGGAGAAGTCGCGCCTCTGGGCGGCCAGACACTCGGAGAGGATACGGGGCCGCAGATGCGGGAAGCTCGTCGCCATGTAGCGGACGAGGTCGTGGCTGTGCAGGCGCTCGAAGTCACCGCCGGGCGCAGAGGGGTCCTCGCGGTACATCCACACGAAGAGCGCCGAGCCGGGCAGGGCACCCTCGACGCGGAAGAACTCCCAGAACTCGTGGTCCAGGAAGGTCGGGGTCTCCTCGAAGAAGCGCTGCGTCTCATCCGAGGTGGGGTGAGGCGCGGGAATGATCCTGCGCGCGAAGTACTCCAGGGAGGGCGCGGTGGTCAGGTACGCTCCACGCTCGGCCAGGAGGGAGCGGTAGGTGTGCCAGAAGGCAACGCCGCCGGGGCTCCCGGCTGCCTCCTCGAGCCACTCGCTGCTCCGCCCAGCCGCGCCGCGCCTGTGGGCGGCGAGCAGACGCTCCAGGTCCGCTCCCTCGCGCGGGTCGCCGCCGCGGCGGCCCGACCAACGGGCTCCGTAGTCATCGTCGGCGTCGTCGCTCCCGGCCAGGGCGGCGCGCAGAAAAACGCACAGACGCACCGTGTCCTCTGGGACTGCGTCCCACTCCCACTCGACGGCGGGCGGGACGAGGCGCGCGAAGGGCACGGACTTGACAAGAGAGCGCCGATCCTTCTCCGAGGCCCCCTCCAGCACCCGCTCGTAGGCGTCGATGGCGCTCTCCCCGGCGGCGAGGAGGCGCTTGAGGGCCGCGCGGCGATCGGCCAGCGTCATGGAGGTGGTCATTGGCCCATCTCCTTCAGCGTGCGCGCATACTTGGCCGCCTGTGAGGACCCTCGGAAAAGGCCGAGCCAGCCGATACACTCCTCGCCGAGCGGCGGTGCCCATCCCTCGGCCTGCGCCCGTGCGTACTGTGCAGTAACGACGCCCAGCAACTGCCCGATGCCCGTGCGCCCTCGCTCGAGCCCGGGCAGCAGCGTGAGCGCCAGATCCAGCGCGAGGCGGGGGTCCACGTCCCCCAGATCCCCGAAGGCCCGCGCCCACCGGTTCAGTTTCACGGTGTGCGCCACGGCCTCGAAACCAGACACAACCTGGTCGAAGGCGAGGTCACCGCGCGCCACCAGGGCGGCCAGGGCCTCGACACCGAGCGCGCGCGACTCGACCTCGCGCTCGCCCATCGCCTGTCCAAGGAGCCCCGCGGACAGCGAATCCCAGCGCCCGCCGTGCTCACACAGGGCCCGGTAGCAGTCGGCGGTCAGCTGCGTACTGTCTAGCACATACCACTGCGAGGCGATCAGGCAGACGGCGAAGTGACGCACCGACGCAGGGTAGAGATATCGGTGAGCAGTAAAATCACCCGAGGCGCTCGCAATATCCGCGAGCGCGCCCAGCTCAGGGCCTGTCGCGCCCGTATCTGCGCCGACGACGCGCGGGAAATAGAAGGCGTAGACCGGCGATCCGTCGCGCGCGACCTTGGGCTTCCCGGACTCATAGGCGGGGCGCCCTTCCCACGTCACGGCGAGGGAGGACAGATAGCCCTCGACACGTCTGCGCACCACCCCTTCAAGGGCGAGACGGATGCGGGCAGCGGCGGAGGCAGGCAGGTCCACCTCCCGCTCCTCCACAAGCGCGAGCGCGGCCGCGCAGTCCGGGTGCTCAATGTCTACGCGCAGCAGCGCCTGGGTAAGGTCGGCTGGAAGGGGTGTGGCGCCCCCGTTGTCCAGGGCGCGGTGCACGAGGATAAGCGGGTTCACAGCTCCGCGATCGTCGGTGGGCGTGGCCAGGAGGTGGTAGTGCCGTCCACGCTCGACCAGGCCCGCAACTTCGATGATGCGCTCTCGCAGAAGGGTCGGCATATTTTCCGTTTCCAACCAGGCAGTGCCAGCAGCCAGCGGGTTCTCCGCGCCCTCCCCTCCCCCATCGAGGGCTATCTGCAGGAGAGTTCCGAGCATGCGCTCGTACCCGAATCTGCGCGTGGTCAGGCGCCGCACAAGCGGGCGCAACGATTCCAGCACGGCCGGGTCGAATTCTGGAGAAGCGAGGAAGGCAAGCAGCAGCTCGTATTCGAGCCCCATCTGCGCGCCCTGCGCCAGGACGCCGACCCGCCCAACCACGTCGTCGGCGCTCATGGGAACCAGGTCAACCACCTCGCGGGGAGGCGGCAGGAAGGCGGCGGGAGCCGGCTCGCCAGTGTCCTCCTCGGGGACGAGGCCAGGGTCGGCCTGGCCAGTCGCCGTATGCCCAGGGTCGAGGAGTGTGATCGTATCGGCGACGAGCGGGTCCAACTCCGTGTCCGACAGGAGGCGGCCGAGCGCTGCGGAGTCGAGGAGGCCTGATCGCAGCGCGTCACTCGCCAGCTCGATGGCCAGAGCCTGCACCTGCGCATGCGGAAAAGACAGCGCAATCGCCAACAGAGGTTCGAGGCCACCGGGGTTCACAACCTCAAGGCCACCGCGCAGGATTGTCAAGGCTGCGAGTGCGTTGGCCTTCGACCCCATGAGCGCTCCCTCGCAGCTGCGCGCAAACAGCTCCAGGTCGAGGCGACCAGCCCTGGCGAGGGCGGACAGGTGCCCGACCGCCAGGGTCACGGTTGCCCCGACGGGAGACGACATGAGGGCACACAGAGTCGACTGCCGCGCCTCGGCCTCGTCAATGGTCATGGCGAGCAGGCGCAGGGTGCGCGAATACCACCCGGCACGTGCCGAGGGCAGGTCGGCCGCCAGCATCTCCAGGAGGGCATCGAGCAGACGATCACGTTCGATGAGCCCCTCATTGACGTTCGCTTCGAATGTGCGCGACCAGCCGGGCGTTTGCTCCGAGCCCATCGAGGCAGAACGGTCGGAGGAGGACAGCGACACGCCGCGGTTGCCTTCCTGGCGCAGCATCCCCCACACCAGCTCCTCGCGCAGCTCCCGATCGGCACGCATGAGGGGCAGCTGCAGTCCGGGTTCGAGGCCGATGAGCGCCGTCAGGTACCGCTGATCGTGGTCGAGGGTCAGGTCGCCGTGCAGTTCGGCCAGGCGCAAGAATCCGATCCCCTTGAGCCAAGCACCGGTGACCCTGGAGCTGACGTCCAGGTCATGGGCCGTGGGCGGGCCCTCGTTGATCTCGAGCATGCGCGCGTAGACCTGATCGAGTGTCCACTCGCCTGGGTGGGCCTCGGTCCACAGGTGCAGTCTCCAAAAGTCCGCACATTCATCCAGCGTGGTTGGCCGCCAGAACGGATCCGACTTCTCACTCATTGATCCTCCTTGATCAGCGTGGAGACGGCGAGGACGTGCTTGCAGGGGCCTCGCCCGCCCCTGTGTTTCATCCACCATGGGCAGGTGCAGCGGTACTCGCCGATGGCGTAAGGGTCGGCGGGCACCTCCACCCGGTAGCGGTTTGCGCCCGAGGCGACACGGAAGCGCGCCCCCTCCTCGTGGGTGACCGCGCCGCGCTCAATGAGCATGCGTGCCCCGACCAGGCGCGGATGCATAGCGGTGAGGGCGTCGGGACGCACGGGCAGAGGACGGTGAAAGTAGGCGCCCTCGGTGACGTCAAAGCCAACCTGACCACTCGAGGCCAGGAGTGCCAGGCCGCCGGCCACCCGGTCGGGGGCCAGTCCGGAGCGCGCGGCCATAAGCTGCGTGTCGATGCGAGGCTCGAAGGAGAGCAGGGCGGACAGCATATCCGCGTCCTCCTCGACGCGCGGATCCCCCAGGGACGCCAGGACCGCCCCCTCCCCCGAGAAGCCGCGCGACTTGGCGGGGCTGAGCCCCACGCTCAGTCGCGCGCCGGGCAGGCGAGCGACCCACAGGGAAGCGACCGGCTCACTGCCAGCATCCACATCAGGTCCGTAGGCCTCGAGCGAGGTGATGAGATGAAGAAGCGGCTCGAACACGCGCAGGCGCTCGGGGCCAGCGACGCACGCGGCCCCCGGCGCGGGCCGGGTCCCCAAGCGCAGACCGCGCACGGCCCGCCCCGCCCACATAACCGTGCCCGTCGCGCTGGACCTGGGCAGGCCTCGGATGAAGGCGCGCGCCTGCGCAGTATTCAACGCGTGCAGCGGCATCATCGCGGAGGAGAGCATCTGCGTCTCCGCGAATCCCTTGAGCCAGCGCAGGGACAGCGGCACCTTCTCCTCCGTGACCTCCTCGTCCAGGGTCGTGGCCGTCAGCCCCTCCTCGCCTACACCCAGGTGCAGGGGCTCCCCAGCTCGCAGCGACGCTAGGGCGGCACGCAGCGGCTGATTAACATCCACGTTGGTCACGCCGACCGCGCAGTGCGTCGCGTCCAGGGCCGAGGCCTCCACGTCGAGCCGCGCGTACACGCCGCAGCAGACACTAAAGGACTCGAAGCGCAGGCCTTCGGCCGTGCTGGTCACGACCGGGTCGAGCATCCCGATACGGGTCAGACCTCCGCCGGGCGCGACGACCATGCCCGGCGGCACGTAGAAGCGGGTGCGTGCCACACGTGCGACCGCGAGTAGGCCGGCGGCCACCACGTCGGGACGCTCCATGAAGCCCGAGAAGAAATAGGGATGCGCAGCCTCCCCCTCGGGAGTGGACCCTCCCGATGTCGCCAGCGCAAGCCCCGCGCCCTCATCCAGGCGCGAGGGGGCACCATAGCGGTAGGCCAGCTCGTAGTCCATGTCGCTCCTTCGCGTGATTGTGGCGCCAGGCTAACACAGGGGTCCCACATCTGGAGTCGGCCTCATCCACTCCCCTGTCCACGGGGACGACACTCCTAGAATGACGCCACAAAGTCCACCTGATGCGGCGAGGCGCCGCGGCTGCCCCTGCAGCCGCGGCGCCCACGCACACAACGACGATCAGTACGTCAGGAATCCCCAGCGGATCAGGTC
Organism: Actinomyces sp. HMSC035G02; assembly: GCA_001838165.1. GTDB lineage: Bacteria > Actinomycetota > Actinomycetes > Actinomycetales > Actinomycetaceae > Pauljensenia. The sequence goes on along the minus strand of KV835886.1, from coordinate 51,026 downwards.
ACGCAGGGGCGCCTCAATCTCGGCGCGCACGTCATCGACCTCAACGGACGTGAGCATCGCGACGGCCGCCGCGATCTGGCCGACCGTCAGCTCGCCGTCGGAAGCACCCACAACCGCCGACACGGACGAGGAGACGGGCACGGAACGGCCCAGTCCCCCGCCCTGATGCATGATGAGCAGCTCCGGGTCGGGGCTTCCCGGCACGTAGTGGCGCTCCTCGCGCACATCCGAGGCGCGCGTCAGCGCGATGTCCCACAGCTCCGGGGCGCGCAGGGAGGCCAGCGCCCACGCCACGTCGCGCCCGCGCGGGGCGTGCCCATCGAGGGACAGGTCGTAGGCGCGCTTGCCACCCGAGGCGGCCTCGGCCTCGTCGAGCCTGCGCAGCGCCACGAAACCCATGCCGATCGCGCCCGTGCCCGCGCGGCGGAAGTCGGCCAGCCACGAGGTGAAGGCGCGCTCGTAGTCGGCGCGGGCCATGAGTTGGCCGCCCGAGTCGCGGATCCACATGTCCACGTAGCGCGCGGGGTCGAGGACGTCGCGCTGGACGACCCACGCGTCCACCGGCAAGCCATCGAGCCACGAATCCACGCGCCACGACCACTGAGTGTCCGGGTTGCGGTCGGCGGGGATCTCCCAGTTGGCGAGCATCTGCAGGGTGCCGCCCTCGTTCATGCACGCGGGCGCGCCGCGCAGGACCGCGCGGATCAGGTTGTCGCGGTCCATGCCGCCGTCGCGATACTCGAGCAGGCCGGCCGCGCCGCGCACCGAGTCCGGGGTGATCACAAAGGGCGGGTTGGTGACGATGAGGTCGAAGGTCTCGCCCTCGACCGGCTCGAAGAGGGAGCCCTCGCGCACGTCGATGACAGCCTCGTTGAGGGCTGCGTTGAACTGGGTGAGCGCGCACGCGCGCGACGACAGGTCGGTCGCCACCACGCGGTCGGCATGCGTGGCCAGGTAGAGGGCCTGGATGCCGCAGCCGCAACCCACATCGAGGGCCGAGTCGACGCGTTCGCGCACCGTCATCTCCAGCAGCGTCAGGGTCGCGCCGCCGATGCCGAGCACGTGGTCGTCGGACAGCGGCTTGCCGGTCTGCACCTCCCCCAGGTCCGAGGCCACCCACCACTCGTGATCGCCGCGCGGCAGCGAGGCTGCGTGGGGTCGCAGGTCGTAGAGGGCACGCATCCACGAGTCTGCCTCGACCTCGGGCTCGGACTCGGGGGCCTCCTCGTCGGGGTCTCGCATCGTCGGCAGGCTCGAAGCCTTCGGGGACGAGGCCTCCTCACGCTCCTCCTTGGGTTCACGCTTGGGCGCACCGCCCGCAGGGGGCATGACGAGCGCGGAGGCGGCCTCGGCCTCGTCGATGGTGGCCGCGAGGCCGAGGGACTCCAGCCCGCGTGCGCCCAGCGTCGGGAGGGCCTCGTTCAGGGCCGAGGCGCGCTCGGGCAGGCCCAGGATGAAGAAGCGCGTGAGGACCGCAGCGGGGTCGGTCGCGCCCGCGAGCTCGACGAGGGCGGGCAGTCGCGAGTCGCGCATGAGAGCGGACAGCGCGCCCTCGCTGATGAGGGTCTGGAGGTTCTCAACGGTCCACGTCGAGGCGATCACGTCGGTGCGCAGGCGCCCAATCAGGTCGCGGTCGAGGGCGGGGACGGGTACGGAAGTCGTCATGACTCAAGCCTATCCCCACGCGTACAATGCGCGGGTACCCAACCAGAAGCCTCACGTCAGGCTCAGAGGAGGAAACCCCATGTCCGGTGGACTTGTCGCACTGCTCGACGATATCGCGACCCTCGCGAAGGTCACGGCCTCGTCGATCGACGACGTCGCAGCGAACGCCGTCAAGGCCTCCTCAAAGGCGGTGGGCGTCGTCATCGACGACACCGCGGTGACGCCCCAGTACGTGTCGGGCCTGAGCCCGGCGCGCGAGCTGCCCATCATCGGCAAGATCGCGCGCGGCTCCCTCATCAACAAGCTCTTCATTATCCTGCCGATCGCGCTCCTACTGACGTGGCTGGCCCCGCAGGTCCTCCCATTCCTGCTGGTCGTGGGCGGCGCGTACCTGTGCTTCGAAGGCGGCGAGAAGGTCCTCGAGAAACTCGGTTGGCTGCCCGGCCACCACGAGGAGCACGAGGAGGGCGGCGCCACCTCCAGCGAGGAACTCGAGAAGGGCATCGTCTCCTCCGCGACCCGCACCGACCTGATCCTCAGCGCCGAAATCATGCTCGTGTCAATGGCCGGCCTGGGGGGCGAGACTGGCGTCATGCGCGTCGCCGTCCTCATCGGGGTCGCGTTCTTCATGACGTTCTTCGTCTACGGCCTCGTCGCGTTGCTGGTCAAGGCCGACGATTTCGGGGCGCGTCTGGCTCGCGGCGCACTGGACCCCGAGGACAACCGCCCCGGCCCCGTCGACAACGTCGGCCGCACGATCGTGCGCGTCATGCCGCACATCTTCAGCGTCATCGGTGTGGTCGGCACGGTCGCGATGCTGTGGGTCGGCGGTCACCTGGTCATCGCGAACCTCGCCGAGGTCGGCGTCCCCGTCTTCCACCACATCCTCGAAGTCGCCGAGCACGCGGTGTCCGCCGCAGGCGGTTTCGCGACCTGGCTGGTCGAGACTCTCCTATCCGGCATCTTCGGCGTCGTCCTCGGTGCCGTCATCGCGTGGGTCGTCGTCGGCGCTTCCTCTCTCGTACGTCGGGCGCACACGAAGGCCTGATCGTTCGTCGTTTCACGAGGCCGGGGCGTGGTCGCGAGGATCAGCCCCGGCCTCGTCGCTGATCGCACTGCGCGAAAGGTGACACACAACCCCTACGCAAGGCGGGACTTAAGTACTACCCTTGGAGTCAACACACAAACGACGACGACGCCCAGGAGGAGCATCATGACCGTCTACACCCTGCCCGAACTTCCCTACGATTACGCTGCTCTCGAGCCCCACATCTCCGGCCGCATCATGGAGCTGCACCACGACAAGCACCACGCCAACTACGTGGCCGGCGCGAACGCCGCCCTCGAGAAGCTAGCTGCCGCCCGCGGGGCCGGCGACTTCGCCGCGATCAACCTGTGGGAGAAGAACCTGGCCTTCAACCTGGGCGGTCACACCAACCACTCCATCTTCTGGACCAACATGACCGGCGAGGGCGCCTCGCGCCCCGAGGGCGAGCTCGGCGCCGCCATCGACGAGTTCTTCGGCTCGTTCGAGTCCTTCCAGGCTCAGTTCGCCGCCGCTGCCCTGGGCCTGCAGGGCTCCGGCTGGGCCGTCCTTGCGTGGGACACCGTCGGCAAGCGCCTCGTGACCTACCAGATGACCGACCAGCAGGGCAACATCCCGGTCGCGACCGTGCCGCTGCTCATGATCGACATGTGGGAGCACGCCTTCTACCTGGATTACCTCAACGTCAAGGCCGACTACGTCAAGGCCTGGTGGAACCTGGTGAACTGGGAGAACGTCGCCTCCCGCTTCCAGGCCGCCCGCCTGTCCTCCGGCCTGGTCAACGCCCACAACGCACTATCCGACCTGGGCACGCAGGCCATCGACACCGTCAAGGGCTGGTGGAAGAACTGAGCGTTCGCGCCTGACGCGACCGCGGCCGTTATTTCTGAGCTGAGGCTCGGGCACTGAGTTTCTGGCGCTGGCGGCACGGCCACCGCACGCAACGAGAGGCGGGATCCTTCGGGGTCCCGCC
>KV835886.1:33825-47243 GCA_001838165.1 Actinomyces sp. HMSC035G02 | reverse complement strand
TGAACAAGTCGCAGGGGAATTACGTGCGAAATTGGTGGGCGGCGGTGGGGCCTGGCCGGACAACGAGCCGACGCGCCCAGCCACCCGTCAACACACCAGGCCCCACTGGTGTGGAGGGCGCCGGAGGGATCTGCCGCGGTGCCGGTGGGCGGCGGCGAGGCCCGGCCGGGCTTCGAGACGACGCGCCGAGCCACACATCAGCGCCCCGACCCCACTGGTGTGGAGGGCGCCGGAGGGACCGGAGGGCACGGGCGGGCTTCGAGGCGCGGCGCCGAACGCAGTGAGGACGCCTAGCCTCGCGGGCGGCCGGGGCCTCCGGCGCCCGGAACACCCGTGGGGCCACACAGCCACACAGCAACACGGCACGCCAGCTAGGCATAACAAAACCGCCCGGCCCCAATGGGGCCGGGCGGCAGTGGCGGTAGCGCTGGGATTTGAACCCAGGGTGGCTGTGACACCACACAGCATTTCGAGTGCTGCACCTTCGGCCGCTCGGACACGCTACCTTACCCGAATACTCTACTACACCCTCCCCCTGCGCGCGCAAATCGACCGGGCGGGCTGGGAGCAGGGCCACATCGCAGTTTGGGAGCAGGGCCCCGCTTGATCACACAACAGCACACGAAACAGACGCCACCTGACCATTTAGAACGATTGAAAACGAAATTAAGCACCCGCATACCATTCACGCCCACTCATAAATGCACTACTCTTGCAGGGTATCTATTCAAGGCAGCGAAAGGATTTTTCGTGTCTGCGCCAAACGCGACGAAGCAAACGTCGCTCAAAGAACTGACCCTCCGCGGCATCATCCTCGGCGGCATTATTACGCTGCTGTTCACGGCCGCGAACGTCTACCTGGGTCTGAAGGTCGGCTTGACGTTTGCGACGTCGATCCCGGCAGCCGTTATTTCGATGGCGGTTCTGCGCTTCTGGGGCGACCACACGGTCCAGGAGAACAACATCGTCCAGACCATCGCTTCGGCAGCCGGCACGCTGTCGGCGGTCATCTTCGTCCTCCCCGGCCTCGTGATTGTCGGCTGGTGGAGCGGTTTCCCCTACTGGGAGACCATGTTTGTGTGTGCGGTCGGCGGTGCGCTGGGCGTCATGTACTCGATCCCCCTGCGCCGTGCGCTCGTGACCGGCTCGGACCTGCCCTACCCGGAGGGCGTGGCAGGCGCTGAGATTCTGAAGGTCGGCGACGCCCAGGATGCGGGCGAGGACAACAAGCGTGGCCTCCTGGCCATCACGTGGGGCGCCCTCGCCTCGGCCACGATGGCGCTTCTGGGCTACATGAAGGTCGTGGCCTCCGAGGTTGGTACGGCCTTCAAGATCGGCTCGACGGGCACGATGATTTCCACCTCCCTGTCCCTCGCTCTGATCGGCGTGGGCCACCTGGTCGGTATGACGGTCGGCATCGCGATGCTGATCGGCATGGTCACCTCCTACGGTGTCCTGCTGCCCCTGTACGCGAATGGCCAGCTGGACGGCGCGGATGACCTGACCTCGGCCCTGTCCACGGTCTTCAAGTCGGACGTGCGCTTCATCGGTGCGGGCGTCATGGCGGTCGCCGCCATCTGGACGCTCATCAAGATCATGGGCCCGATCGCCCGCGGCATGTCCGAGTCGCTGCGCGCCTCGCGCGGCACCAAGGAGGACGGCGCGCAGGTCGACCGCACCGAGCAGGACATCCCCGGCAAGTGGGTTATCGTCTCCATCTTCGTGGCCATGATTCCGATCGCGGGCCTGCTGTGGTGGTTCATGCGCGGCACGCAGATCGAGCACAACACGGCTGTTCTGATCGCTATTTCGGTGATCTTCATTCTGCTTGCCGGCCTGCTGGTCGCGGCGGTCTGTGGTTACATGGCCGGCCTGATCGGCTCGTCGAACTCGCCGGTCTCCGGCGTCGGCCTGCTGGTTGTCGTCATCACGGCGGTTGTCATCCTGGCGGTGCACGGCCGCGGCTCGACCACGGAAGAGAACACGGCGCTCATCGCCTACACGCTGTTCACCTCGGCCATCGTCTTCTGCATTGCGACGATCGCGAACGATAACCTGCAGGACCTCAAGACGGGCCAGCTGGTGGGCGCGACCCCGTGGAAGCAGCAGGTTGCCCTGGTCATCGGCGTCGTCTTCGGCGCGCTGATCATTCCCCCGGTCCTGGAGCTCATGCAGAACTCCTTCGGTTTCCAGGGCGCTCCCGGCGCCGGACCGGACGCGCTTGCGGCCCCGCAGGCCTCGCTGATTTCCTCGCTCGCTAAGGGCGTGCTCGGCGGCGGCATCGACTGGAAGCTCCTGGGCATCGGTGCGGCGATCGGCGTTGTCGTCATCATCATTGATGAGGTTCTGCGCCCCGCGTCGAAGGGCAAGCTCGCCCTGCCTCCGCTGGCTGTCGGCATGGGCATTTACCTGCCCGCTTCCCTGACGGTCCTGATCCCGATCGGCGCGCTCATTGGCTTCCTGTACAACAGGTGGGCTGATAAGCAGGCGGATGTGGAGCGCGCGAAGCGTTTCGGCACGCTGGCTGCGACCGGCCTGATCGTCGGCGAGTCCCTGTTCGGCGTCGTCTACGCGGGCATCGCGGGCGCGACGGGCTCGGAGTCGCCGCTGGCGCTGCCGTTCATCGGCGACGGCTTCACGCCGTTCGCGAACGTTCTGGGCCTGGTGTTCTTCGCGGGCGCGACGTGGCTGCTCTACAACTTCGCTCGTAAGATCACGCGCGACTCGGATCGCGAGTCGGCCGCAAAGTAAGCACGCAGCATGTGCGAGGGTTCCCTCGCCACGCATCAGCCCCGGCCTCGTTCCTGCTCTCAGGGACGAGGCCGGGGTTCCTTATGCGCATCCCCAAGGGACGAGGCCGGGACTCGTTATGCCGTCCCACAACCTCCCGGCAACGAGGCATTTTTGTCCATCCGCATGACCATAAATCCCAGAATGTGGTCGCCGTCCCACTTGTCACCCGTAGATATTCCGCATGTCAAGGCACATTTACCTGTATTTCAAAAAATAATGCCATTCCATGACTAATCGTTAAATGATACTTTTATTACATGAAACACATCCCGGAACCTGACGTAGCAGGGCTGCGGGACCCGGGGGCGTCGGTGAACCGCCTGGCGGTGCACTCGACGTGGAGGTCGCGCAGGCCACTCCAAATGCTGTCCAGCACCTGGCAGGTCACAGGTGTGTCGGGCACTGTTGCCGAGCTGATCGAGCGTACGCCCCACCAACGCGACTTTGAGGCCACGTCCATCCCCGGCATCCTTGAGCTCGACGGCCTGTGGGTACGCCGCGAGGAGGAGGCCCGCAGGGCGGCCGAAGCCGGGGGAGAACCCACCGCGGATCGGGTTCGCGCCTCGATCCTGCGCCGCGAGTTCATCTTCGATGCCCCATTGAAGGAGGCGGTTGAGCGCGGCTGGATGATGACGCTGACGTTCGGCGGCTTCTCGGGCCCTCTCTACGCGTGGGTTGATGGAACGTTCGTTGGTTTCTGCGCGGACGGTTTCATTCCTGCGGCCTTCGACGTGACCGGCACGTTGCAGCCTACTCACTCGCATACGCTCGCCGTGTTGCTGATGGATTCGCCGGTGTGCTGCCACGGTTTGTTCCGCGAGGTGTCGTTGGAGGCCAGGCCTCCGGCGCACATCGTGGACGTGGTGCCGGTGGCGTCCCACGATGGTCGCGCGGGCACGCTGACGCTGCGGGTCGAAACGACGGGCGGTGTCGAGGTTCACGCCGCGCTCGTGAACGAGACCGAGCAGGAGAGGCTGTGGTCTGCGGTCGCTTCTCCGGATGAGGTTTTCGACGTGCGGGGTTTGGACGTGATCCCGTGGAGCGCGGAGGAGCCGGCGCTGTACCGGCTGATCGTGACGCTGCGCGACGAGGAGAGGGTCAAGGACACGGTCTCCCTTGACCTCGGCTTCCGCGATCTGACGGCGACCCCCGAGGGCTTGCGGCTGGCGGGCCGCCCGCTGACGCTGCGCGGCGTGCGCCGCAACGAGTGCGATGGGCGCACGGGTCTGGCCGTCAACATCCCGGAGATGCTCGAGGACATCGTGTGGTGTAAGCGCCACGGCGTGAATGCGGTTGCGATCGAGCAGGGGCCCGCGCACGCGTGCTTCTACGAATTGGCGGACCAGTACGGCCTGTACATCATTGACCGCGCCTCGACGATGTACGAGCCGGGTCCCGCTCGCGACGAGGCGATCGAGGCGATGATCCGCCGCGACCGCGCGCACCCGAGCGTCGTTGCGTGGAACGTGGGCGAGGAGGACGAGGATATCCGCGCCGCCCGCGCGCTGGATCCGACGCGCCGGGAGTATGCGGACACGGACTTTCCGCTGTTGAGCGAGGTGCGCGCCGAGGAGCTTCACTACGCGCCGGTGACGGTGGCGCCCTCGTACTCGGGGGTGACGGTTCGCAACCACATGACGTTCACGTCGACGTGCGACCTGGAGTTCCTGTGCCGTGTCGTCGAGGATGGCGCCGTCACCTGGGAGTACCCGGCTTTCCTGGACGTCGCGCCCGGCGAGACGGGGTTCCTCCCGGTGGAGTGGCCGGCCTCGGGCATGCGCGAGGTATCGGTGCGCCTGTCGTATGGGACGGGCTGGGCGCCGGCCGGGTTCGAGATCGGTCGCGGGGTCATGCCCGTGCCGTAGGGCTCCAGAGACGAGACCGGAGGCAGTGCGCACGAGAGGGTGCGCACGCGAAGGGGGACGGAGCGATTGCGCTCCGTCCCCCTTCGCGGCTTAACGGCACAGATCAGCGGAAGGCTGCCCGCCTGCTGGGGATCGTCGGCATGCCGAGCATGACCGAGCCGGACCCGCCGCACGACGCGGGCTCTTCGACGTCGACGAGCTGCAGGATCTCGCTGTCGCGAGCCTCCGGCGACTGCAGGGCGGTGGCCAGCATGAGCTTGATGCGGTTGAGCTGGTTGACCTCGGAGGCACCGGGATCGTAGTCGACGGCCACGATGTTGGCCTCGGGGTAGCGGGTGCGCAGCGCGCGGAACATGCCCTTGCCGACGACGTGGTTGGGCAGGCACGCGAAGGGCTGGGCGCAGATGATGTTCGGGCAGCCGTGTTCGATCATGTCGACCATTTCGGCGGTCAGGTACCAGCCTTCGCCGGCCTGGTTGCCCAGGCGCGCGATGTCCTGGGAGCGAGAGATCATCTCTTCGATCGGCCGGTGCGGCTCAAACTTGCCGTTCGTGGCGGCAAACGCGCGGTGCACGGGCTTCTCGTACTTCTTGAGCGCCCACAAAACGATCGGCATGATGTAGCGCTGCTTGCCCTCGATGCCCAGGTTCTCCTTGTCCCACGCGGCGGTGGCCACGGAGTTGTGGAAGAACTGCATGAGGCCGGGTAGTTCGGCCTCGCACCCCTCGGCCTCGATGACGTCGACGGCGTGGTTGTTGGCGTCGGGGTGGAACTTCACGAGGATCTCGCCGACCAGACCGACGCGCGGCTTACGCGGGATGTCGCGCAGGGGCAGGGCGTCGAAGGCGCGCACGCACTCGCGGATGATCTTCCCGTAGGAGACGCGTCCTCCCAGGGCCGCCACGCGTCCCGAGGTGATCCACTCCTGGACGTAGCCGTCCCACGTGCGGTACAGCTCCATTGCGGAGCCGGGGGTGGCCTCGTAGGGGCGCACGCGCAGGAGCATCGACTGGATGGCGTCGCCGATGACGAAGGCCTGGATGGCCTTGTGGATATGCGGGATGCCGAGGTGGAAGCCGGGGTTATCCTCGATGCCTTGGACGGACAGGGCGATGACGGGGACCTGCGGGTATCCGGCATCGCGCAGGCCCTTGCGCAGCAGGGCGGCATAGTTGCTGGCGCGGCACATGCCGCCCGTCTGGGTGATGCCCACGGCCGTGCGATCGGGGTCGGCGCGCCCGGAGATGAACTCGTCAAGGAGCTGGCCGATGACGACGATCGCCGGGTAGCACGAGTCGTTGTTGACGTACTTGAGGCCGACCTCCATGGAGGTGCGGCTCGTGTGCTCGAGCACGCGCACCTTCAGGCCCGCGGTTGCGAACAGCGGGGTGAGGAAGCGGAAGTGGATCGGGGACATCTGGGGGGCCAGGATCTCGTATCCGGCCTCGCGCATCTCCTCGGTGAAGGCTGTGCGCGGCTTGATGTGGCCGGCCTGCTCCTCGCGGGCGGCGTCGCCGGAGGGGTCGCGCAGGGTGGCGGTGTCGACGGACCCCGACACGAGTCCAACAGACGAGGCGGGGGCCAGTTCCGCGCCGTCCGTGCCGTCCCCGGCCCCGGCCTCGTCGATTGTCGAGGCGAGGGTGGCGCGCTCGGTGATCGCCGCGTCGAGGGAGCGCAGGCGGATCTTCGCGGCACCCAGGTTGGAGACCTCGTCGATCTTGAGGACCGTGTGCACGTCGCCGCGGCCTTCGAGGATCTCCTGAACCTGGTCGGCGGTGATTGCGTCGACGCCGCAGCCGAAGGAGTTGAGCTGGACCATCTCGAGGTCGGGCTCGTCGCCGACGCGGGCGGCGGCCTCGTAGAGGCGCGAGTGGTAGGACCACTGGTCGAGGACGCGCAGGGGGCGCTCGAGGCGCGCGTCGATGATGGAGTCCTCGGTGAGGACGGCCATTCCCAGGCCCACGATGACCTCGGGGATGCCGTGGTTGATCTCGGGGTCGAGGTGGTAGGGGCGGCCCGCGAGCACGATGCCACGCACGCCGTGTTCACGCATCCACTCGATGGTTTCGACGCCCTTCGCGCGGATTTCGGCCTTAACGGCGGCATCCTCCTCCCACGCCTTGTCCAACGCGGCCTTCATCTCATCGACGGGGATGTCGTAGCCGTACTGCTTGAAGGTCTTGGACAGGTGGGCGGGCAGGTATTCTCGGTTACCGAAGTTGACGAAGGGGCTGATGAACTTCGTGCCCGGTTCGAGCAGGCGCTCCATGTTGTTGCGGATGACCTCGGGGTAGGTCGCCACAATGGGGCAGTTGTATGAGTTCTCGGACTCGGTGAGCTTCTGCTCGAAGTCGACGCAGGGGTAGAAGATCGTCGTGATGCCCTTGTCCAGCAGGGACTCGATGTGCCCGTGGACGAGTTTGGCCGGGTAACACACGTTCTCCGAGGGGATGGACTCCATGCCGGTTTCGAAGAGGTCGTGATTGGAGCGGCCCGAGATCATGACGCGGAAGCCGAGCTCGGTGAGCATCGTGAACCAGAACGGGTAGTTCTCATACATGCCGAGCACGCGCGGGATGCCGATGTCGCCGCGGAACGCCTTTTTCTCGGTGAGGCGGCGGTATCCAAAGATCCGCTTGTACTTCCAGTCGTAGAGGTTGGGCAGATCCGACTTCTTGGGGACGCGCTCCAGGGACGCGCCGCGCTCGCAGCGGTTGCCCGACACGTGGCGCTCGCCGTTGGAGAACGTCGAGATGGTCATCTGGCAGTGGTTCTGGCACAGGCGGCAGGTCTTGCGGGTCGTGTCCACGGCGAAGCCCTCCAGGGCCTCGATCGTGGCCAGGGACGAGGTCCCCTCCCCCGTGTCGTGCATGCGCGCGGTCAGGGCGGCGCCGTACGCGCCCATGAGGCCCGCGATGTCGGGGCGCACGACCTCGCGGCCGGTGAGCAGCTCGAAGGCGCGCAGCACCGAGTCATTGAGGAAGGTGCCGCCCTGGACGACGACGCGCTCGCCCAAGTCCGAGGGCTCCTTGAGCTTGATGACCTTGTAGAGGGCGTTGCGCACGACGGAGTAGGACAGGCCGGCGCTGATGTCGCGCACGTCCGCGCCTTCCTTCTGCGCCTGCTTGACGGAGGAGTTCATGAACACCGTGCAGCGGGTGCCCAGGTCCACGGGGGATTCGGATTCCATGGCCATGCGCGCGAAGGAACGCACGTCGGTGCCCATCGTCTGCGCGAAGGTCTGCAGGAAGGAGCCGCAGCCCGAGGAGCAGGCCTCGTTGACGGAGATGGAGTCCACCGCGTGGTCGCGGATACGCAGGTACTTCATGTCCTGGCCGCCGATGTCGATGACGGAGGTGACGCCCGGGCAGATGAACTCGGCGGCGCGGTAGTGCGCCATCGTCTCGATCTCGCCCTCGTCCATGGTGAGGGCCGCCTTGACGAGGCCTTCGCCGTAGCCGGTCGCGCACGAGCGGCCGATCTCGCAGCCCTCGGGCAGGGCAGAGCGCACGGCGCGCACGATATCGACGGCCGCCGCCACGGGATCGCCCTCGTTGGAGGCGTAGTGCGTGAAGACGATGCGGTCCTGGGAGTCGATGACGACGGCCTTGATCGTCGTCGAGCCGGCGTCGATGCCGAGCCAGCAGCGGCCCTCGGCCTCGTCGAGGCTGGCCTTGGGGATGACGTCGAGGCTGTGGCGGGCCATGAACTCCTCGCGGTCCTCGGGGGTCGCAAAGAGGGGGTCCATGCGCGGGGACTCGACCTGAACGGGAGCGGCGGCGAGGCGCTCCATGAGGGTCGTGAGCTTGTCGCCGCGGGCGCCGACGGAGGTGGCACCCGCTTCCTCGGCCTGGCGTGCCTTCTTGGCGGCCTCCTTCTCGGCGAGGAGGGCCGCACCGATCGCGACGTAGAGCTGGGCGTCGTCGGGGGTGACGAAGGCGTCAGCCTTAGGCAGAAGGGCCTTATATGCCTCGCGCAGGGCAGGCAGGAAGTGCAGGGGGCCTCCGAGGAACATGACTGTTCCGCGGATCGGGCGCCCGCACGCCAGGCCGGCGATGGTCTGCGTGGCGACGGCGTTGAAGATCGAGGCGGCCAGGTCCTCGTGAGCGGCACCCTGGTTGATGAGGGGCTGGATGTCGGACTTGGCGAAGACGCCGCAGCGCGAGGCGATCGGATAGAGCTGGGTGTGGCGGGTCGCCATCTCACCCAGGCCCGCGGCGTCCGTGTGTAGGAGGGTCGCCATCTGGTCGATGAACGCGCCGGTGCCGCCCGCGCAGGTGCCGTTCATGCGCTGCTCGGGGGTGGGGTGCAGGTAGGTGAGCTTGGCGTCCTCGCCGCCCAGCTCGATGACGACGTCGACCTCCGGGTGGAGTCGCTGGGTGGCCTCAGTGCCCGCGATGACCTCCTGGACGAAGGGGATGCCCATGGCGCGGGCGGTCGTCAGGCCGCCGGATCCGGTGATGGCCGCATGGACGCGGGCGCCGGGCAGGGCGCGCTCAACGTCGGCGAGGAGGGCCCCCAGGGATGCGCGCACGTCGGCGTTGTGGCGCCGGTAGTCGGAGAAAAGACGGCGATTTCCATCCAAAACGACCGCCTTGACCGTCGTCGAGCCGACATCGATGCCAAGCTGATAGGGGCGCGTTGCCTCGTGGTGACCCTGTGTTGTCATGACGTACCTCCTGAGTCCTCACCACAACTTAGGAAACCCAAAGCACAGAGTCAAAGGCGTCCACCGACTACTGGCACGCGCTGACTAAAAACGCAGAATAACCGAGAAAATAGGCGGTGCTTGACATTTTGGAGGTGCAGATCCCGCCCATGTGAAAACCGAGAATTACAACATATGAAGCGTAACAAAATTAAACCCCTCGGCAAAAACCCCGCCACGGCCTCGTCGCGCCCGCGCGGCACTGACCTGCCTGCCACTGCCTCGCCCCGTGTATCCGCAGGTGTGTGGCACACACGCCGTTCAGGAGCCGACCGCGACTCGAATCGCTCGGACCTGGGTGGCCTTCACGCTCGCCCAGAGGTGATCGCCGACGCCGAGGCCCAGCTCGGACCACGCGGCGGCGGTGACTCGGGCGGTCACCGACACGCCCTCCGCGAGCGCGACGCGCACGCTCAAGAGGGAGCCGTCGACGTCGATGCCCGCAACAGCGCCGGGCAGAACGCTTCGCGGCGAGGCGTGGGCCTCCTCGCGGGATAGGGCCACGGCCTCGGGCGGGAAGGTGAGGGCGACGCGCGCCGACTCCTCCCCAGGGCCAACGCTGTCGGCAGCCCACAGCACGCCCGCGCCGACGCGCACGCCGACCATGCCGGGACGCGCCACAGAAGGCCCACTCACGATGTTGAGCCCCGCCAGGCGGGCCGCAAACACCGACGCAGGCGAGGCGAGCACGCGGGCGGGTTCGCCCTCCTCGACGATGCGCCCCTCCCCCATGACGATCATGCGGGAGGCGAGGGACAGGACCTCGGCGATGTCGTGGGAGACCAGCAGGGTCGTGATGCCGGCGCCCGCCAGGCGCTCGCGCAGGACGGCGGAGACCTGGGCGGTGGCCTCGACGTCGAGGGCGGCCGTGGGCTCGTCGAGGATGAGGACTTCGGGGCGGAACACGAGGGCGCGCGCGATCGCGACGCGGGCGGCCTGGCCACCCGACAGGTCGGAGGCGCGCTTGAAAGCGAGGTCCGCGATCCCCACGGCGCGCAGCTGTTCGAGGGCGGCGGCCCGGGCCTGCGCGCGCCCCACCCCGCGCACGCGCAGGGGGAAGGCGACGTTGGACAGGACGCTCATGTGGGTGAAGATGCGGGGCGCCTGGGAGACCATGGCGACGCCGCGTCGGCGCGCGGGTACGAACGTGGCGGCATCATCGACGACTTGCTCGCCGATGCTGACGGCCCCGCTATCCACACGCAGGGTCCCGGCGATCACCTGGGCGAGCGTCGACTTTCCGGCGCCGTTGTGGCCGACGACGGCAGTGACGAGGCCGGGGCGAAGCTCCGCGTCCACGTCCCAGCCGCGCGCTTCCACGGTTCCGGCGACGCGCACGGCCACGCCCGCACCCGCTTCTCCCGCGAGCGCGGCGGAGGCCTCGGGGGTGCGAGCGGAAGGAGCGGCGGAAGCGGAGGCGGGTCCACGCCTCGTGAAACGAAGGAAGAAGGCGAGCCGACCCCACGGGGTTTCCGTGAGCGCGACGACGACGGCGGCGACGCCGAGGAGGACCACGCCGAGCGCGAGGGCCAGGTCCGCGTCGGACTCGCGGGCCAGGTAGATCTGGAGCGGCATCGTGCGGGTGACGCCCTGCATGGACCCCGCGAAGGTGAGGGTTGCCCCGAACTCGCCGAGGCAGCGGGCCAGCGCCAAGGCGGTGCCGCGCCCTAGGCCGGGCAGGACCGTGGGCAAGGTGATCTGCCAGAAGACGCGCGAGGGCGAGGCGCCCAGGGAGGAGGCCATCTCGTCGAGCCCCTGCTCCCGAGCGCGCAGCGCGGACTCGAGGGTGACGATGAGGAAGGGCAGGGAGACGAAGACCTGCGCGATGACGACGGCGGTCGTCGTGAAGGCGATGTCGAGGCCGGCACCGCTCAGGAGCGCGCCGAGGGTCGAGCGCCTGCCGAAGGCCGCGAGCAGCGCGATGCCTGCGACGACGGGCGGCAGCGAGAGGGGCAGGGCGACGAGGATGCGGGCAGCGCGCACGCCCCGCCAGGAGCGGGACAGCACGAGGGCCGCTGGGACACCGAGGAGGAGGTCGACGCCGAGGGCCGCGGCGCACGTGCGCAGCGACAAGCCCAGGGCGTCGCGAGCCTCGGGCGTCGCGAGCGTCGCGCCGAGGGAAGCCCAGTTGACGCGCCCCAGCATGAAGGCCAGGGGCAGGAACAGGAAGCACAGGGCGAGCGCGCCGAGGCCCCCCGCCCAGACGGGCAGGGGGCTGACGGCGGGCGTCCTGCGTGACTTCACGCGTCGATGTTACTTCGCTGCGGGCGTGAAGCCCGCGTCTTCGAGGATCTTCTGACCCTCAGCGGACAGGACCAGGTCGATCCACTTCTGGCCCAGGTCCTTCTTGGTCGAGGCGCTCACGAGGGCGATCGGGTACTTGTTGACGGCCTCTTCGGCGCCTTGGATGGCGACGGTGTCGACAGCGTCACCCTCGGCCAGGGCGTCGGTCTTGTAGACGATGCCGGCGTCAGCCTGGCCGGAGGAGACCTTGCCGCGCACGTCGGTGACGGCCTGCTCCTCGGAGACGGGGTTCAGGGTGACGCCCAGCTTCTCCGTGAGCGTCTTGGTGAGCTTGCCGCAGGGAACCTCAGGTGCGCAGATCACCAGCTTGACGCCGTCAAGCGAGGAGTCGAGGCCGGTCACGCCCGCCGGGTTGCCGGGCGTCGTGATGAGAGTGAGGGTGTTGGTGACAAAGATGGTCTGCGCGTCGACCTGCGAGGCGTCGGCGGCCTTCTTCATGGTGGATTCGTTGGCGGTGGCCAGGACGTCGACGTCTGCGCCTTCGCCGAGCTGGGTCACGAGGTCCTGGGATCCCGCGAAGTTGAAGCGCACGTCCACGCCGGGGTTGGCTTCCTCGAAGATCTCTTCGAGCTCGCCGAAAGTCTCTGTGAGGGAGGCGGCGGCGTAGACGTTGAGGACGGTGGTCTCGGCGGGCTGCGTCGCCTCGGCCGAGGCCGTGGAGTCGGCGGGGGTGGAGCCGCTCGTGCAGGCGGCGAGTGCCAGGGCGGCGGCGCCGATGGCGGGGAGGATGCGGAGGTAACGCACTCGTGTCTCCTTTTGAGAGGGAATGAAACGCATTAAATCTAACAACCCAAGATGCGGACGCGCAACGATTCGCCCACAAGCGCCCAAATCATTACTTTTGCTTGTGATATCGGGGGAACGCGAGCGCATATTTAACTTGTCTAGACCCATCATAAAATGGGGCACCCCGCTACGTGCGCGTTGCTGCAACCACCTTTCAACGCGCGCCGACGCCCGCAGGCCACCTTTCCCTCGGCCCACGCACGCACAAAATCGCCTCGCGTCCACGCTCGGCTCCCAGACCCACCTCACCACGAAGAAGGGACTAGGATCACATTCGTACGCATCACCCTCGGAGGACACCATGCCCAAGCCTGTCGACTACGACCTCAGCCAGATCAGCGCCCACGTCATCACCTATTCGGACCGCATCCAGCGCGGCACGAAGGAGGATCGGGCAACCCCCGCCTGTACGGCAGCGCTGGCCGAGGCCGGCCTGGGTCCCGTGACGGTCGCGGCGATCCCCGAGAGCGCCGACATCCTCGAGACGGAGATTCGCGACGCGCTCGAGGCCGGCGCCCGCTTCATCCTGGTCCTGGGCGGCTCGGGTTTCGGCGTGGGCAACTATGCGCCCGAGGTCGTCCGCTCCATCGTCGAGGTCGAGATCCCCGGCATCGCCGAGCAGATCCGCGCCCACGGCCTGACGAACACACCCCTATCGGGCCTGTCCCGCGAGGTCGTCGGCGTGACCGCACGCGACTCCTCGGGCGCGCTCATCATCTCTTCCCCAGGCTCACGCGGAGGTGCGCTCGACACCCTCAAGGTGGTCACGCCCCTGCTCGCCGCGATCTTCCACCAGCTCGACGAGCAGCGCTGACCCCATCCCCTTCCCCGGCCTCTCCTCCTCCCCTCAATGTCGCACGTAATTTGGGTCACCTCACTTTTGTAAGGCATCAAGATAACCGCAGAATCTCAATGATGCGATTTCAAGGTTTGAAAGGTTTACATGGGAATTACGTGCGACA